>CAYMNV010000005.1:22966-39757 GCA_964391915.1 uncultured Oscillospiraceae bacterium
CGGAAAAAGATCTTTCTTTATGTGCCGCCGAGAGGGCTCTCTCAGCGCGCGGCAATACCCCATATGCGAATCTTCGGGCTCTCCGGGCGAAAGAACCCTCATGGGCGCCGCCCTCCGGGGTGGAGGAGGTTTGCTTTCCTGTCTACTGTCGGGAAAAGCGCCTAAAAAAACACGCCGTTCCCATGCCGGGAGCGGCGTGCTCTTGTATCGGATAAATTTTATTCCATAGGGAGCTTGGTGAGCTGTTCGAGGTGTTCGAATTTTTCCACGGCGTTCTTTTCTGCTTTTTCAAACAGAGTTTCGGCGCGGTCCGGGAAGGTGCGGAGCAGGCTGCTGTAGCGGACCTCGTTCGTGATGAAGTCGCGGTAGCTGGCGGTTGGGGCCTTGCTGTCGAGCTGGAACGGATTCTTCCCTTCGGTGGCGAGCCTCGGATCGAAGCGGAACAGATGCCAGTAACCGGCTTCGACCGCCCGTTTCTCTTCACCCATGGAGTTGCCCATGCCGCCCTTGATGCCGTGGTTGATGCACGGCGCGTAGGCGATAATCAGGGAAGGCCCGTCGTAGCTCTCGGCCTCCGCCATCGCCTTGACGCACTGGGACATGTCGGAGCCCTGCGCGACCTGAGCGACATAGACGTAGCCGTAGCTCATGGCAATCGCCGCAAGATCCTTTTTCTTGACGTCCTTGCCGGCGGCGGCGAACTGTGCGACGGCGCCGGTCGGGGTGGCCTTGGAGGACTGGCCGCCGGTGTTGGAATAGACCTCGGTATCGAAGACGAGAATATTGATGTTTCTGCCGGAGGCGATGACGTGGTCGAGCCCTCCGAAGCCGATGTCGTAGGCCCAGCCGTCTCCGCCGAACGCCCAAACGGATTTCTTGGCGAGGTAGTCCTTCTCTTTCAGGATCTCCTTCGCTTCCTCGCAGCCGCAAGCTTCGAGCGCGGCGACGAGCTTTTCGGCCGCGGCGGCATTTTCGGCGCCGTTGTCGACGGTGTCGAGGTACTCCTTCGCGGCGGCGGAAACAGCCTCGTTTTTGCCGGATTCCGCGACGGCCTTCACTTTTTCGATCAGGCTCGCGCGGATCGCATCCTGGCCGAGCAGCATGCCGTAGCCGTATTCGGCGTTGTCCTCAAAGAGGGAGTTCGCCCAGGCCGGGCCCTTGCCTTCCTTGTTGACGGTGTAAGGGGTGGAAGGAGCGGAGCCGCCCCAGATGGAGGAGCAGCCCGTGGCGTTGGCGATATACATCCGGTCGCCGAAGAGCTGGGTGACAAGCTTCGCATAAGGCGTTTCGCCGCAGCCCGCGCAGGCACCGGAGAACTCCAGCAGCGGCTGTTTGAACTGGCTGCCCTTGAGCGTGGCCGGTTTGAATTTTTCGTGAAGCTCCGGTTTCTCCGGGAGGGAGATGCCGTATTCGAAAATCTCCTGCTCATGGAGCTGGTTCTCGAGGCTGTCGGCAGCGAGGGCTTTTTCGCCCTTTCTGCCGGGGCAGACGTTGATGCAGGAGCCGCAGCCGGTGCAGTCGAGCGCGGAGATCGTCACAGCAAAGTGCAGGCCGGGCATGCCGGTCATCGGGACGGATTTCATGCCCTCCGGGGCGGCGGCGAGCTCCGCGTCGGTCATGACGGCCGGGCGGATTGTGGCGTGCGGGCAGACATAGGAGCAGAAGTTGCACTGGATGCAGTTCTCCGGTTTCCAGACCGGCACGTCGACGGCGATGCCGCGTTTTTCGTAGGCGGCGGTGCCGGCGGGCATCGTGCCGTCCTCGATTCCGCGGAACGCGGAGACGGGGAGCGTGTCGCCCTTTTGAGCGACGGCCGGGAAGAGCACGCGGTTGACGAAATCGACGAGATCCCTGCGGCTGCCTTCCGCGACGGGGACCGGGATTTCTCCCTCCGCCTGTTTCCACGCTTCGGCCGGATAGTCGACTTTCACGACGCCGTCCATGCCGCGGTCGATCGCCGCATAGTTCATGGCGACGACGGCGTCTCCCTTTTCTCCATAGGAGGCTTTTGCCGCCGCTTTCATATAGGTCACGGCATCCTCGGCCGGGATGATTTTGGCGATTTTAAAGAATGCGGACTGCAGGATCGTGTTGATTCTGCCGCCGAGGCCGAGCTCGCGGGCGATGCCGATGCCGTCGATGGTATAGAATTCAATCTCATTCTCCGCGATGAAGCGTTTTACGGAGCCGGGCAGGTGCTCATCGATCTCTTCGAGGTTCCAGCCGCAGTTGAGCAGGAATTTGCCGCCCTTTTTGAGCACGGAAACCATATCGTATTTCGTGACGTAGGAGGGATTATGGCAGGCGACGAAATCCGCCTTATTGATGTAGTACGTGGATTTGATCGGGTTGGGGCCGAAGCGCAGGTGTGAGACGGTCACGCCGCCGGACTTTTTGGAGTCGTAGGCGAAGTAGCCCTGCGCATAGAGGTCGGTGTGGTCGCCGATGATCTTGATGGAGTTTTTGTTCGCGCCGACCGTGCCGTCCGAGCCGAGTCCCCAGAATATGCAGTTGGTGTTGCCGGAGGGCGTGGTGTCCGGGCATTCCGAAGCATCAAGGGAGAGATGGGTGACGTCGTCGTCGATGCCGATCGTGAATTCCTGCTTGGCGCCGGATTCCGCGTTGCGGTAGACGGCGATGATCTGGGCGGGCGTGGTATCCTTGGAGCCGAGGCCGTATCTGCCGCCGAAGAGCTTTGCGGCTTCAAACGGCGTGCCCTTGACCGCCGCGGCGATATCGAGGAAGAGCGGCTCGCCGAGAGCGCCGGGTTCCTTGGTGCGGTCGAGGACGGAGATGGTTTTGACCGTCTCCGGCAGGGCGGCAAGAAGGTGCTTTTTGCTGAACGGGCGGTAGAGGCGGACCTTGACGAGGCCGTATTTTCCGCCGCGGGCATTCAGATAGTCGATGGTCTCTTCGATCGTGTCGCAGACGGAGCCCATGGCGACGATGACGTGCTCGGCATCCGGAGCGCCATAATAGTTGAAGAGTTTGTAGTCGGTGCCGATCACGGCGTTGACTTTCTTCATATACTCCTCGACCACTTCGGGGAGGGCGTCATAAAACCTATTGCAGGACTCGCGGGCCTGGAAGAAGATGTCCGGGTTCTGGTTGGTGCCGCGGGTGACCGGATGGTTCGGGTTCAGCGCATGCTCGCGGAAGGCGCGGATCGCGTCGAAATCGGTCAGAGCCTTGAGCTGGTCGTAATCCCAGACCTCAATTTTTTGAATTTCGTGGGAGGTGCGGAAGCCGTCGAAGAAATGGAGGAACGGAACCCTGCCTTTGATCGCGGAAAGGTGGGCGACCGCGCAGAGATCCATAACCTCCTGCGGATTGCCGGAGCAGAGCATGGCAAAACCGGTCTGTCTGCACGCGTAAACGTCGGAGTGGTCGCCGAAGATGCTCAGCGCATGGGAGGCGACGGCGCGGGCGGAGACGTTGATGACCGCCGGGAGCTGTTCGCCGGCGATCTTATACATGTTAGGGATCATCAGCAGCAGACCTTGGGAGGCGGTGAATGTGGTGGTCAGCGCGCCGGCTGCAAGGGAACCGTGCACCGTGCCGGCGGCGCCGGCTTCGGACTGCATTTCGATAACTTTTACGCGGCTGCCGAAGATGTTGGTCCTGCCGTTTGCGGACCACTTATCCGCAAGCTCGGCCATGACGGAGGACGGGGTGATCGGGTAGATCGCGGCAACGTCGGTGAACGCATAGGATACGTGAGCCGCCGCTGTATTGCCGTCCATGGTTTTTTTAAATCTTGCCATACAGATCCTCCATTCAAAAAGATTTGTACCATATATTCTACCATAACTCTTCCAAATTGAATAGGGCACTTCCTGAAAATTCAAATATTTTTCGGCCCTTTTCCTGAAGGAAAAAAACTCCTCCTCCCGGATCTTTTGGCGGAAAGCTTGCCCTCTGTCGAAACTGTGCATTGAAATTGACATAGCCGAGTTATATAATATAAATTAGTATGTGCGGAAATCTATTTTCCGGGAGGGAAGTCTATGGCGGGATACAGCGTTAAGCTGACCAAGCTGATCAAGGAGTACCATCTTGAGCAGGTCTGGGTTCCGGAGAATCTCGACGAGATCGTGATCGAGACGGCCGAGCTCAACCGGCCGGGCCTTCAGTTCGCCGGTTTTTATAAGTATTTCGATCCGGAACGAATCCAGATCATCGGAAAAAGCGAATTCGGCTATCTGAGCGGGCTTTCCAAGGAAAAAAGGCTGGAGATGGTCGACCTCTATTTCTCCAGTCGCCCGAAGGTCGTCATCACGACCTGGAATCTCACGGTCGCCAAAGAAATCGCCGCCGTGGCGGAGAAGTATTCCGTCCCGATCCTGCGCACCTCGGAGGGCACCTCCGAATTCATGGCCGCGCTGACGGTCAGCCTGAGCGTCGCGCTGGCCAAGCGGATCACACGGCACGGCGTTCTCGTGGAGGTCTACGGCGAGGGCATCCTGCTCTTCGGCGAAAGCGGCGTGGGCAAGAGCGAGATCGCGCTGGAGCTCATCAAGCGCGGCCACCGCCTGATCGCCGACGACGCGGTCGAGATCCGCCGCGTGTCGCCGCGCGCCGTCGTCGGGGCCGCTCCGGAGAATATCCGCCATTTCATGGAGCTGCGCGGCGTCGGGATCATCAACGCGCGGAACCTCTTCGGCATGGGCGCCGTCAAGACGACGGAGAAGATCGACATGGTCATCCAGCTTGAGCAGTGGGACGACACCAGGGCCTACGACCGGATGGGCGCAGCCGATATCTATACCACGATCCTCGACGTGAAGCTGCCGCTGGTGACGATCCCGGTGAAGCCCGGGCGCAACCTCGCGGTGATCATCGAAGTCGCGGCCATGAACAACCGCCAGAAGCGGATGGGCCACAACGCCGCGCAGGAGCTGCTGAATCTGCTCGGCATGCCGCCCCAGGAAGAGGAGCTCGACGAGAGCGAGTGGGAAACCTTTTTCACGCTCGACAACTGAAAACAGGGGAGGTCCCGGGCTTGGATTCTGTCAGTCGTTTCGCCGCTTTTGCGGATAAAAATGCGATCAGCTATATTTTGGATGCGCCGATGGCGAACTATACGAGCTTCCGGATCGGCGGCCCGGCCGATATCCTGCTGGAGCCGGAAAACCGGGATCAGCTTGCCAAAATCCTTGCCTACTGCGAGGCGAATTCCGTCCCGCGGGAGGTGATCGGAAAAGGCTCCGACCTCCTTGTCTCCGACGAGGGCATCCGCGGCGCCGTCATCCATATCGGAAACCTGTTCGCCGGGCTGCGCATGGCCGACGAAACTATCGTCTTCGCCGATGCGGGCGTCAGCCTCGCGTCGCTCTGCAACTATGCAAAGGAAAAAGGCTTTACAGGTCTGGAATTCGCCTACGGCATTCCCGGATCGGTCGGCGGCGGGGTTTATATGAACGCGGGCGCCTACGGCGGCGAGATCAAGGACGTTCTGATCGCCGCGGAGCATCTGAACGCGGACGGAAGCGCCGGCCACCTTGAATCACAGGAACTTGCGATGTCGTATCGCTGCAGCGCCTATACGGACGGGGACCGGATCATCACGGGCGCGTATTTTCAGCTCCGGAAAGGCGATCCCGCTGAAATCGGGGAGCGGATGGAGGAACTGATCCGAAGGCGCTTCGAGAAGCAGCCGATGGATCTCCCAAGTGCCGGAAGCACGTTCAAGCGGCCGGAGGGAGCCTTTGCGGCGGAACTGATCGACCGGTGCGGGCTCAAGGGCTTCCGGATCGGCGGCGCCGAGGTCAGCGAGAAACACGCCGGCTTCGTCGTCAACCGGGGCGGCGCGACCTGCCGGGAGGTTTTGGCGCTGATAGACCATGTACAAAAGACCGTCCGGGAGCAGACCGGGTTCCTTCTGGAACCGGAAGTGAAATTTCTCGGATTTTAAGGAGGAGCGGCCATGTCCTTCGCAAGTGAACTGAAAGACGAGCTTTGCCGCCGCGTGCCGGAGGAAGAACCTTTCCTCCATGCGCTGCTTTACGGCTTTTTGCTTTTTTCGCGAAAGTATTCCGCGGAGGAGATCTGTTTTTCCGTCGCGCATGAGCCGACGGCGCGCCTTTTTGCAGAAAGTCTCGCCCTCCACTGCGGAATCTCCGCCAAGATCAGCTTTCATGAGCGCGTTCGCGGCACGCTGTACCATGTGAGCATCGACAGCGCCGCCGAACGGAGGCGTCTGCTTTCGATATTTAATCATTCGGAAAAAGAGCCGCACCTGCGCATCAACCGCGCGAATCTGGAAAACGAGGAGAGCTTCTCGTATTTTCTGCGCGGCGCGTATTTGGTCTGCGGCAGCATCTCCGACCCGCAGAAGGATTACCATCTGGAATTCGACATCACCCGCATGAATCTCTGTCGGGATCTTGCCACGCTGATCGGCGAAGTGCTCGAGGAGCCGAAGATCTCCATCCGGCGCGGCGTACATGTGATTTATTATAAAGAAAGCGAAAATATCGAAGATCTGCTGACCTATATGGGCGCCTGCGTCTCCTCCATGAATATGATGAACGTCAAGATCGTTAAGGAGGTCCGCAACAAGGTCAATCGGCAGCTCAACTGCGAAAACGCGAACCAGGATAAGGCGCTGGACGCCGGCATCCAGCAGGCCGCGGACATCCGGCTGATCTTTAAGGAAAAAGGCCGGATGTGGCTTTCGGACGAGCTGCGCGCGGTCGCGGACATCCGGCTCGAAAACCCGGACCTGACGCTCCGCGAGATCGGCAAACTGCTGGAGCCGAACCTTTCCCGCTCCGGCGTCAATCACCGTCTGCAGCGTCTTCATGCTCTCGCGGAAGATCTGAGAGGAAAAAAGTAACAGCGGCAGAATCGGATTGGTGGAGAACCATCCGGAAGCGGGGAAGTAACGACGCTTCGTCGTGCCGACTCGGTCGTGCCGATTCGGCGGGCCGACTCGGTGCGCCGAGCCCGGCATATTTCCCGGACAGGCTTTCCGAAGATCCCGCCCGGCCGGAACCGCCCGTTCCCGCGCCGGCAATCCGCACGGATCCCGGGCTGCCGAAGAAAAACGATAGTCGGAGGAACTCCATGTACGATAAAAAGGAAATTATCAGACAGGTGCTCGCGTTCGGGATTCCGGTCGCGCTGCACAATTTTGTGAATGTGGCCGTCAACATGCTGGATACCGTCATGGTCGGCCAGCTCGGCGGCCTGCAGCTTGCGGCGGTCAATCAGTGCAACCAGCTGTACCTGTTTTATACGATGTTTATCTGGGGTATCTGCATGGGTACCGCGACGCTTTCCGCGAGATACTGGGGAAAAGGCGAGGTCAGGCCCATCCGCGACCTGATCGGCCTGACGGTGCAGATCTCCGTGGCGGTCGGCGTCCTGCTCTCCGCCGTTATTTTGATCTTTCCGCATTTCGTCATGCGCATTTTCGCGAGCGATCCGGAGGTCATCCGGTACGGCGTGGAGTATCTCAAAGTGATCGGCTGGGCGTATATCTTTCCCGCGTTCACGCTGACCTATCTCTCCAACCTCCGCGCGGTCGGCAACGTCAAGGTCTCTCTTCTGGCCTCGCTGACTTCCTGCGGCATCAACGGGTTTCTCAACTGGGTTTTGATTTACGGCAATCTGGGCGCGCCGAGGCTGGAGGTGCGCGGTGCCGCGATCGCCACGGCGATTTCCAAGGCCTGCGAGTTCCTCCTCGTGCTCGCCTATATGTATTTCAGGGAGAAAGACGTCGGCTTCACGCTTCGGAATATCTTTGTCGATACGAAGCCGTATCTTCCCTCGTTTTTCCGGTTCGGCATCCCGGTGTTTTTCAGCGAGTTTATCTGGGGCATCGGCATGACGGTGCAGTCCGCCGTGCTTGGCCAATATGATGCGGAGTTTCTGGCGGCGTACAGCCTCGTGCTCGTGGTCGGCGACCTCTCGACCGTCTTTATGTGCGGCTTTGCGAGCGCGGATATGGTGATCCTCGGCAACATGCTCGGCGCCGGCCGGGATGAGGAAGTGAAGAAACTGGCGCGGTCGTTCACCTATGTCGGGCTCGCGCTCGGTGCGGTCATGGCCGGCATCGTGCTCGCCCTGCGCCCGTTCGCGCCGGGATTCATCGTTTCCACCGAAAGGACCGCAGAGTATATCCGCACTATGATGCTCATTGTGGCCTACGTCGTCTTCTGCTACGGCTCGAGCTGGAATCTCTCCGCGGGCGTGCTGCGCGCGGGCGGCGACACGGCCTTCTGCGCGAAGGTCGACACCTATGTCACCTTGATTATGAAGTGCGGGATCGGGGCCTTCCTCGGGCTGGTGCTGCACCTGCCGGTGCTGATCGTCTACTTCGTCATGTGCAGCGAGGATCTGGTGAAGGGTATCCTGCTGCTGATCCGCTATCTTAAAGGAAACTGGCTGCATCACGGCCTGACCATCCCGCAATCTCAGATCGAGGCGGTGGAACCATGAGTTTTGTCCATCTCCATCTTCATACGGAATATAGCTTGCTGGACGGCGCCTGCCGCATCGCGCAGCTGATGCCCCGGATCAAAGAGCTGGGACAGAACGCCGTCGCGGTGACGGATCACGGCGCCATGTACGGCGTGATCGACTTTTACCGGGAGGCGGAGAAATATGGCCTCAAGCCGATCATCGGGTGCGAGGTCTATGTCGCCAACCGCTCCCGCTTCGACAAGGTCAACCTGCAGGACTGGAGCAACCACCTCGTCCTGCTCTGCGAAAACAACGAGGGCTATAAAAACCTGATTAAACTGGTCTCCGCCGGCTTCATCGACGGGTTTTATAAGAAACCGCGCGTGGATAAGGAGCTGCTCCGCGCCTACCACGGCGGCTTGATCGCGCTTTCCGCCTGCCTTGCCGGCGAGATCCCGCGCAAGCTTGCCGAGAACGACTACGATGGCGCGAAGGAGGCGGCGCTGGAATTCCGGGAGATTTTCGGAGAAAACAACTTCTTCCTTGAGCTGCAGGACCACAATTACGAGGAGGAAAAGCACATCCTGCCGAACCTCGTCCGGATTTCCCGGGAAACCGGCATCCCGCTCGTGGCGACGAACGACTGCCATTACCTCAACCGGGACGACGCCCGCATGCAGGACGTGCTGATTTGCATCCAGACGAACCACACGGTCGGCGAGCAGAACGACATGGCCTTCCGGACCGACGAATTCTACGTCAAATCCGAGGAGGAGATGCGCGCCCTGTTTTCGTATGCCCCGGAGGCTATCGAAAATACGCAGAAGATCGCCGAACGCTGCAGCATGAGCTTTGAATTCGGCAAAACGAAGCTGCCGGCCTTCCGCGCGCCGGACGGGCGGGACAACGACGAATACTTTGAAACCATGTGCAGGGAGGGACTCCGCCGCCATTACGGGGAGAACCCGCCGCAGGAATATATTGACCGCATGAATTATGAGCTCGGCGTCATCAGGCGCATGGGCTATGTCAATTACTATCTGATCGTCTACGATTTTGTCCATTACGCCAAAAGCATGGATATTCCGGTGGGGCCGGGCAGGGGCTCCGGCGCGGGAAGCATCTGCGCCTACTGCATCGGCATCACGGATATCGACCCAATGAAATATAACCTGCTGTTCGAGCGGTTTCTCAACCCGGAGCGTGTCTCGATGCCGGATTTCGACATTGATTTCTGCTACGAGCGCCGGCAGGAGGTTATCGACTATGTGAACCGCAAATACGGTGAGGACCATGTCGCGCAGATCATCACGTTCGGAACATTGGCGGCCAAGGCGGCGATCCGCGACGTCGGGCGCGCGCTCGGCATGCCTTACCAGAGTGTGGACAAGATCGCGAAGCTTGTGCCGTACGACCTGCATATGACGCTTCAAAAGGCGCTGGAAATATCCGCGGATCTGAAGGAACAGTACAACGCCGACCCCAAGATCAAGGAACTGATCGATACGGCGCTCAAGGTCGAGGGCATGCCGCGCCATTCCTCGGTGCATGCGGCGGGCGTCGTGATCGCGCCGGAACCGGTGACAAATTTCGTGCCGGTCGCGAAGCCGGAGGAATCCGTCGTCACGCAGTTCACGATGACGACATTGGAGGAGCTCGGCCTGCTCAAGATGGATTTCCTCGGCCTGCGAAACCTCACGGCCATCCGGGACTGCGAAAAAGCGGTTCAGAAAAAAGAGCCGGGCTTCGATATTTCCAAAGTGCCGGAGGACGATCCGGCGGTTTACGAGATGCTCGGCAAAGGGCAGGCGCAGGGGGTGTTCCAGTTCGAGTCTGCGGGCATGCGCAGTGTGCTGGTCGCGCTCGGGCCGAAATCCATTGAGGATCTGACGGCCGTCATTTCGCTCTATCGCCCCGGCCCGATGGATTCTATCCCGAAATATGTCGAAAACAGCCATCACCCGGAGCGGGTCGTCTATAAACACCCGCTGCTCAAACCGATTCTTGAGGTGACCTACGGCTGCATTGTCTATCAGGAGCAGGTCATGGAGATCGTGCGGAAACTGGCCGGCTACTCCTACGGGCGTGCCGATCTGGTGCGGCGTGCGATGTCGAAGAAAAAAGCGGACGTGATGGCGAAGGAGCGCGAGTACTTCATCCACGGCAAATATGCCGAGGACGGGAGCCTCGAATTGCCGGGCGCGGTGCGAAACGGTGTGCCGGAGTCGGTCGCAAACGAGATTTTCGACGAAATGAGCAGTTTCGCATCCTATGCTTTCAACAAATCCCATGCGGCGGCCTACGCGACCGTCGCCTACCGGACCGCCTACCTCAAATGCCGTTATCCGGGCGAATATATGGCGGCGCAGCTCTCATCCGTGCTCGACAATACGGACAAGATCATCGAATATATCGGCGAATGCCAGAAGATGGGGCTCAATGTGCTCGGCCCGGACGTCAATCACAGCGAGATGGGCTTTATCTATGAGGAAAACGGCGTCCGCTTCGGCCTGCTCGCCATCAAGAACCTCGGCAAAGGCCTGATCGCCGGCCTGCTTAGGGAGCGGGAAGAGAATGGCAAGTATAAAAACTTTACAGACTTCTGCAAGCGTGTCTACGGCAGGGAGCTCAACAAACGCGCGTTGGAGAGCCTTATTAAATCCGGCGCGCTCGATTCCCTTGCGGCAAACCGGCACCAGATGCTCGACGGATACGAGGATTTGCTTGGCGCGATCGACGCGGAGCAGAAGAGCAATCTATCCGGCCAGATGAGCCTCTTCGGAGGTCCCCGGGAGAGTTCCGCGGACAGTTACGTCCTGCCGCGGTCGGCGGATTATTCGCTGCGGGAGAAACTGAGCATGGAGAAAGAGACAACCGGCCTCTATCTCTCCGGCCACCCGATGAACGAGTACCGCTCGCTTTCAGAAAAACTCGGTGCCAGCACCATTCTGGAGGTCAAGACGATGGCCGCGGAGGGAGGCGCCGACGACCGCACGGTGTTGATCTGCGCGATCGTGCTCACCAAGCGGATGAAGACGACAAAAAATAACGACGTCATGGCTTTCGTCACGGTGGAGGATATGACCGGCAGCCTCGAAGTGCTCGTCTTTCCCAAGGTGCTCGCCGCATACGGCGGCGTGCTGAATCTCAACGAGGCTGTTGTGATCGAAGCGAGGGTCAGTTCCCGCGACGAGGAGGATACCAAGCTCGTGGCCTCCCGCTTTTTCGCGCCTGCGGAGGTGCAGAACGGGATACCTTCCGCGGGTTCCGGCGGGTTTTCCGCTTCCGGGTATTCCGGAGGCGGCGGAAATTCCGCACAGGAACCGGTTTCCGCATCGGCAAACAAGGGGCTCTACATCCGCGTGCCGTCGAAGGAGAGCAGGGAATACCGCAGAGCCATGGCGTTTCTCGCCGTATTCTCCGGGCTGACGCCGCTTTTTATCCATCTTTCGGATGCAGGGAAAACCCTGAAAGCGCCGCCCGCGCTCTGGGTGGATACCTCCGAGGGCGACGGCTATGTGATAAAAAGGCTCGCAAAATTGCTCGGTGAAGAGAACGTCAGGATAAAATAGGAAAAAACTTGCATAAAATGATGGCCGGGAAACCAATTCCGGCCTGTTTTTTTGTCTCTCTTTTGGAATTTTTCCCTTCCGCCTTGCAATAAAATGTAGAATCATATATACTTTTATAATATAATGACAGGTAGAGTCATGCATCTTGTCCAGCATTCGGAGGTACAGAATGAAAGCAGCTTTGTGTGCAGCCTTGGTGATTCTTCTTTTGCTTTCCCTGACATCCTGTGGTTCTGACAGCTCGGATCCGACATCACTTCTCTCTTCCGAGGCGGAGCTCTCCGTTTCAGAGGAGTCTTCTTTTAAGGAAGAATCCGTTCCGGGGGAATCTTCCTCCGGCACCCCGGAAATTTCCTCCGGGCAGACTTCGGAGCAGGCCTCCGCTTCCGAAGAATCCGAACCGGGTTCTTCCGCGGCGGTTTCCTCCCAGGCGCAGAATTTCGTATCCGCTTCTTCGGCGGCATCCGAAACGGAGTCCTCCCGGAGCACGGGAAAAAACAGCTCCGTCTCCTTCTCCGACGAGGTGCGCGCGGTCTGGATCTCCTATCTGGAGCTGTACAACATGCTGTGCGGCAAGACGAAATCCCAGTTCCGCAGCAGCATCGGCGCGGCGTTCGACAACGCCGCGGAGCTCGGGCTCAACACGGTTTTTGTGCATGTCCGCTCCCATAGCGACGCCTTTTATGATTCCGATCTTTTCCCGTGGTCGGTCTACTGTACCGGGACGGAAGGGAAGGCCCCGGGCTACGACCCGCTGGAGATCATGGTGGAGGAGGCGCACGACCGCGGCCTTGCAATCGAGGCGTGGATCAATCCCTACCGCATCAAGGGCACGGCGGATACCTCCAAAATCTGTAAAAGCAGCCCCGCATACGACTGGCTCGATACGGGTAAAGTTGTGGTCCTCTCCGGCAGCGGAATCTATTACAACCCGGCGGATGAGGACGTGATCGAACTGATCGTCGAGGGCGTCGCGGAGATCGTCCAAAATTACGACGTCGACGGCATCCATTTTGACGATTACTTCTATCCGACGACCGACAAGTCGTTCGACGATGATTATTACGACGACTATCTGGACGACGGCGGCACGATGAGCCTTGCGGCCTGGCGCCGGGATAACGTCAACCGCATGATCAAGCGCGTTTACAAGGCAATTAAATCGATCAACAGCGGTTGTCAGTTCGGCATTAGCCCCGCCGGGAACATGGATAACAACTACAATGCGCTGTACTGCGACGTATCCACCTGGGTGCAGAACAAGGGCTACGTCGATTATATCTGCCCGCAGATCTATTTTGGTTTTGAGCACGGCAGCGCGCCGTATCTGGATGTGTTGGAGACCTTCGACGAGATGATCTCTGTCTCCTCCGTACGGCTGATCTCCGGCCTTGCCGCATATAAGATCGGGGTAAAAGATACCTATGCCGGCGACGGCGCAAAGGAATGGATCAGAAACTCCGATATTCTTGCGAGACAGGTGGACGCCGCGAGGGATGCCTCCCATTACGGCGGATTCGCCCTTTATACATACAGTTCCCTGTTCACTCCGTCTTCCGATGTGGAATCCGGCGTGGCGGAGGAATGCAGCAATCTGGAGGACATTCTTACCTGACATAACAGACAGCAGAGAATTCTGAAACGAAAGGATCGCCAAACAGGATGAAACGACTGTTCCTGAACAAACGACTGACATTTCTGATACTTTGTGTGACGCTGACCGTCGTGATCGGAGGGATCGGCGCCTATGCGGCCGTCACCTCCGGGCTGCCCGGTCTCGATATCCTTAAGGAATCCGGCAGCGGTGAGGAGGAATCCGGGCTGACCATTACGCCCTCCGAATCGGGGGATTCGGAGGAACCGGTGGTGATCGTTCAGCCGACCACCTCGGAGACCGTGAAGGAGATCGAGTATGACCGTCCCGACCGCATGATGGCGGTCACGCTGGCGGCCGGCGTGGATTATTATACGGATTCCGCCATGACGGATGAGCAGATCATGGCCTCCGTCGACAGTGCGCTCCAGGATGCCAAAAACCTGAATGCGAACACCGTCATCTTTGATACGACATATGGGGACAAGGTGCTTTACCGCGCCAGCGGAATGCCGCAGGCGGAAGTGGCCTTCGACATCCTCAATTATGCCGTATCCAAGGCAAAAAGCATGAACTTTTACGTCTATGTGATTTACGACGTGCTGCTGACGAATCAGGAAGGCGCCGCCGTTCCCGCCGGCTACGCGGACCGCGAGCAGATCAAGCTGATTGATTCCAACCTCCGGCAGATCGTCGGCAACTACGACGTCGACGCCGTCATGCTGGACGGCTTTACCATCGTGCAGGACAGCACGACCTATCAGGATTACACGCAGTACGGCAACGGCATCGGCTACGAGAACTACCTGCGTTCCACGACCGAATCCGCCGTGGAGACCGCATACAACAGCGTCAAAAAAGCGAATCCCGCCGTGGAGGTCGGCCTGATGGCCGATGCAGTCTGGGCGAACAGCGAGAGCCTCTCTGCGGGCAGCAACACGGAGGCGGACTGGGAGAGCTACGTCGACGGCTGCGCCGACACGAAGAAATTCGTGGAGAGCGGGTATGCCGATTTCGTCGCGGTGAAATGCCCGTACGCCATCGGCAACGCGGATGTCTCCTTTACGGAGTATTTGAGCTGGTGGAACGATGTCATCGCGGATGAAATCCCGCTTTACGCGTTCCAGTACGCCACCAAGGCCTGCACATCGGCAAAGGGCTGGTCGGAGCCTTCCGAGCTGTCCAATCAGGTGATCGCGGCGGAAGGGCTCTCCGGCTTCCGCGGCAGCATGTTCGATTCCATTTCCGCGCTGAAAGCGAACCCGCAGCAGTCCACCGACGCGCTGATCCAGTATCTGACCGATAAGACGGATCCGAGCTTCCTGCTGACACAGCTCGAGATGACGCGTCCGGCCAAGACCACCTACTCCACATTTGAAACTCTTGTCATCTTTGCGGGCGCCTCCGACATCAATTTCCCGCTCACCATGAACGGTGAAGAGGTGGAGCGCGACGAAAACGGCGCGTTCTTCCTCCGCATCGATCTCGAACCGGGTACCAATACCTTTACGTTTGCGCATAAGGAAAAGACGGTCACCTACACGATCACGCGCCAGGTGCAGATCATCAAGGATATTTCGCCGCTCGGCAACGTCACGATCAACGGCGGCATGGATATCACGATTTCGGCGACCGCGTACGAAGGCGCCTCGCTCACGGCGAAGCTCGGCGGCACTACCGTTACGCTGACGGAAAGCAAGGAGGACGACGACGACACCGACAACGAGTCCACCTATGTCCAGTACAGCGGCACCATCACGGTTCCGGCGTCAGGCTCTTCGGCCCAGAAGCTCGGCAACATCGTCGTCAACGCCACCTGGGGATCCTCCTATTCGGAGAGCGCGACCGGCGCGTATGTGACCGTCGCCGCGAAGGCGGGGGACGGCGACCTCGTGAGAGTGACCGCAAGCTCGGCGGAAACCTTCCCGACGAACACCCTGAACGATCTCTCGGATTACGACTGTTATCCGCTGCCGAAGGGCGCGCTCGACTACACCGACGGGGACGAAATCGTCTACAAAGAAGGGGACAACACCTTCACCTATTATAACCTCCAGTCCGGCCAGAGGGTGTATGCGAAGGACGTCACCAAGGCCGGCAGCGAGGATCTCGGCGGCAACAGCATCAACGGCGTGACCGTCAATGCGAATAGCCGCTATACCTACGTCATTTTCAATATGGATCAGAAGGTCTCCTACGTCGCAAAATACGCCTCCGGCGCCTTCTCGATCGATTTCCAATATACCTCCGAGGTGCCGGATAATCTTTCCCTGACGAAGAACCCGCTGTTCAGCTCCGCCAACTGGAGCGGCTCCAAGGTCACGCTCAAATTCAATACGACAAACGGCTTCCTCGGTTATTACGCCTATTTCGACGGAGACGACCTGATTTTCCGCTTCAATAACCCGACCGGCGAATCGAGCGTCGAGGGTGTGACCGTCGTGGTCGACGTCGGCCACAGCAAGCTCGGCGTCGGCGCGCTCGGCTTCCTCTCCGCCTACGGGGAATATGAAATCAACCTCGCGGTCGGCGGGTACCTGAAAAAGGAGCTCAAGAGCCGCGGCGCGACCGTCTACCTGATGGATACGGAGGGCCAGCGCCCGTCGCTCGCGGACCGCGTCTCCTATGCGGAATCCGCGAAGCCGCTCGTGTTTGTCAGCGTCCACTGCAACTCGAGCACGTCGAGCTCCGGGAAGGGGACCGAGTGCTGGTACTTCAACCGCTTCTCCGGCTCCCTGGCCTCGTATTTCGCCGACGCGGTATCCGATGCCCTCGGCACGAGCAACCGCGGTGCCATGATCGGAAGATATTACGTCACGCGCGTCTCCCAGTATGCGGCGGTGCTCGGCGAGCTTGGTTTCGTCAGCAACGAGAGCGATTATTACAAGATGATCAAATCCTCGTACCAGAAGGAGATCGCCAATGCCATCGCGGATGCGATAGAGAGCTATCTCGGCGCCGTGGGAGACGACGGAAACTACAAATACGGTACGCAGTACGTCGGCGAAAAGTCCTCGATCCCAGATGACGATTATGAGGAGCCGGAAGAGGATGAGGAAGAAGAGAGCAACTCTTCCGAAGCAACCTCTTCCAAGACGGAAAAGAGCTCCTCCAAAGCCGAGGAGATCTCCTCCGAGGAGGAGAAGAGTTCCTCCGAGGAGAATTCCTCAGAGGAGCCGGAGAGCGACTCCACCGACTCTTCCGGTGGGGAAGAAC
>CAYMNV010000005.1:39857-106928 GCA_964391915.1 uncultured Oscillospiraceae bacterium
GCAGCGAGGAGCCGGATTCCGGGGAGGATGCTCTTTCCGCAGAGGGAGAGTTCTCCTAAATTCCCGGCCGCTCCGGCCGCATTCCCCGGAAGGCCCAACGGGCAAA
The DNA here is from genome assembly GCA_964391915.1 of uncultured Oscillospiraceae bacterium. Classification (GTDB taxonomy): domain Bacteria; phylum Bacillota; class Clostridia; order Oscillospirales; family Ruminococcaceae; genus UMGS1668. The sequence goes on from CAYMNV010000005.1 coordinate 39,964, forward strand.
AGGAAGCTTTTTTCCCGGATGGAATCCGGAGACGTTTTCCCCCAAAAAACAGAGGGAACGCAGGGCCCTGAACCTGTTTTCTAATAAATGATACAAGCATAATCTTCCTGCCGCGGTCCCACTGGGGCCGCGGTATTTTTTTGTCCCCTTTCTCATATTTTTTGTGAGACAGGGGATGGGATAATGAGAAGAAAGACCTTAAAATGGATTGCCGGCTCCGTCATCATGCTGCTGCTGCAGATTCCCTTCGTCTGCAGGGATGTGCCGCTGCTGGTTTTTCGCCTGTTTACGGTATCCCCGCTTGCATGCGGTACCGTGACCAGCGGGTATGGCCTGAGGGTGGCGCCGATCCGCGGCGGGCTCGAATTCCACGAAGGCGTGGATCTCGCCGCGCCGGAGGGTACACCGATCGCTGCAATCGCGGACGGAACGGTTCTGGAAGTCGGCTTCGGCTCCGGGTACGGCAACTACATCGTGCTTCAGCATAAATGTAATGTGAAAAGCCTTTACGCCCATTGCTCCGCCGTTTTTGTCCAAAAAGGCGACGAAGTCGAACGTGGGGAAAGCATTGCGGCGGTGGGTTCCACGGGGCTCTCCACCGGCAGCCACCTGCATCTGCAGATCGAGTACCGGGGCAGGACGATCCCACCGCGAAGGGCGGTGTGCAGTTGATTTCTTTTAAAATCGGACGGATGAAAATGCTCATTTCGCCCTATTTTTTTGCGCTTCTCACGCTGTTTTTGCTGGCGGACCGCAGCGGAATCGCCGGGCTTGCGCTCGCCTCCATGACTGCGCATGAGGCGGCACACCTTCTGACGGCGTTTGCGGCCGGGTATCCGCCGGCCGCGCTGCGCCTCTCCGTCTTCGGAATGGTGCTGCGTCAGGAGGCGGAGATCCCGCGCATAAGCCATATTCTGATCTGCCTGGCGGGCCCCGCCGCCAATCTCCTTCTGGCGGCCGCGTGCTTTGCGGCAGGGGAGACGTGGACGGCCTCCGTCAATCTGCTGCTGGGCCTTTTCAGCCTGTGCCCGGTGCGCTTCACGGATATGGGCAGTATTCTTTCTGCCCTGATGCGGGAAAAAACTTTTTCCATCCTCAGTGCGGCCGTATCCGCTGCGCTGTTCTTTTTGCTGATTTATGCCGCTTTTCGGCTCAAAAACCTGTTTTTGCTCCCGGCGGCGGCCTATCTTCTGCTCGGGGGTCTCTTGAAATGAGCGCGGGAATCGTGTATAATTTTTGAATCATGATTTCCGAGGTGGTTCCATGGCATCGATACCGGAAAGGATCTTCCGGATGGTGGAGAAGCCGGCCCGATATACGGGCGGCGAGCTCAACAGCATTGTAAAAAACAAAGAGGATGTCAAGGTCCGGTTTGCGTTCTGCTTTCCGGATCTCTACGAGGTCGGCATGAGCCACCTCGGGATGAAAATCCTGTATTCCCTGTTGAATAAAGACGACGAAGTCTGGTGCGAGCGGGTGTTCGCGCCGGATGTCGACATGGAAAAGCAGCTCCGCGACAACGGCCTGCCGCTCTTTGCGATTGAGAGCCGGGATGGGCTTGCGGAGTTCGATATGATTGGCTTCACGCTGCAGTACGAGCTTTGCTATACCGGCGTGCTCAACATGCTCAATCTCGCGGGCATCCCCATCCGCCGCGAGGACCGCAGAGGGCTTAAAAACCTTGTTGTGGCGGGAGGACCGTGCGCCTGTAACCCGGAGCCGATGACGGATTTCGTCGACCTCTTCATGCCCGGCGAGGGCGAGGAGGTTCTGCCGGAGATCGTCGCCCTTTATAAAAAGGCGAAGGACGAAGGCTGGACGAAAGAACAGTACCTTGCGGAGGCCGCGCGGATTCCCGGCGTCTATATCCCGTCGCTCTATGAAGTGGAATATCACGAAGACGGCACGGTTTGCCGCTTTCTTCCGAAAGAGGGCGCGCCGATGCCCGTCCGGAAGCGCATTATCAAGGATCTGGACAAGGTCTTTTTCCCGGAAAATTTCGTCGTGCCGTTCATCGACATTGTTCACGACCGCAGCATGCTCGAGATCATGCGCGGCTGCATCCGCGGCTGCCGCTTCTGCCAGGCGGGGTTCATCTACCGCCCGGTCCGGGAAAAGCACGCAGACACGCTCTGCCGCAACGCCCACGACCTCTGCGACAGCACCGGCTATGAGGAGCTTTCGCTGACCTCGCTCAGCACGAGCGACTACTCGGAGCTCGAGCCGCTGCTCGACGGGCTTCTCCCGTGGACGGAGAAGGAGTACGTCAACATCGCCGTGCCGTCGCTGCGCATCGACAATTTCAGCGAGAGCATGCTCGAAAAGATCACGAAAGTGCGCAAGAGCGGCCTCACCTTTGCCGCCGAGGCCGGCACCCAGCGCATGCGCGACGTCATCAATAAGAACGTGACGGAGGAGGACATCCTCGGCACCTGCCGGCGCGCTTTTGAGGGCGGCTACACGTCCGTCAAGCTCTATTTTATGATCGGCCTGCCGACGGAGACCGACGAGGACGTCCTCGGCGTCATCGACACCGCACAGAAAGTGGTCGATCTCTATTACAGCCTCAAGGATCACGCGAAGGGCAAGGCCGTGCAGGTGACCTGCAGCGTGGCGAGCTTCGTGCCGAAGCCTTTTACGCCCTTTGAATTCGAGCCGCAGGATACCATGGAGGAACTGCAGCGCAAGCAGCAGCTGATGCTGCACCGCCTGCACTCGCACAAGATTTCTCTTGACTGGCACAACGCGGAGACCTCGTTCATCGAGGCGGTTTTCGCAAGAGGCGACCGCCGGCTGGGAAAAGTCGTTGAATGGGCGTGGAAGCACGGCTGCAACCTCGACGGCTGGGACGAACATTTCAAATTCGGCGTCTGGATGCAGGCGTTTTCCGAGACCGGGCTGGACCCGGCCTTCTATGCGAACCGCCGCAGGGCCTTCGACGAGGTGCTGCCGTGGGAACTGATGGATTACGGCGTCTCGAAGGAATTCCTGATCCGGGAAAATGAAAAGGCCCGGAACGCTGTGACCACGCCGAACTGCCGCCTTCAGTGCGCCGGCTGCGGCGTCACCGCGCTGAAAGGGGGCTCCTGCTTTGAGTGACCTGCAGAATTTCACCGATGTCCGGCTGTTTTACACAAAAACCGGCAGCGCGAAATATATTTCCCACCTTGATGTGATGCGGGCCTTCCAGCGGGCGCTCAAGCGCACCAAGCTTCGGTTTTGGTATACGGAGGGGTTCCATCCCCATCTTTATTTAAACTTCGCCCTGCCGCTCTCCCTCGGCTATGAGAGCCTCTGCGAATGCGTGGATTTCCGCCTGCTGGAGGAGATCCCGTTGGAGGAGCTTGCGGCCCGGATCGGCGCGGCGCTTCCGGTCGGATTCCGGGTTCTTTCCGCCGGGCTCCCGGTTATGAAGGCCTCGGAGATCGGTTCGGCGGACTACGAGATTGCGTTTTCCGTTCTCGGGAGGGGAGAGGAAGAGGTGCTCGCAGCCTGGCGGGACTGCTTCGGCCGGCCGGAGATCCCGGTGCTCAAGAAGACGAAGCGCATGGAACAGATCGTTGATCTGAAGCCGCAGATTGCGGTCTCCGCACTCTCCTGTGAGGGCGGCCGTTTCCGCTTTCAGGCAAGGCTCGCCTCCGGATGCAGGGAGAACATAAACCCAATGCTTCTGTTTGAGGCGTTTTTCGGCTTCTCCGGGCTTACGGCGGACGAGATTTCTGTGACAAGAACCGTAGTTTATCACGAAAACGGGGAGATTTTCCGGTAATTTGAGAAATGATACTTGCAATTCGGAAAATGATGTGATAATATTATAAGGCTGTTGGTATGCCGACAGCTTCCGTCGTATCCCTGCGACGGGAACGGCACATGGATGCCGAGCGGGCAGTCCTCTGTCACAGGATGCATCATCCGTGAGCATGAATGTCTGAAAAAGAATAAGGAGGATATTTCTTATGGATGCATTGAAACTGATTGCAGAGAGCTGCATGAAGCAGGATCTGCCCGAGATCGCCATCGGCGACACCGTGCGCGTATTCTGCAGAATCAAAGAGGGAGACCACGAAAGAATTCAGATCTTTGAGGGCTCCGTCATCGCGAAACAGCACGGCGGCATCGCCGAGAGCTTTACCGTCCGCCGCGTCGCCCACGGCTGCGGCATCGAGAGAGTTTTCCCGGTTCACAGCCCGCTGATCGACAAGATCGAGCTTGTCCGCCACGGCCGCGTCCGCAGAGCGAAACTGTATTACCTCCGCGACAGAGTCGGCAAGGCCGCCAAGGTCAAACAGGTCCGGTAATCCGATATCAGATTTTTGTACTCCTCCATTTTTTATGGAGGAGTATTTCTTTCTGTCTTTTTTTGAGGTATAATCATGATATTATGGATACGAGGAGGCGAACGCATGGAAGACGAAGAGATCAGTATTCAGTGGTTTCCGGGGCACATGGCAAAGACCCGGCGCCTGATGAAAACGAACCTTCCGCTCGTCGACATCGTCGCGGAGGTGCGGGATGCAAGAATCCCGATCTCCAGCAGCAATCCGGAGATGAGAAGCCTTGTCGGCGCAAAGCCGCGGATCATCCTGCTCAATAAATGCGATATGGCCGATGAGCATCTGACAAACGAATGGGTGGAGTACTACCGCGGCAAGGGCATCCCGGCGATCGCGACGGACTGCCGCAGCGGAAAAGGGCTTCGGCAGATCACGCCGCTCGTCCGAAAAACGCTCGAAAAGGAGCTCGAAAAGCGGGAGCGGAAGGGAATGGCCGGGAAACCGATCCGGATGATGGTCGTCGGCATCCCGAATGTCGGGAAATCTTCGTTCATCAACCGTTTTTCCGGAGCGAAGAAGACGAAGGTCGAGGACCGCCCCGGCGTGACGAGAGGAAAACAGTGGGTCACGTTGGAAAACGGCGTGGATCTTTTGGATATGCCGGGCGTGCTCTGGCCGAAATTTGAGGATAAAATCGTCGGCGAGCATCTCGCGTTCACCGGCGCCATCAAGGACGACATCATGGATACCGAGTCGCTGGCCGCCCGCCTTGCCGGCCTGCTCAACCGGGAGTACCGCACCCTTTTCTGCGCGCGTTATAAGCTCGCGGAGGAGGAGACGGATGGGAAGGAGCCGCACGATCTGCTGAAGCTTGTCGGCGAAAAGCGCGGTATGAAGGTCGCCGGCGGAGAGATCGACACGGGGCGCGCCGCCACGATGCTGCTGGATGAGTTCCGCGGCGGGAAGATCGGCCGCATCACCTTGGAGAAGCCGAATGAGTCTCTATGAATTTGAGCGTGCAAAACGTGCGGAAGGATATTCCGTCGTCTGCGGCGTGGACGAGGCCGGAAGGGGGCCGCTTGCCGGCCCGGTCTATGCCGCAGCAGTCATTCTGCCTGCGGATTATGAGATCGAGGGCGTTAACGACAGCAAGAAACTCTCCGCACAGAAGCGGGAGCGGCTTTTTGACGAAATTACGGCCCATGCGCTGGCCTATGTGGTCACGAGCTGCGACAACCGCATAATCGATGAGATCAATATTCTTGAAGCCACGATGCGGGCGATGAAGCAGGCGGTGGAGAGCCTCTCTCTCCGGCCGGACATCGTCTATGTCGACGGCAACCGCACCCCGAAGCTCGGCCTCCCCTGTGAGGCGGTGATCGGCGGAGACGCCGTCTCCGCAAGCATCGCGGCGGCCTCGATTCTGGCCAAGGTGAGCAGGGACCGCTTCATGCTGAAGATGGATCAGACCTATCCGGAATATGAGTTTGCAAAGCACAAGGGCTATCCGACGGTACTGCATTACGAAAAGCTCCGGGAGTACGGCCCCTGCGACATCCATCGGCTGACCTTTTTGAGAAAGATGCACTAAAAAGGCGTACCCGGAGGCGGGAGCGGAACCCCGTCAACGAAGTGCCCGCCCGAGGACGGCTTGCCCGAAAAAGCGGATGATCTTTTTGCGGAGAGGGCCGTCTGTCCGGTGCGCAAAAAAGCCGCGGCAAAAGACGGGTGGGTTCCGCGTCCCGACGGGCCGGCGGAATCTTTCGGCAAGCGGCGGAACGAGGGCACCGCATCGGTACGCATACAGAAGAAAGCGGGAACGGATATGGCGACGGAGAAGAGGCGCCGCGGCGACCTCGGCGAGGAATTCGCCGCAGCGTGGCTGGAACGGCAGGGCTATCAAATCCTCGCGCGGAATTTCCTGACGAAGATGGGGGAGCTTGATATCGTCGCCAAAAAGGACGATATCGTCTCCGTCGTCGAGGTAAAATCCCGTGCGGAGGACTGCCTCTATGCCCCGCGGGAGGCCGTGACGGCCACCAAGCGCAAAAGGATATGCAAAGCTGCTGTACTTTACACAATGGAAACCGGAGAGAAAGCCAAAATCCGCTTCGACGTCTTCGAAGTGATCTACGAGAAGACTACGCTGCAAATCAAATCATACACGTTTATCCCGAATGCTTTTGAAATGGAGGTCCGGCTTTGAAGTACTTTGATCTTCACTGCGATTCCCTGACCACTGCGCTGCAGAACAGCGGAGACATGGATGCCGACCGGCTTCAGGTTTCTCTCGGCAAGGCGGCTTCGCTGGAAGAGTACTGCCAATGTTTTGCCGTCTTTCTCCCGGATACGATCCGCGGGGAGGACGCGTGGAATTATTATCAAATCGTCCGGCATTATTTCGACCGCCAGCTTGAAAAATTCTCCGGCTGCTGGGAGCAGGCGAAGACCGGTTCCGACATCGGCCGGATCACCGCCGCCGGGAAGACCGCGGCTGTTTTTACGATAGAGGGCGGCGCCGTCCTCGGCGGGAAGCTCACGCGCCTCGCCGAAGTGAAGGCCGACGGTGTGAAGATGATGACGCTCACCTGGAACGGCGAAAACGAGCTCGGCTTCGGCGCGCCGGATCCGAAAAAGGGGCTTAAGCCTTTCGGCATCGAGGCCATCCGGGAGATGGAGCATATCGGCATCGGGATCGACATTTCCCATCTTTCCGACGCAGGGATCCAAGACGTGTTCCGGACCGTCTCCTGCCCGGTGATCGCCACCCATTCCAACAGCCGTCCGCTTTGCGGGCACATGCGGAATCTGGAAGACGAGTATTTTCAAGAGGTCGCGCGGCGCGGGGGTCTGGTCGGCATCAATTTTTACAAGGCGTTCCTAAACGACGACCCGGAAAAGGCCGCCCTGCAGGATATCGCCCGCCACATCGCCCGTTTTGTGGAGCTCGGCGGGGAGGATACGGTCTGCATGGGCAGCGACTTCGACGGCTGCGAAGTGGTGCGGGGGCTTGAGAATCTGACGAAACTTGAGGATCTTTCCGCCGTATTGAGAGAAGCCGGCTTTACGGAGGCTCAGGTGGAAAAATTCTTCTGGAAGAACGCCTATCGTTATTTTACAAATCATTTTTGAGGACGGAAGCATGAAATTTCAAAGCACCAGAAATGTTAACAGCAAAGCGGCGCCTTCGGAGGCCATCCTTTCCGGCATCGCGCCGGACGGGGGACTCTATGTCCCGGAGAAATTCCCGGTCCTCTCCATAAAAGAGATCACCGCCTTCGCCGACAGACCCTATTATGAAAACGCCGCGCAGGTTCTCGGAAAATTCTTTACGGATTTTACGCAGGGGGAGATTCTCGCCTGCGCGAAAAGCGCTTACCTCGGCAGGTTTGAAAACGATATCCCGGCGCCGCTTACGATGCTGGGGGAGAACCTCTGCCTGATCGAGCTTTGGCATGGGCCGACCTGCGCATTTAAAGATATTGCGTTGCAGCTTTTGCCGCATCTGCTGACGAAGGCCGCGGAGAAATGCGGCGGAGGGAAGAAATCCGTGATCCTCACCGCAACCTCCGGCGATACCGGAAAAGCCGCGCTCGAGGGTTTCTGCGGCGTCGCGGGGACGGAGATTTTCGTCTTTTATCCGGAGGACGGCGTCAGCAGCATGCAGAAGCTGCAGATGGCCTCCCAAAAGGGCGAAAATGTCCACGTCCGCGCCGTCCGGGGGAATTTCGACGACACCCAGACCGCCGTCAAGCAAATTTTTTCGGATGAAACCGTGAAAGCGGCGCTTACGGAGAAGGGAATGGCCTTTTCGAGCGCCAATTCGATCAACATCGGCCGGCTTGTGCCGCAGATCGTCTATTATCTTGAGACCTACGCGAAGCTCGCCGCCGACGGCAGGATCCAAGCGGGGGATGAGATCAACATCGCCGTGCCCTCCGGCAACTTCGGCGACATTCTTGCGGCCTATTACGCGAAAAAAATGGGCCTTCCGGTCGGCAGACTGATCTGCGCCTCCAACGAAAACCACGTGCTGACGGATTTCATCGGCACCGGCGTCTACGACCGCAACCGGCAGTTCTACACGACGGTCTCGCCCTCGATGGATATTCTGATTTCCAGCAACCTGGAGCGCCTGCTGTTCGACTATTATGATAAGGACCCCGCCGCCGTCCCCGCGCTGATGGAAGCGCTTGCGGAAACGGGGAGATACGAGGTCTCCGACGTCGTAAAGGCGAAGCTGCAGGCCGATTTCCGGGCCGGCTGGTGCTCGGAGGAGGACACCTTCCGAACCGTCGGGGAGATTTTTGCGGAATATCACTATCTCTGCGACACCCACACCGCTGTCGCGCTGGACGTCTGCCGCCGCTACGTGAAGGAGACCGGAGATGGCCGCATGACCGTGGCGGTTTCAACCGCGAGCCCGTACAAATTCCCGGCCAACGTGCTCAGGGCCGTCACCGGGGAAACTGTCTCCGACGAATTCGCCGCCGCGGAAAAGTTGGAGCAGATTTCCGGCATGCTCATGCCGGAATCTCTGCGGGAGCTCAGGAATGCGGAGATCCGCTTCACCGGATCGAGCGAAAAAGAGGAACTGAAAGAATACGTTTTGAGCACGATAGGAGGGTGACATGGCGCTTTTTGCGATCGGGGACCTGCATCTTTCTTTCGGCACCAATAAACCGATGGATTCGTTTTACGGCTGGGACGACTATGTCGCCCGTATCGAACGGAATTGGCGCGAAACGGTCGGCGACGGGGATACCATCGTCATTCCGGGGGATTTTTCTTGGGGTGTCTCCTTGGAGGAGACGCTGCCGGATTTTCAGTTTCTGGAATCCCTGCCCGGAAGGAAACTGCTCCTGAAGGGCAACCACGACTACTGGTGGAATACCCGGCACAAGACCGAGGCCTTTTTGGAGGAGCACGGGCTTGGGACGATCGGCTTTCTGCACAACAGCGCGGATACCGCGGACGGCATGATCCTCTGCGGCACGAGGGGCTGGGTATTTATGCCGAACGAGGAACACGACCTCAAGATCTCCGCACGGGAGGCGCTTCGACTGGAACTCTCCCTGCAGGATGCGGAGCGTTTCGGAGACGGGGAAAAAATCGTCTTTCTCCATTACCCGCCGGTATATGCGAACGAGATCGTTCCAAACATGATTGATATGCTGCTTAAATACCGGGTGCGGCGCGTCTATTACGGCCACATCCACGGCGCGGCGAGGTCGATGGCGAATGAAGGGGAATACATGGGAGTTTTGTATAAGCTTGTCTCCGCCGACCACCTCCGGTTCACACCGTGGAGAATCGACCGCACCGGCGAATAATCTTTCGGAAAATTTATAGAAATTTAATAATTATTATGATATAATAATCAAGTTACTGAAAAACGCAACGATCGGGAGGAAACAGAATGGAACTGACACATTTTGAAAAGACTGGAGCCAACGAGTGCAAGCTCACCGTCTCTGTAAACGCCGAGGAATTTGGCCGGGCCATCGAAGCCGCTTATCAGAGCAGCGCGAAGAAGCTGGTCGTTCCGGGATTCCGCAAGGGGAAGGCGCCCCGCGCTCTTATCGAAAAATATTATCCCAAAGAGCATTTCTATCAGGACGCCATTCGGGAATCCTATCCGGCGGCCTATGAATATGCGGTCGAGCAGGCCGGAGTGGAGCCGGTTGACCGCGCCGAGATCGAGCTGCTGGACTGCAGCGCGGACGGCTATTCCTTCACCGCGACCGTGACCGTGAAACCGGACGTCGAAGTTAAAGAATATAAAGGCATCGAAGTTAAGAAAACCGTCAAGACTGTTACCGACCAGCAGGTCGAGGGCGAGCTGGACAGGCTCCGCACGCGGAACGCCCGACTCGTCGACGTCGAGGACCGGCCGGCGCAGATGGGCGACCATGTGACGCTGGATTACGACGGCTATAAAGACGGCACCGCCTTCGAGGGCGGAAAGGGCGAAAACTACGATTTGGAACTCGGTTCCAACACGTTCATCCCGGGATTTGAGGAGCAGGTCGCCGGCCACGGCATCGGCGACGAATTTGAGGTCAATGTGACCTTCCCGGAGGATTACCACGAGGAATCCCTCAAGGGCGCGCCCGCAGTCTTCAAATGCAAAATCAATAAAATCCAGTACAAAGATATCCCGGCGGCCGACGACGAGTTTGCGAAGGACGTCAGCGAATTCGACACGCTCGACGAACTGAAGGCCGAGATCAGAAAGCGCAACGAGGAACGGAACGCTTCCGAGAGCGACATGGACGTCGAGAACCAGCTCGTTGACGCCGTTCTTGCCAACACCACCGTCGAAGTGCCGGAGGTCATGTATGAGATCCGCATGGACGACATGATGGAGGATTTCGAGGCCCGCCTCAAACAGAGCGGTCTCGATCTTGAGAGCTATCTGATGTACACCGGCTCCGATAAGGAAAAGTACAGGGCAGGCTTCCGCCCGCAGGCCGAGCGTCAGGTTAAGATCCGCCTCGCTCTCGAGAAGATCGCGAAGCTTGAGGGCATGGATATCACCGACGAAGAATATGATGAGGAATACAAAAAACTGGCCGAAAAATACGGCATGAAGGAAGAAGAAGTCCGTAGCGCGATCCCGGCCAAGGATCTGAAGCAGGATCTTCTTGTGGAAAAGGCCATTAAGTTTGTCCGCGAGCACGCGAAGATCACGGAAGCGGCGGACGGCGAAGAAGCTGCTCCGGCCCCGAAGAAACGCGCCGCAAAGAAGAAGCCGGCCAAGGAAGCGGAAGCCGAAACCGCTCCGGCCACGTCGGCTCCGGCCGAAGAGACTCCGGTTGAACCGGCCGCACCGGCTGAGGAAACCGCTGCCGAGGACGCTTCGGCTCCCAAGAAACGCTGCGTCAGAAAGAAAAAATCCGATATTGACATGGATATCGACTGATTTTTTGCGCCGGCAGAGACAGGTTCAAGCATTGAAGAAACGAGGTAAGGCAAAATGAGTTTAGTCCCGATGGTCATCGAGCAGACCAACCGCGGCGAGCGTTCGTACGATATCTTTTCCCGCCTGCTCAACGACAGGATCGTGATGCTTTGCGAGGAAGTCAACGACACCACGGCAAGTCTGGTCGTCGCCCAGCTTCTCTACCTGGAAGGACAGGATCCGGATAAGGACATCAGCCTTTATATCAACAGTCCGGGAGGCTCCATCTCGGCGGGAATGGCGATCTACGACACGATGCAGTATATCAAATGCGACGTGTCCACCATCTGCGTCGGCATGGCCGCCTCGATGGGCGCGTTTCTCCTTTCTTCCGGAGCGAAGGGCAAACGGTTTGCCCTGCCCAACAGCGAGGTCGTGATCCATCAGCCGCTCGGCGGCGCGCAGGGTCAGGCCTCCGACGTCAAAATCCATGCGGACCACATCATCCGCATCCGCGAGAGGCTCAACCGCCTTCTTTCCGAGCAGACCGGCCAGCCGCTGGAAATCATCTACCGGGATACGGACCGCGACAACTTCATGTCCGCGGAGGAAGCCCTCGCGTACGGTCTTGTGGACCGCGTAATTACGAAGCGCCAAGAGGTGTGACGAATGGCAACGAAAGACGATCACAGCAAAATGCTGCGCTGCTCCTTCTGCGGCAAGACGCAGGACATGGTCTTCAAAATGATCGCCGGGCCCGGCGTCAGCATCTGTGACGAGTGCGTCGAGCTGTGCCGCCAGATCATTGAGGAAGACAGCGGGGAGCAGACGCACGGCAAGAAGATCCGCCGCCCGAAAGAGATCATCGATCCGGCGTCGATTCTGAAACCTGCCGAGCTCAAGGCCGTACTGGACGAGTATGTGATCGGTCAGGAGGCTGCGAAGATCACCCTCAGTGTTGCGGTTTACAATCACTACAAACGGATTCTTTCGCGCCTGGATACGGAGGACGTCGAGCTGCAAAAGAGCAACGTCCTGCTGATCGGCCCGACCGGGACCGGAAAGACCTTGCTTGCGCAGACGCTGGCAAAGACCCTCGGCGTCCCGTTCGCCATCGCGGACGCCACGACCATCACCGAGGCCGGTTATGTCGGTGAGGACGCGGAAAACGTCCTGCTCCGGCTGATTCAGGCCGCGGATTTCAACATCGAGGCCGCTCAGCGCGGCATCATCTACATTGACGAGATCGACAAGATCTCCCGCAAATCCGAGAACCCCTCGATCACGAGGGACGTCGGCGGCGAAGGCGTGCAGCAGGCGCTGCTCAAGATGCTCGAGGGCACGATCTCCAATGTTCCGCCGCAGGGCGGCAGAAAGCATCCGCAGCAGGAATTCATCAAGATCGACACGACCAACATTCTGTTCATCTGCGGCGGCTCTTTCGACGGAATCCTGCCGATCATCGAGAAGCGCATCTCCAGCTCGGCGCTCGGCTTCGGCGCCAACGTGCGGAGCAGCAAGTCGAAGGAATCCTCCGATCTGCTCCGGCAGGTGAATCCGCACGACCTCGTAAAATTCGGCATCATCCCGGAGATGGTCGGCCGCCTTCCGGTGATCACGACGCTCGACGACCTCGATCTCGGCGCGCTGGTGCGCATCCTGACCGAGCCGAAGAATAGTCTGGTCAAACAGTATCAGAAGATTTTTTCGCTTGACGGCGTCGATCTTCAGTTTACCGACGACGCGCTCCATGCAATCGCGCAGAAGGCCATCGACCGCAAAACCGGCGCGAGAGGCCTGCGCTCCATCATGGAGGAGACGCTCTCCGGCCTGATGTTCTCGATACCGTCCGACCCGACGGTGGAGATCGTGGTGATCGGCTCCGGCTGCATCACCGACGGAGCATCCCCCGAGATCGTCCGCAACCCGGCGAAGAAGGCCGTTCCGCTTGCGATTGCCGCGGATCCTTCCCGGGACGCCGCCGATTTTTAACTCGAAAACCCAATACACGAAAACCGTCCGTTATGATAAATGCGATGCGTTTGTCGTAGCGGACTTTGTTCATTCCCCAAATTCGACCCGAAACGGAGGTTTCGAACATGGATGAAAAAATCACGGAAAACCCCTCGGTCGTCATGCCGATGATCGCCATGCGCGGCATCGTGCTGTTCCCGAAGGTCGTCCTGCATTTCGACGTGGGACGCAAAAAATCCATCGCGGCGCTCAACGACGCCATGAAGAAGGACCAGCTGGTCTTTCTTTCCGCACAGAGAGATATCAAGGATGAGGATCTGAAGCCCGGCCAGATGTACGACGTCGGCGTCGTGGCGGAGGTCCGCCAGGTCATCAAGACCGGCAACGACGTGATGCGCATCCTTGTGGAGGGCAAATACCGCGCGAGGCTGATCGAAATGGTCTCCGAGGAGCCCTATTTTGAGGCAAGGATTCAGGAATATCCGCTGCACAGCCTCCGCCCGAGAAAGAGCATTCTCTGCGACGCGCTGATGCGCACCGTTAAGGAGCTCTTCAACGAATACTGCTTTCTGACCCCTAAGATGCCTAAGGAGATCGTCGTCAACGCCGTCGGCACCGACGACCCGATTTTCCTCGGCGAATACCTGACGGGGAACCTGAATCTCGAGGTGGAGGACAAGCAGGCGATCCTCGAGGAATCGAGCTATGTCAAGCGGCTGGAACTGCTGGCCTCCGTGCTCGAAAACGAGAACTCCATCCTCAACGTTGAGCACGACATTTTTGAAAAAGTCAAGGATCAGGTCGACCAGAACCAGCGCGAATACTACCTGCGCGAGCAGCTCAAGGCGATCAACGAGGAACTGGGAGAAGGGGAAAACGTTCAGGAGGAAGCGGACGTCTACCGCGACAAGATCAGCGCCATGCACCTCGACGACGAGGTACATAAGAAGCTGCTGGAGGAGGCGGACCGCCTGGGCAAACAGCCGGTCGGCAGCCATGAATCCGACGTGATCCGCAGCTATCTGGATACCTGCCTCGCGCTGCCATGGAATACCGAGACAACGGACCGCATCGACCTCGACAAGGCGCAGAAGCTCCTCGACCGGGATCACTACGGCCTCAAAAAGGTTAAGGAACGGATTCTCGAGCTGCTTGCGGTGCGCAAGCTCGCACCGGACGTCAACGGGCAGATTCTCTGCTTTGTCGGGCCTCCCGGCGTCGGCAAGACCTCCATCGCCAAGTCCATCGCCAACACGATGGGCCGCAAATACACCCGGATCTCCCTCGGCGGCATGAAGGATGAGTCGGATATCCGCGGCCACAGAAAGACCTATATTGGCGCCATGCCGGGCCGCATCATGAATGCCGTGAAGCTCGCCGGCAGCAAAAACGCGCTGATTCTTCTTGACGAGATCGATAAGATGGGCAACGATTTCCGCGGCGACCCGGCTTCCGCCATGCTGGAGGTGCTGGATCCCGAGCAGAACGTCGCTTTCCGCGATCATTACATCGAGGTGCCGTTCGATCTTTCAAAGATTCTTTTCATCACGACGGCAAATGATATGAGCGCGATCCCGGAGCCGCTGCTTGACCGCATGGAGGTCATCAACCTGACGACCTACACCCGCGAGGAAAAATTCCAGATTGCGAAGCGCCACCTGCTGAAGAAGCAGATGAAGCGCCACGGGCTTACGGCGAAGGAATTCAAGGTCACGGATGAGGCGCTTTACGCCGTCATCGATTATTATACGAGAGAGGCGGGCGTCCGGAACACGGAGCGCAACATTGCCGCCCTCTGCCGGAAGGCCGCCAAGCAGATCGTCGGCGGGGATACGGAGAAGGTCGTCGTCACGGATAAAAACATCCACGACTTCCTCGGCGTCAAGAAATTTAAGCCCGAGAGCATCCAAAAGGAGAATGCGGTCGGCCTCGTCAACGGGCTCGCCTGGACGGAAGTCGGCGGAGAGATGATGCAGATCGAGACCGCGATCCTCGACGGCTCCGGCAAGGTCGAGCTGACCGGAAACCTCGGCGACGTGATGAAGGAATCCGCCCACGCGGCGATCAGCTTCGTACGCTCCTGCACCGAAAAATACGGCATCGATCATGATTTTTACAAAACAAAGGACATCCACATTCACGTACCGGAGGGCGCAGTGCCGAAAGACGGCCCTTCC
Organism: uncultured Oscillospiraceae bacterium; assembly: GCA_964391915.1. Lineage (GTDB taxonomy): Bacteria > Bacillota > Clostridia > Oscillospirales > Ruminococcaceae > UMGS1668. The sequence goes on from CAYMNV010000005.1 coordinate 55,293, forward strand.
GCCGGCGTAACCATCTGCACGGCAATTGTATCGGCGCTCTCCGGCACCGCGGTCCGCAGGGAAGTCGCCATGACCGGTGAAATGACACTGCGGGGCAGAGTGCTCGCCATCGGCGGCCTCAAGGAAAAGACGATGGCCGCCTATGCCGCCGGGATCAAAACCGTCATCATTCCGGAGGATAATCTCCCGGATCTTGAGGAGATCGATCAGGTGGTCAAGGACGGCGTGGAGTTCATCCCGGCCGCGAGCATCGAAACGGTGCTGAAGGCCGCTCTGGTGCATCCGCTGGAGCCGACGGTCGTCAAGGAGCTTCCGCCTCTGGAAGACCAGCTTCCGGTGCTCAGCTACACCCCGAATCAGCCGGTCGGCACGGCCATCACGCAGTAAAAACGCAGGAAAGAACACAAGATAGGACACAGTAAGGGCGAAAGATATGAATTTCAGAAACGCTGCCTTTGAGGCCGCCTACGGAACCGCGAAGCAGCTTCCGCCGGACAATGCCGTGGAATTCGCATTCGCGGGGCATTCCAACGTCGGAAAGTCCTCGCTGATGAATAAGATTTTCGAACGGAAAAATCTTGCGCGCGTCTCCTCCCAGCCCGGAAAGACCGCCACGGTTAACTTCTTTGACGTGGACGGCGTAAAGTTTGTGGACTTGCCGGGATACGGCTACGCGAAAATTTCGCTCAGCGAGAAAAAACGCTGGGCCGATCTGGTCGAAGGCTATCTGATGAGCGGGCGGGATATCCGGCTTGTCGTCCAATTGATCGACAGCCGGCACGCGCCCACACAGGACGATCTCGATATGATCAACTTTCTGATCGACAACGAAATGCCGTTTGTTATCGCGCTGACGAAGTGCGACAAGCTCAACAAGTCGGAGCGGCAGCAGCGTACCGAGGCGCTTGGGGAGGAGATTCCCTGCGCGGATCAGGTCACGATGCTCTTCACCAGCACGGAAACCGGGGAGGGCATCGAAGAGCTGAAAGCGATCTTCGACGATCTGGCGAAAGACGACAAATAAGGTTATCAAAAGCTCCGGGGCGAGTGGCTTCGGAGCTTTTTCATGGAGAATGGCCGGTTCCGATGCCGGAAACGCGGGGAGCGGATACGGGTCACGGAGAAAGGCTCCGCCGGGCAAAGCCGTGCAGCCGTCCGACATCACCCGCATAAAACACAAGGGATATGCCCGGCATCCCGCAGCCGCCGATGAAGCCACCATCCGATCCCTCCGGAAGAGGAGGAGAAGCTGCTTTTGCCGGAGGAAGACAGCCGGATGGAAATGCTTTCGGAATTTCAAAAAGAATTTTTACTTTTTCATCTTGATTATCACAAACTAAAGTATTAAAATTTTATTGAATGAAAGCAGGAGGCGTTTGAATGAATAACAAGCTCAAAAATTCCAACATGGATTTTTTGTTTGATGCGGTCCTGACACTAAAGACCAGGGAAGAATGCTATAACTTTTTTGAGGATCTCTGCACGGTGCCGGAGATGAAGGCACTTTCCCAGCGCATTGTCGTGGCGAAGATGCTGACCGAGCACAAGGTTTACAGCGACATCGTCAGCGAGACCGGCGCTTCCACCGCGACGATCAGCCGGGTCAACCGCTCGCTGATCTACGGCAGCGACGGGTATGCAGTTGCCTTCAAGCGGCTGATGGAGAAAGAAGCCGGAGACCATGCGGATACCGCCCGTACCGCCGACTCCGCAGAAAGGGATACCGCGGAGGAAGGTTTCTATCAGACCGGGGAGTAACGGCCCGCAGCGGCGGAAAATTCTTACAAAAGGCTGTTCCAAACAGCCTTTTTTCATGCGGGGGGGTTCAAAATGTCAGATTATTCCGGGTTTGCCCCGTATTATGACCGCTTTACCGACAACGTGGATTATCCGGCACGCGCCCGGTATTTCGACGCGATAATCCGGCGGTACGCGCCGGGCGCCGGGTTGGTTCTCGACCTCGCCTGCGGCACCGGCAGCCTTACCTTCGAGCTTGAGAAGCTCGGGTATGATATGATCGGGGTCGACGGCTCCTGGGAGATGCTCTCGGTAGCTGCGGCCAAAAGGGGAGAGCGAAAAAGCAAGGCGCTCCTGCTCTGTCAGGAGATGCGTGCGCTCGATCTCTACGGCACCGTCGACGCCACAGTCTGCGCGCTGGACAGCCTCAACCACATCCTCGACGAGGCGGAGCTGCGGGAGACGCTCGGGAAAGTGTCGCTGTTCTCCAATCCGGGGGCCTGCTTCGTCTTCGACGTGAATACGCCCTACAAACACCGGGAGATTCTTGGAAACAACAGCTTCGTTTATGAGGACGACGGCGCGCTCTGCGTCTGGCGCAACAGTTTTGATCCGGAGGACGACGTGGTGGATATCACGCTGGATTTTTTTGAGCACGAGAATGAGCACGGCCTTTACCGGCGCAGTACCTCGGAATTTTCGGAGCGGGCGTGGCCGTTGGAGGGCCTTCGCTCCATGCTCGAAGAAAACGGCTTCACGGTGGAGGCGGTTTTCGACGAGGACAGTTTCCTCCCGCTGCATCCGGAAAGCCAGCGTGCCGTCTTTGTGGCCCTGAAAAAATGAGCTTGTAAATGGATCAGAAACAGGAGGGGAGAGCGGTATGCACTGCACCGGCCAAAAAAAGAACGGTTTTACGCTGTTGGAGATGTTGGTGATCGTTGCGGTCGTCGCGCTTCTGGCCGCGATTGTGATTCCTGTATATAACAGCGCATTGGAAAAAACGCGGGAGGCGGTCTGTATTGCCAACCGGCGGAGCTTATATGCGGTGCTTTCCATGAAAAAGCTGACGGACAAATTGGATACGCTTGAGGATGCCCTTGATGCCTATGAAGCGGAGGGAAAGAATCTGCCCGCGGAATATCCGTGTCTCAGCGGAGGCGTGATCTCTGTGGAAGGGGATGCGGTGATCTGCTCCATCCACGGGCACGAGGGCTCAAAGACCTATTTTTCCGGGATCTCCGAGGGGACGATTCAGGATTATCGCTCCGTACTGATCGATTTCTCCGAGACGGTGCCTGCTTATCTGGGAGAGATGTATAAGCTTGAAGTACTTTCGAGCGGAAAGCTCAACGGATTCTGGGAGACGGAGGGCGCGGGTAAAAGCACGAATCTCAGGGCCGTTTTTCAGGCGATCATCGCAGAAAGCGGCGCGGAATACACCGGGAGCTTTTCCAACGCGGCCGTCTGGCTCGATCCGTCGGATCACAGCAAGGTCGCCTGCATCGAGTATAAGGTCGGAAACAACGCCTATGTGTATTATTCCAGCGGAAACACCTATGTGCTTGCGAACTCCGCATTTTCCAACGTGAACAATACAAAGGTCGGCTGGGAAAATAACGAACAGGCGGTGCTTGACGCGATCAACAGCGGCCGCGGCGACGTCTCGGCCCTGCCTGCGTCATAAATAATTTCCGGGAGGCGCCCGGAAGACAGAAAACAAAAAGGGGACGGTTCCGTTTGGAGCCGTCCCTTTTTGTGTTGTTTTTGCCGGGAAATACCGGTTTTTCACCTGCAGAACAGGCGGATGTAGCTGTCGATGCCCTGCTGGATGATTTCGAGCGCGCGTTCGTGGCCCTCGGCCTCGTTGACGACGGTCTCTTTTCCCTCAAGCATTTTATAGATGGAGAAAAAGTGTGTCATCTCGTCAAAATGGTGGCGCGGCAGCTCGGAGATGTCGTTGTAGACGCTGAAATCCGGATCCGCAAGCGGGACGGCGATGATCTTTTCGTCGTATTTTCCGCCGTCGACCATCGAAATCACGCCGATCGGCTTGCAGCGCACCAGCGTCATCGGTTCCAGCACCTCGGTGCTCATCACGAGCACGTCCAGCGGGTCGTCGTCGTCGCCGTAGGTGCGGGGGATGAAGCCGTAGTTCTCCGGATAGTGCGTGGAGGTGTAGAGGATGCGGTCGAGGATAATCAGGCCGGTCTCCTTATCCAGTTCATACTTCTTTTTGCTGCCCTTGCTGATTTCGATGAAGGCGACAAAATCCTCCGGTTTGATTCGCTTCGGGCTGATGTCATGCCAGATATTGCCCATGGGAAAACTCCTTTATCTCTAATTTTTCGGGGTTCGGTTTCGGATTGCCATCGCTCAGGCCCAGAGCAGCCAGATGATGACGTATCCGGAGAGGACGGCGGTCAGCGAAAACGGCACGCCGACCCGCATAAATTCCTTTGTGGGGACCTCATAGCCGTTTTTCCGCAGGATGCCGATGGCCGCAATGTTCGCGGAAGCGCCGATCGGAGTCAGGTTGCCGCCCAGCGTCGCGCCGGCCAGCAGACCGAAATAGAGCAGGTAGGGATCCACGCCCATCGCCAGCGAAATGCCCTGCACCACCGGGAGCATGGTCGCCACATAGGGGATATTATCTATAAAGGCGGAGAACAGAACGCTCGCCCAGACGATCACCGTATAAATGATGAAAATGTTGTCGCCGCCGAGTTTGACAAACAGTTCCGCGATTGCGTCCACGACGCCGGCCTGCGTGATGCCGGAGATGACGACAAACAGCCCTGCCAGCAGCAGGATGGTCTCATAATCGATTTCGCGAACCGGTTTGAGGATCCGGTCGGCGGTCTTGTCTTTGAGGGCTTCCGCGATTGCGCCGCCCAGGAAAAGCGTCACGCAGATGACGCCGTTCGTGATATCCGGCTTGTACGGAAGAAAGGAAGCGCAGATCAGCAGCAGCACCATGCCGCAGAGCAGGAAGCTCGGCAGATAATCCGTCACCTTTGTCACTTCGCAGATATCCACCTGCTGCCGATCCCGCCGGAAGAGCCATAGCAGAACGAAGATGGTGAGCAGAGCGCCTGCTTCCACCACCCAGAACATGCCCGGCCGTCCCTGGAACCAGAAGAAATCCAGGAAATCCAGCCCGGCGTAACCACCGAGCAGGATGGAGGTGGTGTCGCCGACCAGCGTGGCCGCACCCTGAAGGTTTGAGGAGACGGCAATGGCGATAATCGGCGCCACCGGGGAGATGCCGAGCCTTTTGGAGATCGCCAGCGCGACCGGCGCCACCATCAGCACGGTTGCGACGTTGTCGACGAAGGCGGAGATGATGCCGGCGAAGAGGGCCAGCGCCGTCACCGCCCAGCGGACATCCGGCGTTTTGCAGATGATGAGGTCGGCCATTCTTGCCGGCATGCCGGAGTCGATAAACAGGGATACCAATCCCATCGTGCCGCCGATCATCATTAGGACGTTGAAGTCGATGGACGGCAGAATTTCCGCAGGGGAGAGAAAGCCGAACAAAACGAAGATTGTGGCTGAGCCGAGCGCGATCTTCGCACGGTGTTTCGGCATGGCCAGCAGGCATATGTAGGTCAGTGCAAAGAGAATTGCTGCAGCGGTCATGGATCATACTCCTTTATTTTTTATGTGCAGGCGGCCCTGCACGGGGGATCTCTTTAGATTTTTGCCTCGTCCGGGGCCTGTTGTGCACTCGGGAGAGTTCCGTTTGCCTTGAGCTCCTTGATAATCAAAATGCTCACAGGCAAACCGAAGAGCCCGACCATGCCGAACAGCTTCGCGCCGAGCCACATGCAGAGAAGTGTCGCCAAAGGATGCAGCCCGACCCTCCGTCCGACGATTTTGGGCTCCATGATCTGTCGGACGACCACAACTACGACATACAGAACAATAAGGGCGACGCCGTGCCCGATATTGCCCTGCACGAGCGAGATGACCGCCCATGGAACCAGGATCGTACCGGAGCCAACGATCGGCAGAATATCAAACAGGGCGATAATCAGGGCAATCAGAATGGCTTTTTTGTATCCGATCAGCAGAAGTCCGACGGAAAGTTCCGCAAAGGTGAGGAACAGGATCAAGGCATAGGATTTGGCATAATTCCCGAGGATATTCCCAAGGCTGTTCTTTGCCGAGCGGAGCACGGCGACGGCTTTCTCCGGGAGATGTTTTTTAATAAACGCATTCACGGTTCCGTAATCCACGGCCAAAAAGATTGTTGCGATCACGCAGATGACGGCGGCCATCAGCTTGCCCGGGAATTCCACGGCCGTTCCCGAAGCCCAGGATACGGCCTGCATGGAGAATTTCGTCACCGCGCTGCCGAGGGAGGAGAGCGCGTCGGGCACCATATCCTCGATCGTTTTTACGGTGGTTGGGTCAAGACGGGAGAGCAAATCCAGCACGCTGTTGCCAAGTTTATCGAGGGCGGGGGAAATGTTGGAGGTATAATACTCCGGCATGCCGCTCACCAGATCCACCACTTCCGTGATGATGCCGACGGAAAGCAGGATCAGCGCGCCCGCGACAAAAATATAGACAAATAATACCAGAGCCACCGAGATCGCTCCGCGGCGGATATGCAGTTTCTTTCCCAGCCAGACAACCGCCGGCCGCAGCAGGCTGGCAACCGCATAGGCGATCAGGAAGGGGAGAAGGTAGGCGAGCAGATACTTCCAAACCAGAAAGACGATCAGTGCGATCGCGGCCCAATATCCGAATTTCAGCAGAAAATCCTTATATTTTTGCGTTTCCAAGGAGTCACCTCTTTCAGTTCTCTTCCTCCAGCATCCGATAACCGACGCCGATCTCTGTAAAGATGTAGCGGGTGGCGCCGGGTTTTTCCCCAAGCTTTTTGCGGATGTTTGCCATGTTGACCTGAAGCTTCTTTACATTTCCGGGATCGCTGCCGCCCCAGATGGTTTTGATGATGGTCTCGTGCGTCAGCACTTTTCCCGCGTGGCGCGCGAGCAGCGCAAGGATGTTGAATTCCGTCTGCGTAAACGGAATCTCCTGTTCAAACAGCGTAACGCGCCGCTTGCCGAAATCGATGCGAAGTTCTCCCGCATGGAACATCTCTTCCGGCATGCCTTTCTCCCGGTTTCGCATGCAGTCCCGCAGATTTGCCCGGATGCGGGCGAGCAGCTCCGCCGCCCCGAACGGTTTCGTGACATAGTCGCTTGCGCCGAGATCGAGGGCGTTGACCTTGTCCTGTTCGTCGGCGCGGGCGGATACCACGATCACCGGGATCGACAGCTCATTCCGGATCAGGCGGATCAGTTCCTGGCCGTCCATATCCGGAAGACCGAGATCCAGCAGGATCAGATCCGGCTGAAAGGAAGCGGCCATGATCTGCGCCTGGGCTCCGGTCTCCGCAAGGATCGCCTGATATCCGTTTGCCGTAAGGATCGCTTCGATCAGGCTGTTGATGCTGTGCTCATCCTCCACCACAAGGATCCGGTACTTATTATTGCTCATCTTTTTTCTCCTCAAGCGGCAGCGAAAAACGGAAGCGGGCGCCGCCTTCCGGCCGGTTTTCCGCGGATATCGTGCCGTCGTGCGCATGAATGATCGTGGAACAGACCGACAGCCCGATGCCCATATTGTGCTTGCGGTTGTCGGCAGGGGTTTTTTCCGAACCGAGATATCCGGAGAAGAGATTGGGTAGGCGGTCCTCCGAGATTCCGGCACCGTCGTCCTCCACCTCGAAAATGGCCTCCGTTTCGGTTGTATGAGCGTAAAAACAGAGCTCCGTCATACCTTTTGCGTGCTGAACGGCATTTTCCAGCAGATTGAGGATGACCTGCTCGATCAGGATGGCATCCATGGGGATGAGAATAAACTCCTCCGGGATCTCCACCCGGACATGGTGCTCGGGATGCTGCCGGTTGAATTTGGAGACGGCGCTTTCCGTCAGCTCTTCCAGCACGACGGGGGTCTTGTTGATTCTGACGCCGCCGTCCCCGGAGATGCGCGTGACGGTCAGCAGATTTTCCACCATGCGGACCAGCCAGTCCGAATTTTCCCGCATCTCCGTCAAAAGCGTCTGCCGCTGTTCATCCGAAAGGGAAGCCCCGTCGTCCAAAAGGACCGAGCAAGCGCCCCGAATCGAGGTCAGCGGGGTGCGCAGATCATGGGAAATCGCGCGCAGCAGATTGGCGCGCATTTTTTCCTTTTGGCCTTCCGCCTTCATCTGGCTCTGCCGTTTGATCTGGGTGGTCATCGTACTGGTGATGATGGTGACGGTCATCATGCAGGTGGCGGAGAGAACCGATACCGTCGGGGCGAAATCGAATGCAAAATACGGAAACGTAAATGCATAGTTGACAAGCAGGACGCTTGCGATGGAGGCGGCGATCCCGTAGAAATACCCCTCGGTGTACCGGGCAATCAGGAAGACGCCCAGAATGAAGATCATCGGCGTCAATACCTTCATATTCAGAAAGAAATCGACGAACAGACAGACGCCGAAGGTGGCGGCTTCGATCCCCAACGCGGTTAGAAAGTTGTTCTGTTTCATCCGGCTTCCTCCCTTTTTGAATTAAGTATAACAAAAATTCGGCAAAGTTACAGCAAAGAATATTATCATAAGAGAAAACCTGTCCCTCCAATCGGCGGGACAGGTTTTCTTTCAGTCAGATGATCAAGGTTTATTTCTCTTCTGCAGGGGTTTCGGCAATTTCGGTTTCGGCGTTCTTTTTCTCGCCGATGGAGAGAAGCAGGTTGAGCAGGATGCCGGCGATTGCGGCACCGGCCACTGCAGGGATGCCTATGCCGAAGAAGTTAAGGGTTCCGTTGAAAGCAAAGGTGATGCCAAGTCCAAGGATCATGACGACCGCAATGACCGCAGTATTCTTGGCGGAGAACATGTTGCATTTGCGGTCGATCATGATCGCGATGCCCTGTGCGGCGATGGCGCCGAAGAGGTAGATCTCAAGGCCGCCGATGACCGCGAGCGGGATGCCGTAGATTCCGCGGATCAGAGGCGTGAAGCAGGACATGACCATCGCCATGACGGAGGCGGCCATCAGAACCGGCACGCTGAAGACGCGGGAGATCGCCATGGTGCCGATGTTTTCGCCGTAGTTCGTGCCGGCCGGGCCTCCGACGAAGCCCGCGATCATGTCGCAGAGACCGTCGCCGATCAGATTCTTATGTAGCAGGCCGACCATGTCGTATTTCTTTTTGGAACCCTTTTCGCGGGCGACGTCATTGACGTAGATGTCAAGCTGGTAGACATGGGCCGTGGATTCCGGTATGGTCGCGATCGCGATCGGCATGATTGCCACCACGGCCGCCCAGGAGATCTTCGGGAGGGAGAAGGCCGGCAGGGCAAAGAAGCTGCCGTCGCCAAGTTTCCAGGTGGAGGCCGCAAGCACCTCGGCGGGCAGCTCGCGGAAGAGGTTCAGGCTTTCGCCGCCGACCAGGTAGAAGAGCAGGGCGGTCAGGCACCCGACGCCCGCTCCAAGAAGGAGAGGAAGCTGGCCAAGGAAGCCTTTTAAGTATCTGGACAAGATGACGGTGGAGAGCAGGGTGGCGAGGGAGACGATCCAGACGAGCTGGGACTGTCCCTCCTTCGGCGCCGCGTCGGAAACAGCGCCTCCGGCAAGCGTCAGGCCGATGATCATGGCGATCGGGCCGGTGACGGAGGGCGGGAGAATTTTCTCGACAGCCTGTCTTCCGGCGAAGCGGACCAGCAGGCCCGCGGCTATGGAGACAAAACCGGACATGACGATACCGAACTGGGCGATCTGGATGGCTTCCGTCGGCAGGATGCCGTTGACGGTGGCGTATCCCTGCGCCGCAGAGAGGCCGGCGATCGCGGAGAGGTAAGCGAAGCTCGAGCCGTAGTAGAGAGGGAGCTTTTTACCGGTGATCAGAGCAAAGCAGAGCGTTGCAAGGCCGCTGGCAAAGATCGTGGTGGAGACCTGAAATCCGGTGATCAGGGCGACGGTGACCGTCGCAGGGAACATGACGATGACCTGCTGAAGTGCGTAGAGCAGGAGTTTCCCAACTGGAGGGGTTTCGTCCGGCAGATAGCCGTAAGTCCGTTTGTCCATAGTGATGATTCTCTCCTTCTTTTTTATATTAGGGAAGCGGGTTCCTCCCCTAACTCCATAAGGCATACGCGGGTTTCGCCGTCAAATTCGGGCACATGTACCTCGATCAGCTCTCCGCGCGAAGTGGGAACGTTCTTTCCGATGTAATCTGCCCGGAAGGGCAGCTCCCGGTGGCCGCGGTCAATGAGTACGGCCAGCTGGATGGTCTTCGGTCTGCCGCAGGCGATGATCGCTTCGATCCCCGCGCGGGCGGTTCGCCCGGTGTAGAGCACGTCGTCGACGAGCACGATCCTTTTTCCGGTGACGTCGAAGGGCAGATCCGACTTTTTCCAGACCGGCGAGTCGTTTACGGTGGTGAGGTCGTCCCGGTAGAAATTGATGTCCACGTCTCCGCAGGAGATCTCGACTCCTTCAAACTGGAGGATGTCCTCCCGGATCATTCCGGCAAGCACCTCTCCGCGGCGCCGGATTCCGACAAAGCAGAGATCCTGGGTACCTTTGTTCCGCTCGACGATCTCGTGCGCGATCCTTGCGAGCGCGCGCCGTACGGCCGTCTCATCCATCAGTTCTGCCTTGAATTTCATGGCACGCCCTCTTTTCCACAAAAAATGCCTTGCCGGATATCCGGCAAGGCACTGAACCATAACAAAATAGGGTATGGCTGTATTCAGGCGTTTTGCCGGCATCTCATGTGCCGAATTAAAAAAACCTTTTCTTTCTTTCAAAGATACTCGCCAAGTCGGATGCTGTCAAGGCCTTTTCGAATAAAAAATGATGGAAAAAGAAAAATATTTTTTCACGGAGGCCAAAATCCGCAAAAAAGGCCGCGCCCAAAAAAGGCGCGGCCTTCGAGCCGTCAGTTGTTGATCAGCAAATCGATATCGCCGTCAACCGTACCGATGCCCGCGATTCCGAATTTCTCCACGAGGACATTTGCCACATTCGGGGAGAGGAAACCCGGAAGCGTCGGCCCCAGGTGGATATTTTTGATGCCCAGATAGAGAAGCGACAGCAGGACGATCACAGCCTTCTGCTCGTACCAGGCGATATTGAAGACGATCGGCAGCTTGTTGACATCGTCGAGGCCGAACACCTCTTTTAGTTTGAGCGCGATCACCGCGAGCGAGTAGGAGTCGTTGCACTGGCCGGCATCCAGCACTCTCGGGATTCCGCCGATGTCGCCGAGGTCCAGCTTGTTGTAGCGGTATTTCGCGCAGCCGGCGGTGAGGATCACGGTATCCTTCGGGAGCTTTTTGGCAAATTCGGTGTAGTATTCCCGCGAACGCATGCGCCCGTCGCAGCCGGCCATCACGACAAATTTGCGGATGGCGCCGGATTGGACGGCGGCAACGATCTTATCGGCCAGCGCGAGCACCTGATTGTGGGCAAATCCGCCGACGATGCTGCCGGTCTCGATCTCCTCCGGCGCGGGGAGAGTCTTTGCAAGCGCGATGATCTCGGAGAAATCTTTTTTCCCGTTCTCATCCGCCTCGATATGTTTGCAGCCGGGGTAGCCGGTGGAACCGGTGGTGAAGATCCTGCCGCGGACCTCCTCGCTTCTGGGCGGCACGATGCAGTTCGTGGTGAAGAGGATCGGGCCGCGGAAGGAGACGAATTCGTCAAGCTGCTTCCACCATGCGTTGCCGTAGTTGCCGGCAAAGTTTTCGTACTTCCGGAAAGCGGGGTAATAGTGAGCGGGGAGCATCTCGCTGTGGGTGTAGACGTCCACGCCGGAGCCCTTGGTCTGTTCCAGAAGCTGCTCGAGGTCGGTCAGGTCGTGGCCGGAGATCAGGATGGCCGGGTTCTTCCGGACGCCGATGTCAACTTTGGTGATCTCCGGGCTGCCGAATCTCGACGTGTTTGCCTCGTCGAGCAGCGCCATGGCCTTGACGCCGTGCTCGCCCGTCCGGAGCGTCAGCGCGACGAGATCGTCCGCGGTGAGCGAGTCGTCGAGCGTCGCGGCAAGAGCCTCATAGATGAAGGCATTGATGGAGAGATCCTCCTTGCCGATGTTGTTCGCGTGCTCGGTGTAGGCCGCCATACCCTTAAGGCCGTAGGTGATCATCTCCCGCAGGGAACGCACGTCCTCGTCCTCGGTCTTCAGAACCCCGACGGAGGTCGATTTTTCCGAGAGGGAGTCGGCGGAAAATACGGGGAAGGTCGCCGCGTCGTGAAGATCCGGGGCGGAGACGGATTTCCGGAGCTCGTTGCGGATGGCGATCATTTTCATGATCTGCATTTTGATCGCCGGGCCGTCGAAATTCGCGTTGGTGATGGTCATAAAGAGGCTGTTGAGCACCTCGTGATTCGTGCTGCCGAGAGAAGCAACGTCGAGCTTTCCCTTGACGACGATCTCCGAGATACCTTTCAGCGTATAGATCAGGAGATCCTGCAGGTGCGCCACATCCTCGGTCTTGCCGCAGACGCCGCGCACCGTGCAGCCTTTTCCTCCGGCGGTCTCCTGACACTGGAAACAAAACATGCCCATGCTGCGTGTTCCTCCTTTTCAGATTCCGTCTTCGACGGGTTCAAAATCTTCCTTGCCCACAAAGCAGATCGGGCACTGCCAGTCGTCGGGCAGATCCTCAAAAGCCGTGCCGGGCGCGATGCCGGCGTCGGGGTCGCCGAGCGCGGGGTCATAGACATACCCGCATACCACACATCTGTACTGTTTCATTCGATCTTCCTCCTTTGTTGGTTTCAGTCCTTCGGAGCCGGCGCCTTCACGACAAACAGCTCCAAAGTTTCCGCATGCAGGTTTCTGACGTCCATTCTGGTTCGATAGGGGATCTTCAGCAGGGTTCCGGCCTCGTATTCGTGGACCTCCTGCTCGTTGAGGGTGATGGAGAGCGTTCCGCGCACGACGGTCATATACACGTTTGCGTTGGTGATGTGCTCAGGCAGCCGCTCGTCCCGGTTGAGCACCATATGGAGATAGTGCAGGTTTTCGTCGAGCAGTACTTTTTCGATGGTCTTTTCATTGGTTCTGGAGAACTGATACTCTTTTTCTATCATATACTTTCCCTCCTGTCAATCAAGAATCCTGCCGTCGGTGGAGATGGTTACGACCTGCCAGGGGATGAATTTGCCGCTTTCCCGGAGAGCCGTTTTCACGGCGTTTTCGATCCCGCCGCAGCAGGGGACTTCCATCCGCACCACCGTGACACTTTTAATGGAATTGTTTCTTATAATGGCGGTCAGCTTTTCGCCGTAATCCACGCCGTCGAGCTTTGGGCAGCCGATCAGGGTCACCCGATTCCGGATAAACCTGTCGTGGAAGTCGCCGCAGGCGTACGCCGTGCAGTCGGCCGCGACCAGAAGGTTTGCGTCCGTGAAATACGAGGCGCTTACCGGAGCAAGCTTGATCTGGACGGGCCACTGGGAGAGCCGGCTTTTGGTTTCGCCGGAGTCGCAGCAGGCGCTCTCGCAGCCGCCTTCCCGGCAGATGCTTTTTGACTGCGTGCCGGGGCATCCGCAGGGAAGGGGAGTTTCCGCGTCCTTCTGCCGGTGTTCCCGCACGGCCGCCTCGTCGTATCCCGCCGCCTCCCGCTCCACAAAGCGGATGGAGCCCGTCGGGCAGACCGGCAGGCAGTCGCCCAGACCGTCGCAGTAATCGTCGCGGAGAAGCTTCGCCTTTCCGTTCACCATGCCGATCGCCCCTTCGTGGCAGGCCGATGCGCACAATCCGCAGCCGTTGCAGGTCTCTTCATCGATCTCAATGATTTTTCGGTTCAATCCGGTCACCTCTTTCTTCGTATTTCGGATTATTTTTTATTCTTCTATTGACTTTCCAGCTTTAGTTTACTATGCTTGAGGAAATAAGTACGTTGGAATTCCAACAAAACGCGACTTCGAAAACATTTTTTATCACTTTCGGTCTTTTTGGCAAAAGGGAATTTTTTATAGGTGCCGCCGTGATCCGTTTTTGCGATTTGGGTCTTCGCCGGTGGTACAAATTCAGTTTACAGAATTCAGAAGAATCGGCATATTGGAATACCAACGAAAGAGGGACGTATGGAAAAAAATTTGGAACCGCTGAAAGCGGTAAAGCTGTTTCAGGGCATCGAAGAATCGGATCTGCAGCCGCTTTTATCCTGCCTCTCCGCGGAGACGGCGCATTATGACAAAGGGCAGACCGTGTTTTTCGGCGGGGAAAACCCAAAGCGGTTCGGCGTCGTGCTCTCCGGGGAGGTGCAGATCGTCAAGGACGATTACTATGGAAACCGGAGCATCCTTGCCAAAATCGGCCCTGGGAACCTGTTTGGGGAATCCTTTGCCTGCACGGAGATCCGAACGCTCCCCGTCAGCGTGATCGCGACGGCCGACAGCGAGCTCCTGTTCATCGACTGCCGCAGACTGGCCACGCCCTGCGCAAACGCATGCGAATTTCACGGCCGTCTGATCCGGAATCTGCTCAACATCGTGGCCATGAAGAACATTGCGCTGACGCAGAAGATTGAATTCACCTCGAAGCGCACCACACGGGAGAAGCTGCTTGCCTACCTCTCGGCCGAGGCAAAAAAAGCGGGAAGCAGCCGTTTCCGCATCCCGTTCGACCGTCAGGAGCTCGCGGATTATCTCTCGGTCGAGCGCAGCGCCATGTCGGCGGAACTCTCCCGGCTTCGGGACGACGGCATTTTGAAATTCCACAAAGATGAATTTGAGCTGATGTGACGTTACCCCCGCAGAAAGGATCCGCTTCGTCGGCTTCCGGGGCGGCGGTCTGCGGCCTGCTTCCCGAAAGAGGGAAACTTTAAAATATAAAAGCCGGCGTCCCATATGGGGCACCGGCGGAAAGAGGCATATCATGAAACTGTATCTTCGCCAGAAGGTTTTTTCCTGGGTGGATAAGTTCACCGTAAAAGAGGAGTCCGGGGAGGACAAATATTTTGTGGAGGGCGAGTTCTTCTCCTGGGGAAAGAAACTGCACGTCTATGACCGCGCGGGAAGCGAGGCCGCCTTCATCCAGCAGAAAGTATGGAGTTTCCTGCCGAAGTATCTGGTTTTCACGGAAGGCCGGCAGGTCGCCGAAATTGTAAAGGAATTCACTTTCTTCAGGCCGAAATACAGCATCGGAGGGCTCGGCTGGGAGATCGACGGCAGTTTTATGGCCCATGACTACGAAATCACCCAGCAGGGGCGACCGATCGTGACGATTCATAAGGAATGGATGACCTGGGGCGACTGCTATGAGCTGGATATTGAGGACGAGAGGGACGAGATCATCGCGCTGGCGGTGGTGCTGGCGATCGACTGCGTGCTGGCATCCGAGGCAACCAGTGCAGCCGCCAGCTCCGGTGCCAATTAACTATTGCTGTCGCGTTACTGCCGACACCTGAAAAATGTATAAAAATAACCGCATACGCAAGCTCGTTTTGGCTTACTTATGCGGTTATTTTGGTGGAGACAACAGGACTTGAACCTGTGACCCCCTGCTTGTAAGGCAGGTGCTCTAACCAGCTGAGCTATGCCTCCGGACGACTTTAATACTATATAATATTGCGGAAAAAAAGTCAATAAAGAAAAAAAGAGGCTTCCATTTTTGCGGAAAACGTGTATGATAATACTATTATTTGTCAGGAGGTGCCGACATGGCCGATTATGAAACCATCAGCCTGCTGCTCCAGCAGGGAAGAAAAGCGAAAGTGGTTGAGGCGGTGCAGGCCGCCATGGATGAGGGCGCTCCGGCGCAGGAGATCCTCGACGAAGGCCTGATTGCCGGCATGAACGTGGTGGGAGAGCGGTTCAAGAATAACGAGGTATTCGTCCCGGAGGTTTTGATCTCTGCCCGCGCGATGAATGCCGGCGTGGAGGTGCTGAAGCCCGCTTTGACCCGGGCCGGCGTGGCCTCAAAGGGAACCGCCGTCATCGGCACGGTTCAGGGCGACATGCACGATATCGGAAAGAATCTGGTCCGCATGATGCTGGAAGGCAAGGGCCTCAGAGTTGTCGACCTCGGCGTGGACGTCGCCCCGGAACGCTTCGTGGAGGCCGCCGAGGAAAACGACGCGGATGTGATCTGCTGCTCGGCGCTGCTCACGACCACGATGGGCGTGATGGCGGATGTAGTGAAGCTCGCAAAAGAGAAGGGACTGCGTGCCAAGGTTCTGGTCGGCGGCTCTCCGGTCACGCAGACGTACTGCGACGCGATCGGCGCGGACGGATACTCCCCGGATGCGGCTTCCGCCTCCGATCTGGCGCTTTCCTTCTGCAGCTGAAAGGGATATGAATGAGAAGCTCCGGATCAGAGTCCGGAGCTTCTTCTTTTCGGATATGCCGGGCGTTCGACCGGTTTGAATGCCTGCTTCACACGCAGGAAGTCCGCAGGCCGCCGCCCTTTTGCAGCCGGCATCAGGCGTTTCCCGGAGGCGTCGGACGGTTTGACTCCCTGCCTTACAAGCAAGGGGGCGGGCAGCTTATAGAGACGTTTTCTTTCCGGTATCTTGGCGTGCTCAGCGCCATCCTATATTTCCGTATGGGCGCGTCATGCCGGCATGATGCCGCGGACAGATTCCCGCGGGGGATGTGCCCGCATTTCCGGGAAAAAGATTCGCCTTTCTTTTTCTTTTATGGTAAAATGGGTATAGAGATGCCGCCGGCCGCGTATGATTTCCCGATCTTGACAGGGGAAGGGATTGCATGGAGAATTATGTGCTGCGGCTGCTCGGGATGCTGCTGCCGCTGCTGCTTGTGCTGACCGTTATGAATATCACGGCAGGGAGGCATGTTCCGGCTTCGGCGGAGGTGGCTGTTCCGGACGGCGGACCGGTTATCATTCTTGACGCCGGGCACGGCGGGGAAGACGGCGGAGCCGTCGGGATCGGCGGAGTTCAGGAAAAGGATATTAACCTTTTGATCGCCCTCAAAACGGCGGATCAGCTCCGCTTTTTCGGCTACGACGTGGTGACGACGCGTACAGAGGACGTGATGACCTGCGACGAAGGGCTTCCCACGCTGCGGCAGCGAAAGAGGAGCGACATCAAAAACCGCCTCGCGCTGCTGGAGGGGACGGAGAACGCCTTTCTGGTCTCCATCCATCAGAATTTTTTCGGCGGTTACGCAAAGGGCGCGCAGATCTTTTACAGCGGAAACAACCCGGAGAGTAAGGCGATCGCCCAGAACATGCAGAACGCCTTCGCCTCGATGCTTCAGCCGGGAAACGAGCGTCTTCCCAAAAAGGCCACCACGGATATTTATCTGCTCTGTAAGGCGACTCGGCCGGCGGTCATGACGGAATGCGGCTTTATTTCCAATGCCGCGGATATTGCGAACCTCACGGATTCCGGCTATCAGGGCAAGATCGCATTCGTGATTGCCTGCGCGATGACGGACTATTTTGGCGGCGGATCCGCCGCGCAATCTGTAACATAAAGGATGATTCGGAATGGGAAAGCTCAAGACGATCTATGTCTGTACCTCCTGCGGCTATGAGTCGCCGAAGTGGTACGGCAAATGCCCGGACTGCGGCGAATGGAACAGCATGACCGAAGAGATCCGGGAGGAGGAGGCGCCCTCCAAACAGAAAACGGTCGGGACGGGCGAACCTGCGCCGGAGACGGTCTCCACGATTATGGAGGTCTCCGCGGAGGAGGAAGAGCGCTATCCCACCCACATCGACGAGCTTGACCGCGTGCTCGGCGGCGGCATCGTCAAGGGCTCCGTGGTGCTGCTCGGCGGCGACCCCGGCATCGGTAAATCCACGATGCTGCTGCAGATATGCGGCAAGCTCTGTGGCCAGCTGAAAATCCTGTATGTCTCCGGCGAGGAGAGCAAGGCCCAGCTCAAGCTCCGCGCCCGCAGGCTCGGCGTCGACAGCCCCAACCTGCTGATCGCTCCGTATACGGATATCGGACATGTCATCAACGCCATCGCCTCCGTGAGGCCGGATCTCGTGATGGTGGATTCTATTCAGACCATGAATTTCCCGGCGCTTGCCTCCTCGAGCGGCAGCGTCTCGCAGGTGCGGGAATGCACGGCGATCCTGACGAGGACCGCCAAAAAGACCGGCATCCCGTTTATGATCGTCGGGCACGTCAACAAGGACGGGGCGATCGCCGGCCCGAAGGTGATGGAGCACATCGTCGACACGGTTCTTTATTTTGAGGGCGAAAAGACAATGAACTACCGCATCCTCCGTGCCGTGAAGAACCGCTTCGGCTCCACCAACGAGATCGGAATCTTCGAGATGGGAACGAACGGCCTCTTGGAGGTCGAGAATCCCTCCAAAATGCTGCTTTCGGAGCGGCCGGAAAATGTCTCGGGAACCTGCGTCGCCTGCGTCATGGAGGGCTCCAGGCCGATCTTTGCCGAAGTGCAGGCGCTCGTCTCCAAGACTGGGTTCGGTATGCCGCGGCGCACCTCGACCGGATTCGATTTCAACCGCACGACGTTGCTGCTGGCCGTGCTCGAAAAGCGTGCCGGATATTTCTTCGGCAGTATGGATACTTACCTCAACGTGGTCGGCGGGCTCTGGCTGGACGAGCCTTCCGCGGATCTGCCGGTCGTGATCGCGCTGGTCTCGAGCCTGACGGATACGCCGGTCGCGGGTGGGATCGTCGCATTCGGCGAGGTAGGCCTCGTGGGCGAGATCCGCAGCGTGGGCAGCGTCGAGAGCCGGATTCGCGAGGCGGAAAAACTCGGCTTCACGACCTGCATCCTGCCGAAACCCTGCCTGAAAAATCTCAGCGCAAAGGACTACAAGATCCGTCTCGTCGGCGTCCGCACGGTCGGGGAGGCCTTCCGGACTGTCCGGGAGATTGCCGAAAAAGAGGGCGCAAAGAGACAGGGCGCGGCGGAAGAATCCGACGAATCGGCCCCGAAATAAGATTTCACGCTTCGGCAGTCGCCGGAGCGTTTCTTATATTCCCAAAACCCACGCACCGATCTGCGGCAATGCCGCAAAAGAGGATGGTTTCTTTGTCAATCGTTCTGTCATCGTGTTTCTACTTCATCTACAAACTTGAGTTTACCGATCAAAGATAATGCTCATTTTATATATTCCCCTGTATACGGGCACAACACCATGCACTTCTGGCATAAAGTACAGAGCTTTCTAACTATGATCTCATCTCGGGTAGTCGTTAAGTTCCATGTTTTACCGAGCAAGGCCTTGTTTGGGCACGTATTCACGCAGATATTGCAATCACCGCATTGCGGTTCTTTCGGCATTTCACTTGTTGCAAGAAAGGGAGCTGCGGTCAAAACCTTACCCAACATCAGCGCACAGCCATACTGGGGAGTGACCAGCAGGTTGTTCTTACCGATAAAACCCAACCCGGCTCTGAGCGCGACAGTTTTATGCGGTAGGAGACCGGTTTTCAATTTGGCAATACTTTTATACCCTTCTGCTTCCAACTGCTCAGCTAATTTTTCCGCAAGGGTATCCATCTTGCGTTCGGTATTAAAAACCTCTTTCCGTTTTGGTTCCTGATTGGCTCGGAGCGCGCTGATATATTCCTTTGATAGCGCTTTGCCAAAGAGAACCGCACATGAGCATCCTTCAGTAATATCTGCCGGAAACATGGAAATGTCGATAAAATATACAAAATCCGCGCCGCTGTCCTTAATACGCTGCTCCCATATTTCGTTCAGTTCCATACTGGCTTCTTTTATCTCCATATTCACCGAATCACCTACCAAAAATATAAGTCATCTCTGCTAAAATTCCGATTTTCCGGTTTCATTATATCTTTTAAATGCGTTCATTTCTACCATTTATAAAAACAATCGGGCGGTTCCGGCTTCAAACTTACCCTGCAAGCGGTAATCGGTCAAGGGAAACGTTAAATTGTATCAATCTCTGCACGATTCTATCGGCGGCGATCCCGACCGGAGCCGGCGGGTCGGAGCGGAATATTTCGTTTCCGCCGGCCGATTAGAAAAAAATGATTTTATGAAGCCTATTTTGGAGGAATCATGAATTTTATAAAATCTCCGAATCTGCCGGAAGGGGAGGTCTGCTTCGCCGCCGTCTCCGCGGAGGAGCAGAATATCATTCAATATCTGCAGAGCTGCGGGATTGAAACCGTACCGGTGCCGCCCTGTGAAGCTCTGCCGCGGGGGCTTCGCTTCCATCCGGACCTGCGGCTCCTGCATCTCGGCGGGAATGAGCTGGTGGCGGCCTCGTGCCCGGAGCCTGTCCACATGGTGCTCACGGAGGCCGGTTTTCGCTTTCTGAAAGAGGATATCGTGCTCGGCGCCTGCTATCCGGAGGACTGCCGGCTCAACGCGGCCATCTTCGGCGGCAAAATCATTTATCATCCGAATACGATTGACAGCGCGGTTGCGGAGTTTGTCGAAAAAAGGAATATTGTGGAAATTCCGGTGCGGCAGGGATACGCCAAATGCGCGGTTTTCGTTGCGGCGCCGGATGCGGTCGTCACGGGAGATCCGGGAATCGCGAAGGCCGCCGAGAGGGGAGGGGCCGAGGTTCTGCGGATCCGGCATCCGGAGGATATTATGCTCGAAGGATTCAACTACGGTTTCATCGGCGGCTGCTGCGGGCTGCTGGGCAAAAAACTTGCGTTCTGCGCGGGAAATATCAAACAGCTGCATGACGGCGAAGAAATTTTAAGTTTTCTGCGCAACCGCGGAATTGATCTGGAATCCGTATGCGGCGGCGCGCCGAAGGATATCGGCGGGATTCTGCCGCTCGGCGAAAAGGGCCCCGGCGTATGATTTTTTTCTGCCGCGGCTTGACAAGGGGGAAAGGCTGTGCTACTATTTTCATAGTACATAAATTTCGCTAAATAGAAATTTAGAGAAATTGAGGGGAGGCAAAAAGCACTGTGAATAAGAAGAACCTGGATGACTGCCCGGATACCCTGCGGGAATTCCTCTTTTATATGGAGACGATCAAAGGCCGGTCTCCGCGCACGGTCGACGGATATTATATAGAACTGCGTTCCTTCTTTCGTTTTTTAAAAATCAAACACGGGCTGGCTTCCTCCGAGGATTCCTATTCGGAAATCAAAATCGGCGATCTGCCGTTTGAGATCATCAAAGCCGTCACCCGCTTCGACGCAATGGAATTTTTGAGCGAGTTCCAGCGGAACCACGGCAACGATGCCAAAGCGCGCTCCAGAAAGGTCTCCGCGCTGCGCTCTTTTTATAAGTATCTGAGTGTCTCCGCCGGAAAGATCACGGAAAACCCGATGCTGAACCTCGAGACGCCGTCGCTCAAGAAATCGCTGCCGAAATACCTGACGCTTGAGCAGGCGCTGGAGCTTCTGGCGCACATCCAGACGGACTTTACAGAGCGGGATTATTGTATGATCACGCTGTTTTTAAACTGCGGCATGCGGCTTTCCGAGCTGGTTGGCATCAATCTGAGCGATATCCATGAGAACCGGCTGAAGCTGCTCGGCAAGGGCAACAAGGAGCGAATCGTCTATCTCAACGATTCCTGCCTTGCGGCCATCGACAGCTATCTCGGCGTGCTGGGCAGCGGCATAAAGGTCAAAAGAGCAGATAAAAACGCGCTTTTTCTGAATCGCAGCGGCAAGCGGATCGGCGCGCGCAGAGTTGAGCAGATCGTGAATTTTTGCCTCAAGGAGGCCGGCCTCGACGGCATGGGCTATTCGCCGCATAAGCTGCGGCATACGGCGGCGACGCTGCTCTACCAGGATGCCGGTGTGGATATCCGCGTGCTGCAGGAGATGCTCGGCCACGTCAGCCTTTCGACGACGGAGATTTATACGCACGTCAGCAACCGCCAGATCGAGGAAGCGGTCACAAAATCGCCGCTCCGGAACGTGAAGCCGAAAAAGACGCAGGAGAAAAATCCTGCGGAAAAACCCGCGGAAGATCCGGAAAACTCTGCGGATGAATCGCCCGCAGACGAGAAACAATAATCGTTTTTAATAAATTTGCACGGCTTCAGATGTGCGGCAAACGATCCGAGGCCGTATCGGGAAAATGGGCGGAAAAAAAGAGGGGAGCTCTCCCCTCTTTTTCTTTTTTATAAAAATAATAGTTTAAAAAATGCCGACAGCGCCGAAATCAGCGCGCAAAATGATGCAAAGATAAAATACTTTACAATGTAGTCAATTGCGTAATCAATGGCTTGTTCATGAGCTTTTTCAATAGAAATGTGCCCGGAATCCGGGGCAACGACGAGGGTCTCTCCCCTTCCGAAAATCTGACGGAACAGATTGCCCGATAGCCGGACGGAGGCCTCGGATGCTATCAGAAACAGGAACGCGAACAGAAATCCGTCGGCAAACAGGAGTTCCAGCGCCTCCAGGAGCTCTACGGTACCGTTTCTGAGGAAGAAAATCCCGCACAGCAGGCCGTTTGCCGCGGCCTTGAGCGCCACGGCAAACACGGTGACGGTCTGCCCGAACGCACAGAACCCGGAGAACATGACGACGGTGAGAAACAGAAGTTCGGAACAGAATTCCGATAGGAACATCGGAAAAAAGGAGCCACTCTCCACGGTGAAGACTTTTTCCGCAAGGCTGCCGATCTCCGCGAGCATTGCCTCCGGAAGATAGGAAATGCAGTAAATTCCGGCCGCAGAGCCGGAAACATAGACCAGCGTCAGGATGAAAAACAGACCGTTGCCCCGGATATCTCGCTTGATTTTCCTGCTCATCTTTTTCATCTCCGTTTCCTGGGACAGGCTTTTTCATCCCACTATATGAAAAGAGGCCCCGGCATAGAACCGGGGCCGTGATTTTCTGCAGGCGGTTTTATTCCTGCTCCAGATTGAAGATCAAAACGACTTTGAAAAGGTCGCCGTCCAGATAGAGATTCAGCGTGCCGCCCATCTGCTCGGCCAGGGATTTGGCGATGGAGAGCCCGAGGCCGCTCCCCTCCGTGCTGCGGGAGGAATCGCCGCGGATGAACCGCTCCATCAGCTCATCTGCCGGAATGTTGAGCGGTTCCCGGGAGATGTTTTTGAGCGTCAGAACCGCCTTGCCGTAGGATTTTTTGAGATCGACGTAGATCCGCGTACCGGGCAGCGCATATTTGACGATGTTCTGCATCAGGTTGTCGAGCACGCGCCAGAGGAGCCGCCCGTCCGCGCTGACCGTCGTCTCCTCCTCCGGGAGAGCGACGACCGGCTCGAGGTTCGCCGCCGCAAATTTCTCCGCATACTCTCCGACGGACTGGCCGACCAGCTCCGCGAGGTCGAGGTTTTCCTTATTGACGGCAATCGCGCCAGAGCTTGCCTTGGAGGCCTCCACCAGGTCCTCCGTCAGCTTTTTGAGCTTCGCGCTCTGACGGTCGAGCACGTCGATGTATTCCAGAGCGTTCTCGTTCTGGATGTCTTCCTTTTTCAGGAGGTCGATATAGGAGACGATGGAGGTCAGCGGCGTTTTGAGGTCGTGGCTGACGTTGGTGATCAGCTCAGTCTTGAAGCGCTCGCTGCGGAGCCGCTCGTCGACCGCCTTGGACATGCCGAGGCTGATGCTGTTGAGGTTTCTTCCGTGCGTCTTAAAATCCAGCCAGAGTTTTGTGGGATCCACCTTGTACTCCAGATTGCCGTCCGCCAGCGCGGTTCCGGCCTTCTGAAGGAGGCGGAGCTGCAGTGCGGTCCCGATCAGGGCGCAGAACGCGGCGAAATCGAGCATAAGAAGTAGAAAAAGGAAGAAAAAGGACCCGTAGCTGAAAGCTGCGCCGGCAAAAATCGTACTGACAAGCAGAAAAACCGCAGAGGCGGCCGCCGTTTTCCAGACCAGCGGCAGCGCCTTGAAAAACCCCGAAACGGCGCGGAAGAACAGCCTGAGCACGTAATAAAAAATGGTATTTTGCCACCACTTGCCCGCCTTGAGCCTTGCCGAAACGGTGATGCAGAAAGAAAGGCAGATGACCGACCAGCCGATCAGACCGACCGCGGCGCCGGCAAACTCAAACAGGATTCGGGTGTTGTAGCTCCAGAAGAGATCGTCGGCCGTCCAGTAGACGCAGGCGCCGAAAAAGATGCACAGACCGGTATAGAGATCCAGCGGGATTTTGTTATGCCCGCGGAGCACGACGCCGTCCTCCCCATCTTTATGCCCGGCGGCCGCCATCAAAAAGACGAACAGCACCACAAGGAGCAGCGACGAACCGATGCAGACCGGGAGAAATTCATCTTTCCATCCATAAATCCAATTATATAAAACGGAGGCCGTATGGAATTCGCCGCTGTCGACCGGAAGCGTGACATACCCGTCGACGGTATATAAGTCTCCGGTTTCCGTGGAATCGAAACCATCGTCCTCCTCTGGCGGTGCCTCCTCCGCGGTCACGGAGGCAATATAGACGGCCTCCTCCGCCGTCGTATCGGTAATCAGACTTTCATCTTCCGCGCGAATGATATAGGAAAAGCCCTCCGCCAGAAGTTCCGGCTGATCCGTAAGGAGATCGATCGTACTGTCGATGCCTTCGTTCCAAACCAAACCGGAAATCCGATTCAGATTGTCGTATACGCAGGAACGGCACCAATCGGTATCTGTAAAGGAAACCGCCTTTCCAGAGTACCAGTTCTCCTCGTAACCGTAGTACAGGCCCAGACCGCTGCCGACCGCCGCCGGCACCAGCAGGCAGAACAAAAGAAAGGCCACCGCCTTCGCCCAAAGCTTTCCGGTCAATTTTTTCATTTTCCACCCTCCAGTTTATAGCCCTTGCCCCAGACCACTTTCAGATACCGCGGATTGGCCGGGTCGATTTCCAGTTTTTCGCGGAGGTGGCGGATATGTACGGGGATTGTGCTGTCGGCGCCGAGCGGAGAATCCTTCCAGACCAGACGATAAATTTCTTTGGAGGAATAGACCTTGCCCGGATTCTCAAGCAGCAGCTTCAGAATGTCGTATTCCGTAGGCGTCAGGGAGACCGCCTCCCCGTCCAGCGTGACGGATTTGCCTTCGTCATCAAGCTCGATGCCGCCGGCGGAGAGGGCCTTCGGCTTCTTCTCCATGCCGCCGAGATAGGCATACCGGCGGAGCTGCGCCTTTACGCGCGCAATGACTTCCAGCGGGTTGAAGGGCTTTGTGATGTAGTCGTCGGCGCCCACGGTCAGCCCGAGGATCTTGTCGTTGTCCTCGCTTTTGGCCGTCAGCAGGATGACCGGCACGTTGCTGGTCTCCCGCAGTTTGGTGGTGGCCGCCATGCCGTCGAGCTGCGGCATCATGATGTCCATCAGAACGAGCTGGACGTCTTTCTCTCCGACGATTTCGAGCATCTCGCGCCCATTTTCCGCCTCAAGCACGTTCCACCCCTCGCTGGTCAGATAAATTCTCAAAGCTTTGCGGATATCGGCCTCGTCGTCGCAAACCAGAATGTTGTACATTTCCTCGCCTCCGGGAATCATTTTATCGGAAAAAGGTTTAAGAAAACAGCGGCGGAACCTTTAAGATTCCATTAAGACGGCGGTTTTTCCGGGAAAACGGCATCCCGCCGGAAAAGGACAGCTTTGCCAAAGGACGGCGCGGCGCGGTATTTCACGGAGACCGTTTTTCCGCGGATGCACGGAGCATGCCCGCGGTGATTTCCGCGGCAGGTTTCTTCGGAACCGGGCGGCGCGGATCGGCTGCCCTGCACCCGGCGGTGTGAATTCCAGCGGAACCACAATAAGAAAGAGCATTCTATCGGTCCTGCCGCGACCAAAGCAAAAAGCCCCCGCCTTTCCGTTTCCGGAGGCGGAGGCCAGTTTCAGCGGATAAAGTTTGTGCGGAGGCGGGGTTCCTGCTCCGGGAGCGAAATGCCGGCTTTTTCCCCGGCCTCCCTGCATTTCAGAAACCACGCAAGATTCCTTGCGAGCGTCCGCATCGTCTGCATGCCCTCCAGATCCTCCCTCACCTGTTCCGGCGTATTCCCATGCACCATATTCCAGTACTGGGAGGAGATGACCGGCATTTCGGCGATCGTAAAGTATTTGTTGATCTGATCGAGGGCCGTTGTCGTGCCCGCGCGCCGGGCACTGCAGACCGCGGCGCCCGGTTTCAGGCGGAACGTGCTGCCGGGAGCCGCATAAAAGACGCGGTCAAGGAAAGAGGTCAATTCGCCGGAAGCTGCGGCATAATGCACCGGAGAGCCGAAGACAAAACCGTCGGCGGTCTGTGCAAGCTCGAGAAACGCGTTGACCGGGTCGTCTTTGATTACGCAGCGGCCGGTTTCGGCACAGCCTTTGCAGCCGAGGCATCCGGAGATCGGTTTGGTGCCGAGCTGGAAGAATTCCGCCTCCACGCCTTCCGCATGAAGCGTTTCGGCGACTTCGCAAAGGGCTGTAAAGGTACATCCCTTTTCATGAGGGCTGCCGTTTACCAGCAAAACTTTCATCAAAACCTCTCTCCTTTCCATTCAAAAATTCATTGGAGCGGAGCATCCGTATCCAGAATCCGACGGAGCCGGATAGGAACACCCATCTGCGGCCCTTTCCGGCGGCTTCTTCAAAACCCGCCGGCTCAGTTTTCCTCCGCCATGGCGGCTTTGATCATCACGGCGCACTCCACGCGTTTGCGCTCAATCTCGCAGGAGAGCTTTGTCGGGATATTGATGTCGCCGTTTCTCTCGTAGTTGTTGGCGTTGCATCCGCCGGAGCAGTAAAATTTTGCCCAGCAGTCCCGGCACCCCTGCTTCGTATAGATGTTGGAGCAGGCGAATTTGTCCTTGATCTCAATGTTGAGCTCACCGGTGTCGAGGTTGCCCATCTTCCACTCCTCCTTGCCGACGAACTGGTGGCAGGGATAGATGTCGCCGTCGGGCGTGACCGCGACGTATTCGTTGCCGCAGCCGCAGCCGCGGAGCCGTTTGATCGCGCAGGGCCCCTGATCGAGGTCGATCATGAAGTGGAAGAAGTTGAAGCAGTTCCCCTCTTTTTTCCGCCGAACCATCTCTCTGGCGAGCTTTTCGTATTGCTCAAAGATTACCGGCAGATCCTCCTCGGTCAGCGCATAGGGCTCGGAGGGATCTGCGATGACCGGCTCGACGCTCAGCTGGTCGAAGCCAAGCGCGTCGATATGATAGACATCCTCCGTGAAATCGAGGTTATATTTTGTGAAGGTGCCGCGGGCGTAGTATTCCGGGAACGGGCCGTTCCTGCGCTGCTCCAGCAGCTTTTGGAACTTCGGCACGATGATGTCGTAGCTGCCGCCGCCGTTTATGGTCACGCGCAGGTTGTCGTTGACGCTTTTGCGGCCGTCGAGCGACAGGACGACGTTTTTCATCTCTTTGTTGATGAAAGCAATGTTCTCATCGTTGAGCAATACGCCGTTCGTCGTGACGGTGAAGCGAAAAACCTTATTGTATTCCGCCTCTTTGGAGCGGGCGTATGTGACAATCTCCTCCACGGCGCCCCAATTCATCAGAGGCTCTCCGCCGAAGAAGTCGAGCTCAAGGTTGCGGCGGTTCCCGGAGTGGGTCAGCAGGAAGTCGATGGCCTTTTTTCCGGTCTCAACCGGCATGAGCATGCGGCCTGTTCCAAAATCCCCGGTGGAAGCGAAGCAGTATTTGCAGCGAAGGTTGCAGTCGTGGGAGATATGCAGGCACATGGATTTGATCGGTGCGCCCTTCATCAGATCCGTAAAGTGCTCGTAATCGTCCTCGCTGAAAAGCTGCCCGGCCTGCTGCAGCCGGTACAGCTCGCCGTAAATTTCGCGGATCTCATCCTCCGGATACTTCCCCGTCAGCGCCGCGACAGCGTCCTCCCGGCACTCCGCCGGAAGCGGCCCGGGAAGCAGCGCGTTCAGCACGTCGTAGGTCTCCTCGTCGAGCACATGGACGGCCCCGGAGTTGACGTCGAGCGCGAGATAATATCCATTGAGAAAAAACGTATGTACCATTATTATTTATCCTTTTTCAAGAAAAACGGGCGCGCTTTCCGCGTGCCCGAATTCACGTCGATTCCCGAATTTATTTGGACTGGGTTCTGGACTGGTTCTCGCATTCCTGATTGGCTACCGTGCAGGAAGTTTTGCAGGCAGACTGGCAGGAGGCCTGGCATTCGCCGCAGCCGCCTTTCGCGCAGGATTCTTTCAGGTTGGCTTTATTGATGGTTTTGATATGTTCCATGATAGACGTCCTCCTAAATTTTTTTACGCAGAAATTATAGCATACATGCCGGGCCTTGACAACAACTTTATTTGATTCGGTTGACCCCGATGATCCCGCCGATCACGGCGGCGCACTCGGTCAGTGCGAGCCGCACAAAGGCCTGAAAGCTGAAATCTCCGATCCCGAAGATCCCGCCGGCGGCCCAGATCACCAGAAACATCAGTACGCCCGCAACGGCGCCGCACAGGAAGCCGTTGCTGCCGTTGATCTGCGCGGCGAGGAATCCTCCCAAAAAGGATCCCGCGCCGATCGCGACCATCGCCATGGGAAAAACGGCCGCGGCGGGCAGATCGACCTTTGCCAACGCAAGCGACATCAGCGCCATCAGTACGGCGGAGATCAGAATGCCCAGTCCCGCGCCGAACAGAGAGGACAAAAACGCCCCGGAAAACCCGTTGTCTTTTACACGCAAGCCTATCCCTCCCGAAAGCAGCCTGATTTACTGTATGCTTTCAGGAGCCGGTTTATGAATTGAATTATTTGCTCTGATCCTCGTGAACGGTGTTGTTTTGCTGGATGGCCCATTTGGCGATTCGGAGCTTGCTGCGGTCGCCGCCGGTCTCGATGATAATGTTGTCCTCCTTGATGGAGACAACCCTGCCGATGACGCCGCCGGCAGTGATGATTTCATCGCCGATCTCCAGCGAACTGCGCATTTTTTCCGCTTGTTTCTGCTGCTTCTGCTGCGGGCGGATCAATACGAAATAGAAGACGATCAGTACGGCGACGATCGGCAAAAAGCTGATCAGACTCTCGCCGAGGGTGCCGCCGGAAGCGGCTTCCGCTTCCGTTCCTTCGGCAAGCGCGGTGACAAAAGGTAAATAATTAAGCATCGGTTAACTTGCACCTCCGTTTTGGCCCTTTCCGGGCTATGTGTTTCATTATAATATAAATGTTGGATCGTTGCAAGAAAAAATCAGATTCTTCTTCCAAGAATCGGCACATATTTCGCGCGGAATTCCTCAAACGTCCCGGTTTCGATGGCTTCCCGGATGCGTTCCATCAGCGTATTATAGAAAAACAAGTTGTGCTGCACGGTGAGCCGATGCGCGAGCAGCTCCTCGGAACGCAGCAGATGCCGGATATAGGCACGGCTGTGGAGGCGGCAAGTCGGGCATTGGCATTCCGGGTCGATCGGGCCGTCGTCGCGGATATAGCGCTCGTTGTTGAGGTTCCGGATGCCTTCCCAAGTAAAGAGCGTGCCGTGGCGGGCGTTGCGGCTCGGCATCACGCAGTCGAAAAGATCGACTCCGAGATGCACGGCCTCGATGATGTTGACGGGCGTGCCGACGCCCATCAGATAGCGGGGCTTATCCGCCGGCATATAAGGCTCGACGTCGCCGATGATCCGGTACATCTCCGAGGCGGGTTCCCCCACCGCGAGGCCGCCGATGGCGTATCCGTCAAGATCAAGCTCCGCGATCTCCTGCATATTCTCGATGCGCAGGTCGGAAAACGTACATCCCTGATTGATGCCGAAGAGCATCTGGTTGGGGTTGATCGTTGTCTCAAGCGCGTTGAGGCGCTCCATCTCGTCCCGGCAGCGGTAGAGCCAGCGGACGGTCCGCTTGCAGGACTGGGCTGCGTAGGATTTCGGCGCGGGGTTCTCGACGCACTCATCGAAGGCCATGGCGATGGTGGAGGCGAGGTTCGACTGAATGCGGATGCTCTCCTCCGGGCCCATAAAGAGCGCGTGGCCATCGAGATGGGAGTGGAAGTAGACGCCCTCCTCCTTGATTTTGCGCAGTTTTGCGAGCGAAAATACCTGAAAGCCGCCGCTGTCGGTCAGAATCGGGCGGTCCCAGTTCATGAACTTATGCAGGCCGCCGAGATCGCGGATCACCTCGTCTCCCGGGCGGAGCGACAGATGATAGGTGTTGCAGAGCGCCACTTGGCAGTGCAGGTCCTTGAGATCGAAAGAATCGATGCCGCCCTTGATCGCGCCGCAGGTCGCGACGTTCATGAAGGCGGGCGTCTGCACGGTGCCGTGGACGGTCTCCAAGGTGCCTCTTCTTGCCCGGTCTTCGGTTTTGAGTACAGTAAACATACTTTCTCCTTATATAATCAGCATGCTGTCGCCGAACGAGAAAAAGCGGTATCTCTCCTGGACGGCGACCTCATAGGCGTGCATCACGTTTTCATACCCCGCAAAGGCGGAAACCAACATAATCAGCGTGCTTTCCGGCAGATGGAAGTTGGTGATCAGCCCGTCGAGCACCTTGTATTCGAATCCGGGGTAGATGAAAATGCTGGTGGTGTCGTCGTCGACTACGATCTTTCCGCACTTTGCGGCCACGGATTCGAGCGTCCGGCAGGAAGTGGTGCCAACCGCGATCACACGGTGGCCGGCGGCCTTCGTCTCGTTGATCCTGTCGGCGGTCTCCTGCGGCAGCATATAATGTTCCGCATGCATGATGTGGTTTTCGATGTGCTCCGCCTTGACCGGGCGGAAGGTCCCGAGCCCGACGTGCAGCGTCACAAACGCCGTGCCGATGCCCCTGTCACGGATTTTATCGAGCAGCTCGTTCGTAAAGTGCAGTCCGGCGGTCGGCGCCGCGGCGGAACCGACCGGATCGGAATAGACGTTCTGGTAATCCTCATTATTGCGGAGTTCCTCCGTGATATACGGCGGCAGCGGCATCCGGCCGATCTGATCGAGCACGTTGTAGATGCTGCCTTCGTGCTCAAACTTGACGATCCGGTTGCCGTCTTCAATGATATCGGTCACTTCGGCGCGGAGCAGCCCATCCCCGAAGACAAACCGCTTCCCTACCTTTGCGTGTTTGCCCGGGCGCACGAGCGTCTCCCAGACGTCAAGCTCATGCTGATTCAGAAGCAGGAACTCGATCGGAGAGCCGGTGTCCTCCCGCTGCCCGATCAGCCTTGCCGGCAGGACGCGGGAATCGTTGAGCACCAACAGGTCGCCCGGATCAAGGAGATCCGGAAGATCATAGAAATGTTTATGCAGAATGGTTCCGGTCTTTCGGTCGAGGCAGAGCATCCGGCAGGAATCCCGCGGTTCGACGGGGTGCTGGGCGATCAGCTCTTCGGGCAGTTCAAAATAAAAATCGCTTGTTTTCATTTTTCCAAAACACTTTCCATTGCAATTGACTTTTAAAGTTAACCAATATATTATATTGCATATATCTTTTGTTTTCAACCGATTTTTGAGGAGGCCTGTCAGATGAAAGAATATCGTGTCGGCATTCTTGGAGCAACGGGCATGGTCGGCCAGCGGTTTGTCACCCTGCTGGCGGAGCATCCGTGGTTCCATATCGAAGTCCTTGCCGCTTCCGCCCGGTCAAAAGGCAAAACGTATGAGGAGGCCGCGGGCTGGAAATGGGCGATGACTTCCCCGATGCCGGACTCCGTCAAAAATATGGTGGTATACGATGCGGGAGCCGATGCGGAGGAGATCGCCGCCCGGGTTGACTTCGTTTTCTGCGCGACCGCCCTCAAAAAAGAGGAGACGAAGGCGCTTGAGGAGCGCTATGCGAAGCTGGAATGCCCGGTCATCTCCAACAACGGCGCCAACCGCATGGTGCCGGATGTGCCGATGATCATCCCGGAACTGAATCCGGAGCATGTAGAGATCATCCGCGCGCAGAGGGAACGCCTCGGCACCAAGCGCGGCTTTATCGCCGTCAAATCCAACTGCTCGATCCAGTGCTATGTTCCGGCGCTGCATCCGCTGCGCGAATTCGGCATCACAAAAGTGCTCGCCTGCACCTATCAGGCGATCTCCGGCGCGGGAAAGACCTTTGAGCGCTGGCCGGAGATGGTAGACAACCTGATCCCCTACATCGGCGGCGAAGAGGAGAAGAGCGAGCAGGAGCCGCTGAAGATCTGGGGAACGGTCGAAGGCAGCGAAATTATTCCGGCTTCCTCCCCCGCCATTACGACCCAGTGCCTGCGCGTCCCGGTCACGGACGGCCACATGGCGGCGGTTTTCGTCTCTTTCGAGCGGAAGCCGACCGTCGAAGAGATCAAAGAGAGATGGGCCTCCTTTTCCGGAAAGCCGCAGGAGCTCGGTTTGCCCAGTGCGCCGAAGCAGTTCCTCAAATACTTCGAGGAGCCGGACCGCCCGCAGACAGGGCTCGACCGCGACTACGAAAACGGCATGGGCGTGACGATCGGCCGCCTTCGTGAGGACAGCCAGTATGACTACAAATTTGTCAGCCTCGCGCACAACACGATGCGCGGCGCGGCGGGCGGCGGCGTTCTGCTTGCCGAGATGCTGGCGGCCGAGGGGTATTTCGACCGGTAAACGCAAATCGAATAATCGCAGCCTCCGCAGCATAGGAATTGATGATTCTGACTGCGGAGGTATTTTTATATGAAACAAACGATTTTTACGGGATGTGGAACCGCGCTTGTGACGCCGATGAAGGAAGATTTTTCCGTCGACTATCCGCGTCTGCAGGAACTGATCGAAAAACAGATCGCCGCCGGCGTCGATGCGATCGTGGTAAACGGAACAACCGGAGAATGCGCGACGCTCTCCGACGACGAGCAGTATAAAATCATTCTCTTGGCAAAGGAGACGATCGCGGGTCGCGTGCCGCTGATCGCCGGCGCGGGCAGCAACGACACGGCGCATG
Source organism: uncultured Oscillospiraceae bacterium (assembly GCA_964391915.1). GTDB lineage: Bacteria > Bacillota > Clostridia > Oscillospirales > Ruminococcaceae > UMGS1668. The sequence goes on from CAYMNV010000005.1 coordinate 87,763, forward strand.
CGGTGCGGCTCGCCATGAGCGCGCGAAACGCCGGCGCCGATGCCATTCTGGTCGTGACCCCCTACTACAACAAAACGTCGCAGCAGGGCCTTGTGGAGCACTACAACCGCATCGCGAACCACGCCTGCCTTCCGATGATCCTTTACAATGTTCCCTCACGCACAGGGATGAACATCGCGCCGGAGACCTGCGCCCTCCTTGCCGAAAACGAATATATCTATGCGATCAAGGAGGCCTCGGGAAATATCGCGCAGGTATCCCGCATCCGGGATCTCTGCGGCGACGCGCTGGAGGTCTATTCCGGCGGCGACGAATACATCGTTCCGGTCCTCTCCCTTGGCGGCAAGGGGATCATCTCCGTACTCAGCAACATCCTGCCGGAGGAAGTGCATCAGATGTGTGAGGAATATTTCGCCGGAGAAACCGCAAAGGCCGCGAGGAAACAGAACCTTCTGATGCCGCTGATCGACGCGCTTTTCAGCGACGTTAACCCGATTCCCGTCAAGGAAGCGATGAAATTGATCGGCTTCGATGTCGGATTTTGCCGGGCTCCTCTGTGCCGGATGGAACCTCAAAAAGCGAAGCATTTGGAAGAAATTCTCCGAAAATACATGCTCATTTCATAAACGTAAAGCATAATTACTTAACATGCAAGTATCGCACAATTTTCACAAAAACGACATTTTTTATTAAAAAATTAGTACTTGACATCCCGGCCGTGTGGGTTATAATAGGAACCGCGCAAAAGCGCAGAAAAGAGGAATTTTTGAATGAAAAAGATTATTAGTGTGGTTCTTGTTGGTATGATGCTTCTGATGCTGTTCACCGGATGCAAAGGCACTGAGGAAACCCCGAGCTCTGAGCCGGAGACTTCCGAAGCCGAAGTCGTAACCGAGCCGGAATCCACCGAGGAAACTGCACCTGCGACGTCTGAGACCGCCCCTGAGACTTCTGAGACCGCCCCTGAGACTTCTGAGACTGCCCCGGAAACTTCTGAGACCGCCCCTGCAACTTCTGAGACCGCCCCGGTTGAAGCTCCGGTAGAATCCGTTCCGGCCGACACGACCTCTGTCGCGGCCTAATTGGGTTCAACTGCGGAACATAGAAAAGAGGATTGTGGAATGAAAAAGATTCTCAGTATAATCCTCTCCGGTATGCTGATCCTGACCATGCTCGCCGGATGCTCGAATTCCGAGACGCCTTCTTCCGAACCGGAGACTTCCGAGACGGAAATTACGGCAGAACCGGAATCCACTTCCGAAACTCAGGAGACATCCGCCGCGGAGGAGACGCTTCCCGCGTTGACTGCGATTCTGGACGACATCTCCGCGAATTATTGGCCGGGCACCGCCGGCTGTTCCCTCTCCGCCGCGATCAAAGCCGCCGCACTTCTTGACTGGTACACAAAGGATCAGCCGGAGGCGGAGGCGGTTGCTGCCGCGGTACAGGAATGGTTTGGCAAGCTGACGGAAGAAAATAAAACGCTGTTTGCCCAGCAGATTAATGACATTTATTATGCCGCGAAGGAACTTGGCGGCGAAAACGCGGCCGGTCTGATGGAGACCGCCGGAATCACCTCGGACTATTATCCCTGGCAGGAAGGCGCCGCGAAGACCCTTTTCGGCGCCATCTATACCGGAGCCGGTATGGATCTGCCGGAGGATTCCGGGGAGAGTTATCAGAGCGAACTGGGGTATTCCATGATGTATGACCCCTCCTGTTTCAGCAAGGATAACGATCATTTCCAGGCGATCGAAAACAGCGAGCCGCTGAATGGAACTTACTTCGCCGTACAGGGCTACCCGGACTCCTCCGCAGAGGAGCTGCAGTCCGGTCTGGTTCTTCAGAGCGGCGTAGATGATGCGAAATCGGGCAACTCCTACATGGGAACCGGAGCCTATCCGGTTCTGACTGTCAGCTATGCGAAGGACGGTTCGGAATACCGGTTCTTCATCTATGACGCAGGGACGACACGGCTGCTGTTTGAGTACAGCTTCGCCTCGGGAAATTCCGAGTGGTCCGATCGTCTCGATACGATGCTTTCCACCGTCTCCATCGAAGAGGCAAAATAAAACAGGCCCGCATCTGCGAGTCTGCCAAAGGCATCGGAATCTGCCCGCCCTATCCGGCGGGCAATTTTTTATGCCGGAATGCGACTTTTTACTTGTTGGAGAGTCTGTTTCCCGGGCAGGAGGTCTCCTGCCCGAAATCCCTATGAAAACATCCGCATCGGCGAGCCGTTCTCTGCTCACCGGTGCGGATGTTTTTTTGCTGCTTTTTCGTTTTCGGCGGGGATTGCGGCGGCGCAGAGTTATTGTCCGTAGGATTCACCGCCAAGCCGATCCGGAACCGTGAAATCCGCATCCGATCGGAATCGTTTCCATATCGGCATGCATCTGCGGGTCTGCGATCCCGTTCTTTTTATTCCAGAACGAGCTTAAAAAAGATCTTTTTGCCTTTTTTAAGGATGACTTCGTTTTCAAACGCCGTCTTTTCGATCACGGCGGAGGCGTCGGCGATCTTCTCCTCGTTGACGCAGATGCCGCCGTCCGCAATCAAGCGTTTGCCCTCTCCGCGGGACTTTGTCAGGCCGGTTTTGATGAGCGCGTCGGTGACGAGGATTTTTCCGTCGGTAAAATCGGCATCCGAAAGCACGGTGGTCGGCATATGCTCGGAGGAGGCGTTTTCAGAGAAGAGAGCGCGCGCAGCCTCCAGCGCCTTACGGGCCTCCTCTTCCCCGTGGACGATCTTCGTGACCTCGTAGGCGAGCGTCTCCTTTGCCTGGTTGAGACCGCTGCCGGTCATCGTGCGTTCCATCTCCTCGATCTCCTCCACCGGGAGGAACGTGAGGAATTTGAGGCACTTGATGACGTCCGCGTCCGCGACGTTCCTCCAATACTGGAAGAAATCGAAGGGAGACGTTTTGTTCGGGCTGAGCCAGACGGCACCGCCCTCGGTTTTGCCCATCTTTTTGCCCTCTTTGGTGGTGAGCAGCTGGAAGGTCATACCGTAGACCTCTTTATCTTCCACCCTGCGCACGAGCTCGACGCCGCCGAGGATGTTGGACCACTGGTCGTCGCCGCCGAGCTGCATGATGCAGTTGTACCTGCGATTGAGCTCCAGAAAATCGTAGCTCTGCATAATCATATAGTTGAATTCGAGGAAGGTACAGCCACGCTCAAGACGGCTGCGGACGCATTCCGCGGTCAGCATCCGGTTGACGGAGAAGTGCGGGCCGTAATCCCGCAGAAATTCGATATAACCGAGCTTTTTGAGCCAGTCGCCGTTGCGCGCAACGATGCACTGGTCGATATCGACGATCTGCCGCATCTGGTCGAGGAAGCGGTCGGCGTTATAGTCGATCTCCTCGGCGGAGAGCATCTTGCGCATGTCGGTCTTGCCGGTCGGGTCGCCGACGAGGGTGGTGCCGGTGCCGAGCAGCAGGATCGGCGTATGGCCCGCGGCAATCATCCTGCGGATGATCAGCAGCTGAAGCAGGTGCCCGACGTGCAGGCTGTCGGCCGTGGCATCGAAACCGATATAAAATGTGACTTTCCCGTTGTTGAGCTTTTCCCGGATGTCCTCCTCGTTGGTGAGCTGAGCGATCAGATCCCTGCGCTCCAAATCCTCGTAAATCTTCATGATAACGCTCCTTTGAACGAAATTTCCAAAATTGTTTTTGCCGCCGGCTTCGTGTATACGAATGACAAAATCATCCTGAACACTGCGGCGTATAGGTTAGGCGGATATACCGGCATAAAAATACCCTCCGCCGCTGAAAAACGGCAGAGGGCGAATGTATCGCGATACCACCTCTGTTTGCCGCAATGCTCACGCGCTGCGGCCTCGGTGAGTTGCAGGCAACTCCGCGCGGTAACCGGCGCACCGGACGGGGCTTCCCTCTCGGTTCTTCCCCGCAGCTCCGGGATCGTATTCACCGTCCTGCACACGCTTCCTTACACCGCCCGGAAGCTCTCTTTGCCGTAGGCAGAGCCGCTACTTGTTCCCTTCCCCGCTTTTCTCATATGCGATGGATTATATCGTATTTCAGCGGATTTGTCAACCTCCTCCCGCCGGGGGCGGCATGGGATGACGCTGATTGCCATGGCCTTTTCGGCAAGCATACCGGGACCGATTCGGAGCTTCGACATGATGGTTTCGAAGTAATCGCGGCGTCTGTGGATGTAACTGTGAAAACAAGAAAATCTCTTAGTTGCCCGAGAGGCGCAGCAGTTCCTCTGCGCTTCTGCGGATGGAATCGGTGACATCCGCGCCGCCCATGATCCGTGCAAGCGCCTCGATCCGGCCGGAACGGTCCAGTTCCTCCACATTCGTGTATGTACGCCCGTTTTCGGTGAACTTGGAGATGTAGAGATGATTGTCCGCATAGGCGGCAACCTGCGCGAGATGCGTGACGCAGATGATCTGGCGGCCCTTGGAGACCTGCCTGAGCTTGCGGCCGACCTTCTCCGCCGCCGAGCCGGAGATGCCGGTGTCGACCTCGTCGAAGATCAGCGTATCGATGCGGTCGTTTTCCGCGAGCACATTCTTGATGCTCAGCATGATCCGGGAGAGTTCGCCGCCGGAGGCAATTTTTACGAGCGGCTTCAGCGGCTCGCCCGCGTTGGTGGAGATATAAAATTCCAGAACGTCCTGCCCGTCCGGAGCAAGCTCCGACGTCTCGAAGCGGACCTCGAACCGGGAATTCGGCATATCGAGATAGGAAAGCTCCGCCGCGACGTTTTGCTCAAACCGGGCGGCCGCCTTTTTTCTCGCGTCGGTGAGTTGCCCGGCAAGCTCGGAAGCCCTTGCACGCAGAATTTTTTCCTGTTTCTGCAGCTCCGCGAGCTTCTCTTCGGAGAACTCGATCGAATCCAGCTCCTGTTTTGCCTTTTCGTAGTAGGCGAACATGGCCTCCACCGTGCCGCCGTACTTGCGTTTCAGGCGGTAGATGGCGTCGAGCCTTGACTCGATGCGGTTCTGCAGCGCCGGGTCGAATTCCAGCTCATCGGCGCAGGCGCGAATCTCGTTTGCAAGCTCCTCAAATTCATAGTACATGCTGCGGAATTTCTCCGGAGCGCCGGAAAAATCCGGGAAATATTCGGTGAGCCCCGCCGTGTCGTCGATCACGGTCTCCATCCTCGTGAGCATACCTTCGGCGTCGTCGCTTCCGTCGAAGGCCTCAACGGCCTCCGCGATCAGCCCGGAGAGTCTTTCCGTGCCGTCCATGCGCTTTTTCTGGGCAAGGAGTTCCTCCTCCTCCCCTTCCGCGACGGCGGCGCCTTCGATCTCCCGGACCTGATAGCTCAGAAGGTCGATGCGCTGCGCTTTTTCCGCGTCGTTTACGGAGAGCTTTTTGATCTCCCTTTCAACCGCTTTCAGCGCCTCGTAGGCCTCCCGGTACGCGTTCCGGAGCTCCTCCGTGTTGCCGTAGGCGTCGATATAGAGCATATGGAGCTCCGGGTCGGAGAGCATTTGGCTGTCGTGCTGGCCGTGGATATCGATCAGCGCGGCGGAGAGAGCCTTGAGCACCGCGGCGGTCGCGGGGCTCAGGTTGATCTTGCAGACGGAGCGGCCGTCCGCAAAGATTTCGCGCGAGACCAGAAGTTCGCCGTTCTCGTCCGGCTCATAGCCAAGGGAGCGCACCGCCTCGGCGTCCTTTTCCGAAAGGCCGGAAAAGACCGCGCTGACGAAGGCCTTATCGGTTCCGGTGCGGATCAGGTCCCGGCGGGTTCTTCCGCCGAGCACGGCGTGGATCGAGTCGATCAGGATGGATTTTCCGGCGCCGGTCTCACCTGTGAGCACGTTGAAGCCGGGGCGAAGCTCCATCGAGACGTTTTCGATCACCGCAACGTTTTGAATATGCAACTGAGAAAGCAAGATAACCCCTCTTTCAGCGTCAGCCGATCAGGCGCCTGATTTCTTCGACCAAAACGAGAGCCGTCTTTTCATCCCGCATCAGGACGAAGATCGTGTCGTCCCCGGCGAGCGTTCCGACGATGCCCTGACGATTCATGGCGTCGAGGACGGCGCAGGCGGCGTTTGCCATGCCGGTGAAGCATTTGATCACGATGATGTTGCCCGCGTAATCCACGGATTTCGCCGACTGGCTGAATACGGCGTATTTGCTGCCGATGTCGGAATTGGATTCCCCGGCGGAGGCGGTGTAGCGGTATTTTCCGTTCGGAGAAAGCGTCTTTACGAGGCGAAGCTCCTTGATGTCGCGGGAAACGGTCGCCTGCGTGATTTCAAAGCCGCTTTCCTTCAGCCAGGAGAGAAGCTCTTCCTGGGTGGTGATGTCTTTTTCGGAGATGAGTTCCAGGATCTTGGAATGGCGTTTCGTTTTCATTTCATCGTCTCCCTATGATTTTCTCGTTGAGGGTCTCGTAGAATCCCCGGCCTGTGATGTTGATAAAGCGGATATATTTCTCCGAGCGGCGGATCGAAACCTCGCCGTTCGATTTGAGTACCATACGTTTTTCGCCGTCGATGACGATGCCGAGATCCTTTTCGTTGTCGGAGGAGGCGGCTTTGACCGTCAGAATCTTGTCCCCCGCGCAGACGATCGACCGCGAAATCAGGGAATGCGGACAGATCGGCGTCATGATGATCGCGTCGAGTTCGTTGTCCATCACCGGGCCGCCGGCCGACATGGAGTAGGCGGTGGAGCCGTTCGGCGTGGCGAAGACGATGCCGTCCGCCCGGTAATCGGCCACCTCCCTGCCGTCGCACCGGACCTCAAGATCGACGATCTTTCCTGGCTCGGTTTTGGAGATGAACATGTCGTTGACCGCGATCTCCGTCTCGGCGCCGTAAACGATATCCAGCAGCATGCGCCGCTCGACCCGGCAGCCGCCGTGCACCAGTTTTTCCAGCAGCGGGATCTCCTCCTGCTCCAGCTCGGAGAGGAAGCCGAGCCGCCCGGCGTTGATGCCGAGGATCGGCACGTCGTAGAGGATGGCGCTCCTCGCCGCGCGCAGGATCGTTCCGTCGCCGCCGATCACGATCATCAGGTCGGATTCGGGCAGAATCGTTTCGGAGGGCAGGAATCCGGCGCCCGTCCCGGAAAACACCGGTTCCAGCGAGGAATCCAGATAGGGAGAGACGCCGAGTTTCAAAAGAAAGGCGATGACCTTCTCCGCGCAGGGCTTCACCTGTTCCCGGGTCAGGTTGACGGAAAGGAACGCCTTGGGCCCGCGGAGGGGATGAAGCCGGAATTTTTCAAATTTTTTCTGCATAGGAAGTCTCCTCTCAGTTGAGCGTATCGTGGGAGGCCGCGACCACGGCTTCCGGGGAAAGATCGGTTCTGTCGAGAGACGGGTCCTTCGACAGGGCCAGAAGATATTCAATGTTGCCCTGAGGGCCTTTGACCGGCGAAAAATCGAGGCCAAGCGCCCCGTATCCGGCGCTCCTCGCGAAGGAGAGCACCTTATTGATGACTTCGAGGTGCGTCTCCGGCTCGCGGACGACGCCATGCTTGCCCACCTTTTCCCTGCCGGCCTCAAATTGCGGCTTCACGAGGCAGACCACGGCGGCATCCTCCGCAAGAAACGGCAGGAGCACCGGAAGAACGAGATTCAGGGAGATGAAGGAGACGTCGATACTCACGAGGCCTACCGGCTCCGGCACCTGCTCCTTTGTGAGGTAGCGCACGTTGGTGCGCTCGAGATTGACGACCCGCGTGTCCGTGCGGAGGCTCCATGCGAGCTGGCCGTACCCGACGTCGACGGCGTAGACTTTTTCGGCGCCGTTTTGCAGCATGCAGTCCGTAAATCCGCCGGTGGAGGCGCCGACATCCATGCAGATCTTCCCGGCTGGAGAAATGCCCGGGAAGACGGCGAGCGCCTTTTCAAGCTTGAGCCCGCCGCGGCTCACATATTTTAATGTATCGCCCCGGAATTCAATCTGATCCTCCGCGGTGACCGGATCGCCGGCTTTGTCGGCCCGCTGCCCGTTTACATAGACCTGCCCGGCCATGATCGCTGCCTTGGCCAGTTCCCTGCTGCCGAGAATACCCCTGTCGACGAGCTCCGCGTCGAGACGTTTCTTTTCGCTCATCCGATCCGCCCCTTTCCGCCGGAAATCTTTTGCAGCATGGATTCCGCGTCCAGCCCCTGCTTGTTAATTGCGGAGGCGGCGCTCATCTGCGGGAGGAAGCCGGAGATATTCTGCGGATGGTATCCGCCGTGGAAGCCTCTCTCCGTCAGAGCCGCGCCGAAATGCTCGGCAATGCTGCCCGGAAAGACAACCTCTTCGAAGAAGAAAATATTCTGATACCGCATTGCGGCACCGAGAGCCGCTTCATGGAGCGGCCAGACTTTATTGAGCTTCAGGAGGGAGACGCCTCCGGTTTCCACAGCGGAGACCGCCTCGGCAAAAAGCCTGCCGTAGCAGACGATCAGCGCGTCGGAACCCGGTTTTTCAAAGAGATCGAAATCCGCGCCGCCGCTGCGGTATGCTTCGGGAAGAGCCCTCTCGCAGTCGCGCGGATAGCGGACGGCATAGACGCCTTCCCCGTTCAGCGCGGTTTCCAGCATCGCGCCGAGCTCCCGGTAATCCGTCGGACAGAAGATTGTCATGCCCGGAACGGCGGTCAGGATGGCAATATCGAAGATGCCCTGGTGCGTCTCCCCGTCCCCGCCGATAATGCCCGCCCGGTCGACGGCCAGCACAACGTGCTTCGGCTCGATCGAGGCGTCGTGGATGATCTGGTCGCAGGAGCGCTGCAGGAACGTCGAGTAGACCGCGAAGACCGGCTTCATGCCCCCGGCGGCAAGCCCGGCGGCAAACGTCATCGCATGCTCCTCCGCAATGCCGACGTCGAAGAAGCGCTTGGGATACTTTGCCGCAAACGTGCCGAGGCCGGTGCCGTCCTTCATCGCGGCGGTGATTGCACAGATGCGGTCGTCCTTTGCCGCAAGCCCGGTCAGGATCTCGCCGAATGCCTCCGAAAAGCTCTCGGACGGCGGTTCCAGCAGCTCGCCGGTCTCTTTATCAAACGGAGCGATTCCGTGGAATTTGGAGGGATTCTGCTCCGCAGGCAGGTAGCCTTTTCCTTTTATCGTATTGATGTGGACGAGTACAGGGCAGGAGAATTTCTTCGCCCGCTCGAGGACGCGCACCAGCGTGGAGACGTCGTGGCCGTCCACCGGGCCTAAGTAATAGAATCCGAAATGCTCAAAATAATTGCTGCCGTAGAGGTGGTTTTTCAGCATATTCTTGACCGCGGAGGCAAAGTTCCGCAAACTTCTTCCGATGAGCGGGATCGCCAGCAGGAACCTCTCCACATTGTCGCGGAAGCGGAAGTAACTGCGCCTCGTGCGGATTTTTGCGAGGTATCTCGCCATGGCGCCGACATTTTTGGAGATGCTCATCTCGTTGTCGTTGAGCACGACGATGAGCTTGGTGCCGCTGCGGCCGGCGTTGTTCATGGCCTCGTAGATCATGCCGCCGGAGAACGCCCCGTCGCCGACGACCGCGATGACGCTGCCCGGCTCGCCCTTGATCTTTTTTGCCTGCGCGATCCCGAGCGCCGCGGAGACCGAGGTGCTCGCATGCCCGGCGACGAAAGCGTCGTGTACGCTCTCGGCCGATTTCGGGAATCCGGAGAGACCGTTTTCGGTGCGGATGCCGGTGATGTCGCGCCCGGTCAGGATCTTGTGGGAGTAGCACTGGTGGCCGACATCCCAGACGATCACATCCTTCGGCGTCGAAAAGACGTGATGCAGCGCCACGGTGAGCTCCACCGCGCCCATATTGGAAGCGAGGTGGCCGCCGGTCTGCGAGACTTTATCCAGAATCTCGCTCCGCAGCTCCCCGCAGAGAGTTTTCAGTTGTTTGTCGTCCAGCTCCGAAACGCCTTCCGGCAGCCGGATCGTATCCAAAATTCGTTCTTTCGGCATACTTTCTCCCATCAGAATTGTATCAGTTCCTCCGCAAACAGACGGAAAAACCCGGTGTCGATCCCGCTCTTTTGGAGGGAATCGAGATAGTCGAGCGCAAAGGCCGCATGTTTTTTCGCATCGGCTCGGGCGTCTCCGATGCCGTGTACGGCGACATAGGAGCTGGGTTCGGCAGACTCCGGCTTCTCCATGAAGTCCCGGATGTCGTCCGCGATCTGAAACGCAAGGCCGAACTCGTTCGCGTACGAGACGGCAAGATAGGTCTGTTCGGCATCCGCACCGGCGGCGGCGCAGCCCATCCCGGCGGCGCACCGGATCAGCGCGGCGGTCTTGAGTTCATCCAAAATATAGAGCTCCCTGGCGGAGGGCGCTTTTCCGGCGCTCGCGAGGTCAAGCACCTGACCGCAGACCATCCCACGGTAGCCGGCGGCCCGGGAAAGCAGACTCGCCGCTTTGAGCGCCCGTTCCGGCGCCTTTTTTGCGAGCTCGCACTCCGCAAGAATGGCAAACGCCTCCGTGAGCAGCGCGTCCCCGGCGAGCAGCGCGTTCGCCTCGCCGAAACGGATGTGACAGGAGGGTTTTCCGCGGCGCAAATCGTCGTTATCCATGCAGGGCAGGTCGTCGTGGACGAGTGAGTAGGCCTGCACGCACTCGATCGCGGCGGCCAAAGGCAGGGCATCCTCCACGGAGCCCCCAAAGAGCCGGCAGAATTCCAATACAAGGATGCCGCGGAGCCGTTTCCCGCCCAAAACGGAATAACGCATCGCCTCGGCGATCAGGGCCTGCTCGGAATTCTCCGCAGCGATCCGCGCCGAGAGACAGCCGCCGATCTTTTCCCGGTCGTCTTCCAAAACGGAGAGGAAAGTTTCTTTTTCCATGAATTTACCCGTTCCCCTCTTCAGAAAGTTCTGTGATCTTTTGTTTTGCCTCTTCGAGGATCTTCGAAGCTTTTTTGCAGAGGTTCACGCCTTCTTCGTAGAGCGAAAGCGCCTCCTCAAGCGGCAGGTTCCCCGCCTCGAGCTTCGCATTGATATAATCCAGCCGTTCCACGGCCTTTTCGAAATTCAGTTCTTCCGCCATGGGAACGCTCCTTTCGCTTATATGATTTTTGCTCCGACCGCGCCGTCGGAAAAGCGCAGCCGGACTTCGTCCCCGGGCTTCAGTTCGCCGGCCGACCGCACGGGGCGATCCTCTTTTTCCGCAAAACAGAAGCCTTTTTTCAAAATCTTCGCCGGGTTGGCCCCGTCGAGCCGCGTGAGTTCCCGTTCGAGCACCCGGTCGGAATCGTTCAGAATTTTCGCAATATTCCGTTCCAGAGAGAGCCGGCCGTCTCCAATCAGATCGGCGCCGGCCAACAAGGCTATAGATGTAAAGCTGTTTAGCTTTTCGACATTTCCCTTGATTTTTTCTTCTTTTTCACGCTCAAGAAATGCCCTAATCCTCGCCGTGAGCGCCGAGGAAATGGAGCCGAAGTAATATTTGAGTTCCGTGCCGTCCGGGCTGCAGAGCTCCGCGGCGGCCGAGGGCGTCGGAGCACGCAGATCGGCGACGAAATCGCAGATCGTGAAATCCGTCTCGTGCCCGACGGCCGAAATCACCGGGATCGTGCTCGCGTAGACGGCCCTCGCGATGCGCTCGTCGTTAAAGACGGAGAGATCGTCCGAACTGCCGCCGCCCCTGCCGAGAAGAATCATATCCACACTGGGGATCCGGTTGATCGCCTCGATCGCCGCGACGATCTGCGGCGCGGATTCGGCTCCCTGCACGGAGACCGGGTAAAGCAAAATCTCCCCCAGCGGCCACCGGCGCTCCAGGATCTGCTCAATATCATGCAGCGCCGCCCCGGAGCGGGAGGTGACGACCCCGATCTTCTTTGGATAGAGCGGAATCGGCCGCTTGTGCTCGGCGGCAAAGAGGCCCTCCTTTGAGAGCTTCTCTTTCAGTTGCTCAAACGCAAGATAGTTTGCGCCAAGCCCCTCCGGTTGGATATCGTAGACGACCAGCTGGCAGGTGCCGTCCCGCGAGTAGAGCGTCACGTCGCAGCGCAGGATGACCGATATGCCGGAGGCCGGCTCAAATTTCAGGCGGGAGGCGCTCGAGCGGAACATCACGCAGCGCAGCGAGGCATCCTTCTCTTTCAGCGTGAAATAGACATGCCCGGAGATGAAATTCGGGCGGTAATCGCCGATCTCGCCGCGGACGTAGAGCCCCCGGAGCTTTTCGTCCTCCTCGACCGTCGATTTGAGATAAGTCACGATCTGGGATACGGTCAGGACTGCGAATCCGGCCATTCCGGGTCCCCCTTCCCTTTTCGGTCGGCGACGGAGGTCAGTACGGCGATGCCCGCGGCGTTGTCGGAAGAAAACACGGGCTCCGCGAAGATGCCACCGTAGGTCTTTTCTAAATGCTCCCGGAGGATCGCATTCGACATGACGCCCCCGGCGTAGAGAACCGGCAGCCTGCCGTATTTTTCGAGCACGGCGTCCGTCATGCCGGAGACCGCGGCCCCGATCGAATCGAGGCAGAACCTCGCAATGTGCTCCGGGCTTTCTCCCGCCGCCCGCATTGCTTCACAGCGGTTTTCGACGCCGGAGAGAGAGCAGTTTCCGTCCTTCATCGTCGGCTTTATTTTATAAACTTTATCGCTCTTTTGTGCAAGTTTTTCAAGCTCCGGGCCGGCCGGGAACGGCAGTCCAAGCATCACGCCGACGCGGTCGACGGCCTGTCCGGCCTTGAGGTCGAGCGAATCGGCGACTTTTTCGCAGCGGAAGATCCGATCATCGTCCGGCTCCACGAGCAGACACTCGGTCGTTCCTCCGGAGACATGGAACGCGAGAAAACGTGTTTTCAGGAGATCCAGCCTTCCCGCGGAATAGAGCGCCGCGGCGACGTGGCCCTGCTGGTGCGAAAACAGATAAAGCGGCGCCTGATGCGAGGCTGCGATACTCTCCGCAGCCATGATGCCGACGAGAAAACACGGCATGTAGGAGCCGTCGATGTCGCGCGGGCGGTTCGAGACGCCCACCGCGGCGATCTCCCGTGCGCCGGTTTCGGCAAAGACGCCGGAGACCATCTCTCCAAGCTGTTTGACGTGCTCAAACACCGCGTCGGACTGCCGAAGGCCGACGGAGCCCTCCTTCACAGGAAGAAGGCGCTTCCTCTGGACCAGAGCGCCCGTGCCGCCGTCATACAGAGCGGCCGAGGTGGTGTAATTACTGGTGTCAATCCCCAGATACAGCGGCATCGTTTGCCTCCTGCTTCCTTTTGTAAACCGCGCCGAGGACGCCGTTCACAAAGGAAGGGTCGTCGTCGCCGCCGTAGGTTTTTGCGAGCTCGACCGCTTCATTGATCGAGACGCTGTCCGGAATGTCGTCAAAGAAATACATCTCGCAGACGGCGTTGCGCAGGATTGCCAGCGCGACGCGGGACATGCGGCTGGTCTTCCAGTGAGAAGAGCACGCGGCGATCTTCTCGTCCAGAAGGTCCCGGTTCTCCAGCGTTCTGGATGCCAGTTCCCTTGCAAAAGCGCCGATCTCGATCGGTTCCTCGCTGGCCTCCGCCGCATTTTCGATGATGTAGTCGAGACCTTCCGTGTGAAAGGCACTTTCAAAAACCAGCGCGAACGCCTGTTCTCTCGCTTCTTTTCTTGTCATTCCGTTTCCTCCGAAAAAAATCCCTCCCCGTTTTATCAAGGAGGGGAATCTTGTCCAAAATTTTCAACATGCACCGGCCCGTATTTTTTTGTGGCCGCCGTTTTTGTAGAATTATTATATCATAATTAAAATCATATACAAGTTTTTGATGATAAGAAAATACAAAATTTTTGAATATACACAGACGTATAAAAAAACAGAGCCCTGAAAAAACGCATGTTTTTCCAAAAAGGCTCTGTCCGAATGCTCTGCTATTCAAATGTATATGCAGCGTTCAGTTTACTTCCACAATTGTGATGTTCTCGACGGGGACGTCGGTCTCCTCAAGGATGGACGCCTTGATCTCCGCAGCTTCCGCGGCAAGCAGACCTTCGGTCTTGACGATCACGTCCGCATACTCCTCCGTGATGTAGACGAGGCAATCCTCAAAGCCCTTTGCCTTGATGAGACTTTCGAGCTTCGTCTCAAGCTCCATGTTTGCGGCGATCGCGGAAGCCTGCTGCGCGAGCTGCGCCATCTGTTCCTCGGTCAGGTTTTCCGTCACCGAAAGATTCTGGATGGTCTCCACGGCTTCATCCCGGTTTTGCTCTTTGGAGATGCGGGCCTCGCTGAAATAGGCGTCCGCATCCATGACGACGCCGTCCGCCCCCGTGGAGACGAGCAGCGAATCCCCGTAATTCTTGGTCTCCGTCGGGGAGAGGTCAAGCCCGTCGACCGAGTAGAGATAATTCACATAGACCGCCGCGGTGAGCACCATCACCAGCGCGGCGACAATCACATGTTTTTTGCGCAGCACGAAACGCAGCTTCGCCTTTTCCCCCGCCTTTTTTTCTCCGAAATGAAAGAATCCGCGTTTCGCTTTCGCCGGTACGGCGGCCAGCTCCACGCTTTCAAAATTGCTGACGCTTGTCATTGCCTACCCCTCCATATTCAAGCCTTTTTTGCCACAAAAACCTTTGAGGAAGAAATCCCCAGCGCCGTCGACACCGCCCGGATCACCTTTTCCGCAACCATCGGATTCCCGCCGCCCTCACAGATCACTGCCGCACCGTTGATCTCGGGTACCAGGATTTTTCTGACCAGGGCAGAATCGCCTGCAGAGCCGTCAACGATTATATATGTTTGAGTTTCAGATTTTAATACGCTTTCGGCGTTTTCTTCCTGTTTCATTTCCGTATCGGAGAGGTATTCGTACTCGTATCCGCCCGAAAAAGTGATCAGAACCTCCGCCTTGCCGGCGCCGTCGATCCCCTCCACGAGCAGGCAAACCCGATCTTCCAGTTTGGATTCCAGCTCCGGCAGGTAGGCCGGAACTTCCCCTGCCGCCGCCTTTTGCGCGCTTCCCTCACAGGAGACGAATTCCGAGAAAAAGATCAGCGCGATGCCGGCGAATCCGAGGACCAGGATGATTTTGCTGCCGGCCGCAGACTGCCGGGCGCCGGACAGTCCAAGTTTACTAAGGATCTTCTTCAGCGCTTCCATGCTCTTCCCCCTCATAATGAATCTCCGGCTCGATACCGGAAAGCTCCCGCACGGCTTTGGATACGGCGGCTGGATCGGCGCTCCCCTGCTCCGGGAGCCGCACGGTGACCGCGTCGATCACGAGCGTGACGCCGTCCTCCTGCAAAGAGACTTCGGCCTCCACCCCGGAGACCGGAATCCCCGCCGCCGCGAGCCCCGCAGAAAGTTCCTTCTCCAGATTGGACCGGAAGCCCGAAATTACGGCGTCTGCCACCGCTTTTTCCGCCGTATCGGAGGCGATGGAAGACGGCTCGGTCAGACCGGAAAGCCCGTTCGAGCCGAATCCGGTGAAGAGCGGCGCCAGAATCGCGGAGAGAAAAAAGACGGCCGCCGCGATTTTGAAGATCTTCATCATGCTTCCGTCCGGCAGCAGGATCTCACAGAGGAATACGGCGATTCCCGCCGCACAGAGGGAGATCGCCCAGTCGGCCAGCGATTCCATGTTATCCGCCTCCCACGGTCAAAAGCAGCACTCCGGTGGAAATGACGACGGTCAGCGCCGAGCACGCGAGCGCCGCGAAAAGAATCCCCGTCACGTCGGAGGCCGCCGCGAACATCTTCTCCATCTTGACTTGCTCAAAGGAGGCGCAGAAGGCTGCGCACAGGCTCAGGGAGACCTGCCAGAGAATCAGCTCAACGATGGAGGGCAGGCAGGTCATGGCGGCGGCAAGGATTCCGTAGGCGCCGACCACGTTTCTGGCGAGCTTCAGGCAGCCCTGTGCGGTACCCATCGCATCCGAAAGCGCACCGCCGACAATCGGGACAAAGGTGCCGATCACGAATTTGGCCGAGCGGTCCACGACGCTGTCGGCGGAGGAGCCGACCAGCGTTTTGAGGCCGAGGATGCCCGTATAAATGACCATGGAGAAGGAGAGCGACCAGACTGCTGCCTTTTTGAGCATGGCCGTGATTTTGCCGACATCAAACGGCGTGAAGGGCGCCGCCATGGAGATCACGAGCAGCAGCAGGGAGAGCGGCACAATGTATCCGGAAAACAGCTTCGCTGCAAGGTTTGACGACAGAAGCAGCATGGAGGAATAGGCGGCGGCGGAGACCGGGCTTCCCGCCGCCGTGACAATGGAGGCAAACACGGGGATATAGCCCATGAGCATCTCCTGACAGGAGGAGATCACCTCCGCGGCGGAGCGAAAGACCTGCTGCAGCGGGTACAGCGCCATCGCGGAGAAATACAGCACGCCGGCGACGGAGAGAAGCCTGTCCAACGCGCTCTTCCCCGGGGAGACCGCCCCGACCGCGGAGATGACCATGCTCCCGGAGAGCGCCGCGGCCAGCGCGCGGAGCGGCCCGATATACCGCTCGCGGACGGCATCCTTTACGGCGGCGAACACCGTCTCGATCCGGAGGGATTCGATCTCCGAGGCGTCGAGGCTGTCGAGCCCGAGCACCTCCATCACCTGCTCCAGTTCCGGAGAGAAATAATCCAAAAAAGATGAGACGTCGAAGCCGTTGCCTGCGTCCGATTCCGGGATAGCGGTGTAGGTTCCGGGCGTCGCTGCGTCGGTCTCCGAGGTTTCCGCGCCGTTTTCCGTCGGGGACGCCTTCGTTTCCGGCATAGATATGTTCGAATCAGTTTCCGGCAGCGATCCGTCGGCCCCTGAGGTTCCCGTGCCGTCTCCCGTCATCCCTGCGCCGGCGTCCGGCATGGAATCACCGGTTTCCGATGCCACCGTGCTGCTGCCGGATATGAGCGCACCGGTTTCCGACGTTTTCACCCCCGCTGCCGGCATCGCGGCACCCGAAAGGAACAATACCAGCAACGGCAGCACCAGAAGTTTCAGATTCCGGGTACTCATAGGCCGGCGATCCTTTCCGCAAGATGCAGATATTCCTCCAAAAGAGGCAGCAAAATCAGCAGCATGGCAATTTTTCCGCCAAACTCCGCCTGATCCGCGAGCGCGCGCTCGCCGCAGTCCCGGCAGCCGTCGGCAACGAAATGCGTGATCAGACAGACGCCGGCGCACCGCAGAAGCAGGCCGAAGTTTTCGGGAAAGCCGTTTTGGACCAGCCTGTCCGCAAAATCAAAGACCTCGGTCACTTGCCCGGAGACGGCCAGCAGAATCAGAATCCCCGCCGCGGCCGAGACGGCAAACGCAAGCTCCGGCTTGTATTGCCGGAGCAGAACCGCGATGACGGTGCAGGCCAGAATCATGCCGATCAGTGTAAAGATATTCACCTTTTCATAGGCCGAAGACCGACTTGACCGTCTCAAAGAGGTTGCTGATCTCGGTGATGAGCATCATCAGCACCACGATCAGCCCGGCGAGCGTCGTCATCATGGCCTGCTCCTCCCTTCCGGAACGAATCAGCAGTTGGTTCAATACGGAAACGATAATCCCGATCGCCGCGATCTTAAAAATCATATCCACGTCCATGTCTCCGCCTCCGCCTCAAATCAGAACAAATGCCGCAGCAGCGCCGATGCCGACCCCAAGGGAACGGCAGAGTCTCGCCCGTTTTTCCGCCTCCTGCCGGACCTGCTCGCTCATCTGCTGCAGGTTGCGGCGCAGCGCCTCGAGCGTGCGGGACTGGTTTTCCGCCCTGCCCGCGCCGAGAAGGTTCCCGAGCGGGAAGAGAGCATCATAATATTCCGGACATCGGTTTTCCCGGCAGAATTCCGAAAGTGCGTCCTCAAACGCCTCCCGGAAGCCGGCGCCCGCATGCATCCTTTCCAGCGTCCGGCCGAGATAGCAGAGCTCCGTACAGTTTCCGGAACGGGCAACCCGGTCCAGCAGATCGGTAAGCGCCGGCGCGTCATACTGAAGAAAAGCGATCAGCATGCCGGTCATTGTGACGGACTGCGCATAGATCCGCTCCAGCTTTTTTTGTCCGGCCGCCAGGAGCATGCCGCATGCCGCAGCCGAAAAAAAGATCAATATGCAGCCGAAAAATCTCATCTTGCGCCTTCCCTGCGGAGATGCCGGAGTTCCCGGATGCGGCAGTCCCTTCCCATCAGGACGGCCAGATCAAAGATTCCGCTTTCCATGAGCGGAAGCAGATTCGGCCGCAGCAGGAGGCTTTCCAGAGAATCCGCGTGGATGCTCGCGGCAAGAAAAGCCCCGCACCTTGAAGCTTCCAGCAGGGCATCCGTATCCTCCGGGCCGCCCAGCTCGTCGCAGACGATCATCTCCGGAGCAAAGGCACGGACCGCGGTGAGGATGCCCTCCCGCTTTCCAAAGCCGTTGAGCACGTCGCAGGCGGCCCCGATATCGTTCTGAGGCTCGGATTCATACATGGCGGCGAGCTCCGACCGCTCGTCGATCACGCTTGTCCGGATGAAGGCTCCCATCTTCCCGGAAGCGAGCTGGCGCACAAGATCCCGCAGCACGGTCGTCTTGCCGGAGCAGGGCGGCCCGACGACCAGTATATTTTGCAGCCCGGTTTTCCTCAGTTCCGCAAGGACCGGATCCGCCGCCCCGAAAATCTGCCGGGCGATCCTTATATTGACGGAGGAGATGTTTTTCTGCGCCGTCGGGAGAGGATTCCCCTTTTCGTAGACCGCGGTGCCGCAGATGCCCGCGCGGTGGCCGCCACGGATCGTGACGAAGCCCGCCGCGATGTCGTCCGCAAACGCGTGGATGGAATACTGGCAGAGGGCGCGGAAAACCGCGTCGATCTCGGCGGCATCCGGGTACCAGCCCCACTCCGGATCGGTGAAAGTCTCCCCTTTTCTGGAACAAAACGAGAGACCGTCGGCGGTCACGATCTGCATCGGCCGCCCCACAGCAAGCCGGATCTCCCGCGCGTTTTTCCGGATCTCCCGCCCGATATGGGAGAGAATTTCGGAAACGGTCTGCCCGCTGCAGCCCCGGATCTCGTCGAAGATTTCATCTGCCGACTTGGGGGTCCTGTCGCCGATTCTCATACGCTCACCGCTTTCCCGTCATGTCCTCATTCTATGAGGCCTGTCCGGAAAGTATTCCGGCAAAACCGGGACGCCGTAAAAAGCCGGAGCGCCCTTTCAGGCAGCCGTTTGCACGGCAGAATCCGGAAAAATTCGCCGCAAAAAGTGGGCGGCTTCATCCGCTCCGCAAAGGAGAACATTATTCTCCGAATGCATCAGGACGAAACC
>CAYMNV010000005.1:107028-113369 GCA_964391915.1 uncultured Oscillospiraceae bacterium
CTTCATCCGCTCCGCAAAGGAGAACATTATTCTCCGAATGCATCAGGACGAAACCACCTCCCAAAGGCGGACGAAAATTCGTGATAAAAGCCATAAAACAAGGCCCGGCGGCAAAATCCGGGTATAAAAATACCCCGCTGCAAAGCGGGGCATCTTGTCTTTTTGTATGAGGGCTTCTGTGGCAAATGGTTTTTGCGCGGTGGCGTTCCTATGCCGGAAGATGGGAGGGCGGCCCATCGTGCCGGACGTGCCTCAGGCATCCGCAGGCGCCGGAGGGCATCGGCCAAAGTCTTTATTTGTTGTGCCCGGAGCCAAACCGCACGGAAGACACTTGCATCATTCGCACATCCGGAGGAACTCGGCCTCGTCGATGATCGGGACGCCGAGCGCCTCTGCCTTGGTATATTTGCTGCCCGGGTCCTCTCCGGCAAGGACATAGCTCGTCTTTTTGGAGACGGAGGAGGAGGTCTTTCCGCCCAGAGCGGCGATCTTTTCCGTCGCCTCTTCCCGCGTCATGGTTGGGAGCGTACCGGTGAGCACGAAGGTCAGGCCGAGGAATTTGTCGCCGGTAGCCTTCTTTTCTTCGATCATGGAGACGCCGCTTTCACGAAGGCGCCCGATCAGATTTTGGGACTGCGGCAGCGAAAAGAAATTCACGGCGGAATCCGCCATGATCCGGCCAAAGCCCTCGATGGCACAGATGTCGTCGACGGAGGCGGCCATTACGGCATCCATATCACCGAAATGCTGCGCGAGAAGCTCTGCGGCCTTCTGCCCGATATTCCGGATGCCGAGCGCGTAAATCAGCCGGGAGAGACCGTTCTTCTTGGAGCCTTCGATTGCGGAAATCAGATTTGCGGCGGATTTTTCACCCATCCGGTCAATATCCCGGACCTCCTCCGCTTTCAGATCATAGATATCCGCCTGCGACCGGATCAGGCTCGCGCCGATCAGGGCGGAGGCGAGCGCCGGGCCGAAGCCGTCGATATCCATGGCGTCACGGCTCGTGAAATGGATGAGGTTTCGCAGGAGCTGCGCCGGGCAGTCCGGATTCGGGCACCGCAGCACCGCCTCATCCTCCTCGCGGACGGCTCTTGTCCCACAAACGGGACAGAACTCCGGAAGGCGGAAATACCCCTCCCGCGGCCCTTTCCCGGCCACGGCGACGACCTCCGGAATGATTTCCCCGGCCTTTCGCACGACAATCGTGTCGCCGATGTTGACATCCTTTCCGGCGATGAAATCCTGGTTATGGAGGACCGCCCGCGAGACCGTCGTCCCCGCGAGCTGGATCGGCTCAAAGACCGCGGTCGGCGTCAGAGCGCCCGTCCGGCCGACGTTGATCTCGATATCGAGGAGCTTCGTCGTCTTTTCCTCCGGCGGATACTTAAAGGCGACCGACCACTTCGGATATTTGGCCGTGCTGCCGAGCGCGGCGCGGTCCGCAAGGCTGTTGACCTTGATAACGGCGCCGTCGATATCGAAGGAAAAGGCATCCCGGCGCTCACCGATCTCCATGATATTCCCGACGCAGCCGGCGACGTCGTCGAACTGCTTATAGGAGACGGAAACCGGGAAACCGAGGCTTTTGACGAAATCCAGACTGTTGCTGTGCGTCTCAAAGGTACGCCCTTCGCACTGCTGGACGTTGAAAACGAAGATATCCAGTCCCCTGCCCGCGGTGATCTTCGCGTCCTTTTGCCGCAGGGACCCGGCGGCGGCGTTCCGCGGATTTTTAAAAGGGCGCTCGCCGTTAATTTCCTGCTGCTCCACGAGCTTCAGGAAGGTCTGCTTGGAAATATAGCATTCGCCGCGGAGCTCCAGATAGGAGATCTCCGGGCAGTCAATCCGCTTTGGGATTGAGGAGATCGTCATCAGATTGTGCGTGACGTCCTCGCCGACAAAACCGTCTCCGCGCGTCGAGCCGCGGACAAAATAACCGTTCCGGTACTCGAGGGAGACGGAAAGCCCGTCGATCTTCGGCTCCACCACGTACTGCGGTTTCGGAATTACCGAGCGTACGCGCTCGTCGAACTCGTAAAGCTCTTCGACGCTGAAGACGTCCTGGATGCTGCCCATCTGGACGGCGTGGACGACCGGCTCAAATTTGTTGGAGGCGGCTCCGCCCACCTTTCTGGTCGGGGAATCCGGGGTGACGAGCTCCGGATAGGCGTCTTCCAGATCGAGCAGCTCATGATAGAGCATATCGTATTCATAATCGTCGATCTCCGGCCGGTCCAGCTCGTAGTAGAGGCGGCTGTGATACCGGATTTTATCGCGCAGTTCGGCAATTTTCTTTTCGGCTTCCTGTCTGTCCATCGGGTGCCTCCGGGAAATAAAAATGAATGTATGACCACATAAAGCGACAACCTTATGCGATCATTGGCCGTTGTCTCAGGCGGGCCAATCAAACGGCTATAACATAGCCGCTTTACAGTTCTTACGGTTATTATATCACAATCCCGGGCCTTGCGGAATATATTACAGTGAAAACTTCGGGAGGCCGCCATGAGAAGAAAAGTCCTTTTTTTGCTGTTTTTCGCAACAGCACTGTTGATTCTCGCCTTTCATCTGACAAATATGGCGCTGCGCCCTTTCCTTGAAAAAACCTCGGTATATTACGCGAAGGTATGCGCGGAAGAGGCGCTCAACCGCACGGCCGAACAGGTCTTCGCCGAAAACCGGAGCATGGTCGAAGGGATCGTGCGTATCCGCACCAACGAATCCGGAGAGGCCGCCTCGGCCACGCTGGACAGCTTCGCCCTGGGCATTTTGAAAGAGCAGATCTCCTCCGGCTTTCTCCAAAGCATGGGAGATCCGGAGGTCTGCACGGTCGCCTTGCCGGCAGGAACGCTTTCCGGCTATGCGCTGTTTTCCGGAGTTGGGCCTCCGGTAAACCTGAAGATCGTCTGCGCGGGCGCGCCGTCGGCCGAAATTGAGAGCAAGCTTGAGAGCGCCGGCATCAACCAGACCAAATACTCCGTTAAATTAAAATACCGAATCAGCCTTTATGCGATTCTTCCGCTTGCGGTCACGGAGACGGAGGTAAATTATGAAATCCCGGTCTGCGAGGTGATCCTCGTCGGCGGCGTGCCGGAGGTATCCATACAAAAGTGACCACTCCCGGCCGGCAACGAAACCACCGTCTTTGTGACCGCATGCCCCTTCGCACCCGATTGACCACCCGTCCTTGCCGCCCAATGCCTCCGGGCGTGCTCCCTGTAAAAAACGCTCCGGTTTGTCTCTCTGTTTGGAGAGAGCTTCTTGTAAACTCGCCCGCCTGATAGCCTTCTCCTCCGATATAAAAAAGCGGTGCTCGTCTTCGGGCACCGCTTTTTTATGATATTTAGGCCTTAAAATCTCAGCCGTCCACGATCTGGCGGCCCTTATCTGCTGCGCGGATCTCCCTGCGCATGATCTTGCCGCTGATGGTCTTGGGAAGAAAATCCACATATTCGATGATGCGCGGATATTTATAGGGCGCAGTCGTCTTTTTGACGAAATCCTGAAGCTCCTTCGTGAGCTCGTCGGAAGGGGTATAGGTTTTGGTCAGGACGACGGTTGCCTTGACGACCTGCCCGCGGACCGGGTCCGGTGCGCCGGTGACCGCGCATTCCATGACGGCCGGGTGCTGCATCAGCGCGCTCTCGACTTCAAACGGGCCGATCCGGTAGCCGGACGCCTTGATGACGTCGTCCGTCCGCCCCACGTACCAGAAGTAGCCCTCCTCATCCATCCAGGCGGTGTCGCCGGTGTGATAGAGGCCGTCGTGCCAGGCCTCGGCGGTGCGCTGCTCGTCGCGGTAATAGCCCATGAAGAGGCCGGGAGTGGTCTTTCCTCTCTCGGCACGGATGCAGATCTCGCCGACCTTGCCGCGGGGCACTTCCCTGCCGTTTTCGTCGAAGACGCCCGCATCGTAAAGCGGCGAAAGCTTGCCCATGGAGCCGACCTTAACCTTGGAATTCACGAGGTTTGCGAGCACCAGCGTGGTTTCGGTCTGGCCGAAGCCCTCCATGATGTCAAGCCCGGTCTGCTCGTGGAAGCGGTTGAAGACCTCCGGATTCAGCGCCTCGCCGGCCGTCGTCGCGTATTTGAGCGAGCTCAGGTCGTAGTGTTCCATCCCGTTCTTGACAAAGAAGCGGTAGATGGTCGGCGGCGCGCAAAACGAGGTGACGCGGTATTTCCGGATCATCTCCATCAGATCCTCCGGGACGAATTTGTCCGCATAATCGTAGACAAAAACCGTTGTGCCGCAGAACCACTGGCCGTAGAGCTTGCCCCAGACGGCCTTGCCCCAGCCGGTCTCCGCCACTGTGAGGTGGAGGCCGCCCGTCTCGACGTTGTGCCAGTGCTTCGCCGTGATGATGTGAGCGATCGCATAGGTGTAGTCGTGGAGCGCCATCTTGGGGTTGCCGGTTGTGCCGGAGGAGAAATAGAGCAGCATGCCCTCTCCGACTTTGGTATCCTGCCGGACAAGCCGGTCGGAAGCGGAAGCCACTTCCGCGTCGAAATCGAGCCAGCCGTCCTTTTCGCCGTGGACGAGGAATTTTGCCCCGAGGGGTCCTGCCTCCTCCTCCGCGCGGTCGATCCGGTCGTCGACGCCGCCCTCCGCGGTTGCGACGATCGCCTTGACGCCGGCCGCCTCAAAGCGGTAGATATAATCCTTTTCCATCAGGAGGTTCGTCGCCGGCACGGCAATCGCGCCGATCTTGCACAGGCCCATCATGGCGATCCAGAACTGGTAATGCCGTTTGAGCACGAGCATCACGCGGTCTCCCTTTTCGATGCCGTGCGTAAGGAACATGTTGGCCGCTTGGTTGCTCAGCAGGCTGATATCCTGAAAAGTAAAAGTGCGTTCCTCACCCCTGTCGTTGGTCCAGAGCAGGGCTTTGCGGTCCGGCTCCATTTTCGCCAGAGCGTCGATACAGTCGTAGGCAAAGTTAAAATTCTCTTTATATACCGGTTTGAATGCGTTTAAGACTCCGTTTTCGTCATAAGATTCCTCGCAGAACTGCTTATAAAAGTCCTCCGTTTTCATGTTGCTCCTCCTGCATGACCACAGCGATAAAGACGCAGTCCCCGCCGCCCGTTGCGATCATTCCGTGCCCGTGGCCGGAATCGTAATAGATAGCGTCACCGGGGTTAAGGACCTCCGTGTGGTCCTCCAGCGCGACTTTCAGTTTTCCGCTGATGATATAATCGAATTCCTGCCCCTTGTGGTAGGAAAGCTTAATTTCCTGGTTCTGTTCTTCTTCGCGGTAGGGCGCGGTGACGAGGAACGGCTCGGCGATCTTGTCTTTAAAACAAGCGCCGAGATGCTCGTACCGGAAACCCTTCCGGCGGTTGATGGGGAGGCCTTCGCCTTTTCTTACGATGGAGTAAAAACGGAGTTTCGGTTCTTCGCCGGTGATGATGGTCATCACGTCGACGCCGAACTTCTTGGAGCAGTTGTACAAAAAGGTAAAAGAAAAGTCCGTCTCTCCGGCTTCGTTCGCAAGATACTCTTCCAGGCTGATGCCGATCGATTTCGCCATATCCTCCGCAGAGATCCCCAAAATCTCCCGGAGGCTTCTAATTCGCTGCGCCACTTCCGGTATGTTGTATTCCATCATGACAATACCTCCTTTATTCTCCGGGCATGACCGGATTGGGTTCCGGCCTGCTCCGGGTTATGGCGTCCGGTTCGGTCCAAAAGATTCTATGGAACGCCGGCGGCACGAAAAACTCCGTGTCTCCCGACGGCGGTCGCTCAGAAAATTATTTGCGGTTGAGAATGGTGATCTGAAGGCCTTTTTCCATGATGTCGAGGCACTCGTCGTTGAGCTTCGGATCGGGGCCGGCCGTGCATGCCGCGTCCACGAGGATCTCCGCCTCGGGCTGCGCGGTCTTGAGGAGCACCGCGTTTGCAAGGACGCAGATATAGGAGACAAGCCCGCAGAGCTCGATCTGGTCGTAGCCCCGCATCATCGCCCACTCGGCGAGATCGAAGCTGCCGAAGGCATGTTTGCCGATGGTCATGCAGCCCTCGCAGAATTTTCCGGTTTCCCCATAGAGCTTCCAGCCCTCCGTGCCGTTCTGGCAGTGGACGACCGGCAGCTTTCTGCCCTCCTGCATCTCAAGATACCCCGGGCCGTGGGTATCCATCGTATAGACGACGTCGTTGCCGCTCTCTTTATATTGTTTTACTTTTTCCGCGATCGGCCCGTCGAGGAGCTCCGCCCCGGGGAATCCGAGACTGCCGTTTACAAAGTCATTCTGATAATCCACAACAACCAAAAGCCGTTTCATGCGCAATCCTCCCGGTACAGATTGAAATTATATGATGGAATTGGCCGTCGCCG
>CAYMNV010000006.1:0-8814 GCA_964391915.1 uncultured Oscillospiraceae bacterium
TGGTGGAGACGAAGAGGATCGAACTCTCTACCTCTTGAATGCCATTCAAGCGCTCTCCCAAGTGAGCTACGCCCCCGGAACTGCGCCGGCGTTTTTTTTCGTCGGCGGTGATTATAATATCATAAAAGACAGCTCCTGTCAACCATCATTTCTGTCACAAAATGAATTTTTCCGTCAGCTTACGAGCTTCGCCATAATGATGAAACGCTGGTTGGCGCCCATGCCGGAGAAGTAGCGCGTGCAGGTGGACAGCGTGAGGAGTTTATCCGAGCTGCCGACGCTGACGCCGTAGTCGTACATGCTGAGGGACTGCGCCTTCGCCGCGACGGAGGAAACGTCGATGCCGTTGCAGTTGATGTAGAAATTCAGGTTGGTGGTGAACGCTACGGCAAAGATCCGGAAGGTGTAGGTGCTGCCGTTCGTCGTAAGATAGATATACTGGTTCGACGTCGCAAAATCCGAATAGGTGAACGCCATCAGCGACTCAAACTGCCTGCCGTAGCTGGAGAACGGAACAAAACAGTTCCCCCAGTTGTGGCCGTAGATCACCGTATTCTGGGAGAGGCTGCCGCTGCTTAGATGCGCGGTCGCCGCCGCCCAGCCCATCTCGGTGTAATACCACTTGGAGCCGGCATAGTAGTTGGTGGAATCGGTGTTCTGATAGATCGGGTAATCCTGGATGCTGGTTCCGGAGACGCTCAGCCGCGCAACCAGGGAGGAGGAGAATCCGCTCGTGGTGTCGACCGGGGCGGCCGCCGCTCCTGCCGCGGTGATCGCGGTGCGCACGGCCTCGGTTCCCGCTGCCGCCGAAGCCTCGACGGCAGGCTCCTCGACAATCAGCGTTGCGGCAAGGTTGCTGTACCGGGTCAGGAGCAGGTTGCGGTAGCGCGTGCCTCTTAAATAATTATAGGAAAGGGCCGGCTCATCCGACTCCGGCTCTTCTTCGGAGAAGGCATCCTCCCCGGAGGAGACCTCCTCTTCGGAGCCGCTTTCTCCGGCTTCCCCGGAGGATCCGGAGGCCTCCGCCGCGCCGGAAAGCAGGCCCGTTATCAGCAGCGCCGCCAACAGAACGGACCATTTCAGAAAAAATCTCTTTCCCCGGCCGGGCATCCGATCTCCTCCTTCCGGAAATTTATTACTGTGTAATTATAGCAAAATCGGTTTTATTTGACAAGAAGGGAAACCGTATTTTTCCGTGCGTTTTGCAGTCCGATTTTTCCTCTGTTCATTTGTTGTCGCTTGTAGTATAATAGCGAAGTATATCCGTTTATGCAGGAGGCAACCATGATTCAGACAGAAAAAAAAGCGGCTTCGGTCATGCTGCTCTGCGCCGTTCTGTGGAGCATCGGCGGCATTTTTATTAAACTCGTCCCTTGGAACGCGCTGGTGATCGCCGGCGTCCGCAGCCTGATCGCCGCGGGGATCCTGCTTATCTACATGCGCAGAACCGGCGTCCGCTTCGTTCTGAACCGATACAGCCTCGCCTCCGGCATCACGCTCGGCGGCACGATGCTCATGTTCGTCTCCGCCAACAAGCTGACCACCTCCGCCAACGCGATCGTGCTGCAGTACACCGCGCCGATCTTCGTGCTCGTCATCTCCGCCCTGTTTTTTGGTGAAAAGCTCAAGCGCCGGGATATCGCCGTCTGCGGACTGGTTTTTCTTGGCATCATGCTCTTTTTCTTCGACAGCCTCACGCCGGGCGGGGTTCTCGGCAACTTGCTGGCCGTGCTCTCCGGCGTCTCTTTCGGCGGCACAATGGTGATCTCCGGGCGCTCCGACAACGACTCCTGCATGTCCGGCATCCTTGTCGCCCATATCCTGACGTCGCTCGTCGGCCTTCCCTTCGTTTTCTTTTTCGATACGCCCGTCACGGGAACGACCGTGGCCTGTATTCTCGTCCTCGGCGTCTTTCAGCTCGGCATTCCCTACATTTTTTATGGATACGCCATCCGCCGCTGCCCGCCGTTTCTCTGCTCGATCATCTCCCTTGCGGAGCCGATGCTGAATCCGGTCTGGGTGTTTCTCTTCGACGGCGAGACTCCGGGGATCTTCGCACTCTTCGGCGCTGCGATCGTCATCTCGGCGGTCGCCTGGCGCTGCCTGAAGGCGGAATAAAAAAACGTGGAATCCCCCCGCAGCAGGCTTACCTCCTTTGCCGGGCCGGAACCCGGCGCCGCGGGAGACGGATTTGCCGCCGGCCGATCCAAAAGGAGCATCACCGGTTCGGGGCGGATATTTTTCTGAAAATAAAACGGCCCGGGCGGAAAAACCGTTCGGGCCGTTTTTGAATGTTTTTAAGAAAAAAAGTGCCGCTTTACTTTCCGAAGCCCTTTTCCGGCGGCACCAGATCGGACATCACGACGAATACCGGAGAAAACAGATCCGCCAGGAGTTCCTCCGAGGAGGCGCAGGAGGAGACAACGCCGGATTCTCCCCGATCCAGCGGCAGGCTCAGCACGGCCTCCGTGCCTTTGCCCGGCTCCGAATGCAGGATGAGGCTGCCCCCGGCGCTCTTGGCGAAATGCCTCCCCAGCGTGAGCCCGAGGCCCATGGCATCCGGATGCATCATGCCCGGCCGCCAGGAGAAGAACGGCTCGAAGGCGCGCTCCAGCACCTCCGGCGGCATGCCGGGCCCGTTATCCTTCACGGAGATCTTCGCATATTTTCTGGTGGCAAAAAGACGGACGCAGATCGTCGCGCCCTCTCCGGAATATTTGAATGCGTTGAGCACGAGGTTGAGCACGGTGCTGCGGAATTTTTCCGGATCGGCGTTTCCATACAAAAAACACTTCGGGATCTTCGCGCTGAATTTTTTTTGAAGGTGAACGGCAAAAAATTCCATCGCCCCGCACAATTCCTGCATCTCGCGGCAGAGCTCGATCTTTTGGGGGAAATCCTGCTCCGTACCGGAGATGATCCGGCAATACTCTGCAAAATCCATATTGGCGCGGAGAATATGATATGCGTTTTCCGAGATCGTCGTGGCTGCGGCATCGGCGTCGCCGGAAATCAGGTTCCGGAGGCTCCCGAACTGGCACGCCAAGGCCTCCCTCACCTGAAACGAGAGCGCGTCCGCCATCAGGGAGAGCTTCTCCGTTCCGACCGTTTTTCCGCTTCTCAGTCTTTTCTTCCGCACGTTCACCCTTCTTTTCTGAGGTCCTATTTTAGATTATATCTGGTTTTCTCATTATATCAAGTTTTTTCCACCAATTTTCCCAATAAATTCAGCCGCAGAATGCGCTTTCAAATTTTACCAAAATTATGGCAGGGCGGCCGGTATTTTTCAACACAAGGGGGAAAATCCGAATCTTTTCTTGCATGGCCGGTCATTATAAGATAGAATAAAGCCGTATCAAAATTTCGACAGGAGGAATTCACGATGATTAAACTCGGTATCAATGGTTTCGGAAGAATCGGCAGACTGGTTTTCCGCGCGGCAGCCGCAGAACCCGACAAATATGAGATTCTCGGCGTCAACGATCCTTTTGAAGACGCCGAGTACATGGCTTACATGGTCAAGTATGATACCGTTCACGGCAAGTTTGACGGTGAGATTTCTTCCAAAGACGGCAAGCTCGTCGTAAACGGCCGGGAAATCGCCGTCTTTGACTGCAAGGACCCCAAGGACATCCCGTGGGGAGAGATCGGCGCCGAGTATATCGTCGAATCCACCGGCGTTTTCAAAACCATCGATACCGCCCGCGCCCATATTGAAGCCGGCGCGCGCAAGGTTTTGATCACCGCCCCCTCCAAGGATGCGCCGATGTTCGTCATGGGCGTCAACCAGGAAGCCTATCAGCCCGAAATGGAGGTCATCTCCAACGCCTCCTGCACCACCAACTGCCTCGCCCCGCTCGCCAAGGTCATCAACGATGCTTTCGGCATCAAAGAGGGCCTGATGACCACCGTCCACGCCGTCACCGGCACCCAGAAGACCGTCGACGCCACCTCCAAGAAGGACTGGAGAGGCGGGCGCGCCTCCAACGGCAACATCATCCCCTCCTCCACCGGTGCCGCCAAGGCCGTCGGCAAGGTGATTCCTTCCCTGAACGGCAAGCTCACCGGCATGGCCTTCCGTGTGCCGACGCTCGATGTCTCCGTCGTCGATCTGACCGTCAACCTTGAGAAGCCCGCCACCTACGAGGAGATCTGCGCCGCCGTCAAAAAGGCCTCCGAAGGCAGCATGAAGGGCATCCTCGGCTACACCGACGAGGACGTCGTCTCCAGCGATTTCACCACCGACCCCCGTTCCTCCATCTTCGACGCCAAGGCCGGCATCCAGATGAGCGACACCTTCGTCAAGCTGGTCTCCTGGTACGACAACGAATGGGGCTATAGCTGCCGCGTGCTCGATCTGCTCTCCTACATCGACTCCGTCGACAAGAAATAATATTTTCTCGGATCTTCCATCCCCTCCGTTTTTTGCGGAGGGGATTTTTTTGTCCGCAGTCCCTGTTCGTGCTCAAAGCCGGGCTGAGCGGCTGCTTTGCCGACGGCGTTTCTCCGCCGTATCGGCCGGCCGTGCTCAAAGACGTGACGGTGTCCCCCTCGCCCCAAAACGCGGAGGCGAAGCGCCCTGCTCTCGTTCCCACCGGCCCGCAAAAGATTGCCCTGAAAAGAGTGAAATAGGGTGTCTCAGGGCAGTATGTTCCCGTATCGGGAACGGAAAAGCGGTAATGTTCTCCCTGAGGCGGCGTTCCCGTGCTCAAAAGTGCGGAGGCGGAGTGTCCCCCTGTTCTATGCCGGCAGCCAATGGCGGCGGACTGAATTTTCCGACCTTCATCCGGAAATGCAAAAAGAAAGAGCCTTCCGGCCGAAGAACGCCATCCGGCGACTCAAAAAAAGCGCCTCCCTTTTCCAAACGGAAAGAGAGGCGCGCGAAAGCCCTGTGCCGGATGCTCAGCCACAAAAGACCGAGGCGTTCCGAATGACCTTATCCCGGATGAAGTAATCCCAGATGCAGAGGAGCGCGAACACCACCCCGCCAAGAATAAAGTTGAGCACGGCGGTGACGATGATGTTGGTCAGCCCGCTGTCGAAGGCCTGATAGACCTCCGGGTTGCCCGGCGCGACCGTTTCGCTGAGATTGAGGCGCCGGATGCCCATGATGAGGTTCCAAACGCCGGCGATGATCGTGATGCAGCCGAGAATCTGGACGCTGCCGATGACAATCCAGAGGATGGCGGAGGTGCGGGTGTCGTCGCGGATCTCTTTGGCGATCTCCTCGGCGGGCGTCTTCGGCGGCTGAACGGAGGGGTTCTCCTGCCCCATTTTTCTTCCGCAGCCCGGGCAGAAGGCATAGCCCTCCGGGACTTCTTTTCCGCAGTTTGAGCATAACATAGGCATTTTCCTTTCTGAATAAAACATCCGCGCTTCAGACAAACGTCGGCGCGAGGAACGAAAAGGCCGGCAGATTTCGCAGGACACCAAACGCCAGCACCGCCGCAAGGATCCCCCAGAGCAGTTTCACCGGTACGCGGAGGGAGACGCGGTCCTCTTCATACTTTACAAAACTATATCCGACCGCGAGAAAATAGGCGGTGAAAAACGGGAAGAGCAGCGTGAACGCCGCATTGTAGCGCAGCGCTTTATAAAATTGCAGGTGCAGGATGGCCCTGAGTGCCCTGGACGCGCCGCAGCCGGAGCAGTATAGCCCCGTCAGCTCGTGGATGAGGCAGGGGAAACCGATCCCCGCGCCGTCCCCGGTACTCCCGATCCAGAAAAGCACGGCCCCCGCCAGCACGCAGAGCGCCGCGGCAAGGGCGGCCCGCACCCGGATCTTCCCGAAATCCGGACGCCGGAACGCAGTTTTCTTCATTTTTTAATAATAATAGTCGTAATACTCATAGCCCTCGAGGTTATCGGTGAGGCCCTCAAACAGCCCGGTGCTGTTGACGACGAGCCCGAGGATGACGATGAGGATACCGAGCGCAACCGTGATGATGATGCAGATCAGGGCGCGTTTGGCCGCTTTGTCGGCTTCCTCATAGTTGCCGGCCTTGTTGTTGCTGTTGATCTGGGCGGCAAAAACGATCGAGAGGATGCCTGGGATCAGGCTGAGGCAGGTGCATCCGCAGAGCAGCGTGGAGACGATGGCGAGAACCAGATAGAGCGTGAAGTTTGCGTTCGGCCGGCCGGCGGAAGCGGGCGGGTTTTGCGGACCCGGCGCGGCATACCGGATCTCCCCGGCGGCGGAAGGAGCGGAGGGCGCCTCCCGGTATTCGGAATACTCCGGTGGGACCTCCTGGTACACGTCGTCCCGTTTGGTCTCCTCCTGAATTTTTGCGCCGCAGTATCCGCAGAATACCGCGTCGTCCGGAAGCTCGGCCCCGCAGCTTTTACAGTTCATATGAATTCCCTCCCGTTAAAACAGTTCAGATAAGCATCGGAAAATGGAAGCGCGCAGGCGGCGCTCCGGCCGGCACAGCCCCCGTGCGGCAAAAACACGCGCCGGAGCCGGCCGCCATCCAATAGATGTATTATATTCTATCATAAAATCTTATTTAATCAACCGTTTCCCTGCGAATCCCTTTTTAAGAATTTCTTTCGTTCCGTTGCGAAAGGAAAGCGCGGATGGTAAAATAGATTCCGGTACCCGGCCGCCTTCGGGAACACGGAATCCCGCGGCAGGCCGAAATTACCGGTTAACGAACCGGAGAAAGGAGGGCGTTCCATGAAACTCAAAGCGCTGCTGCTGGCGGTGCTGATGGCGGTGCTGCCCTGCTTCTCCGGCTGCTCCACCGTCAACTCCACCATGGGCTTCGATATCTGCGCCTCGCTCAACACCTACGACCCGCAGCTTGCCTCCGACGAATCCGCCCTGCTGATCATCGAAAACTGCTTTGAAGGCCTGCTCAAAAAGGATGCGGACGGCGGCATTGTCGGCGGTGCGGCGGAAAATTGGGAAGTCTCCGAGGACGGCCTCACCTATACCTTCACGCTCCGGAACGGCCTCATGTGGAGCGACGGCGAGACGCCTCTCACCGCGGAGGATTTCGTCTTTGCCTTCCGCCGGCTTTTCGAAAAACAGACCGGCGCGCCCCTGCGCAGCGATTTCATCGCCATGCTCGGCGCAGAGGAGATCCTTTATGAGAACGCCGACGTCTCGCGGCTCGGCATCTCCGCACCGGATGAACACACCGTCGTCATCAAGCTTGCCTATCCGGACGCGCTTTTTCCGGAACTGCTGACCACGGCGGCGGCATCCCCCTGCAACGAGACGTTTTTCAACGCCACCCGCGGCCGCTATGGGCAGAGCCTGGAATACATCCTTTTTAACGGGCCGTACTATGTCCGCAGGGAGAACGCCTCCTACTACGTCCTTTCGCCGAACGCCGAGTATGGCGGCGGCAGTCTTTTCTATCAGGATATCTATGTGTACGTCCGGGACGAGGAGGATTATGACCCTTACTCCCGGCTGACCGAAGAAAAAATCGACGGCGCGGTCGCCGACTACGCGGATCTCTCCGATCTTTACGACAGAGGTTTCCGGATCAACGGAACGGAGGATACGCTCTGGATCCTCCTCTTCAATCAGGAGGACGACTATTTCTCCTCAAAGGCCCTTCGCCGTGCCTTCGCCTACTCCGCGGACAAGAGCCTGATGGAAGCCGCCCTGCCCGGCAATTTGCGCGTTGCGGACGCCTACGTCCCCGGCGCGGTCACGATCGGCGGCGCCGGCTACCGGGAACAGGCGGGAGACCGCTTCGTCGGCTTCGACTATGACAGCGCCTTCGCCGGAGAACTGCTGCAGGACGGCCTCGCGGAACTGGGCGAGGAGAAACTGCCGACGATCTCCATTCTCTGCCCCGAAGAATTCCTCGGCGTGATGGGCTACCTGCAGAAATCTATCCAAGAGAGCCTCGCCACGTTCGTGAATCTCGTTCCGATGACGCAGGAGGAGATCTCCGCCGCCGTCTCCGCGGGGGATTACCAGATCGCTCTGGTCTCCCGGACGCCGCAGTACAACAACCCGTCCGCAATCCTCTCCGGTTTTGTCGGTACGGGTGAAACCGGCGCCGACGGAACCGCATCCGGCCTGGATTTCGGCGCCGTGCTGCGCGACGCCGCGAATTCCGGCAGCTTTTCGGAATCCGTCGGGAACTATGCCCTCGCCGAAGAGATGCTGCTGCAGGAGATGCCGGCGCTCCCTCTGTTTTATGAGACCTCCTACTTTGCCGGATCCGGAAAAATCACCGGACTCTCCTATTCCCCCTTCGGCGGGCATATCCGTTTTGCGTACTGCCGCTGACCAAAAGCCTTGTTTTTGGGAAAAAATTCCGCTTTTTGGGCCGGCGGCCCCTTCTTCCGGGACAATCTGTCCCGGTTTTTTTGTCGGTTTTCACCTTTACAAATCCGTAGTTATTTGTTAACTTGCCTTGATTCAGTGGTTACAACCATGTCACGATTGTTGACAAAGACGAAATCATGGGATATGATACAGGAGTAAACGTGCGGGTAGGTTTTGAGTGACCCGGACCGTGTGTTTATCAAAAGAGAGTAAATGACAAAAAACGTAAGGAGTGTCACTATGAAAAAAATTCTGGCTATGTTCCTTGCTCTGATGATGGTTCTCTCTCTGGCCGCCTGCGGCGGTACCGGAGAGCCGACAGAGGAACCTTCCAGCGACGGGACTTCCGAACCTGTTCCGGAAGAAACCGGCGTCCATCTTGAGCGCGACGATTGGGCCGACGACGTCAAGACCGCCGTCAACGATTTCGTCGATCTGTACGGCGTCAACAGTGAAGGCTACAACGCCGAAGCTCATCCGTATGTTGTTTTCGACTTTGATAACACCTGCTCCATCTTCGA
>CAYMNV010000006.1:8914-62538 GCA_964391915.1 uncultured Oscillospiraceae bacterium
AGTTCGTCATCTGCTTCAACCGTGCTTCCCGCAAGATCACCGACGGCGGCGGCCTGATCGCCGAAGTCGCCATCTACGAGAGAGACACCCTTGGCTATACCGATCTTGCCACCGCCAATGCTGCCGGAGACACCTACTATGTCCTCCAGGGCCGTGAAGAAAACGGTCTGCGCGGGCTGCGCAACAGCAACGCCACGATGACCCTCGGCGCCACCGAAGAGAAGCTCTTCAAGAACGAGGATAACCAGGCTCAGCTTCAGTACATGATCGACAACCAGATGACCGTCAAGGATATTCTGGATACCTTCGCGATCAAGACTGCCGCCGATGCCGAAGGCAACGTCCTGCTCCTCAAGTACGGCTTCCTTAAAGAATACGCCGGCTATCACAACATTGCCTGATCCCTTTCGGGATTCAAAAAAGGCGGGACTTCGGTCCCGTCTTTTTTTTATCTCTATGAGAGCCGTACCTGAGCCGGAAGAGCGCCGCAAACGGCGGGGAGCTTTTCTCTCCATGGTGAAAATGCCGCACAGGAGGCTGCCGCAAACCGTGAGAGGCCGCTCCCCCCTGCGGCAGGGAAATGCCCCGCAGGAGAGGCGGTTCTTCCGGCAGGGTTGTGATCCGGTCTCACCGGCGATGCGGCGCCCCGGCTCCTCTTCCCCGCGCGGGGAAACCAAATCCGTTCCAACAAAAAAAGCCGGGGTACAAACCCCGGCTTTTCGGTCGTTTATTCTTCCATTGAGAGATAGCAGTTGGAGTAATAATGGAGCAGAATCTTTTTGAAACTCCAGCCGTCGTTGTTTGCGTAGTCGATCGCACCGTATTGGGAAAGGCCGACGCCGTGGCCGTAGCCCTCGCATTCGAAGACGAACTGATCGGTCGAACTCTTGTAGCTGACGGTGAAGGCGGTCGATTTGAGCACGGTGGAGCCGAGGCAGTTTTCCCGGAGCTTGCGGGCCGTGGTGGTCGTATCCCCGAGCCGGATCTTGTTGATGTAGTCGCTGTCCTCCCAGTAGCTGAGGATCTCGATCCAATCCGCGGGGTCTCCCTCCAGCTCAATATCGAGGCTGTCGGAGACCTTTTCCGCAAATTCGTCCGCGTCGATCTTGAGGGTGTAGGTGGAGTCGTCGTATTCGCTCTCCACCGGGAGCAGGTTGCGGTTCTCGTAGCCCCAGACCCACTCCGCCGCGGCCGTGACGCCGCAGGATTCGGCGCTGTATACCGCGTAGATGTAGCCGTCGGACTGGTCGTCCAAAATCACGCAGCCGATGACCGCCCGAACCGCGGCCTTGACGTCGGAGGTGACCGGCGTCTTGACATAGGCGGTCAGGTTGTTGCCGCACCTTTTTATGTAGGTGAATGTGGCGACCGCGTGCGCCTTGATGGCCTCCGCGGGCCCCCCTCCGCCGATCTCCGCCATGACGATCTGGCAGACGGCGTCGAATTCCGACATCTTTTTGCCGTTTACCGTGGCCGTGTTTTCCAGCGAGCTCTCATAATACGGGCTTTCGTCTTCGAGATCGGGGAGCTCGCTCTCCTCCCCGCCGTCTTCCTCTTCTTCCTCCTCTTCCTCCGCCTCCGAAGAAGATTCTTTCCTCGGAACCTGGATTGAGGCCGACGAGGGCGCCGCTTCGGAGAAGGGCTCCGGTGCGGACGAGGCCGCTTCGGACGAAGATTCCGGTGCGGACGAGGCCGCCGCTTCGGAGGAGGACTCCGGCGCGGACGAGGCCGCTTCGGACGAAGATTCCGGTGCGGAGGATGCCGCTTCCGAGGAAGACTCCGGTGCGGACGAGGAGGCCGCCTCGGACGAGGATTCCGCCTCTGAGGACTCCTCCTCGGAAAAAGAGGCGGCACCGGAGAACCGGCCGCCGTTCAGGAAGGCGTCCAGCCACTCCCGCCCGGAATCCGAACCGAAATAGACGGCAAAGCCCGCCCCGACGGCGAGCATCAGCCCCAGCGTCACCATCAGGGGCGCGATTAATTTGTTTTTCCATTTACTTTTTAACAAACCGGCCCCTCCTTTGAAAGTAGTTGTAGTCTCCGCCCGGATGATTTTCTGCCGGTTCCGGAACGGAGCTATAATAAGGGAAATCCCCGCGGCGTCAGGACGCGGGGCATATTTTTTATTCTTCTCCCGATGAAACGGTCCCCATGAACGAGGAAAGGGAAAGTCCGCTGCTGTGCAGGGCCGCGGAGGAGAGCTCCGACATGGCCGAAGTAGGCGTGGCGGAACTCTCCGGCGCCGCAGAGGGCACCGTCTCGGAGGAGGACTCCGGTAGAGAGGAGGAGGCCGCCTCGGAAGAGGACTCGGGCACGGAAGAAGACTCGGGCACGGAGGAAGACTCCGGCGTGGACGAGGACTCCGCCTTGGAGGAAGACTCCTCCTCGGAAGAGGATTCCTCCTTGGAAGAAGATTCCGCCTTGGAAGAAGATTTTTCTTCCTCGCTCTCCTCTTCCTCGCTCTCTTCCGCCTCCGAGCTGGTTTCGGCCTCATAGACCGCATCCGAATCGGCGGCCTGATCCTGGGAGATGGCCGTATACCAAGCGGTCGGCATCAGCGGGTTCGGGTTGTAGTAGGCCCCGGAGGTGTCGATCGCGCCGACGTCCTCGCCCTCCCGGACCATTCTGGCAAGGATCACGAACCGGGCGTCCTTGAAATCGTAAGAGCAGGTCGAGAGCGTCAGGTAGGTGTCGCTCGCGCTGTAATCGACGCCCGTCACGATCAGGGTGCGCTTGCCGATCTCGGCGACGAATTCCTCTTTGGCGGTCTCGTTCTTCGCGTTGATGAAGTTGGTGTAATCCCAGATCGGACCGTCTTTTTCGTAGGCGTTCGTGATGATGATGCCCACGACTAGCCAGTCGTGCTCCTCGTAGATCGTATCGAAATGGATCAGGGGGTGCTGTTTATAATATTTCAGTTTCTCATAACTCAGGAGCTCGCTGAACATCTGGCCGTCGTCGTAAATGTTGTGGCCGTAGATGATCATATTATCGCTCATGTCGTCCGGCGTAGCGCCGCAGCGGTAATCCAAAAACGGCGTGCCGTAGAGCGTGTATTCGCTGTAAAAATCCCGGCGGAGGTAATACTGGCCCTTTTTGCCGTCGTAGCCCGGCTCCGTCGTCTGCATGATCGGGTAATCCACGTTGGTTCCGTCGATGGAGAGGTAGCCGATCAGATCGTTGTTGAGCTCGTAAAGCGCTGCATACTGGGGCATACATTCGTAGCCATTGGGCAGCTCGATCGCATCGCCCATGATCCCGACCAGAGAACGCAGGCTGGAGGCGAGCTTTTTCTGCGCCGAGGAATCCAGCAGCTGGGAGCCCAGATACCCCATCGAGCCGGCGAAGACCAGCACACAGAGATAAAACACGCCCTTCCGCAGAAGCTCGGCTTTGGTATCGCCCTTCATCGGGATGAAGCGCGCGTACCATTTGCGCCGCGGCTGTTTGGAATGGAACCGGGCCTTTCCGGAGATGGCATCCTTGAGCGGGACCGCATTCGCCAGCGTCTTCGGATAGGCGGAGGCGGCGGCGCGGGCCAGATGCATCAGGGTGAACTCCGCGGCGGACACGAGCGCTCTCGTGCCCTCCTTCGGCAGGTCGATGTGCTCGGTCCAGACGTTGTTGCCGATGGCCACAGCGACTTCCGCGCCCTTCTCCGGGGCGCTCTCGGAAGCGGCGATCGAAAGACCGATCCCCGCGCCGAATTTTCTGCAGGCCTCGCCCGCGAGCAGGGCCGCGGTCCATGGGCTCACGGCGCCGTATTTCCGGATCAGCTTCTCGGGGGAACCGAGGCTGGCCGCATCCGGCGCCGCCGCGATAAACGGCGAACCGTAGCGCCCCGCGGCGCCGAGGCGTCTGAGCCCGGCAAGCGAGACGCCGTTGACGGCGATCGCAGCACGGAGCCCCTTGCGGGAAAGCTCCTGCTCCAGCGCCTGGCCGACGTTCTCCACATCGATGCCGTAGACCGCCTTCCCCAGCTTTCCGCTGATCAGCTTGAGGCCGGCGAAGGCCGATTCCGCGGCGAGCTCCCGCGTCGTACCGGTCGAGAAAATCTGGATGGCGGTTTCGGGGCCGTCGCCAAAGACCGTGACGATCGGATTCTGCTGGTCGAAAAACCGGAGCACCGTGTCGGAGACTTCTTTTTCGCTCATGCCGAGCGTGCGCACGCTCCGCAGGGAATACTGCCATCCGGCGAACTCGGCAAGATATCTGGATACCTTATGAACCAGCAGCGACGGAAGCGCCGCCGGATCCGACGGGAGCAAAATGACGCATTGGGTGCCCGCGGAGACCGCGCAGCCGGAGACGCCGCCGTCCGGGCTGCCGAGGATGGACGCGCCCTCCGGGAACAGTTCCCCGTGCTTCGTGACCGTGCGGAACCCGATGGCGGCGGAGACGGCGGTGACTGCCAGATTCTCCGCGGCAGCGCCCATCCCGCCGACTAAAATTAAAACATTCACTGCGGACAGGGCCTCCGCGACGATTTTATGGACCGTGAGCCTGTCCGCAGGGACGATACTTTCCTGCGCGGCTTCCATTCCCAATGCGGAAAGTTCCTTCTGGATCAGCTCAATCGACCGCGAAAGCTGCTTTTTGGCATCTTCCCCACGGCCGATCCCGATAATGCCGGCACGCATGAAATCATCTCCCCCTTTCTGTCTCGAATTGATATCGGAAATTCTCCTCGCGGAGAAATTATACGCCGTATTTGAGCCTCGTGTGCGTAACCGTGCAGCGCTCCAGCAGCGCCGGGATGTCGAGCGCCTTTTCGGCCTCCTCGATCATCGCGATGGTCGGCCTCGTGCGCGGATGCCGCGGCGTAAACACCGTACAGCAGTCCTCGTAGGGCAGGATCGACGTCTCAAAGGTGCCGATCCTCTGGGCAATCTCCACGATCTCCTGCTTATCCATGCCGATCAGCGGACGGAAGACCGGAATATCGCAGACCGCGTCGGTGCAGGCGATGGCCGGAAGCGTCTGGCTCGCCACCTGCGCGAGGCTTTCGCCCGTGATGAGGGCTCCACAGCCCTCCTTTTCCGCGAGACGGAGCGCCACCCGCATCATGAAGCGCCGCATGATGACCGTGAACAGCTCCTCCGGGCAGGAACGCTTGATCTCCTCCTGGATCTCCGTAAAGGCCGCGGAGAAGAGGTCGACCTTGCCGCAGTAGTCACAGAGCTGCTGGGCCAGTGTTTTAACCTTGAGCCATGCGCGCTCGCCGGTGTAGGGCGGGGACTGAAAATGCAGCGCCTCGACCTCGAGGCCGCGCTTCGCCATCATGTAGCCGGCTACCGGGCTGTCGATGCCGCCCGAAAGCAGCAGCAGCGCCTTGCCTGAGGTGCCGACCGGCATACCCCCCGCGCCGGGGAGCTGGTTGCCGTGAATATAGGCGGCGCGCTCCCGGATCTCAACCATGACGACGATATCCGGGTGGTTGACGTCCACCTTAAGATGAGGGAACCTATCCAGCAAAACGCCCCCGAGCTCCCGGCTGATCTCCGGGGAAGTCATCGGGAAGCTCTTATCCGAGCGCTTTGCCTCCACTTTAAAAGTGCGGCATTTCGAAAGAATGTCTGCAAGATAAATTTTTGCAGTATCTGCAAGATCCGGAAAATTTTTTTCCGCTGCCGAGGCCCTTGTCAGCGCCACGATGCCGAAGATCTTCTGCAGGCGGCCGACCGTCTCGTCGAGGTCGATGTCCGGGCCCAGCGGCTCGATGTAGAGCGTGGACTGGCTCTTCCAGTAGGAAAACTCGCCCAGATCGGCGATGCGGCGCCGGCAGTTCTGAAGCAGGCTGTCCTCAAACCCCGATTTGTTGAGCCCCTTGAGCGCGATCTCCCCGCATTTGAGTAAAATAATTTCTTTCATTCCGACTTTTCACTTTCCACTTTTCCGATCAATCGATTCCCGGCAGAGCTTCTGCACGGCCTCCCGGATCGCCTCCGCGAGCGCATCGGCATCCTCCGGGGTGTTTTCCCGGCCATAACTGACGCGCAGGGCGCTGTCTATACGCTCCGGCGGCAGGCCCATTGCTTTGAGCACATGGCTCTTTGCCCCTTTGGCACAGGCGGAGCCGCTGGAGAGATAGATGCCCTCCGCTTCAAGGAAATGAAGCAGAATCTCGCTTCGGATACCTACGACGGAGAGGTTGAGGATGCCGGGGAATGCTTCCTCCGGTGAGTTGCGCACGACTTCCGAAATTCCTTCGAGGCCGTCAAACAGGCGGCGCGCAAACTCTTCCGCCGATGCCCGAAACCTCGGCATGTCCGCTTTGGCCTTCTCCGCCGCGGCACCGAACGCCGCGATCAGAGGCACCGCCTCCGTGCCGGCGCGGATTCGCTTCTCCTGCTCGCCGCCGAGATTTCGCGCGGCGACGCGGCAGCCTTTGCGGATCCAGAGCGCGCCGCAGCCCTTCGGCCCGCCGATCTTGTGCGCGGTGATCGTCACAAGATCCGCTCCCAGTTTATCGGCGCGGAACGGCAGCTTGCAGAAGGCCTGCACCGCGTCGGTATGCACCGTGACTTCCGGATTTTTTTCCTTTGCGGCGGCGGCGATCTCCCGGATCGGGTTGACCGCGCCGATCTCGTTGTTCATCAGCATGACGGTGACGAGGATTGTCTTTTCGCCGACCGCCCCGGCCACCATCTCCGGCGTGACGATGCCGGAGGCATCCGGCTTCAGGTAGGTGACGGAGAAGCCCTCTCCTTCGAGATATTTGAGGGATTCCATGATGGAGTCGTGCTCGTAGGCGGAGGCGACGATCTCGCTGCCGCGGCGTTTTTTCGCCAAAGCGGTGCCGATGACGGCGAGGTTGTTGGCCTCCGTGCCGCCGGAAGTGAAGACGAGGCCCTCCGCATCCGCGCCGAGCGCCGCGGCGATCTTCCCGCGGGCTTCCGTCATAACCTGCTCCGCCTCGATGCCCTTTTTGTGGAGCGAGGAGGGGTTGCCGTAGGCCTCGGTCATCACCCGGTATGCGGCGTCGGCGGCCTCGGGGTAAACCCGCGTCGTCGCGCTGTTGTCGAGATAGATCTCCCGCATGGTTTCCGCTTCCTTTTCGCACAAACTCCCATTATCTTTTATATTATACAATAAGTGTCTCTTTCCCTGCAAGTCCTCCGGGCGCAATGTAACAGAACTGTATCCTCTGTCACTCCCGGGAAACAAAAAAGAGACGGTTTCCCGTCTCTTTTGTCTTTTTTAAGCGATTTTAGTCGTTGGTCCGTTTCTGTTTTGCTTCCAGATCGGCGAGGGCGTCTTTTCTCGAGAGATTGATGCGGCCCTGGCTGTCGATCTCGACGACCTTGACCACGATCTCATCACCGGGCTTGACGACATCCTCGACCTTCTCGACGCGCTTGTTGTCGAGCTTCGAGATGTGGCAGAGGCCCTCTTTTCCGGGGGCGATCTCCACGAAGGCGCCGAACTGCATCAGGCGGGTGACCTTGCCTTTATAAATGGAGCCGATCTCGGGATCCTTGGTGATGGTCTCGATGACCTGAATGGCGCGGCGGGCATTCTCGATGTCGATGCCGGAGACGTAGACGTGGCCGTCCTCTTCGACGTCGATCTTGACGTCGCACTCGGCGCAGATCTTCTGGATGACCTTGCCGCCGGAACCGATGACGTCGCGGATCTTCTCCGGATCGATGATGATGGTAAGCATCTTGGGCGCGTACTTGGAGAGTTCCTCCCTCGGCGCCGGGATGGCCTTGAGCATCACGTCGTCAAGGATGTGGAGGCGGGCCTTGTAGGTCTTTGCAAGCGCCTCGCGGATAATATCCTCGGTCAGGCCGTCGCATTTGAGGTCCATCTGGATGGCGGTGATGCCGTCCTTGGTGCCGGCGACTTTGAAATCCATGTCGCCGAAGAAATCTTCAAGCCCCTGAATATCGACCATGGTCATCCAGCGTCCGCTTTCGGTGACGAGGCCGCAGGAGATGCCCGCGACCGGCTTCCTGATCGGGACGCCGGCGTCCATCAGCGCGAGGGTGGATCCGCAGACCGCGCCCTGGCTCGTGGAGCCGTTGGAGGAGAGTACCTCGGAGACCATGCGGATGGTATAGGGGAATTCGTCAACGGAGGGAATGACCGGCTCGAGGGCTCTCTCCGCGAGGGCGCCGTGGCCGATCTCGCGCCGGCCGGGTCCTCTGGAGGGCCTGGTCTCGCCGACCGTGTAGGAGGGCATGTTATATTGATGCATATAGCGCTTCTCGGTGACGCCGTCGATGCCGTCGAGCTCCTGTGCGTCGCTGATCAGGCCGAGCGTGGCGATGGTCAGCACCTGGGTCTGCCCTCTGGTGAACAGGCCGGAGCCGTGCGTTCTCGGGAGCAGGCCGACTTCGGCAGCCAGCGGACGGATTTCGTCGAGCCCTCTGCCGTCGGCGCGTTTGCCCTCATCGAGCAGCCAGCGGCGGACGACGTATTTCTGCAGCTTGTACATGGCCTCGTCGAGCTTCGCAATCCCGTCGGGATAGATCTCGTCGAATTTTTCATGGACGGCGGCGACAATCGGCGCAAGGTTTGCGTCGCGTTCCTTTTTATCCGTGGTGCTGAGGGCATTCCGGACGTCCTCCATGGCGAACTCTTTGACGGCCTCAAACAGCTCGGCCGGAACCTCGATCGACTGGAATGCAAACTTCGGCTTGCCGATTTCGGCGACGACGCCGTTCATGAAGGCGACCAGCTTCTGATTTTCTCTGTGGGCGGTCATGATGGCTTTGAGCATCGTCTCGTTGTCGACCTCGTTGGCGCCGGCTTCGATCATGACGACCTTTTCGGCGGTGGAGGCGACGATCAGATGCAGATCGGAGGCGGCCTCCTGCTCGGCGGTCGGGTTGAGAACGATCTCGCCGCCGACAAGGCCGACCTGGCAGCCGGCGATCGGGCCGTTCCACGGGATATCGGAAATTGCAACCGCCAGGGAAGCGCCGTTCATGCCGCAGATGGCATAGGGGTTATCCGGATCAACGGAAAGAGCGCTCATGACAATGGAGCAGTCGTTGCGCATATCCTTGGGGAAAAGCGGGCGCATCGGGCGGTCGACGACGCGGGAATCCAGAATCGCGCGGTCGGTCGGGCGGCCTTCTCTTCTCGGGAAGGAGCCGGGGATGCGGCCGATGGAGTAGAGCTTCTCGTCGAAATCGACGGAGAGCGGGAAATAATCGATGCCCTCGCGCGGGGTCTGGGAAGCGGTGGCGTTGCACAGCACGGCGGTCTCGCCGTAGCGCACCAGAATGGATGCATTGGAGAGCGCGCAGAGTTTGCCGGTCTCAAAGGTCATCTTTCTCCCGGCGAATTCCGTTTCAAACACACGGTAATCTTCGAACATAAAAACAAATACCTCCGTTTCGTTTCTGTACGCAGCAAAAACAAAGCGGAGGCGGGAATGAGCAATTAATCCAAAATCCGGTCGTCCGGGTCTTCGATTCACTGCTTATTTCCGATGTCTGCCGTTTTACGCTGCTGTTTTTTGGTTTTTGGGCTTATATACTCAATGAAGTCAGGCGAGGTGGAGCTCGCCTGACTTCGCAGAGACAAAGTTATTTACGAATGCCGAGTTTTACGAGAATCGCACGGTAACGCTCGATATCCTTTTTCTGCAGGTAGTTGAGCATATTTCTGCGGCGGCCGACCATTTTGAGCAGGCCGCGGCGGGAATGGTTATCCTTCTTGTGAAGTTTCAGGTGCTCGTTCAGGTCGTTGATCCTTTTGGTCAGGATGGCGATCTGGACTTCCGGGGAACCGGTGTCGTTATCGGCAAGGCGGTTCTCCTCGATGATGGCGGATTTTTCCTCTTTGCGAAGCATGTTGTTTTTCACCTCATAAATTAATTTCCCTGTCTCAGCAGCGGGCCGGTGAACGCCGTGCGTGTCCCGAAGGACTGAACTAACGGCAGGATCCCGGAGCCGGGAGCGGGTTTCTTGCGGGCCTGAAGACCAGCCTGTAGATTATATCATAGTCTGCCAACTTTGTAAAGCAAAAATACTTTGTTCCTGCTCAAAATTTCCTCCCGCGGCCTATTCTTCGCCCAACAGCGCGAGCAGGGCCTCCCCGTATGTATCGAGCCAGCTCCTCGCCTCGGCCTCCGCTTTTGAGGCGTCGTCGGCGATATGGGCAAAGAGCTCGGTCTCCGAGTCGAATGTCCGCTCCTCCCGCAGATAAGTAAGGAAGAAGACCGGTACGCGCTGCCCGTAGAGGTCGCCGTTCCAGCCGATCAGATGCGTCTCCGCCATGACGGCGCCCTTCTCCGAGACGGTCGGCTTCACGCCGACATCCGCCGCCGCCGGCCAGAACTTCCCGCCGGCCAGCGCCGCCGCCGCATAGACGCCGAATTTCGGCACGCAGTAGCCCTCCGGAATCGGCTGATTGATGGTGGGCAGATCGTGCACGGTGCCGAGCCGCGCGCCGGAGACGACAGGCTGGTCGATGACGAAGGGATACCCCGCCAGCCGGAACGCCGTACGGGTGTCTCCGCTTTCGACGGCCTCGCGGATCCTTGTTGCGGAGATCGGCAGGCCCATGTCGTCCATCTCCTCGATGACGGT
This sequence comes from uncultured Oscillospiraceae bacterium, assembly GCA_964391915.1. GTDB lineage: Bacteria > Bacillota > Clostridia > Oscillospirales > Ruminococcaceae > UMGS1668. The sequence goes on from CAYMNV010000006.1 coordinate 19,462, forward strand.
GAGTTCCATGCCGTTCTCCCCGCAGAGCGCCGCAAGTTCCGCGGCGACGCAGGAGGCGTTCCTTCCGAAGCGGAAATCGTACCCGACGAAGACTTTTTTGGCATGCAGGCGGTCTTTGAGCACCTCCCGTACGAATTCTTCGCCGCTCATCCCATGGACGGAGGCATACTCCGGCGCATAGACGTGCCGGATGCCGCAGCCCGCCATCAGCCGGTATTTCATCTCCGGCGAGAGCAGCAGCGGGGCGCCCGCCTTCCGCTCCGGGAGCTGCCCGGATGCGAAAGTGAACACCCACGGTTCCAGTCCGGTTTGGGAAGCTGCCTCCAGAATTTTCCGGTGCGCCCGGTGGACCCCGTCAAAGATGCCCAGCGCCACGGCGGTTTCGCCCTCCGGCGGCTCCGTCGTCAGAAACTCATTCCTCATCCTCGTCCCCGTCCTCATCGTAGAATACGTCGTCGAGATACAGCCCTTCCGCCCTCGCGGTTTTGCCGGCGCGCTTCCGGTCCCTTGACGCGAGGATCTCCGGCAGGGCATCCGGCTCGATCTTCCCGTCGTTTATGGCGAGCAGCGTGCCTGCCATGATCCGGACCATGTTGTACAGAAACCCGTCGCCGGTGACGGAAAAGGTGACCAGATGCCCCTCGCGCGTGACGGAGCAGTCGTAGATCTCCCTCGTGGAGTCCTCCTGCTCGTTCTTTGCGCCCGCGAAGGCCGAGAAATCATGCTTCCCGAGAAAATCCGTGCAGACGGCATCCAGCAGATACTCGTCCACCGGCTTCGGATGGTGGAGCGCCAGCCCGATCCAGAAGGGGCTCATGTACGGCTCGTCCCAGATTTTATAAACGTACCGCTTGCCTTTGCAGGAATAGCGGGCGTGGAATTCCTCCGGTACCTCTTTGCAGGAGCAGACCGCGATATCCTCCGGCAGCAGGGCGTCGAGGCTCCTCGCGATCCGCGCGCAGGGCATCGGGTTCTCCGTGCGGAAGCTCACGCAGTATTTGTTGGCGTGCACCCCGGCGTCGGTGCGGGAGCAGCCCTTGACATCCGGCCGCTCGCCCAGCAGCGTCTCCATCGCGTTTTGAAGCGCTTCGCAGACTGTGACGGCGTTTTTCTGCACCTGAAAGCCGTGATAATTTGTTCCTCTATAAGAGATCGTCAGAAGCAGGTTTCTCATGCGCGTAAAATTCCTTTGTTTTCAGAGTTTCAGGATCGGCGGCCCATAGAGATTCAGCAGAACGACGCCCGCGAATCCGGCCGCGACGACCAGCACCGCGATCCCGTCCTGCGGGCCGAACGAGAGCTGCTTCATCCGGGTGCGGCCCTCTCCGCCGCGGTAGCAGCGGCACTCCATCGCAAGGGCCAGTTCGTCCGCCCTGCGGAACGCCGACACAAAAAGCGGGATCAGGATCGGCACGAGCGCCTTCGCGCGCTGAATGACCGTGCCGGATTCCATATCCGCGCCCCGCGCCTTCTGGGCCGACATGATCTTTTCGGTCTCCTCGACCAGCGTCGGAATGAAGCGCAGGGCGATCGTCATCATCATGGCGAGCTCGTGCACCGGCACTTTGATCGCGGAGAGCGGCCGCATCAGCCGCTCGAGGCCGTCGGTCAGCGCAATCGGCGAGGTGGTATAGGTCAGCAGGGAGCTGCCCGCGATCAGGCACAGGATGCGCACGCACATCAGCCCCGCCGTCAGCAGGCCCTCCTTCGTGATTTTAATAAAATAGAAGGTCCAGAGCGGCTCGCCCTCGATGAAGAGGACGTTGAGCACCGCGGTGAAGACGATGATCGGCACAACCGGCTTCATGGATTTGAAGATCAGCTTCGCCGGCAGCCTTGCGAGCGCATAAAACAGCACCACAAAGCCCACGCCGACCGCAAGCGGGATCATGCCGTCCGCCACAAACAGCATCGTGATATAGGCGAGCGTCAGGATCAGCTTGATGCGCGGATCGAGGCGGTGGACGACCGACGTGCCGGGGTAATACTGCCCGAACGTGATATCCTTGAGCATCAGACGCCGCCCCCTTCCCGAAGCAGGCGCAGAACGGCCTCTTTGGCTTCCCCAACGGTCAGCACGCTCTCCGGCACCGGGATGCCTTTTGCGGCAAGGCCGGCAAAGACGCGGCTGATCTGCGGCACCTCAAGGCCCATGGCCGTAAGCTCCGCGACGCGGCGGAAGATCTCCCGGGTGGTGCCGTACATGGCGGCGTGGCCGTGATCCATAATCAGCACGTGGCTCGCAAAGCGCGCGACGTCCTCCATGGAGTGAGAGACAAGAATGATGGTGGCGCCGTAGCGGTCGTGATACTCCGCGATTTCGCCGAGGATATGCTCCCGGCCCCGCGGATCAAGGCCCGCGGTGGGCTCGTCCAGAATCAGAACCTCCGGCCTCATGGCGAGGACGCCCGCGATGGCCGCCCTGCGCTTTTCGCCTCCGGAGAGCTCAAACGGCGATTTGTCAAGATAATTTTCCGGCAGGCCGACAAGCTCGGCCGCCTCGAGCACGCGCCCGGCGATCTCCTCCTCGGAAAGCCCCATATTCCGCGGCCCGAAGGAAATATCCTTCCTGACCGTCTCCTCAAAGAGCTGGTACTCCGGGTACTGAAATACGAGCCCGACCTTGAAGCGGAAGCGGCGGATTTTTTTGGGGTCCGCCCAGATATCTTCGCCGCCGATATAGACCTTGCCGGAATCCGGCTTCAGCAGGCCATTGAGGTGCTGGATCAGCGTCGATTTTCCGGAGCCGGTATGGCCGATCAACCCGAGAAACGTGCCTTTTTCCACGGAGATGCTGATGTCGTCGAGCGCGGCGCTCTCAAACGGCGTTCCCGCGGAATAGACGTAGGAAAGGTGCTCGGTGCGGATGATCTCGCTCATGCCGGCGCCCCCTTCCCAAAGAGGGCCGCGATGGCCTCGATGCATTCCCGCTCGGTCAGCACGCCCTCCGGCACGTCGAGGCCGGAAAGCCGCAGCTCGTGGCAGAGCTCGGCCGCCTGGGGCACATCCAGCCCGTGCCGGCGCAGCAGATCGGCCTGAGAAAACACCTCTTTCGGTGTGCCGTCGAGCAGGATCTTTCCGTCGTCGATCACGACGACCCTGCCGCACTCGGCGGCTTCGTCCATATAATGGGTGATGAGCACGACGGTGATGCCGAATTCCTCATTCAGCTGCCGGATGGTGCTCATGACTTCTTTTCTTCCCTTTGGATCGAGCATGGCCGTCGGTTCGTCAAGCACGACGCACTTCGGCCGCATTGCGATGATCCCCGCGATGGCGACGCGCTGCTTCTGCCCGCCCGAAAGCTGGTAGGGCGCGTGCTCGCGGTATTCGTACATGCCGACCTTCCGCAGGGCGTCGTCCACCCTTTCCCGGATCTCCTTCGGCGGCACGCCCAGATTCTCGAGCGCGAAGGCCACGTCCTCCTCGACCACAGTGGCGACGATCTGGTTATCCGGGTTCTGGAAGACCATGCCGACCTCCTGCCGGATCTCGTAGAGCTTCTCCTCCGAGGCCGTATCCATGCCGTCCACCGTAACTTTGCCGGAGGTCGGGATCAGGATCGAGTTGAAATGCTTGGCGAGCGTCGACTTGCCGGAGCCGTTATGGCCGAGCACGGCGACGATCTCGCCCCCGCAGATCGACATGCTGACGCCGTCCAGAACCAGCGGCGGGATCATCCCGTCGTAGCTCGGATAGGCGAAACTGATGTTTTCTGCTTCAATAAACCTTTTTTTTGGCATCTTCTGTCCTTTAAAAATTTATTCCTCGCTTCGGAACAGCCAGCTTACGGTCTGCTCCGCAAAGGTAAAACCGAGCTTTTTTTGGAGCGCGCGGGAGGCCTCGTTCCCGACGACGACGTGGCCGTACGGAATCAGGCCCTTTGCGAGCATCCGGTTCGTCATCGCGCTCTCGAGCGCCGAGGCGATACCCATCCGCCGGTATTCCGGGAAGACTTCGAGAAGGCCCATCGAGCCCTCCCTGTGCACCCCGATGAATCCGGCGCAGGTTTCGCCGAAATAGGCGCCGATCATACCGTATTTGATGCGGCCCGCTATGTACGCCCGATCGCCGTCGGCATGCGTGTATCGTTCCATCACCATGTCGAGGTCGCTCATGCGAAGGTCCCGGAGTTCCATGCCCTCCGGCAGAACGACCGGCAGCGGCTCCGTTCCAAAGTAGGCGCCCTGCCAGCAGCGCATCTCCTCACAAAAACCGAATCGCCGGGCGATGATCTCCTTGCAAAATCCTGATGAATCAGGAACATGTCCGGGTGCTTTGTGAAATCCAATATCCGTTCGGCGGCCTCGGGCGTCTTGGCGGTGAGCCAGTGCATATAGCCGGCCCTCATCCGCAGCAGGACGCCGTCCTCCTCCGCATAGGCGACCCGGTTCCGGCCGTCGCGTAGGGCGGCGATCATATCCGCATAAAAATATTGATCCTGATAAAAATGTGCTTCGATTTCTTCCTTTTCCTGCATATCAGCGCTCCGCCTTCCAGATGGCGGTGGAGCCGCAGGGCAGCACCATACCGGTCTCTTTGACCGGAAGGCCGATCTCGCCGGATTCAAGGCTCCCGCCGAACCCCCGCAGATTCGCGCCGAGGACATACTCCATGGCGGAGGCCGAAAGCCCGGTCGTGTAGGAATTCAGCATCACGAAGAGCGGGGTTTCGGTCAGCACGCCCTTACAAAGCGCGATGAGATCGTAGATCTGATCCTCGAGCTTCCAGACCTCGCCGCCCGGGCCCCTGCCATAAGAGGGAGGATCCAGAATGACGGCGTCATAGAAGCTGCCGCGGCGGATCTCCCGATCGACAAATTTCGCGCAGTCGTCGACGATCCAGCGCACCGGTTTTTCCTCAAGCTTTGAGAGCGCGGCGTTCTCCCGCGCCCAGCGCACCATGCCCTTCGCCGCGTCCACGTGGCAGACCGAGGCGCCCGCCTCCGCCGCGGCAAGGGTCGCCGCGCCGGTGTAGGCGAAGAGATTCAGCACCCGGATATCCCGCCCGGCGCCTCCGATCATCTGCTGGGCGTAGTCCCAGTTGACCGCCTGCTCCGGAAAAAGGCCCGTATGCTTGAAGCCGGTTGGGCTGATGCGGAAGCGCAGGTTTTTGTAGCCGATCTCCCACTCCTCCGGCAGCTTCCGGCGGAATTCCCAATGGCCGCCGCCCTCGCTGCTCCGCAGATAGCGGGCGTCCGCGCGGTCCCAGAGGGGATTCGTCTTCGGGGTATCCCAGATGACCTGCGGATCCGGCCGGATCAGCACATAATCGCCCCACCGCTCCAGTCTTTCGCCGCCGGAGCAGTCAAGGAGTTCGTAATCTTTCCAGTCTTTACTAAAGCGCATAATACCTCATTTCAGCAGATCCGCCAGCGTCCGCGCGCATTCCTCGACGAGAAGCGCGATGCGTTCCTCGTTCTTTCCCTCCGCCATGATCCGGATCAGCGGCTCGGTACCGGAGGCGCGGACCAAGATCCGGCCCTCGCCCCGCAGGCGCTCCTGCTGGATGTCGACGTAGGATTTCACTTCCGGATCGGAAAGCCGCTCTTTCATCTCCGGCGTCGCGCGGATGTTGACGATATACTGCGGGTAAACCGTGATCAGGGATTTTAGTTCGGAGGCCTTTTTGCCAGACCGGACGAGCGTCTCCGCCAGCAGAAGGCCGGTCAGCTGGCCGTCTCCCGTGGGCATGTAATCCAAAAAGATGACGTGGCCGGACTGTTCGCCGCCGAGGCTGTATCCGTGTTCCAGCATGGATTCGAGCACATACCGGTCGCCGACCTTCGTCGGGTCGCAGCCGAGGCCCCGCTCCTCCGCAAATTCAAACAGGCCCATGTTGCTCATAATGGTGGGGACGATGGCCCGGTTCGCGAGCTTGCCCTCCCGGTCGAAGCGGTCGGCCAGAATCGCAAGGATATGGTCGCCGCTCATCAGGTCGCCGTTTTCGTCGATGGCGAGGCACCGGTCCGCGTCGCCGTCGAAGGCCACGCCGAGATCGAAGCCGTTTTCCTTCACGAAGGCACTGAGCCCTTCGATGTGCAGGGAGCCGCAGTTTTCGTTGACGTTGGTGCCGTCCGGCTCGCGGCTGAGGTAGACGACCTCCGCACCCTTTTTGCCGAAGATCATCTCCGCCGTCCGCGAGGCGGCGCCGTTTGCGCAGTCGACGGCCAGCCTGAGGCCGTCGAGCCTCCCGGCCGCCGAAGCGATATAGTCGCCGTACATCCTTGCGGCCAGGGGATCGTCGCTGACCCGGCCGATATGCTCACCGGCAGCCCGCGGATACGTCTCTCCCTCGGAGAGGACCGCCTCCTCGATGGCATCCTGCTGCGGATCCGTAAATTTCAGGCCCTCCGCGTTGAAGAGCTTGATGCCGTTATACATAAAAGGGTTGTGCGAGGCCGTGATCATCACGCCGGCGTCCGCGCCGAGCTTTTTGACCAGATATGCCACCGCGGGCGTGGCGACGACGCCCAGCCGGACGACATCCGCCCCCGCGGAGGTGAGCCCCGCGCAAACCGCGGCCTCCAGCATGCCGCCGGAGATCCGCGTGTCGCGGCCGACCAGAAAAATCGGCGCCTTGCCCGTAACTTTGTATGCCTCCCGCGCCGCCGCCCCGGAGAGCGACATCGCCAGCTCCGGCGTCAGCTTTTCGTTTGCGATTCCGCGCACGCCGTCCGTACCAAACAGAGTTCCCATCCGTCAGTCCTCCAAACTTATCTGAGCAAATTCTTCCGCGCAGCCCGCCTCTTCCGCAGGCGGCGCCGCAGGGGTGATGCCGAGGTGCTCATAGGCAAGCGCCGTGGCGCAGCGGCCTCTCGGCGTCCGGTTGAGAAAGCCGATCTGCATGAGATACGGCTCATAGACATCCTCGATGGTTACGGTCTCTTCGCCGATGGCTGCGGCCAGCGTCTCCAGGCCCACCGGGCCTCCGGCGTAATTCTTTATCATAATTTCGAGCATGCGGCGGTCGATGGAATCGAGGCCGAGCTCGTCGACTTCCAGCCGGGAGAGCGCGGCCGACGCGATCTCCTTCGTGATGACGCCGTTGCCCATGACCTGCGCAAAATCGCGGACCCGCTTCAGAAAGCGGTTGACGATGCGCGGCGTGCCCCGGCTTCTTCTGGCAAGCTCGTAGGCGCCTTCCCGGTCACATTCTATGCCGAGAATCTCCGCGCTGCGCAGGGCGATCGTGCACAGTTCCTCCGGCTCGTAAAGCTCCAGCCGCGCAATCACGCCGAAGCGGTCCCTGAGCGGCGCGGAGAGCTGGCCGGCCCTCGTCGTTGCGCCGATCAGCGTAAATTTCGGCAGGTCGATCCGGATCGAGCGGGCGGAAGGGCCCTTGCCGATGATGATATCCAGCGAATAATCCTCCATCGCCGGGTAGAGCACCTCTTCAACGGAGCGGTTGATGCGGTGGATCTCGTCGATGAAGAGAATGTCGTTTTCGTTGAGGTTGGTCAGCAGGGCCGCGAGATCGCCGGGGCGCTCGATGGCCGGGCCGCTCGTGATGCGGATGCTGACGCCCATCTCGTTGGCGATGATGCCCGCGAGCGTCGTCTTGCCGAGCCCCGGAGGGCCGTAGAGCAGCACGTGATCGAGCGGATCGCCGCGCTGCTTTGCCGCACGGATATAAACCGCCATATTTTCTTTTGCCTTGGTCTGGCCGATATATTCGCCGAGCGTCTTCGGACGCAGGTCAAACTCCGCGTCCCGGTCGGGAGGCGCCTCCTCCGGCGTGACGATGCGGTTTTCAAAATCCATTTCGTTGTGGAGCAAGGTAGTTCCTCCTTATCTCGCCGCAAGTGCGCGCAGGGCGGTTTTGATCATATCTTCCACCGACATCTCCTGCGGCAGCTTGCCCACGGTCGCGGCGGCCTCGGAGGGACTGTATCCCAGCGCGCTCATCGCCGCAACCGCCTCCGCCGCGTTGCCCTTGATCTGGGCGGAAGGCCCGGACGGCGCGCCGAATCCGTAGGCGCCGCTCACAAGCCCGCCGGCCATCTTATCCCTGAGCTCCAGCACGATGCGCTGGGCAGCCTTCGGGCCGACGCCTTTCGCCCGGGTGATCGTCTTCGTATCGCCGGAGGCGACCGCCAGCGCGAGCGAATCCGGCGTGAATTCGGAAAGGATCGAGAGCGCCGCCTTCGGGCCGATGCCGGAGACGCCGTTGAGCATCAGAAAGCAGTCCTTTTCCGCCCGGTCAAAAAAGCCGTAGAGGTCGATGCCGTCCTGCACGACATTGAGATACGTGTAAACGAAGGCTTCGGAGCCTGTCGGCGGCAGCTGGGAAAGCGTCGTCACCGAGGCTCTGCAGAGATACCCCACGCCGCCGCATTCGATGACGAAAAAGCCGTCCTCGATGTGGCGGATCCTCCCGCTGAGGCTGTAGATCATTGGGCCGCCTCCTTATTTTTGATGTCGTAAAGCAGCGAGCCGGAGGAATATCCGTGGCAGATCGCGGCGGCCAACGCATCCGCCGTATCGTCCGGCTTCGGGACGGACTCGAGCTTCAAAATCGTCTTGACCATCTCCATGACCTGCTTTTTCTCCGCGCGGCCGTAGCCGACGAGCGACTGCTTGATCTGGAGCGGCGTGTATTCGTAAACCGGAATCCCCGCCTGCACCGCCGTGAGCAGCACGACGCCCCTCGCCTCGGCGACCGCGATGGCGGTCTTCTGGTTGCTGTTGAAGTAGAGTTTTTCGATGCTCATGACGTCGGGCCGGAGCTCGGCGATCACCATGGTCAGGTCGTCGTAGATCACCCGGAGGCGCTCATGAAACGGCATGCCCGCAGGCGTCTCGACGGCGCCGTAGCGCACCGGGCGGAACTTGTTCTTTTCGTAATCCAGCACGCCCACACCCACGATGGCGTAGCCCGGGTCAATGCCGAGAATCCGCAAGCCCTCATCTCCCCCCATTCGACAGCCTATTTATAGTTTATTATAACACAGCGTTCTGCCCTTTACAATTCCAAATCCAAAGATCCCCGGATGCGGAATCCGGGCATAAAAAAACACCCGCCGGAGCGGGTGTTTTATGGTGGACGATGAGGAACTCGAATCCCCGACCTTCCGCACGTCAAGCGGAAGCTCTACCAGCTGAGCTAATCGTCCAAATTTCCAGTGCGTTTACGATTATATTACAGCCTGCCCGAAAAAGCAAGAGGGAATTTCGTTTTTTTACAAAAAATCAGCCCACGGCAAAGGACTGGAACCGCACCGTCAGCCCCGTTTCGGGAAAAACGGCCTTTGCGGGCATCAGAGATTTCGCGTCGAAATACAGGGTAAATCCCTCCCCGGCGGCGGAGGCCCCCTCCTCGGTGCCGACGAGCGTGAATTCCCCGGCGGCGAGCGCCGAAACCATGGCCCGCAGCAAAACGGCCGGATTTTTCTCCGGCAGCGCGGAAACCGGAAACGCCTTCTCCATGCCCGCATACCGCAGTTCCGCCGCATCCCCGGAGAGCTCCGTTTCGAGCCCCGCGAGGGAATCCGGCGACTCCGCGGTCAGAAGATAAACCTCCCCCTCCCGCGAAAACGCGCAGATGGCGGTATTTTCCCCCAAGGCGAACGTGATCTCGGCCGAAAAAGGCTGCGCATAATACGCCTGCACGTCCTTCGCCGACGGCAGACGCGCCGAGGAACACCCCGTTAAAAAAAACACGAGAAAAAGGACCGAGATCCGCTTCATCAAAACGCCCCCCCTGAAAACCGCTGTGACAAATATACGGTCCGGGGAGGGCGCATATTCCATTTTGGGGGCCGGAGCAGGGCGGAAAAGTACCCCCCCGGCCGGACGCGGAGATGATGCCGGAGCCCGCCCCGTGCAGCCGGACACTTATCGGGGATTTTTGCGGGACGGCACCCTGCATATTCCCTGAAAAGCCGCGCCGCATTCGGAAAAGATGCGGCGGAGCATCGTCAGCGAGCGCGGCGCCGATGCGGTCGGACCCCGTGCTCCGTGAGGATCGAGAAAAGCCTCTCCGGAAAACCGGGGTATTTTTGATACAGCGGGCTGCCTTTTATGTGGAAAATATACTGCCCGCGGTCAGACCCCGTGCTCCGCAAGGATCGTGCAGAACTCCGCCGGCAGATCGGTGGCCAGCACGCCCCAGCTCGAGAATTTCTCCGCCGCGTGCTCCCCCGCGAGGCCGTGCAGCCAGACGCCGCAGACCGCGCAGGCGGTGGGGTTCATCTTCTGCGCGGCGAAGGCCGCGATGATGCCGGCGAGACAGTCTCCGGAGCCGCCCTTTGCGAGCGCCGGGCTGCCGGTCAGGTTGAAGTAGACGTCGCCGTTCGGCGAGGCCGTGACGGTGGAGGCATCCTTGAGCACGAGCACGACATGATATTTTTGGGCGAAGGCGCGGGCGATCTCCACGCGGTCGTCCTGAATCTTCTCAATGGGCAAACCGCATAGCCTCGCCATTTCCCCCATGTGCGGCGTCAGAATCGCCGGGGATTTTGCAAGCAGCAGAAGCTCCGGATGGCCGGCGAGCGCGTTGAGGCCGTCGGCATCCAGCACGACCGGGCCTTCGGATTTTTTGAGCACGGCGAGCACAAGATCTCGGATCTTCTCTCCGCCGCCGAGCCCGCAGCCGATCAGGCAGGCGGTGCTCTTTTCCAGCGCGGAAGCCAGCTCTTCGGAAGCGGAGGCGGCGATGCGGCCCTCCTCATCCGCCGGAAGCGGCAGGAACGTCGCCTCCGGGATGCGCGGCAGGACCTTTGCGATCACGGATTCCGTGGAGGCGAGCGTCGTGATGCCGGCGCCGGCGCGCATGGCCGCATAGGTGGAGACTGCCGCCGCGCCGGGGTAATCTTCCGACCCGCAGACGGCAAGCAGTCTGCCGTAGGCGCCCTTATTACAGAAAAGCGGGCGCTTGCGGATGGAGGAAAACACCATCGCGTCGTCCGCGCAGAAGCAGTCCTGCAGCATCGAGGCCGTGACCTCCTGCGGGATGCCGATATCGACCTCGACGGTCTTTTTGGAAAACGCGCGGCCCGGCAGCAGCAGATGGCCCGGCTTCCGGCAGTCGAAGGCGACCGTGAAATCCGCGCGGACGGAATCCGGGTCGGCCTCTCCGTTCTCCGCATTGACGCCGCTCGGGATATCCAGCGAGACAACCGCGGCAATCGCGTTGTTTATCCGCACGGTGATCTCCCGGTATTCGTCGCTTAAGGCCCCGTGAAATCCGGTGCCGAACAGGGCATCCACGACGACGTCGGCGGTGGAGAGATACTCGCTTGCCTTCTCGCGGTCCTCGTTCCAGTCGAAGATTGTCAGGCCGGCCTTCACCGCGGAGGAATACATAAAAGAGGCCTCCTCGCTCTTCGGGATGCCCGCGCAGAGCACGAGGATGACGTTGGCGCCCTCGGCGGCGAGTTTTCTGCCGACCACGAAGCCGTCTCCGCCGTTGTTGCCGCCGCCGCAGAAGATCATGAAGTTGCGTCCGGTGATATTATCGAATGTTTTTTTAATGAAATTGGCGGCGGCGCTCCCGGCGTTCTCCATCAGCCGCGTGCTGTTGACCTCCATCTCGCCGCTCCTGCGCTCTGCTTCTTTCATCTGGGATACGGTCAGGATTTTCATGCGTGCGCCTTCTTTCGCAGTTTAAAAGCAATATCTGCCCGGCCGCCCGGGCGAAAGATTTTTTGAATTGGGAGGAGTCGCGGGCAAAACCGAAACCCCGGCCCCGCAAAAATAAAAATTTCAACAGAATAGAGCTTCGATCCGCTGTCCGGGCAAAAGCGGAACCTTTTTCCCACAGGAGGAACCGCGGAAAGGACCGGAACCGGTTCCCAAAAGCACAAGCCCCCGGAAGATGGAGTTACGGCTCGGGCGCACGGGGCGCGGCGGGGATCTGCCTCGCGAGGCCGGGCTTGAGATACGGGCGCGCGGCGGCGAGCTCCTTTTCCCCCATGTTGAGAATCACTGCGGTTTTGGTGCCTTTGCCCGACCGGTTCGGCGCGGTGAGAAACCACAGGTCGTCCGATTTTACGCTGTCGCAGGCGAAAAGCACCCGGCAGCCGGGAAAATCGAGGCCCACAACGTACTTTCCGAAATCCTCGGCCTCCCGGATCTCGCAGGCGAACAGGCGCTTCCTTTTGGCCTTGCCGCGGATCACGTCGACATCCAAATCGCCGTTCGTGTAAATAGCCTCATACTCCACGCCGAGGAGCCTGGCGAGCGTATAGCTGCCGAAGACCGCTCCGGCGAGCACGGGCAGGAGGATCGCTTCCAGCCCCATCGTGACGAAAAACTCGATATAAAACACTGCGGCCGCAACCGCCATTGCCGCGAGATACACGCCGACAAACTTCGCCCAGTCGGCGGAATCCGGCCTTTTCGCCACCATTTTTTCCACAAAAATGTCGCTCATGCCCCTGCTCCTTCCCAATATTTTACTCAAATTATCATATCATATTTTCAGGCAGAAAAAAAGCTTGAAAAAAAGGCTTCGTTATGGTAGGATTGCTGATATCCGATAGGGTCAGACGCCATGACCGGGAGAGTAGGCTTCCAAAGTTCCGAAAAGAGAGAAAAGGCCGCCGGCTGAGAGCCTTTTTGCGGAACGGGGAGCCGAAGTTCACCCGCGAGCGTCCGCGCCGAACAAGGTTGGTTCAGTAAGCGCGGCCGGCCGGACGCCGTTATCCGTCCATGAGTGCCCGGAGCTTTTCCGGGAATGCGGGTGGTACCGCGGAGACTGCCGTCTTCGTCCTGATTTTTGAGGGACGGGCGGTTTTTTTATTGGTTTTTTCCCGCCGCGGGCGCCCCGTTCTTTTTAAACACAATTTGCAAACCATGATGGAAACTGGAGGGAACATATATGAAAGAGGCATTGGAGCAGATCCGCCTGAAAGCGAAGGAGGCCCTCGAAGCCGCCGGCGACGCCAGAACGCTCGAGGATCTGAGAGTGCGTTTCTTAGGCAAAAAGGGCGAGCTCACCGCCATCCTGAAGCAGATGGGAGGCCTCTCCGACGAGGAGCGCCCCGTCATCGGGCAGCTTGCAAACCAGATCCGCGTCGAGATCGAAAATGAAATCAAGGCCGCCGACGCCCACGTCAGAGAAAGCATGCTGGAGGAGAAACTCGCCGCCGAGACGGTCGATGTCACGCTGCCGGGCACGCCCTGCCCGACCGGCAAGCTGCATCCGCTCAACAAGGTGCTTGAGGAATTTGAGCGCATCTTCATCGGCATGGGATTCCGCGTCGTCTCCGGCCCCGAGGTCGAGACCGATTACTACAATTTTGAGGCGCTCAATATCCCGAAGGACCACCCCGCGCGCGACACGCAGGATACGTTCTATTTCAACCAGAATATCCTGCTCCGCACCCAGACTTCGGGCGTACAGGTGCGCACGATGGAACAGATGCGTCCGCCGATCCGTATCATCTCCCCCGGCCGCGTCTACCGCTCCGACGCCCTCGACGCCACCCACTCCCCGCTGTTCCATCAGATCGAGGGCTTAGTCGTCGACAAAGGCATCACGATGTCCGACCTCAAGGGCACGCTCAGCTCCTTCGTCCGGCAGCTCTACGGCTCGGATACGGTCGTCCGCTTCCGCCCGCACCACTTCCCGTTCACCGAGCCCTCCGCCGAGATGGACGTCCAGTGCTTCGCCTGCCACGGCGAGGGCTGCCCGGTCTGCAAGGGAGAGGGCTGGATCGAGATCCTCGGCTGCGGCATGGTGCACCCGAAGGTGCTCTCCAACTGCGGCATCGACCCGGAGGAATACAGCGGCTGGGCCTTCGGCATGGGGCTTGAGCGGATCGTGATGATGCGCTACGCCGTCACCGATATCCGCAACTTCTACGAAAACGATCTTCGCTTTCTGGATCAGTTCTGAGGAGGAGGAAAAAAGAAAATGAATTCGCTTTTGATAGCCGAAAAATGTGTAAAATTTGAGACCCGCGCGCAGAACCTCTACCCCAAGCTCTTCTTCGGGATGCAGGATCACGTCGTCGCGCCGGAAATGCGCCGCTGCGCGGTGGATCTGCGGAAATGCGCCGAAGCCGGGAGCTACCCCGAGGCTTTTGAAAACGCGAGGAAGGTCTCCTACCTCCTCGACGTCACCCATGAGAACCGCCTGGTCTCCGACGAGGTCTATTCGAGCATCAAGGCCGACATTGAGGAAATCGTCGCTTTGCTCGGCGAAGACGCCGCCTGCGGGGCGGATTCCGCCGATACGGCACAGCAGGAATAAACGGAAAGAGGGATCGCCATGAATTTATCGCTCAGATGGCTCGCGGATTATGTCGAAACCGGCGTCGGGCCGAAGGAATTCTGCGACAGAATCACCATGTCCGGCTCCAAGGTCGAAGGATGGTCTGAGGAAGCCGATTATATTTCCAACGTGGTCGTCGGACGGATTCTCAAAATCGAGAAGCACCCCGACGCGGATAAGCTCGTCGTCTGCCAGATCGACGTCGGCAGGGACCGCCCGTATCAGATCGTCACCGCCGCAACGAACGTCTTTGAGGGCGCCCTCGTTCCGGCCGCGCTCGACAACTCCACGCTCGCAAACAATGTCAAAATTAAAAAAGGCAAACTCCGGGGCATGCTCTCCGAGGGCATGATGTGCTCCGTTGCGGAGCTCGGCGTCACCGTGCACGACTTCCCCTACGCGGTCGAGGACGGCATCCTGATTATCCAAGAGGACTGCAAGCCCGGCGACGACATCCGCACGGCGCTCGGCCTCAACGACGTCACTGTCGAATTCGAGATCACCTCGAACCGCCCGGACTGTCTCTCCGTCCTCGGGCTCGCAAGAGAGGCCTCCGCGACCTTCGACAAGCCGCTTCATCTGCACACCCCGGTTATTCAGCATGAAACCGGCGACATCCGCAGCCTGCTCTCCGTGAAGGTCCAAAACCCGAAGCTCTGCCGCCGCTACGTCGCCCGGATGATTAAAAATATCAAAATCGCCCCGTCGCCCCGGTGGATGCGGGAGCGGCTCCGCGCCTCGGGCGTGCGGCCGATCAACAACCTCGTCGACATCACCAACTTCGTGATGCTTGAATACGGCCAGCCGATGCACGCCTTCGACTACCGCTACCTCAAAGGGCACAAAATCGTTGTGCGAAACGCCGCGGAGGGTGAATCCATCGAGACGCTCGACGGCGTGGAACGCAAACTTTCGCCCGAGATGCTCGTCATCTGCGATGAGGAGAAGCCCTCCTGCGTCGCCGGCGTGATGGGCGGCGAATGGAGCGGCATCCAGAGCGACACCGAAACCGTCGTCTTTGAATCCGCAAACTTTCTCGGCTCCTCCGTGCGCAAAACCGCGCAGAAGCTCGGCATGCGTACCGAGAGCTCCGGCCGCTTCGAAAAAGAGCTCGATTCCCGGATGTGCCTGCCGGCCATTCAGCGGGCCTGCGAGCTCGTCGAGCTGCTGGGCGCGGGCGAGGTCGTCGGCGGCTGGATCGACGTCGACAACGCCAACTATGAAGATTACCGCCTGCCGCTCCACGCCGACTGGATCAACCGCTTCCTCGGCATCGACGTCACGCCGGAGTATATGAAGGAAGTCCTCCGGAAGCTCGATTTCCGCTTCGACGGCGATACCATGATCGTGCCGAGCTACCGCGCCGATGTCCGCCACAAGGCCGACGTCGCCGAGGAGATCGCCCGTTTTTACGGCTACGACAAGATCCCGGACGACGTCGCCGGCAGCGTCAACGAGGGCGGCTACAGCGAGCGCCAGCTCTTTGAAAAGGAACTGCGCCGTCTCTTCCTCGCCAACGGCTGCTACGAGGCCGCCACCTATTCCTTCATCAGCCCAAAATTCTACGATAAGATCTGCCTGCCGGGGGACTGCGCGCTGCGCAAAAGCCTCGTGATCGCAAACCCCCTTGGCGAGGACACCTCGATCATGCGCACCACCTGCCTGCCCTCCATGATGGACGTGATCGCCCGCAACTACTCCAACCGCAACATCGACGGCCGCTTCTTTGAGATCGGCACCGTCTATCTGCCGAAAGGCCCCGACGAGCTGCCGGATGAGCGCGCCGTCGCCGTGGTCGGCACCTACGGGGAAAACGAGGATTTCTTCGCCATCAAGGGGATGCTCGATGAGGCCTTCAAGAAGCTGTGGGTCTCCGGCGTCGAATATGAAGCCGTCCGCGACAACCCGACCTTCCACCCGGGCCGCTGTGCAAGGATTCTTTTAAGCGGAGAGGAGATCGGCTGGATCGGCGAGGCCGCGCCGAAGGTGCTTGACAACTACGGCGTCGGCACCGCCGCCTACATCGCCCAGTTCGACATCACAAAGATCTTCGACGCCCGCGTCACCGGCCAGAAGTTCAGGCCCCTGCCGAAATTCCCGGCTTCCACGCGCGACCTCGCCATCGTCTGTGCAAAAGAGACTCCCGCGGCGGCTCTGGAGAAAGCCATCCGCTCCGCGGCCGGCAGCCTGCTCGAGAAGCTCGAGCTCTTCGACGTCTACACCGGCGCGCAGGTCGGCGAGGGCAAAAAGAGCGTCGCCTACACGGTCACGCTCCGCGCCTCCGACCGTACCCTCACCGTCGAGGAGGGCGACCGCACCGTCGCCAAGATCCTCCGCGCCCTGCAGGAGATCGGCGCCGTGCTCCGCGCCTGATAAACCCCGCCCCATCGGCCCCGGCCTCATCGCCGGGGCCTGTTTTTTTTAAGGCGCCCCGGCCGGCGGGCAGACGGACGCCGGCGGTACGTACGGATATGCCATACGCCGCGCGCCGCATCGCCGCAAAAATACTCTGCGCTCCGGCCCCTCCGCTTTTCCCGGAAAATCTACGGCGGGAATCCGTTCCGGTACGGATCCGCCCGCCGGGTGCGGCACCGGGAGCCGGATTCACAGCCGTGAGCCGTTTTTCCCCAAAGGCGGCGGAAGGACCGTACAGCCCGTTCCTGCAGATAAGAAAATCCTCATGAATAAGCCAAAAGAAGGACCGTTTCTCCGCGAAACAGTCCTTCTTTTATATTCCATATTATAATATTCCAAATTAGCCTAAACGGAAATTTCTCTCCAAACACTCGTTCCGGACAGGTTTTTCTGCGGGATCCCGAACATTTCCAGAATCGTCGCGGCCTCGTCGGCGAATGTGCCGCGCGTTCCGAGGTCGGTGTCCGGGCGGACATGGCTGCCATAAACCAGCAGCGGAATGTACTCCCGCGAATGGTCCGTGGAGGGCGTCGAGGGATCGCAGCCGTGGTCGGCCGTGATCATCAGGATATCCTCCGGCTTCATTTTTTCCAGAAAGCCGCCGAGCCAGAGATCGAAGCGGGAGAGCGCCCCTGCGTAGCCGGGCGCGTCGTTGCGGTGACCGTAGACCATATCGAAATCGACGAGATTCACGAAGCACAGGCCGCGGAAATCCCGCTCCTGCCATTCGGAGGTCACCTGCATGCCGATCTCGTTCGGCCCGGTGCGCCGGAATTCGGTGAGGCCGCGGCCCGCGAAGATGTCGTTGATCTTGCCGATGCCGACGACGTCGAGGCCGGCCGCTTTCAGCAGGTCGAGCGCCGTCTCCTCCGGCGGGGGCAGGGAAATATCGTGCCGGTTGGCGGTGCGGAAAAACTCCGGCCACTCCCCGGCGAAGGGCCGCGCGATGATGCGGCCGACCGCGTGTTCGCCGCAGAAGACCCGCCGCGCCGTCTCGCAGATCGCGTAAAGCTCCGGCACCG
The DNA here is from genome assembly GCA_964391915.1 of uncultured Oscillospiraceae bacterium. Taxonomy (GTDB): domain Bacteria; phylum Bacillota; class Clostridia; order Oscillospirales; family Ruminococcaceae; genus UMGS1668. The sequence continues at coordinate 37,119 of CAYMNV010000006.1, forward strand.
GAATCACCGATTCGTGCGCAGCGATCTGGCAGACGCTGTCCGCCGAGGTATAGACGATCGGCTTTCCGGTCGCCATATGTTCCCGGCCGTAATCGCAGAGGACCTGTGTGCCGGAATAGGGCCGGTTACAGAGCACCTCCCGGCCGATCGCCGCTTCCAGCGCGGCGATGAGCTCCGGCGGAAACCCTTCGGGATAGGTGGGCAGCGGGCGCTCCGAGACGCAGCCCGTAAGCTCCCAATGCCCGATGGTCGTATCCTTGCCGCGGCTTCGCTCCTCCAGACGGCAGAAGGCGCCAATGGGGCGCTCCGCCTTTGGAAGGGAAGTCACTCCGGCGATATTGCCGAGGCCGAGCGAAATCATATTGGGCACGGAGAGCTCTCCGGCGGCAGCGCAGGCCGCGAGGGTATCGCTGCCCTCGTCGCCGAACTGCGCCGCATCCGGCAGCGCGCCGATGCCGAAACTATCCAGAACGATCCAGAATACCCGTTTCACTGACATAGTCGTTCCCCCTTGGTACTCCCGCGGGTCAGGCTCGCAGGGAGGCGTCCCGATATCGGCCTTCTCCTGCCGACCCTTGATCACGACGCAGCTGTTTGCGGCGGTGGGGAGGCCCTTTTTCGTCAGACGGACGCCGAAGCTCTCCCGGAGCAAAGTATTTTCCCTCTCAGTCCCGGGGGTCAGGCTCGCAGGGAGGCGTCTCGATATCGGCCTTCTCCTGCCGGCCCTTGATTACGACATAGCTGTTTGTGGCGGTGGGGAGGCCCTTTTTCGTCAGACGGACGTCGAAGCTCTCCCGGAGCAGGGAATAGATCACCGCGAAGACCGGCACGCCGATCAGCATGCCCATGATGCCAAACAGTCCGCCGCCGATCAGAATGGCAAACATCACCCAGAGCGCCGGCAGGCCGGTGGAATCCCCGAGAATCTTCGGGGTGAGGATATTGCCGTCAAACTGCTGCAGCACAAAGATCATCACGACGAACCACAGGGAGTCGATCGGATCCACCATCAGCAGAATCAGCGCCGAGGGGACGGCCCCAAAGAAAGGCCCGAAGAACGGGATCACGTTGGTGACGCCGACGAGGAAGCTGATCAGCAGCGCATAATCCATATGGAACAGCAGCATCAGGATATAACAGAGAACCCCGACGATCACGGAGTCGATGAGCTTTCCGTTGATGAAGCCGCTGAAGACACGGTGGCTCTCCCTTGCCACGGAGACCAGCCTGTCGGCGGTTTCCCTCTTGGAATACGCGTAGATCACCTTTTTGAGCTGCCCGATCAGCGTCTCCTTACTGAACATCAGATAGATGGAAATAATCACGCCGATCGAAATATCCATGAGCCCCCCGCCGACCTGCATGGAGAGATTGGCAAGCTGCGGAAGCAGCGCGGAGGCATACGCCGTCAGCTTCTTTACAAGGCTCTCGGTCGTGATGGAGGTCTGCAGAAGCTCCTCCAAAAACGAAAAATCGAGGTTGTATTGATCGAGAAGAGACTGTGCGGCAGCCACCAGGCTGTTGTAGTAGTCGGGTACCCGGCTGATAAACAGCTCAACGCTTTCCACGACCTGCGGAATGATGATCCAGAAGAAAAAGGTCAGCACGGTGCCCGTCAGGATCCAGGTCAGCAGAATCGCCAGAGAACGGCGCGTCTCGGGGCGCGGCTTCTTCTTTTCCGCAAACTTGAACACGTGTCTTTCAAAAAACATCATCGGCGCGTTCAGCAGATATGCCATGACGAAACCGATGGTGAACGGCCGGAACATCTTTGCCACGCTCCCGGCGAAGGCGGCCGTCTTCGACCAGTTCTTCATGGCAAAGAACAGCAGGAGCACGGCGAATGCGACCAGAATGACCCAGACCGCGCGTTTGGTATCCCGTTTTGTCCAGTTCAGATTCACGAAAAGCATCCCTTCCTCTCCGGAATTGATTTCCGGTTTCATCTTATCATAAAGGCCCCGAAAAATCCACGAAAATATTGGAAAAGCCCGCCCTTGCGGCCGAACGTGAACTATGTTACACTCATATCGTATTTTATCCGACAAAGGAGGCGCCCACACATGGAATTCCAGGCTGACATCATCCGGGCCATCCAAAGTATTGCCACGCCCTTTCTTGATTTGGTCATGGAAGGTGTGACGCTCCTTGGGGAGGAGATCTTTCTGGTTCCGGCCGTGGCGCTTCTTTTCTGGTGTGTCAGCAAGGAACTGGGCTACTGGCTCTGTGGCTGCGCGGCGGCGGGCAACCTCACCGTCAACGCGCTGAAAGCCGTCTTCGCGGTGGCGCGCCCGATCGGCGTCGCGGGCATCCGCGTGATCCGGTCTTACACCGCCACCGGCACCTCGTTCCCCAGCGGCCACACGCAGGCCGGCACCAACTTCTTTACGTCTCTGGCGCGGGCAACCGGGCGCCGGCGCTTTTATATTCTTGCCGCCGTTGTGCCGGTGCTGATCGCCGTCTCGCGCCTCTACTGCGGGGTGCACTGGCCGACGGATGTTCTGGCCGGGCTCGCCGTCGGCATTCTGCTGCCGCTGCTGCTCTGGAAGCTCTACCGCAGAATCCTGCCGGGCAGGCGCCCTCTTTTCTTTCTGGGCCTGACGGCGATTTTCATCCCGTTTTTATTTCTGAGCGGCGACGTCGCCGACCTGTGGAAGAGCTTCGGCTTCTCGTTGGGCATCGCGGCGGGGAATTTTCTTGAGCAGAAATACGTCCGCTTTGAGACCGGCGGCCGCCTCGATAAACTCGTGCTGCGGTACCTGATCGGCATGACCCTCGTCCTTCTATTTTATGCGGGGATGAAGGCCGTCTTCCCGGAGGGGAACCTGTTTGCCCTGATCCGGTATACCGTCCTTCCCGTGGTGATGCTGGCGGGCTGGCCGGCCCTCTTTAAAAAATGGGGATTATAAATTCCTCGTATCCGGCGCGGCCTCCCGAAGAAAAGCCCGGTTCGCTTGATCCGGAATTCCGTCCCGCCGGCGATCCGGCCGTGATGCCCGCAGCGGCGGGCCCTGCTTCCAAAACAGGCGGCCTTTTTTTGGCATAAAAAACGGGCGGCGGAGCGATCCGTCACCCGATATTTTTTAAACTCAGAGGAGGCTGATTCCGTCGGAAGAGAGGGAGTCGAGCATCTCATCCGACCAGACGGAGGCCTGCACCTCGCCGATATGCCGTTTGCCGAGCAGTACCATGCAGATTCGGGACTGCCCGATGCCGCCGCCCATCGTCAGCGGAAGCTCTCCGGCGAGCAGCGCCTTGTGGAAGGGGAACTGCTTGCGCTCTTCGCAGCCGGAGACCTCAAGCTGGGCGTCGAGGGACTGCGGGTCGACGCGGATGCCCATGGAGGAGAGCTCCACCGCGCGCTCCAGCACCGGATACCAGATCAGGATGTCGCCGTTGAGCGACCAGTCGTCGTAATCCGGCGCGCGGCTGTCGTGCGGCGCCCCGCTGCGCAGCGGCCCGCCGATCTGCATCAGAAAGACGGCTCCGTACTTTTCCGCGATCCGGTCCTCGCGCTCCTTCGGCGTCAGATCCGGCATCAGATCCTCCAGCTCCTGCGTGGAGACGAAGGCGATCTCCTCCGGAAGCCACGGCTCAAATCCGGAAAAGCGTCCGTCCAGGCTCTGCTGCGTCCTGCGCAGGGCCCCGTAGATCTTCCGGACGGTGTCCTTCAGGAAGCCGAGGCTGCGCTGCTCCGGCGTGATGACCATTTCCCAGTCCCACTGGTCGACATAGATGGAATGAAGGTCGTCGAGATCCTCGTCCGGGCGGATGGCGTTCATATCCGTATAAAGGCCTTCGCCCACGCCGAAGCCGTAACGCTTCAGCGCAAGGCGTTTCCATTTCGCCAGGGACTGCACCACTTCCGCATCCTTTCCGACGCTCTTCACTTTAAAACGAACGGGCTTCTCCACGCCGGAAAGGTTATCATTCAGGCCGGATTCCGGAAAGACAAACAGCGGCGCGGAAACCCTCGTCAGGCCAAGCGCCCGCGCGAGTTCCGTCTGAAAGCTGTCTTTGATAAATTTGATGGCGGTCTCGGTCTCGATGATCCCAAGGTCTTTGAATGATTCCTTTTTGGCATACTGCTCCATCGTTTTTTCCCCGTTTCGGTATAAAAATTAAACTTATGTTAACACCCGGTATAGAAAAATTCAATGATTTTTTTCATGCATGAGACGCCCGCGCGAAAAAAAACGAATTTTATCCGCCCCGGGTGGTTACAAAACCGTCGTTTTCGTTTATAATAAATAGGTTATCTATGTTCTCCGCGCCGCATTCTTTTTTCCTGCCGGCGCGGGATTCCGGGAGGGATTTCATGGACCGCATCGTCCGATTTTTTGACGATATGAAGAAGAAAAAAGTCGCCTTCATCGGCATCGGCGTCAGCAACACCGACGTCATCCGCATGTTCGCGGAAAAGGGCATCGAGACGGAAGCCCGCGACAAAAGCGGACGGGATGCCCTCGGCGAAAAGGCGGAGATCCTCGAGAAAGCCGGCGCCAAGCTGATTCTGGGCGAAAACTACCTCGACGGCATCGATGCGGACGTCGTCTTCCGCACGCCCGGCATGAACTGGTGGACCCCGGCGCTCTGCGAGCTGCGGGCAAACGGCGCCGCCGTGACAAGCGAGATGGAGGTCTTTTTCGACCTCTGCCCCTGCCGGCGCTATGCCGTGACCGGCAGCGACGGCAAGACCACCACGACCACGATTCTTGCGGAGATGCTCTCGGCTTCCGGCAAGCAGGTCTGGAAAGGCGGCAACATCGGCAGGGCCCTGCTGCCGGCCATCGAGCAAATCCGGGACGACGACGCCGTCGTGGCCGAGCTCTCGAGCTTTCAGCTGATCTCCATGCGCACCTCGCCCGAGGTGGCCGTCGTCACCAACGTCGCGCCGAACCACCTCGACGTCCACAAGGACATGGAGGAGTACATCGAGGCCAAGCGCAACATTCTGAGGCACCAGAACGCCTTCTCGCGCACCGTGCTCAACGCGGACAACGTCATCACCGCGAGCATGGCGGAGCTCGTGCGCGGCGATCTGCGCTGGTTTTCCCGCCAAAACCCGGTCCGGAACGGCGCCTATCTGGATGCGGACGGCTTTCTCTGCTACAATGCGCACGGCAGCGTGACCAAGCTTTTTCATAAGGATGAGATCCGCATTCCCGGTATGCACAACGTGGAAAACTACCTTGCCGCCATTGCCGCGCTCTGGGGCGAGGTCGATCCGGAAATCATGCGGAGGATCGCGCGGGAATTCCCCGGCGTTGAGCACCGCATCGAGTTTGTGCGGGAGCGGCGCGGCGTGCGGTGGTACAACGACTCCATCGCCACCAGCCCGACCCGGACCATCGCCGGGCTCTCCTGTTTTCAACAAAAGGTGATTTTAATCGGCGGCGGCTACGACAAAAAAATCCCCTACGAGCCGCTCGCGCCGCATCTGATTGCGCATACGAAGCTGCTGATTCTCTCCGGCCCGACCGCTGAAAAGATCGCCGCCGCCGTGCAAACCCATCCGGATTATCACGGCTCCCCGGAGATTGTCTTCGTGGACGGCATGGAGGAGGCCGTGCGCCTTGCCGCCGAACGCGCCGCGGAGGGCGACGTCGTAACGCTCTCACCGGCCTCGGCCAGCTTCGACCGCTACCGCAATTTTGAGCTCCGCGGCAGGCATTTCAAGGATCTGGTGGGCGGCCTCGGCGACTGAAACAGCCGCGGAAGCGCATACGAAACCGACGCCTTCGGGATATTGCCGGAAGAACCCAAATCCCGCGGCAGGCATCGCGGAAGCTATCCCAAAATCAGAACTTTCCCGGCCCCCGCGTTTTTTCGCAAGAGGCGGGCGCGGAATGAAAGATTTTAGAAAAACGAAAAACGCCTCCGGGTGCGGCGCGCTGTTTTTTTCCTGCGCTCGCCCGGCGGCATCCCCACCAAGAAACGAATGAGGGAATTCATGGACACCATCGGATTATTAAAAATACTTTGTGAGCCGGAGGGAACCTCCGGCGCGGAGGACACCGCCGCCGAAACCGCGGCCGGCCTGCTCTCCCGCTACGGAAAGACGCATATCAGCCCGCTCGGCTCCGTGATCTGCGAAGTCGCGCCGGAGAAAAACGGCCGCCATGTGCTGCTCGACGCCCATATCGACCAGATCGGCCTGATCGTCGTGCGCATCGACGACCGCGGCTTTGCCTGCGTGCGGCCCTGCGGCGGTATTGACCGCAGGAGCATCGCCGGCTCCTCCGTCCGCGTGATGACGAAATCCGGCCCGCTGCCCGGCGTGATCGGTGCCGTCCCGCCGCACCTGCAAAAGGACGAAAAGAGGGAAAACCCAAAGCCGGAGGAACTCGCCGTCGACCTCGCACTCTCCGCCGAAGAGGCCAGGGAACTGGTCCGGCCCGGCGACCGCGTGATTCTCCGCGGCCGCTTCTCCGAAATCGGAGAGGGATACGTCACCTCGCCCGCGCTCGACGACCGCGCCGGCTGCGTCTGTATTATTAAGGCGCTCGAGTCGCTGGAAGGGAAGGAACTGCCCTGCGGCCTGACCGCCGTCTTTTCCACGCGCGAGGAGGTCGGCGGGGGAGGTTCCCGGACGGCCGCGTTCGCCGTGCGCCCGACGGAGGCCCTCGAGATGGACGTCTCCTTCGGCGCGACGCCCGACACGAAGCCGGGAGAGACCGGCGAGATGAAAAAGGGCCCGATGGTCGGCTTTTCCCCGGTGCTCGACCGGGGCGTCTGCGAGCGGCTGGCAAAGCTTGCCCGTAGCCGCGGCATCCCGTATCAATATGAAATCATGGAGGGCGAAACCGGCACCAATGCCGACGAGATCGCAAAGGTCGGCGCCGGCATCCGCTGCGGCATGCTCTCCATTCCTCAGCAATACATGCACACCGTCATTGAAAAGGTAGCCGCCGAAGACATCGAGGCCACCGGCAGCCTGATCGCGGCCTATGTGCTGGAAGGGGGCGCGGACTGATGGGAACCCTCCTTGAAAATCTCGAAACTTTCTGCGGAATTCCCGGCACCTCCGGCGACGAAGCTGCGGTCCGGGAGGCCATTTATCAGGAGATCAAAGACCTGCCCGGCTGCACGGTGCGTACCGACAACGCCGGCAACCTGATCGCCGAAAAGGCCGGAAGGGAGCCGCCGAAATCGAAGGTGCTCTTCTGCGCCCATATGGACGAGGTCGGCTTCATCGTTACGCGCATCGACGAGCGGGGCTTTCTGTCCTTCGGCTGCGTCGGCCGTATCGACAGCCGCGTCGTCATCGGCAAGCGCGTGCTGGTCGGCAAAGACCGGCTTCCGGGGCTCGTCGGCGCCAAGGCGCTGCACCTGATTCCGAAGGAGCAGCGCGGGGAACCCGCCGAGATCGGCGACCTCTACATCGACATCGGCGCCGACGGCAAATCCGCCGCCGAAGCGCTGGTACGGCCGGGTGACCGCGCCGTCTGGGATACGGATTTTTGCCTGATCGGCAAAGAAACCGCCGTCTGCTCCCGCGCCGTCGACGACCGGGCCGGCTGCGCCTTGCTCGTGGAACTGCTGAAAGGCGACGCCCCCTACGGCTTTACCGCCGCGTTCACCACGCGGGAGGAGGTCGACGGCAGCGGAGCCCCCGCCGCCGGATTCTCCGTGGAACCGGATATCTCCGTCGTGGTGGAGGCGACCTCCGCCGGGGACGGGGCCGGCGTTCCGGAGGGAGACTACGTCTGCGCGCAGGGAAAAGGGCCGGTCGTCTCCTTCATCGACAAGGGCACGGTCTACGACCCGGCGCTCTATGAAACCGTTACGGCGTTTGCCCGGGAAAACGGCATCCCGTTCCAGCCCAAAGAGGGTATCGCCGGCGCCAACGACTCTGAGGCCATCCACAAGAGCCGCGCAGGCGTCCGCCCGGCTGCGGTCTCCCTGCCGGCGAGATACATCCATTCGCCGGTCACGACCCTGCGGATCGAGGACCTCGAAAATACCCTCCGCCTGCTTACCATACTGCGCGGGGAGCTGCCGAAACGATGATCCGGCTGCTGACGGAGCTCGCCGGTCTGGATGGGCTCGCGGAAAAGGAGCCTGTTCTGGCGGCGATGGCGGCCTCCTCCGCCGCGGCGTTTTTCGACGAGCCGGAGCGCCTGCGCTGCTTCGGCGAATACGACGAAACGGGTTCGCTTGTTGCCGCCGCGGATCTCACCTCGCGGATCATCCTGCTGCTCTGCGAAACAAACGGCCTCTCCGGCGAGATGCTGGAGTTTCTTAAGAAAATGCTGCCCGGCGGAGATTTCACCGGCATCCTCTGCGGCGGAAGGGCGCTCTCCGTGCTCAAGAAAGAGTTCCCGGTCTGTGAGCACGAGAAGGCCGTCATGGCGTGCTCAAATCTTGCCGAGCCGCCCGCCCCGGCCTTCCACGCGGAGCCGCCGCGGCATTTTTCCGACGTCTGGGAGCTGCTCGCCGGGGTGGACGAGGGCTTTGCCAAGGGGGACAAAGAGACTTGGCTCCTGCGGACCTCGCGCGGCGTCCGCAGAGGGCAGACTTCCGTTTGGATGATCTACGACGGCGAATTACCGGCGGCCGCCGCCTCCATCCGGGGCAGATGCGACACCTGCGGCGTCATCGCAGGCGTTGCCACGCGGGAGGAGTACCGCGGGCGGGGCATGGCCTCCTATCTCACTTATCTCTGTACAAAAGAGCTGCTCGATTCCGGGCGCACGGCGTGGCTCGTGCCCTCCGGCGAATCTTCCGCCCGGCTCTACGAGGCGCTCGGATTTCGACGGATTTCTTCCCAATATTTCTGTAAACTGGTCAATGAGGAACCGACATGAACGCATTTTTTTCCATCGACGAAACTTTGCTCGCCGCCGCGAATCAGGCGGAAGCCGACTGCGCCCCCTCTTTTCTGAGGATTGCGCAGACGGAGGAATATAACGCCCAAAAGGTGCTTCGCGCCTTCATCGACAACCGCGTCAGCGAGTCGCTCTTCGGCGGCAGCACCGGCTACGGCTACGACGACCGCGGCCGCGAAACGCTCGACCGGGTCTGGGCCCAGATCTTCGGCACGGAGGATGCTCTGGTCCGCCACAACTTCATGAGCGGCACCCACGCCATCTCAACCGCCCTCTTCGGCGTGCTGCGCCCCGGCGACACGATGGTCTGCCTGACCGGCACGCCCTACGACACCCTTCACGACGTCATTCATGGCCGGGGCATCGGCTCCCTCGAAGAATTCGGCATAAATTATAAGGAACTGCCGCTCTTGCCGGACGGAAGTGTCGATTACGAAGGCATTCCGGAGGCGGTGCGGGACGTAAAAATGGCTTACATCCAGCGCTCCCGCGGCTACTCGCTACGCCCGTCCCTCTCGGTCGACGTGATGCGGAGAATCTTTTCCATTGTAAAAGAGGCAAACCCGGAGGCGGTCTGCGTCGCAGACAACTGTTACGGCGAATTCGTCTGCAGAGAGGAACCGACCCAGTGCGGCGCGGACCTGATCATCGGCTCGCTGATCAAAAATCCCGGCGGCGGCATCGCCGATACCGGCGGCTACATCGCCGGAAAACATGAGTATGTGGAGCTTTGCGCCAACCGGCTCTCGGCGCCGGGCGTCGGCAGGGAGATCGGCTGTACCTTAAACGAGCTGCGCCCGATGTACCTCGGCCTGTTCTTTGCGCCGACGGTCACGGCCTCCGCGGTCAAAACCGCCGTCTTCGCCTCCCGCTTCTTTGAGCTGCTCGGTTACCGCGCGACACCCGCCTATGACGAGCCACGGACGGATATCATCGAGACCATCGAACTTGGCAGTAAGGAAGCCCTCTGCGCCTTCTGCCGCGGCATCCAAGGCGGCTCTCCGATCGACGCTTTCGTCACGCCGGAGCCCTGGGATATGCCCGGCTACGACGACCCGGTCATCATGGCGGCGGGCGCGTTTCACCTCGGCGCCTCGGTCGACCTCTCGGCGGACGCGCCTCTTCGGGAGCCCTACGCCGTCTGGATGCAGGGAGGCTTAACCTACTCCACCGCAAAGGCCGGCGTGCTGCTGGCCGCCCAGTTTATGAAGGACGCGGGCGCCCTCAAAATGGGCTGACGGAGAAGGGCTCTGTCAATCGTTTTTTCTCCTCCATAAAAACAGCGGCAGGGAAACCCCGCCGCTAAGATATGCACCTGTGGTGGAATGGCAGACACGGCGGTCTTAGGAGCCGCTCCGGTTTCGGGTAGGGGTTCAAGTCCCCTCGGGTGCACCATGATTTTATGAAACAAACGGACTTGAACCTTCGTGGTTTAGGTTCTTTTGTTTTAACAATTTTTATTATATAATAACGATGAGGGGTGAGAAAAATGACAGAAAACGAGAAACCTCGCAAGAAATTAAAAGGCCGTTCCTGCTACGGACATTTGGGCGGCACGTTGGGAGAAAGATTGTTTGCTCGTTTGTTGGAATTAGGATGGTTTGAGCAGGACGGCGAAAAAGCTACGGTCTACAAAATAACCGCTCTTGGAGAAGAAAAGCTGGCCGAATTGGGCGTGGAGATTTATGAAAAGAGACCAGGCCATGAGCAAGAATAAAAGTGCGGACATACAGCTGCTGCGGGATCCAAACATCCAACCGACAAACGATGTTATCGCTGCCATACTCGGTGAGCAATATGCGGCCTATACGCAATTCCTTGGTATGCTGGCCGGCTCCGACGTTACGCCGCAGTGGCGGTATTACACGGACGGCAAGGCGTGGTTGGCAAAAGGATTGTACCAATGGAAGTCGGTAAGGGGAACGGATAAAGAAAAGACGATTTTCTGGCTTTCCATGTGGGACGGCTTTTTTAAGGTCAGCTTCTTTTTCGCTGAAAAGGTACGGGTAAGCATGCAGGGTTTAGCCGTAAGCGAAAACACAAAGAGGATGATAGAAGACGCAAAACAAATGGGGAAACTAAAATTTTTCCCGCTTATTTTCGACGTGTGTTCGGACGATCTGTTCGACGATTTGAGCACTTTAATTGATTATCAAAAAAGTATAAAATAACCGGCGTCTTTTTTTGGAAATGCCTATAGGAAATTGGGCCATTGTTTTCGGACAGCCCAATTTCTGTAGGCATTTTTTTATTTCAGCGAACTGATTTTTCAGTCGTTCCATCCCATTGAAAAAGACGCGGAAATTTAAATTCCCGCGTCTCTTTTGCTGGGATTTTTTGTTGTTTGGGCCGTCCCGTCCGACTTTCTTCCGGAACCGGTCCGCTGAAAGATCATTTGCAGTAGACGGCCAGCGCGTCGCGCAGAAATTCCGCGCAGCCGGGGGCGATGGCGTCGTAGTAGGCCTTAAAGCGCTCATCTTCACAATACATCTTCCCAAGCCCAAGATGTGCCTCTTTGGAATACATGCCATCGGGCCAATAAAAACACAGCCACTGCCGGTGCAGGTCGCAGGCCTTCTGCGCGAGCTCGCCCGCGGGATCGCCCTGCTCAAACGCGGCCCGGAGCGTATCGTTCAGTTCCTCCACCAGCTTTTCCGCGGCGGCATATTGTTCCTTCGTCATGCCCTTGATCCTCGCGTTGGAGGCATCGGCGGCGGCATTCCCATATTTCTCGCGGACTTCCGCCCCGTACTTCCGCTCGTTCTCGTCGATCAGCTCCTGTTTGAATCCTTCAAATTTCTCTTCGTCACTCATAACGGTTTCTCCCTTTCTGGTACGGATCGTCTTTTGAACGCCTGCGATAAGCGTCTCGATCTGCTCCCGGCGCTTCAGGAGGGCCGCAAGATGGCTTTCCAGCGCCGCGTCGCAGTCGAAATCCGGCGCGCCGACGATCCTTTTGATGGTATCCAGCTCAAATCCGAGTTCCCGGAAGAACAGGATCTGCTGCAGCAGATCCACCTGCGCCGGCCCGTAGATGCGGTATCCGTTGGAGGCGACCCTCCCGGGCGAAAGCAGCCCGATTTGGTCGTAATACCGCAGGGTGCGCGTGCTGACCCCGGAGATCCTCGCCAGTCTGTTGACGGTGTATTCCATGGCAATCACCTCAAGACAGAGTATAAACCTTTCCGCTGCGTCAATGTCAACCGGTTTTACAAAAATTTTTTTGCCGGGAAACCGCGTTTCTTCCTGAGCCGGGCCCCGGCTCGCTTCATGATAAGGGGAAATCCCGCCCGTGCATCCGCCGCAGGGGAAGATCCTTTCGGGAGAAGCGGAAAATCCCCTCCAACTACGCCCGGCTCCGGGCGCGGGGCCGCCCGAATTTTCAAAAGAAAAGCCGCTCCGAATATCATCCGGAACGGCTTTTTATCGGATTTTGAGATTTTCCGCAGCGAAAAAACGACGCTGCCGGATGCGGGCCTTTGGCTTTATTCGGAGAGCAAGTTCGGCGTTGTGCTCTCCACAATGGTATAGGTACCGGTATTTTCGGGATCGGCAAGGTAGAAGTACGCCTCCTGACGTCCGTCGTTCAGGAAGGTTTTGGTATGGTCATAGGTGGCGTCATAAATGGCATGCACGACGACAAAGCGGTTTTCCAGCATCTCGTCGCTCCAGCCGCGGCTCTTTGCAAGGTCGCTGCCTTTATACATTTCGGCAACGCGCTGTGTCTCCGACTCGTCCACCTCGCAGCTCTCCACCTCCATGCGGAGGCAGTCGCTCTCCCGAAGATGCCTCCACACGATCTGCCTCACGATTTCCGGCAGGAGACTCTGGAAGCTGACCGCCGACGCCGCATAACGGATCTCCCCGGTGTCGGCATCGGCAAAGGCATCCACCCAGAGATTGATGAGGTACAGGCCGTTCTGCGCGGAGATCTGCACATTATATCCGCCCAGAACCTCATTGACGTTGATGCCCAGCATGCCTACAGTGACGTACTCCGGCAAAAGGCAGTCCTCCGGCAGCGGCTCAAAGCGGTACTCCGAATTTTCCGGAACGGAGGTATCCACCGTGCCCGCGCGGTACTGCGCAAGGATGTCGTTGACCGCGGCCTGAACCTGCGTCAGTTCCTCGTCGGAGAGTTCCTCCGGCGCGTAAAGATAGGCGTCAATGATGTCCCAGATGTTGTTGCAGGCATCCTCGGTATCGGCGGCGTCAAAAACATAGGTTTTGTTCCCCTCCGGGCCGGAAAATGTGGCGGCCAGCCATTCGCCGGGATACCAGATGGCCCATGTGCCATCCACAGTTTCAAGGTAGATCGACCAAGCGCCTCCGGTCGCCGGATTCTCCCATTGATCGTAAACCGTAAAATCGGTGAGGCTCCGCAGGTAAGTCAGCAGCAGAATACTGTCCGCGCTGCTGATCTCGCGGTGGTTTTCCGTCGTGTCCCGCGGCCCGGAGGAGCAGGCCATCAGGGATACCTTGTCGCCGTTGAGGTTCGAGAGGAAATCCCGGAGCTGTGCGGCCTCGGTTTCCGTACCGAGGACCGTCTCCTCTGCGGGCAGTTCGTACACTTTAGGGTAATCGGCGACGGCCCGGCAGGGAAGGATCTCCTCCTCCAGCGTGCCGTAGCTTCCGCCGGAGCCGACCGGGTTCCCCTCCGCGTCATAGAAAGCGAATTCCGCCCCGCCGCCCTCCGGAATCCGGCTGAAAAACGAAAGCACGGAGATCGAAGGGCAGTGATCCAGCGGCAGCCTCTCTTCGAGATCGCCGGTGAAGCGGACCTCCTTTACCGCGTCGTCCATGCAGACAAAAATCCAGAAGTCCCCATAATATCCGGCAGCGGCGGCTCCGTTTTGCACGGCCATTTCCGCGTTGTCCGTCACCTTGAGAAGCTCAAACGCGCCCTCTTCGTTTCTTTGAAATACGGCAAGGCCGTAGGTGCTCTCCGTGGAATAGCCGGCAAAGCAGAAGGTCCTGCTGCTGTCGAGGCCGTCGGTCGGCTCCGCGAACCGATGGTCGAAGATCGCCGCCTCCGCGCCGAGATATGCGGAGACCGCGGCCTCGGCGCTCCCGCCGGAGGAAAAATCGTTTTCCTTAATGAGGACGGCGTCGTTCTCTTCCTTCGGGCTTGTCAAAAAGCAGAGCGCGAGCGCGGCGCAGGCGATTCCGGCGGCGATAAGCACCCAGAAGGCCGGCTTCTTATAATGGAGTACGCTTTTGATCCTGCCTTTGACGTTTCCTTCGCCGAAGGCCACCGGGCAGGCGGCGATCCGGGCGTGCGGGACACTGCAGGAGAGCAGCGCGTTGGAATAATTCCGCTTCTCCGCTTCGCCGAGCGTTTGGATCACGCGCTCGTCACAGGCGAGCTCGATATCCCGGCAGAGCAGCAGGTAGGCGAGCCAGACCGCAGGATGGAACCAGTAGACGGCCAGCAGCAGGAAACCGAAGGGCTTGATCCAGTGGTCCTTCCGCCGGATATGCGTCTCTTCGTGGGCGACGACCAGCTCCCGATCCCGCTCCTCCATGCCGAAGGGAAGATAGATCCGCGGGCGAAAGATGCCCAGAACAAACGGCGAAGAGACCGCGTCGCATTCAAATAGATTGCCCCGGAGCGGGACGGCCGTACGTACCCGGTCATAGAGTCTGAGATAAGAGACCGCGCAGTAAATCAGCAGGAGGACGGCACCGGCGAGCCAGACGCGCGCGGCGACCGCCGTGACGATCTGCAGTGGGTTGACGCTCACGGCCGGGTCCGGCGTGAAAGCCGCGGCCAGCGCGGGATTCACCGACCGGTCGACCGCCGGGATGCCGCTCGCGATGGCGGGCGACGCGGAGAAGGCGATCTCCTGCGGGACCGGCTCCGCGCTCGGGATGAGGCTCAGCACGCTCTCGATGCGAAACGGGAATATGAGCCGGAGCGCGACCAGCCCCCACATCGCCATCCGGATCGTCTTGGGCGCCTTTTTCAGCAGCAGGCGCAGCGCCGCCGCCGCAAGGATCATCCAGCCGGCCGTGATGCTCATATTGAGCACCGCGAGAAAAATCCGCTCCATGCTCATTCCTCCCCGTAGGCGTCGATCATTTTTTTGATTTCCTCCGCTTCCTCCGGCGAGAGGGCCTTCTGCTTCGTGAAGGCGGCGACAAAGGCAGGCAGGGAACCGTCAAAATTTTTCTCCACAAACTCCCGGCTCTCGGAGACCTGCACCTCGTCCTTTGAGACCAGCGAGGTAACGACGGAATCCTCGTTTTTGAGGACGCCGCGCTCCGCAAGCCGCCGCAGCACCGTATAAACGGTGGATTTTTTCCAGCCGAGCTTCTCCGCACAGAGCTTCGCAAGCCCGCTGCTGCCGATGGGCTCGTTCTCCCAGAGAATCAGACAGAACCGGTATTCGCTCTCGTACACCTTTGGCGTCGTCATAGGCCGCACCTCCCGAAAAGAAAAAAGGTTTAATCTGTTAAACTATTTTAGAGTCTAACAGATTAAACCTTTGCTGTCAACGGGTTCCCGCATTATTTTGCAGGCCGGAGGCGATATTCCTTTCTTCCGTGGTATCCCGGAACCTTTTTCGATCCCGTCTACGGCTTTTTGGCGCTGATTTCGCGCTGGAATCCGGCAAGGTCCTCGTAGATTTTGATCTCCGTGAACCCGGCGTCATTCAGCAGCTTCGCCACCTCCGGCCCTTCCTCCTCGCCCATCTCAAAGACAAGGTGGCCGCCGCTGCGGAGTTTCTCCGGCCAGTTCCGGATCACCGCGCGGTAGAAGGTGAGGCCGTCCTCGCCGCCGCTCAGCGCGAGATACGGCTCGGCGCGCAGTTCCGGCTGCAGGGACGGAATCTCGCCGCTGCGGATATAGGGCGGGTTGCAGGCGATCAGGTCGAAGACCGGCACGTCCTCCTCCGGCGGCAGCAGCACGTCCGCCCGAAAAGCCCGCACATTCGGTACGCCGTTCAAAAAGATATTTTTTCTTAAATAAAAAAGCGCATCCTCCGAGAGCTCGTAGGCGAAGACTTCGGCATCCGGGCGCTCCTTGGCGATCGTGATGCCGACGCAGCCGGTGCCGCTGCAGAGATCCGCCACTCTCGGCGCGTGCTCATGCTCAAGCAGGCGCAGCGACATTTCGCAGAGCAGCTCGGTCTCCTCCCGCGGAATGAGCACGCCCTCGCCGACCGCGAATTTTCGCCCGTAGAACCACCAGCTCCCGACGAGATACTGCAGCGGGTAGCCCTCCGCGCGCCGTTTCACGGCAAGGAACAGCTTTTCGGCGGTCTCCGGCGGCACAATTTCCCCGCCGAGCAGGGGAAGCTGCTCCTTCGGGATATCGGCAAGATCCTCAAACAGTACGGAAATTTCAAAAGCGGGAGCATCCACTCCCGCTTTTTGTAAGGTTTCGATGCCGGTTTTTCGCAGTTCCCGGTAGGTCATGTCGCTCACCACTGATCCTCCGTGCGGTTTTCCGGCAGCACCGGCGTCACGGCGGCGATCGCGATCTCGATCATGGAGTCGTCCGGCTCCTGCGTCGTCAGGTGCTGCAGCCAGAGCCCCGGCGCGGAGATGATCCTCGTGAGGAAATTGTCGTGCCGGCCGGCGTATTTGATCAGCTCGTAGGAGATCCCGACAACGACCGGGATCAGCACAAGCTTGAGCAGGACGCGCACAACCAGACTTTCCCACGTCACCATCGAGAAGACGAGGATGCTGATCAGCAGCACGAGAATCAGGAAGCTGGTCCCGCAGCGGGGATGGAGGCGGGTGTATTTGCGGATATTCTCCACGGTCAGCTCTTCGCCGGCCTCGTAGCAGGCGATAGTCTTATGTTCGGCGCCATGGTACATAAAGGTGCGGTGGATCTCCTTCATTTTGGAGATGCCGACGATGTAGGCGAAAAAGATGCCGATCTTGAGGACGCCCTCGATCACCGTCAGCGTAAGATCCGACGGGATATGATGCCGGAGCAGGCTCGTGATGCCGGAGGGTACCACCATAAAGAGCAGCAGGCAAACGACGACCGCCACGAGGGTGACGGCGGCCTCGAAGACCGTCTCCGCCGATTTGCCGAACTTTTTTTCGATCCAGAGCTCGAATCTGGTGGGCTCCTCCTCCTCGCCGGCAAGCTCCGCCGAGCGCATCAGGCACTTGTAGCCGGTGGCAAGGCTGTCGATCATGGTGAAAATGCCGCGGAAAAACGGCAGCTTCCGGATGCCGGTTGTGGGCTTGGTCGCCCATTCCTCAACGGCGATGGTTTTATCCGGCCTGCGTACGGCCATGGCCGAGCGCTTCGGGCCGCGCATCATGATGCCTTCCATCAGGGCCTGCCCGCCGACGGATGTCTTGATCGGGCATCCGCCCTGATTTCCCTTTTCTTTCATTCCGTTATCCTTTCAAATGGACTCTTTCCCGGAGGGCGTTCTCTGCCGTTCCGGTGTTTTTTGTGCCGCGGCAATCGCCGACGCGGCCCGGGCTTCGTTTTCCGGCAGGCGGACGGTCACCTTTGTGCCGACGCCCTCCTTGCTCTCGATCAGCAGCGTGCCGCCGTGCATCCGCACGATCTCATCCACGACCGCAAGACCGATGCCGGAGCCCTTCCGGGTGGCGTTGCCCTTGTAAAATTTGGTTTTGACCTTGTCGAGCTGGTTCGCCGGGATGCCGCAGCCGTTATCCGTGACGGTCACTTCCGTGAACCCCTCTATCTTGCTCCGGCCGGCATGGACGGTCACTTTCCCGCCCACGTCGGAATATTTGAGCGCGTTGTCGATAATATTCACAAAGACCTGGCGCAGCCGGTTCCGGTCGCCCCAGACCGTGATGACGTCGTCGCTGTCCTCAAAGATCAGCTCCTTCTCCTCCCGCTTCGCGCGCTGCTCAAACGTGAGCACGGCCTCGTAGAGCTCGGCAATGATGTCAAGCATCATCGGCTGAAGCACCATGCGGCCGCTCTCAAGCCTCGAGAAGTCGAGCAGTTCCTCCACCATGACGGAGAGGCGCTCCGTCTCGCTGATGATGACGCCCATGCCCTTGTGGAGCATCTCGGGATCGACGGAGCCGTCGGAGGTGGAATCCTCGATGGTCTCCGCCCAGCCTTTGATGGCGGTCAACGGCGTGCGCAGCTCGTGGGAGACGGAGGAGATGAACTCGTTCTTTATGCGCTCGGTGGCGCCGAGCTCATCCGCCATGTCGTTGATCGTGTCGCAGAGCTCGCCGATCTCGTCGTCGGTGCGCTTCTGAAGCTTCTCGCCGAAGTTTCCCTCGGCGATCCTCCGCGCCGCGTCGCCGACCTGCCCCACCGGGATGACGATGGAATTGATGAAATACGAGCTCGAAAAGACGACGAAGAAGATGATCGCCATGCCGACGAAGCTTGTCACCGCGATCAGCATATAGACCTGCATGTCGACCTTCTCCAGCGAGACGACCAGGCGGAACGCATGGTACCGGTCCGTGGAATTCTGCGGGATGCGGGTGATGGCCATGATCTTTTCCTCGCCGATCACTCCGGTATATTTGCCGGAGCCGTCCGCGGAGACAAGGGCCTCCTCATAATCCGGCATGGAGAGGCCGGTGCTCGGAAGAAAACCGCTCGAGGTGATCACGACGTTCCCATCCTTGTCGAGCGCCATCAGCTCCATAATATCTTTTTCTTTAAATGTGGAGACCATGCTGCGGACGTTCTCGTCGTAGGACTCCTCGCCCTCGGCATAATATTTGGCGAGCAGGGAAGTGATGGTCTCCGCCTGGCTCATCAGCCGGCGGCTGACGCCGTCGTAATAATTGTTGTGAATGGCGACGGCGACCGCGACGACGACCGCGATCAGGATCACGAGGATGACGCCGAGGCTGTTGAACAGCCAGCGCCTGGTGATTTTTTTGATGGCCAAAGCGCGCCACCCTCCTTCCGACAGAATTCTTAAGCGGAGCGCGCTACGCTTTTACGGCATCCACTTGTAGCCGAGGCCCCAGACCGTCTGCAGATTGCGCGGCTCCGAGGGCTTGTCCTCGATCTTCATGCGCAGGCGCCGGACGTTGACGTCGACGATCTTGTCGTCGCCGGTATATTTTTCTCCCCAGATATTCTGGAGGATGTCGTTCCGGCTCAGGGCCTTTTCCGGATTGTTGAAAAGAAGCTCCATGATCTGGAACTCCACCTGCGTCAGGTCGATCGGCGTGCCGTTCTTCGTCAGGCTGTGGCTGCGCAGATTCAGGACGAACGGGCCGGATTCCATCTCCTCGGAGTTTTTGTCCGTGGAGATCGTGGAGATCCGGCGGCAGATCGCATCCACCCGCGCGGAAAGCTCGCTCGGAGAGAACGGCTTCGTCACATAGTCGTCGGCGCCCAGCATCAGGCCGTTGACCTTATCCATCTCCTGCGATTTGGCGGAAAGCATGATGATGCCGATCGTGCTGCTTTTTTCGCGGATGCGCTTGCAGACGGTGAAACCGTCGATGCCCGGGAGCATGATGTCCAGCAGGGCGACCATGAAATCCTCCGGGGCCGCCAGAAATACCTTGAGCGCATCCTCGCCGGTGCCGACATCCACAACGTCGTAGCCCGCGCGCTTGAGCGTGATGACCTCAAACTCGCGGATGCCCTCCTCATCTTCACAAACCAGTATTTTTTTCATATCCTGCTCCTTCTTTCCGTCGGGCGCCGTTTCCGGCCCTTACCAGTCGATCAGGCGAAACTGCCGGATACACGCATCCGGCGGGAGATAATATGCCGCACCGCTGTCGGCGGTGACGCTCAGATAGTAATTGGTATCGCCGTCCTCGGCGATCAGGGTGTAGCTCTCTTCGAAACGGTCCTGATACTCCCCGGCGTTGGAGGCGCGAATCCGCAGGATCTCATAGCCGCCCGCATCCTCCGGTGCAAGAAAACGCCACTCGTTGTAGGCGCTGTAAGGCTCCGCCGTGACGGCGCCGATCCAGTCCTCCGGGAAGGCGAACGCCCATCCGCTCCTCGCGTTGGCGACCCCGATCCAACAGACGGCAAACCCGTCTCCCTCATATTTCATGTAGCAGATCGGATTCGCCTCGCCGGCTTCCGGCCGGACCTCCTCCTGCTCCTCCGAAGTCTCTTCCGGAGGCTTTTCCGGCGCAGCCTCCGAAGCGGGCTCCGAAGAGGACTCCGAAAGCCCCTCGGTAGTCTGCCCGGCGGCCTGTGCGGAATAGGCGCACGGCATCTCGATCAGGCCGTCGCCGTCGATGTCGCCGCAGAGCACTGCGGAATATCGCAGCATCCTCTCCAGCACGATCTCATCCACGACGGTGATGCCTTTTCCTCCATCCTCCTTCAGAGTAGGGATCAGGCGCGACAGCGTATCGGCCTCATAGATCAGCGCCTCGCTGGTGTAGACGCCTTCGGAAACCTGCGAATCCAGGAACAACGCCCGACGGTTCTCCTCAAGCTTTCCCTCCGTGACTTTCAGGAACGAGGAGGCGGGGCAGGCGATTCGCACGCTGTTGGTCAGCTCGATGGTGCCGGTATCCTCATACAGCATTCTGGCCTGATAGCGGCCGCTGGAGGAACCGGTAAAAACCATGATCTCGTTCCACCCGTCGGCGTCGAGATCCACGACCCGGTATGCGTCGCACTTGCCGGTATACAGCGTCCCCATCGAGAGCCCGTCGAAGCGGTAGACACCGATCTCGTCGCCGCTCGACATCATCCAGCCGATGAGAACGACTTCGCTCTCCTCGGCGGTCTTTGCGAAATCCACGGAGCTGACGTCCGCCGAAGAGGTGGAGACCTCATACACCGAATACCAGACGCCGTCCGTCTTCTTCAGAATGTTCATCCGGGTGTCGTTCTCGGCGGAATCGGCCGAATAAAAGACCATAGCCTCGTCCTCACCGTCCCGGTCGAGGTCGCGGAAAATAAACGCGGAGTTCGCATCCCCGTTTGCCTTCGGATATTTGAGGTGGTAATCCTCGCCGACGACCTCCCGCAGCGCGCTGTGGAGCAGGGACTGCTCCTCCGTAAGCTTCGGGGGAGACATCAGGGATTCCGTGTCGGTCGTAAACGACGAGCAGCCGGAGAGGGAAAGCCCGGTCAGCACGGCAGCCGCCAGAAGCATCCATGTTTGGAAAATCCGTTTCATTTCGGCGCCCTCCTCTCCGCAGCGTAAAATTTCTCTATTAAATAATATAACAAGGTTTTTGTCCTGTCAATCAACAAGGTGTGAACAGTGAGTAAAAATGCCCGCGGCGAAGAGCCTGCGGGCATGGTCTTTGAAAACTTCGCATTTCAAAATCCGCGAAGGTATGATAGAATGGTTGCGGAATCGGAGTTTATTTCTCCCGGAAGGTGCGGATGCGGTTCTCGCAGTTTTGGATCAGGTTGAGCAGCGACGGCGCGAAGAGCGGATAGCTCCTCGAGAGGCGTTCGGTCGTGATCAGCAGGGCCTCTTTATCCGGGATCGCCTGTTTGCAGACGAACGCGTTCCCCTCGCCGATCGTGGCGGCATTGGCTTCGCTCCGCTGCATCTCCGCGTCCGCATAGCCGCGGGCCGCGCACTTTGGGATGCTGAACATATCGGGCTGGTTCGCCGGGTTGATGTCGTAGAGAATCCGGAACATCCGGTAGACGCCCGTCATCAGATAGGAGGAGACCTCCACGGTCAGCTCCTTGCTGCCGCAACGCGCCAGAAGATCAAACAGAACATTGAGCGAATTCGCGATCAGCTTCTTGTTAAGCACCGGCAGCACGCCCGCGCGGGACAGGCTGTTTTCCTTGCCGACCTGCTCCGGCTCCGGGATCTCCTCCACGGAGACGGTCATGCCGTCCGGGCTCGCGGAGCGGCCCAGCAGATAATCCGCCGATACGCCGTAAAAATCCGCGGCGCGGATCAGAAAATCGAGGCCGCACTCCCGGATGCCTTTTTCGTAATGCGAGAGCAGCGCCTGCGAGACGCCGAGCGACGCCGCCACGCTTTTCTGGCTCAGGCCTTTTTCTTTTCTCAAAAGTGTCAATACGCGCGGAAAATCGTTGTTGGACATCGTTTCGCACTTCCTCGTTTTCGGTTAACTGTTTGTATATTATATTTTATTCCGTACCGTTTGTAAATGAAATTTCGCAGAATTTTCAAAATTTTTATCTCGGAGGATGTATGATCACCTACAAACTGCATCTGATCCGTCATGGGGAGACGGAGGGCAACCGGAAAAAACTCTGCGTCGGCGCCCGGACGGATCTTCCGCTCGCACCGGAGGGCGCGGAGGAACTGCGCACTCTAATGACCGCCTGCCGGTATCCCTTCGTGGGCAAAGTCTATACAAGCCCGATGCTGCGCTGCCGGGAGAGCGCGGAGATCCTCTTTCCGGAGACTCTGATTGAGGCGGTGGAAGGTTTGCGGGAATGCGACCTCGGTGAATTCGAGGGCCGTTCTTTCACGGAGCTTAACAAGGAAGAGACGTTCCTGCAGTGGCTGGAGGGCAAGGCCCCGCCGCCCGGCGGAGAGGGATTTCAGGAGCTCGGAAGCCGTATCACCGCGGCCTTCGAGTACATTCTGAACGACATGATGCAGTGCCGGATCACCGAGGCCGCGGCCGTCACGCACGGCGCCGTTATCATGGGGCTGCTCTCGATGTACGGCTATCCCAGGGCCGAAATGCGGGAATGGGCGGCGGAAAACGGCTGCGGCTACACGGTCATGACCTCCGCCGCGATGTGGATGCGGGACCGCTGTTTTGAAATTATTTCCGCCGTTCCCTGCGGCGGAGCGGAACCGGAAGGAGAGTTGGAAACATGGGATTTGGAAGAACGGTAAAATCCGGCGCGAGGGAAGCGCTGCGCCATTTCTGGGGAAAATCGGTCGTCGCGCTGATGATCTGCTACGCCGCCTACCTGCTGATCTATTTGATGGACGTGGTCTTCACCCTGGTATTTGCCGAGCCGGGCATCGCCGCGCTGGTGCTCGGGGAAGTGAGCCTCGGCGAGCTGTTTACCTCCTACGCTGAACTCTCTTCGCTGGCCGACACCGCCCCGGTCGCCCTGTTTATCACCGGCTGCGCGGCGCTTGCCTATCTGTTGATCCTGCCGCCGCTCTTTCTCGGCTATAAGAGCTGGTACTATCACTCCGCGGGCGGCGGGAGCGACAACCTGCTGCAGCTTTTCACCTATTTCTCCTCGTTCCGGCTCTATTTCCGGGCATTCTTCTACTCGATCGGCCTGCTGATCCGAAAGGTGTTTTGGCTCGTGTTTTTCTCCCTGCCCGGGGCGGGGCTGATCGGCGTGCTGTACTACTACGCCTATTATCTGGACGTGCTGACCGACCATACCTCGCAGGTCCTTGCCGGCGCGGGCATCTGCTTCGGAGGGTTCCTGCTTCTGGCCGGATGGCTGATGCTCACCGTGTTTTTCCAGCGCTATGCCCTTGCCCCTTATTATCTGGCCGAGGGGAAAGGCCCGCACGCCGCCTTCCGGAAGTCGGTCGCCGCCACAAGCGGGAACGTGGCGAAGCTCTTCTTTTTCAAGCTCTCCTTCCTCGGCTGGTGGATCCTCTGCCTGCTTGTCCTGCCGGCCCTCTACGCGAACCCGTATCAGAATACTGCCGTCGCCATCTACGCAAAGTACCTGATGCAGAAGGAGGCCGCTGGAAACTCCGCCGGGCCTGCCGCGGAGCCGGAGGAGCCTCTCTCTTCCGCCGCGCCGGAGCCGGAACCTTTTGAGAAGGCGGAGCCCGGGGCGGATCTCCCGGAGGCGTAATCCTTCATTCCGGGATAAGCGCGCCCCTTCGGAATCTCCTTCCGGGCCGGAATTCTTTGAGAAAATCATGCCCGGATGGGGCCCTCCCGCCGAACCTGCCGCGGAAACCGGGGAGCCTTCCGCAATCTTTCCGTGCCGGAGCCGGAACGTGCCGCTCCGAATCGCATTGCGCCGGAAGGCACCGCGCTGAAGCGCAGGGAAGTAATCCCACGCCCTCTGCGGAGACAAAGTTTTTTGGAAAAGCCGGATGTTTGGGAAAAACATCCGCCAAAAAAGAGCCTTTCGGCTCTTTTTTTATCGGAAAAACAGGTGCACGGCCAGCGCGCTCGCCACCGTTCCGGCAAAATCCGCCGTCAGGGCGGCCGGGATCGCGCCGTTTCCTTTACGGACCTCCGCCGCGCCGAAATAAACCGCCGCGGTATAGAAGGTCGTCTCCGTGCCGCCCATCAGCACCGCCGCCACCCGCCCCTCGTAACTCTCGGTCCCGACTTCCTTCAGCAGTTCCTCAAAAAACGCGAGCGCACCGGAGCCGGAGAGCGGCCGCAGCAGAGCGAGCGGCAGTACCTCGGCCGGAAAACCCAGCCTCTCCGCAAGCGGCGCTGCGGCGGCCGTCAGGAGGCCCAGCAGGCCCGAGGCCCGCGCCATGCCGATCACCGTCATCAGCAGCACGAGCGCCGGCAGCACGCTCGCGGTCGTTGCGAGGCCCTCCTTCGCCCCGGTCAGAAACACGGAAAACAGGTCTTTTTTCCGGATCGCCGCCGTGAGGAAGACCAGAACGATTGCGAGCGGGACCGCCAGATCCCCAACTCCAAACGCGGTCAAGATCCCGCCTCCCGGCAGAAAATTTTCGCCGCCAAAATACCGGCCAGCAGGGAGAGCCCTCCCGTCAGCCAGACCGCCGGCAGGATATCCATCGGGGCGGGAGAACCCTCACCCAGACGCAGCGTCGCCACGGTCGTCGGCAGGATCTGGAGCGAGGCCGTATTGATCACGACGAACAGCGCCATATCCTTCGTGGCGGAGGGGAGGTTTCCCCCGGCGCGTTTGAGTTCCTTCATCGCTTTGATCCCGAGCGGCGTGGCGGCGTTGCCCAGCCCGAGCAGGTTTGCCGTCATATTCATGGAAATCGCCTTCATCACTTTTTCGTCACGGCGCGCGGTCGGAAAGAGCAGCTTGAGCACCGGAGCGAGCAGCCTTGCGGTCCAGGCCGTCAGGCCGCATTCCTCCGCCACCGCGGAGATGCCGCTCCAGAGGCAGAGCGTGCCCAGCAGCTCCAGCGAAAGCGCCGCCGCATGGGAACATTCGCCCAGCGCCGCCGCGGAAACCGCCTGCAGATTGCCGGAATACGCCCCATAGATCAGGGATGCCGCCGTCACCGCTGCCAGAAAATAGCCCGTACCACCGCCTCCCAACCGCGTTTGGGATAATCTATTCCGGCCGATAAAGGGATATTCCGAAAAAAATACGCAACCTTGGCGAAATATGTCCTTGACAAAAAATGGATAATAAGGTAAACTGTACACGTGGCTGAAACAGCAACAGGAATTTTTTTGGGAGGCAATTGTATTGAAATCTACTGGAATTGTCCGCAAAGTCGATGAACTTGGCCGCATCGTTCTGCCGATCGAACTTCGCCGGACGCTCGACATCAATGAAAAAGATTCTCTTGAGATCTTTGTTGATGAAGGCTGTATCATGCTCAAGAAGTATGAGCCGGCCTGTATCTTCTGCGGCAGCGCCGATGGGATCGTCTCTTTTAACGGCAAAAATGTCTGCAGCCATTGTCTCGAAGAGCTCCGTAAATAATCGGAATCAAAAACGAAAGCGCCTGTTTCCATTTGGAAGCGGGCGCTTTTTATCATTTTGTAGAAATTTTTCTTCCGCGGCAGGG
>CAYMNV010000006.1:62638-81338 GCA_964391915.1 uncultured Oscillospiraceae bacterium
CCAGAGGAACCGGGATAATTTCCCGTTTTTGGAGGAATTCCGCATTGCGGAATTCCCAGCATGTACGGGACACTTCCCGTACATGCGTTAATCGTCATCTTCGTCCTCGTACATCTGCGTGCCGTTGAAGGCGAGGCGCATGATGATAGCGTTTTCGGGCGGGTCGGTATAATAATTCTTCCGCAGGCCGAAAAAGACGAATCCGCACTTCTCATAGAGCCAGATCGCCTTGAGATTTGAGGGGCGGACCTCCAGCAGAAGCTGGTCGAGGTTGAGCTCCTTCGATTTCCGCAAGAGCTCGATCACCAGCGACTCGCCGACGCCCTGCCGGCGATACTCCGGCAGCACGGCGACGTTGAAGACGCTGCCCTCCCCGGAAACCGCCTGCATGCCGCAGTAGCCGATGAGCTTCCCGTCCGCATGGGCGCCGAAGAACCAGTTGTAAGGGGAACCAAATTCGCTGCGGAGCGTCTCCTCGCTCCACGGATGGGCAAAACAGAGCTTCTCGATCCCGGCTGCTTCGGCAAGATCCCGTTCCTCCAGCGGCTCCACGGTGTATGTGCTCATTTTTCCTTCCACCTCAGGTAGTCGAAGTTATGGATATTCTCCCCTTGATAATAGTAGCAGCGAGGCACCCGCCTCGACATGGCGCAGACGACCTCGTAGTTGATCGTTCCCGCAAGGGCGGCCACCTCGTCCGCGGAGATGAAGGCGTCGCCGTCCCGGCCAAATACGGTCACCCGGTCGCCCTCTTTGACGCCGGGGATGCCGGTCACTTCGAGCATCGTCTGATCCATGCAGACGCTGCCCGCGACCTTGGCGTACTGGCCGCGCACGATCATGCGGCCGCGGTTGGTCAGCAGGCGGTGGTAGCCGTCCGCGTAGCCGACGGCGGTGGAGGCGATGATCTCGTCCTCCGGGGCGGTGTAGCGCCGGCCATAGCTGACGGTGGAACCCGCGGCAAGGGGCTTCACCATTGTGACGACGGTGCGCATCTCCATAACCGGGGAGAGCTTGATTTTGGAAGTCACAAACTCGTTGTTGGCGGGGTAAAGGCCATAAAGGATGATACCGGGGCGCACCATGTCGAGGCGCATCTCCGGATAGCAGAGCAGCGCCGCGCTGTTGCAGCAGTGCCGGATGCCGGGGTCGATGCCCGCGGCCTTCATCGCCGCGCAGATCCGCGTGAAGCGGTCGAACTGCATCTTCGTGTAGGCGATGCTCTCCTCCGAGGCCTCGTCCGCCACGGAGAAATGCGTGAAGGTACCGGTGACGCGGATGCCGGGCAGGGAGACGGCCTCCTTCGCGCCGGCGAGCGCCGCGTCGAAGCAGTCGTCGGTGACGACGAAGCCGATCCGGCCCATGCCGGTGTCGAATTTCAGATGGACGCCGAGGGTCGCCCCCAGCTTGACGGCGGCGTCGGAGAGCTCCTTCGCGTATTCCAGCGAATAGCAGGCCTGCGTGATATCCCATTTGGCGAGCTCGTAGGCGCATTCCGGCGGGGTCGAGCCGAAGATCAGGATCGGCTTCGTGACGCCGCTCTCGCGGATGCCGAGCGCCTCTTCAAGGTTGGAGACGCCGAACCAGTCCGCGCCGACGGATTCCAGAAACGGGGCCATCATCCGGTCGCCGTGGCCGTAGGCGTCGGCCTTCACGACGGCCATCACCTTTGCCGAGCCGGCCGCCGCACGGATCTGGCGGAAATTAGATTCAACCGCGTCGAGCGAGATATCCGCCCAGGTGCGGCGCAGGACTTCATTTTCCGTCATTTTCGTTTCTCCTCCCGCGCACCCACATGAGAATATACAGGCCGATGATATTCAGAATCAGGGAGATATAGAACAGAACGGTGGACATCACCGACTCCGTAGCAACCAGCAAAACAAGGCTCACGGCAAGGCAAAGCGTCCCGGCGGCGAGCAGCAGAAGGCCCTTTTTCCGGACGGGGAGCGCCCGGAGCTTCAAAAAGAAATTTTTCATGGCGATCCTTTCAAAAAACAGGGATATGTATTATAATATCAGGTAATCATCGGTTTTACAAGCATTTTCAGGGGGGAGGCCGAAGAATGATGACCGGTGCAATGGCCATGGTGAAAGCGCTTGAGGCGGAGGGCGTCGGCGTCGTATTCGGCTACCCGGGCGCAAATATCTGCCCGTTTTACGACTGTCTCGCGGAATCCTCCATCCGGCATGTGCTGGTCCGCAACGAACAGAACGCGGGCCACGCGGCCTCGGGCTACGCGAGGATCTCCGGAAAAGTCGGCGTCTGCGCCGCAACTTCCGGCCCCGGCGCCACCAATCTGATCACCGCGATCGCCGCCGCCTACATGGATTCGATCCCGATCGTCGCGGTCACGGGGCAGGTCTCGAGCGAGCTGCTCGGCAGGGATGCCTTCCAGGAGGCGGATATCACCGGCGCAACCTTAAGCATCACGAAACACCGCTATCTCGTTAAGGACGCCCGCGATCTGCCGCGCGTCTTCCGGGAAGCATTCTATATCGCTTCCACCGGGCGCAAGGGGCCGGTGCTGATCGACGTCCCGATCGACGTCCAGCTCGCGAAGCTCGATTTCAGCTACCCGGAGGAGGTGCACCTGCGCGGCTATAATCCCAATATCAAAGGCCACGCCGTTCAGGTCAAAAAGGCCGCGGATGCGCTCGCAGCCTGCGAAAAGCCGCTGATCGTCGCGGGAGGCGGCGTCTTCGGCGCGGGCGCGCGGGAACCGCTCCGCGATTTTGCCGAGACGCAGCAGATCCCGGTGATCTGCACGATGATGGGCCTCTCCGCCCTGCCGCCGGAGCATCCGCTCTGTCTCGGCATGCTCGGCACCTTCGGCACGGAGCTCGCGAACCGCGCCCTCTCGGAGAGTGACCTGCTGATCGTCGCCGGCGCAAGGATCGGCGAGCGGGCCATGTCCTCGCCGGAGATGGTCTCCAAAACCAAAACGATCATCCATATCGATATCGACCCCGCGGAGATCGGCAAGAACATGGGCACCAACATTCCGATTGTCGGGGACCTCAGCCTCGTGCTCGGCCAGGTCGCCGAGGCCGCCGTCCCGGCCGACCGCTCCGCATGGCTTGCCCGCACGGAGGAGCTGCGCGGCCTCTGCGCCGCTCCGCCGGAGAACGGGGAATTCGACCCTGTGCGCTTCATTCATACCCTGACGAAAAAAATGCCGCCGCACGGCGTGCTCGTCGCGGACGTCGGGCAAAACCAGATCTGGGCGTCGGAGGGCTTCTGCGCAAAGACCGGGCGTTTTCTCACGAGCGGGGGCTTAGGCGCGATGGGGTACGCGATCCCCGCGGGCATCGGAGCCAAACTCTCCGCGCCGGAGCGGGAGGTGGCGGTGGTCTGCGGCGACGGTTCCTTCCAAATGGCGCTGCCGGAACTCGCGACCATGATGCAGGAAAACGTGCCCGTCAAGATCGTGGTCATGAAAAACCGGTGTCTCGGCATGATCCGCGAGATTCAGGATAAGAAATATGCCGGAAACCGCTTCGCCGTCGAACTCGGTGACCTGCCGGACCTTGAGAAGCTCGCCCAAGCCTACGGCATCGAATATTTGAGCATTTGCAGAAACGAAGAGACCGATACGGTGGTGGATGCCGTGCTCAAAGCCGGGCATCCCGTGCTCGTCGAGTGCACGGTGCCGCACGACGCGCCCACACTCTGTTTCAGCGGTGAAGGGAGGAGGCACGGATGAAGCACTGCATCTCCGTCCTCGTGGAAAACCACGCGGGCGTTCTTTCGCATATCTCCGGGCTTTTTGGCCGGCGCGGCTTCAACATCGAAAGCCTCGCCGTCGGCGTGACCGAGGATAAGGCAGTCTCCCGCATGACGATCATCGTCGACGGCGACGACCACATCGTCGAGCAGATTGAGAAGCAGCTCAACAAGCAGATCGACGTCATCAAGGTCCGCTCCTACGAATCGGAGGACATCATCAGCCGGGAGCTCGCGCTGATCAAGGTCGCCGCCACGCAGAGCAAACGCGCCGAGATCATGAATATCCTCTCCGTCATCGGCGCCCGGATCGTCGACCTCACCAAAAACGCCGTCACCGCCGAGATCTGCGACACCTCGGAGAAGATCGATCAGGCGGAGGAGCTGCTCCGGCCCTACTTGATCAAGGAGGTCGCCCGAACCGGTACCGTCGCTTTGCCCAAGGCGCCGGAAACATAAAAAATAAGAAGAGGACGCTGATAAACAGGAATTCGCAAAGGAGACAGAATGTGGATATCAAAAAAGTGACGGGAAACAAAAAAGACTATCTCGCTTTGCTGTTGTTGGCTGACGAACAGGAAAACATGATTGATAAATACCTTGAAAACGGTGAAATGTTTGTTTTGGATGACGACGGCATCAAAGCCGAATGTGTGATAACCAAAGAAGCCGATGGCGTTTACGAGCTTAAAAACATCGCTGTTTCGCCTGATTGTCAACGAAGAGGCTATGGGAAGGCCCTGATAGAATTTCTGTCCGCCCATTATGCCGACTGCCGCGTTCTGTTGGCGGGAACCGGCGACTGTCCTTCGATCCTTTCTTTTTATCATAGCTGCGGCTTTACGGAATCGCACAGAATAAAGAACTTTTTTACGGATAACTACGACCATCCGATGTTTGAGGATGGAAAACAACTGGTCGATATGGTTTATCTGAAAAAAGAACGATAACTTTCCATTTTTCTAAAAAAGAACGGCCGGGGAACAGAGTTCCCCGGCCGTTCTTATTCATGATGTCAGTCCTCCGGCAGATAGGATTCGATGATCTCCTTCGCGGAGGCCTTGCCGTCCTCGTCGAGCATCAGCAGGACGACGAGCCGCCCCATCTGGGAGACATCCGCGTTGAGGGCGGTCTGCGCCGAATCGTAGACGTCGTAGGCCGAGAACTCGGCGATGCGGTCGTCCTTGCGCTGCTCGAGGGATTCCACCACGCGGTCCGCGGCGTCCTCCTTCGCGACGACCAGACAGACGTCCGCGACGCCGAAATCGCCGTTTGCCGCGCGGATCTCGCAGGAGACCACGTCGTCCGGATCCAGATAGAACTGGTCCTTGAGCACTTCCTCGTCGGTGATGCGCTCCACGCTTTCCAGCGTCAGCTCGCTCGTCTCCAGCGAATCATAGATGTCGTCGGCCATCGCCTGCAGATCGAGTTCGTCGTAGCTCGCGGCCGTGTTGTCAACTTTTACTTCGATCCCGTTGCTCTCCCCCTTGGAGCCGCAGCCGCCGAGCAGAAGCACCAGCGCCACGCAGAGAGCGGGAAACCGCAATGTTCTTTTTTTGCCCATAAAGGACCTCCTTGTTAAATCAGCCCCAGGCTGATGGATAGATAAACCGCAAAAAAGATGGAAAAAAGGGAGAAAACCATGGACATGACGACCAGCTCCCCGGCGAGCTCCCCGTCCGCGCCCATGTTCTTCGCCATGGTGAAGGAACTGATCGAGGTCGGCGTGCAGAGCATCGCCAGCAGCGGAACCATCGAGGTCCCGCGGAACCCGCAGAGCGCGGCCGCCGTGATGCCGAGGGCCGGAACGATCACCAGTCTGCCCAGAAGCCCGATGGTGAGCTGTTTCGCGTTGCCCGGCACCTTGCGGAACTCGATGGAGGTGCCGAGAGCGATCAGCGAAACGGCCGACGAGGCCGAGGCCACAGATTTTACACCCTGCGCGAGCAGACCCGGCAGCTTCCAGCCGGTCACGAGAAAGAAAACGCCCAGCGCGCAGCTGAGGATCAGCGGGTTTTTAAAGCAGCTCCGCAGAAACGACCGGAGATCCGCCCTGCCGCCTCGGAAATACTCGAACACCAATACGGAGAGAATATTGAAAAGCGGGATCATGAAGGCGATCAGCAGCGCCGTCGGGCCGGAACTGCCCTCCCCGAGGATGGCGTCGGCCAGCGGCAGCCCAAAGATCACAAAGTTGCTGCGGAAGATACCCTGCACCAGCGCGCCGCGCTTCCGGTTGTCCTTTTCAAGATGCGGCACGATCCACATCGAAAGCCCGGCGACGGCCAGCGTGAACAGAGCGGCAAACCCGACCAGCTTTGCGTCGAAAACGCCCTCGATCTTTGTCTCATAGATGTTTTCGAAAATCATGGCCGGCAGAAAGAGCTGATATACCAGAAGATTGAGCCCGTCGGAGAGGGATTCCCCGACGACGCCCGCCTTCCGCAGGGCGAACCCCGCCGCGATCAGCAGAAACAGCGGCAGGACGATGTTCCCGGTCAGTATGAAGTTTGCCAAGGCCCATCCCCCCGTATGGCTCTATATGCCGGATGATCGCTCCACCGCCTCCGGATGTTCCTCCAGAATCAGGGAGAGCGCTTCTTTTTCCGCGACGACGACGGCATCCCGGTGCAGGCGCAGGACGGATGCCGGGACATGCGGATCCACGGGCCCGAAACAGGCGTCGCGGAGCGCCTTGGCCTTATCCTCCCCACTCGCGGCAAGCAGCAGCGTCTTCGCGGACAGAATCCCCCGGATGCCCATGGTCAGCGCATGGCGCGGCACCTCTTCGGAGGAGGCAAAAAAGCGTGTGTTGGCCCGGATCGTATCCTCCGTCAGATCCACCACATGAGTCTCCGGGATGAACGAATCCCCCGGCTCGTTAAATGCAATATGGCCGTTGCGGCCGATGCCCAGCAGCTGGATTTCCGCGCCGCCGAAGGATTCGAGCAGGGCGTCGTAGCGCCTGCACTCGGCGGCGGCATCTTTGGCATGGCCGTCCGGGATATGGATGTTTTCCGGCTTCATATCCACTTTGGAAAACAGATTTTCCGTCATAAAAGAGAGATAGCTTTGGCTGCTCTCGATCCCGAGGCCGAGATACTCGTCCAGATTGACGCTGCGGCAGCGGGAAAAATTGATCTCTCCGGCCTCATACATCCGGATAAGCTCCCGGTAAATGCCGATCGGCGTGGAACCGGTTGCGAATCCGAACACGCCGTCCGGCACGGCCCTGATCCCCGCCGCGATCAGCACGGCGGCTTTTCGGCTCATTTCTCCGTAAGTTTCGGCATAGATGATTCTCAAATGGATCCCTCTTAAAATTATATTATCCTTTTTTTCGCGTCTGTTTCATTATATTCCAAAGCACGGAGCATTACAAGCGGGGCCTTTGCCGGAATCTGTGAACTTTTTTGGCGCATGGGGGACGGATTTCGTTGACAAATCGGGGTGCGTTTGCTATAATATGCAATGCTGTTGCGCGGGCATAATACATCGGCTAGTATGCCAGCCTTCCAAGCTGGATAGGTGGGTTCGACTCCCATTGCCCGCTCCATGTTATTTGCGCCAATAGCTCAGTTGGATAGAGCAACTGCCTTCTAAGCAGTAGGTCCTGGGTTCGAATCCCCGTTGGCGCACCAGATACTTGGTGCTGCCGCGGATGTCTGCCATTTCTGTTGGCGCGCTTAAAAAGGCGGGCCCCCGCAGGATTGCCGGGCCGCGGCCTTGATTCCCGTCTTTTAGACGGCTTCCGTCTGAAGGACGGATTCCGTCCGGATGACGGAGTTCTTTTCCACAAACGGGACGAGTCCCGTCCCCCGCAAAAAAGGGGAACCATGCGGAACGGCTTTTTGCGGGAGTCGATCCGCATACATGGTGGGCGTAGCGTAGCTTGGTTAACGCGTCAGATTGTGGCTCTGAAGACCGTGGGTTCGAATCCCACCTCCCACCCCATACAAAAAAAAGATCGCCCGCGGCAGGATTCCGTGGGCGATTTTTCAAAACAGGATATTGGGCTGTAGCCAAGCGGTAAGGCAACGGACTTTGACTCCGTCATTTCGCGCGTCCGAATCGCGCCAGCCCAACCAAAAATCACGTTTCGGCATTCCGCCGGGACGTGATTTTTTCATAGGGGGCGCTGCCCCCTCTTGACGTCGGTTTTTTCCGCCTTCGGCTCTGAAAACCTCCTGTCACCCCCGAAGAGGATTGGCGGCCGACGGCTTTCGCCCGGCCGCCGAGACGCGCGGCAAGATCAAAATCATTCGTAACGCCAATAAAAACTCAACGCGCTATATTGGGCTTCTTTAATAAAATCCGTCCTACCGGGCAAAGGAGAATTCTTCTTATGAGAGGGGGAGCCTGTGCTCCTTTTTATAAAGGCGCAGGCACGGGCACCCGCCTTGATTTCTCAAAACGGATATGGTAGGATGAGGATAATTTTAAGGAAAGCGGCATTTTTTCCCGCTTCGGCGCCGCTTCCTTTTGCGGAGGGACCCGTATGGCCGGAACCGAGTGGCTTTTTTTCGACATGGGACATACGTTCATCAACGAGGACGCGGTCTGGGAGGAGCGCTACCGCGGGCTGTCGGCCATGCTGAACGCGCAGGGCAGGGATGTCACCGCGGAGGAGATCCGGGATCTGACGGCCCGCTATGCCGCGGAGTTCCGGAAGCTGGTGGAGGACGTGAATCGCTTCTACGGCGCCGGAGACGCGCTCTTCTGCGACCCGGCGGACGGCTCCCCCTACCCCGGCGCGGGGGACCTGCTGGCCGCGCTCGCGGGGCGCTACCGGCTCGGCGTCGTCGCCAACCAGGCTGCCGGCACGGAGGAACGGCTCAGGAATTGGGGCCTCCGGGATTGTTTTGAGATCGTCTGCTCCTCCGCGGAGCTTGGCGTTGCGAAGCCGGACCCCCGCATCTTTGAAATCGCGCTCGAAAAAGCGGGCGCCGCGCCGGAAGCCTGCTTCATGATCGGCGACCGGCTCGACAACGACGTCGCCCCGGCCAAAAGGCTCGGCATGGGCACCGTCTGGATCCGGCAGGGCTTCGGGCTCTGTCAGGCCGCGCCTTCCCCGGAATATGAGCCGGATTACACCGTGGAGAGCTTTGCGGAGGCCGCGGGGCTCTTCCTTCGGATGCCGGAGGGATGACCATGGAAAAACGGGGCCTTTTCTCTCTGTTAAATACGCTGCGGGAATCCCTCTATCCGGCCCGCTGCCCGGCCTGCGGAAAGATTCTTCCTCCGGGGTGCGGCCTCTGCGCGGACTGTGCGGGGAAGCTGGAGCCGGTGCCGCACTGTCTCGCGGCGAAGCTGCCCGGCGGCATGTTCACGCGCGCGGCGGCCGCTTATTATTACACCGGCCCGGTCCGGGATGCCGTCTCCCGCTACAAATTCCGCTTCCGGAAGCGCTCCGCAGACCTGATCGGAAAATGGCTCTACAGGGCGTACCTCGTGCAGTACGGCGGAAAGCATTTTGATTTCGTCGCGGCGCCCCCGGACACCTGCCCCGGAGAGAAACCCGGCCCGTTTCCGCACAACGCGGTGCTTGCGAAGACCTTTGCGCGGTATGCGGACCTGCCCTTCGCGCCGGGCTTGCTCGTCAAAACCCGCCCGACCGCAAAACAGCACGCTCTCTCCGCGGAACGGCGCAAAACGAACCTGATCGGCGCGTTTCGGGCGGAGAGAGATCTCTCCGGCCTGCGAATCCTGCTGGCGGACGACATCCTGACCTCCGGGAACACCGCCTGGTTCTGCGCGGAGGCGCTCAGAAAGGCCGGCGCTTCGGAGGTCTGCGTCGTCACGGCGGCTTTGACGAAATCCGAGCTGCCGGAAGGCATCCTCCGGAGATAGCTCCTGTATTCAAATAATAAAAGCGGCCCCCGCCTTTTGAGCACGGAGCCGTTTTTTATTATTTATAGAATTTTAAAAGTTTCCCGGTGCGGCAGGATTCTTTAAAAATTATGATCCGGCGGCATCTTTTCCGGAGGGATCTCCTGCGGGATCGGCTGTGTGGCCTCCTTCGCGGCGCTCGGCGCGGCCTTCGGGAGCGCCCGCGGGACCTCCGTTCCGGTTACGCTGAGCACGCCGTCCTGCGCAGAGACGAGGACGGATTCGAGCTTCTGATCCGCATGCTCAATGAGCATCGTGCAGATGCGGTCCTCCACTTCCTTGCGGATGACGCGCACCAGGTCGCGCGCGCCGCTCTTGCCGCCGAAGGATTTTTCCGCGACCGCCCGGAGCGCTGCATCGTCGTAGGAGAGCGTGATGCCCTTTTCTTGCAGCGGCCCGCGCAGCTCCTCCATGCGGAGGGCGGCGATGCGCTCGTAATTCTCCTTCGTGAGGGCGCGGAAGACGACGATCTCATCCACTCTGCCGAGGAATTCCGGGCGGAGGAATTCGCTGAGCGCCTTGCGCACCTTTTCCTTCTCCGCGGAATACTCGGTCTGGTTGAAGCCGAGCGCGTTGTCGTGCCGGTCGCTGCCGGCATTGGAAGTCATGATGATGACCGTGTTGGCAAAGGAGACCACCCGCCCGTGGGCGTCGGCGATCTTGCCCTCGTCGAGGATCTGCAGCAGGATATTCATGACGTCCGGATGTGCCTTCTCGATCTCGTCGAACAGGATGACGGAATACGGCTTGCGGCGCACTTTTTCGGTCAGCTGGCCGGCCTCGTCGTAGCCGACGTAGCCCGGCGGCGAGCCGACGATGCGCGACACCGCGAATTTTTCCATGAATTCCGACATGTCGAGCCGGATTAGCGGATCCGTGCCTTGGAAGAGGCAGTTCGCCAGCACCTTGACAAGCTCCGTCTTGCCGACGCCGGTCGGGCCGACGAAGATGAAGGAGGCCGGCCTCCTGCGGGCGGAGATCTGTACTCTGGAACGACGCACCGCCGCCGCGACCAGCTCGCAGGCCTCGTCCTGACCGATCACCTTGGCCTTCAGCTCCGATTCGAGCAAGCCCAGCTTCTGGAGATCGCTCTCCTGCACTTTGCTCGCCGGGATGCCGGTCCAGAGCTCGATGACGACCGCGAGGTCGTGCTCGGTCACCTCCGCGGCCAGCGCGATCGGTTCGAGCCGCCTGTGCTCCTGCTCGAGCTGGATCAGTTCGGATTTAGCTTTTGCGAGGGTCTCGTAGTCGATCTCCTCCTCTTGCTCAAGAGCGGAGATCTTCTCCTCGGCCGCGCGGATTTTCTGCCCGGTGATCTCGTATTCCGCGAGCTCCTTGTTGGCAAGGGCCGCGCAGGAACAGGCCTCATCCAGCAGGTCGATCGCCTTATCCGGCAGGAACCGGTCGGTGATATACCGCTCGGAGAGCCGCGCGCAGTTCTGCAAAATCCCGTCGCCGACGCTGACGTGGTGGAATTTTTCGTAATTCGGGGCGATGCCCTTCAGAATCTGAAACGTCTCCTCAAGGGTCGGCTCCTCCACCGTCACCGGCTGGAAGCGGCGCTCGAGGGCGGCGTCTTTTTCGATATATTTGCGGTACTCGTCGAAGGTGGTGGCGCCGATGACCTGAATCTCGCCGCGGGAGAGCGAGGGCTTCAGGATGTTGGCGGCGTTCATGCCGCCCTCGGTGTCGCCGGTGCCGACGAGGCTGTGGATCTCGTCGATAAACAGGATGACGTTCCCCTCGTGCTTGACCTCGTCGACCAGCCCCTTGACGCGGCTCTCAAACTGGCCGCGGAACTGAGTGCCGGCAACCAAGGCGGTTAAATCGAGCAGCCAGAGCTCCTTTTCCGCAAGCTTCGCGGGCACGTCGCCGGAGACGATTCTCTGGGCGATACCCTCGGCGATGGCGGTCTTGCCGACGCCCGGCTCGCCGATCAGGCAGGGGTTATTTTTGGTGCGGCGGTTGAGGATCTGCACGACGCGGTAGATCTCACGCTCCCGCCCGACGATCGGGTCGAAGCCGTTCTGCTGCGCCTTCTCCGTCAGGTTCTCGCAGTAGGCCGGCAGGTATTTGAGCTCCTGCTTCTTCTCTTTTTTCTCTCTTTTGGGCGGTTTTTTCTCCTGGGCGGGAGCCTCTCCGGCGCCGGAGGGCATGTTCCCGCCGAAGATCCCGCTGAGGAACGGGAGGGACTGCGCCCCGCCGGGCTGAAAATCTTCCTCTTCCCCGTCCTGCATGGCCTCCATCATCTGATCGCTGATGGCGTCGAGCTCGTCGCCGGAAATGCCCATCTTATTCATCAAATCGTCGACCGGCTTGATGCCGAGTTCTCTGGCGCACTGGAGGCAGAGGCCTTCGCTGGTCGTCTTGCCGTTTTCATCCAGATGCGTCATAAAAACAACGGCGATTCTCTTTTTGCATCTCGAGCAAAGCATATTGTTCATGAAAATCCTCCGATGGAGACATCCAATATCATTTTCCTATTAGGATAACCGAATTTTGTGAATACCGGATTAAGAATCCGTGTGCTTTTTTTGGAACGTATCTTTTTTTCCATAAGCGCACTCCTCTCCGGAAACAGGACTTTATAAAACGCACCGGTAAAACTCCCGGAGGGCAAAACGACCCGCCGGTGTACGGCAGCGCGTCACCTCCGGCAGGCCGAAAAAAGGGGGAGAAATCATTCCTTCTTTTTTTCTTTATAAACCTTGTAATACCGGTACGCGGCGTAAAGCATGAAAGCCAACAGAGCGAAGAAGATGCCGTCGCGGATGCCTTCCGGCAGGTTGGGGAAAAACGTGACGAGAAACGCCGCCGCATAATACAGAAGCGTGCCGGCCTTTCCGTACCATTTGGCGGAGACGACCTGCTTCTTCTCCTTATATATGCGGATGCCGCCCGCAAAGATCAGCACATCCTTCAAAATAAAGCAGACGACGGCCGGCCAGAGCGCCGGATGCCGCACCGCAAGAGAGACCGATACCGTGATCTGCGTCAGTTTATCCGCCAGCGGGTCCAGCGCCTTACCGAGCTCGGTGATCTGGCCGAACTTCCGGGCGATGATGCCGTCGACGACATCCGTCAGGCCCGAGATCAGCAGAATGACCGCCGCAAGGTGATAATCCGATGTCGTTTCCGCTCGAAAAAAGACGCTCAGGAAAACGGGGATCAGCAGCAGGCGGAACCCGGACAACATGTTCGGGATGCTGAAGATCTCCTTCACCGCCCGCCTCACTTCAGAATGGGTGCGCCGCCGACTACGCCATACACCCATTTAAAAAGATACGTTTTGGAGAGCACCTCGTCGGAGAGGAACTCCCACCTTCCCTCAAAGAAGAGCTTTGCGACGGAAACCGTAAAGGCGAAGACACAGACCCGGAATGCGCCCTCGATCAGGCCGAGCACAAATCCGAGGAAGCCGTCCGTTCCGCCGAAAACGGCGTTTTGGCGCACGCCGCGCACCCTCTTTTCGATCACATGCAGGAAAAACAGAAGGAGCAGCATCGCCGCCACAAACAGGAGCACCCGGAGCAGCGGCCGAAGGACCGGCTCGAGCAGATACTGCATCAGCGCATCCGAAAGGGCCTCTCCCGACTCCGTGACGGCGTTGAGCATCGTGCCGTCCGCAGCGGCGCCGATGCTGAAAAGCAGAAACACGAACGCCGGCAGGCCGGAGAGCGACCCTTCTATATTACTTAGAAAGGCCTCCGATTGTACGGCGGAGGACGCGGTGCCCGCGGTCTGATTCGTAAGAAGCGGCCGGACGACGTTCGTGAGGATGAATTCCGTGCCGATCCGGCAAATAATCACGGAGAGCACGATGGCGGCCATGCCGCCCACGATCCGGATAAAAGAATCGCTGAATCCGTATCTCGTCCGGCGGATCACCGCCGTCAGGACCAGGATAATGGCAACCGCATCGTAGGCGAGGGCCATATAGGTTATGTTCATGCAGTTCCTCCTGTTCTGTCAGTTTCTCTGCTGTATAAAAATCCGTCAGGCGGGCGCATCCGTTTTCAGGGCGCGGAGCGTATTTCTCGTCACCGCATAGAAGCCGCCGTTCACCAGCGTAACTTTCAGGATGTCCTGCTCCGCCGCCGAATAGGCGAGCATCGAGCCGTCGGTGCCGAACACCGTGAGCGTTCCGGAGCAGTAGACCGCCGCCCGTTTGGCGTCGCAGCAACAGGCGCCGATCCTTCCGGCCGCGGAGGCCGAGGCATTTTCCTTCATCTCATCCCCAAGAAAGACGAGCCTGCAGCTTCTCGATTCCGTGTACTGGTCGAAGATCAGCACCGTTTCGCCGCTCCCGGGCGGGCAGAGATAGGCCGTAAGGCCGCCGTCGTAGCCGTAATAGCCGAGAAGCCTGCCGTCCGTATCCACCTCCGCGGCCTGATCGTCGCAGATCACGCGGACGCTGCCCCTGTCGGTGAAGGCGATCCCGACGACCGCGGAGCCCTCGAGGCGGCACTGCGCCTTCTCTTCCGAGGAATCGACGGAAAAGAGATGAATGGTTGAATAGATCTCACCGCCGGAGGCATAGACGGTAGCCGCCGCGATGGTCCTTTCATCCGGGCCGACCGCAGCCGCCACCACGTATTCCTCCGCGGGCGACCAGGTAAAGATCATGCTGAAATCGGGATTATATACCATCACCTGCGAGGCGTAGCGCTGGGCGCCGGTCACCACGGTGAGGTAGCCGTCCTCCGAAAGGGAGGCGGTGACGATTTCGTAGTCGTATGTCTGCTCAAAGAGCACCGTCGTGCGCGTGCGGACCTGCAGCAGGCTGCCGCCGCGGTCGTAGATCAGCATCCGGCGCCCGGAAGCCTCCGCACAGGGAGCGGTCATGCCGTGCTGTTCGTACAGCAGCTCCCTGCCGCCGGTGGAATAGAGGTAGACCGCCGTATCGGTCAGGATGCCGATGCTGCCGCCCCAGTCGAACATGGAGATCGTGGAATCACCGGAAAATTCCGCCGGGAGGGAGCCCCCGCCCGAGGCCGAGGAGGCGATCAGGTCGCCCGCAAAGCCAAGGAGGTCGTTTTCCGCGGCGAAATAGACGCCGAAGACGACCACGACGGTGATCACGGCCGCCGTGATCAGGTTAAAAAACCGCCGGGCCGCATATTTTCTCCTGCGTTTCCTGTGCGCGGCCTCAAACTCCGAGATCTCTTTTTTGGCCATTCTTCCGTCTCCCTCCCCGTCGGAACATGATAGGTCACTCTTTGCGGAAGGCGGCGGACCGCAGAAGCGCCGTGCCGATTGCCGCGGAGAGCACCGCCGCAACGGCCGCTTCTACGAGACCGCTGCCGGTGACGATCGTTTTGATCGTCGTGAGCAGCGCCTCATAGGCGATCTCCTTCACCGCCGCGTAGCTGTGCCCGAAGAAGAGATAAATACCGCTCATGACGAAGATCGTGTTCGTCATCGAGCCGACGAATCCGGCCACCGCGCAGGCGACCGGCCGCTTTGCTTTAAGTTTAATCATCGCGGAGAAGACGAGCGCCGCGAAGACGCCGATCAGGATCCGCGGCAGCAGGGCGACGACCAGCGCCCAGAGGCTGCCTCTGTCGCTGCCGAGCACCGGGATGAACGGGGAAAATACAAAGGAGGAGGCATTCGGCGAGACCGTATTCTTGATCAGGCTCGTCAGACCGAAAACTCCGCCCAAAAGCGCGCCTCTTTTCCATCCGAACAGAATTGCGCCGAGGATGACCGGGATATGGATGGTCGTCGCGTTGATCGGACCAAGCGGGATGTATCCGAGAAAGGGCACCGCCGACATCACGATGATGACGGCAATAAATAATGCGGTTTCGGAAAGCTCTTTCGTTCTGCTGTTATGTTCCACCGGTCGTCCCTCCCAAAATTTTAAAAATATATTTTATAATTATACTCTCGAATTCGTTGTAAATCAAGATACGGCGGCCGTCCGCATCAGGCGCTCGGTCCGGTCGGAGAGAAGGGCGTGTTCCGGCAGCCCGAGGGACGGATCCTGCTCCAGCAGCTCCGCGGCCGCCTGCTTCGCGAGCTCCAGCAGCTTCATATCTTTCGCCATGTCCGCCATCTTGAGCGTCGGCAGGCCGTGCTGGCGGAAGCCGAAGAAATCTCCCGGCCCGCGCATCCGCAGATCCTGCTCCGCGATCCGGAAGCCGTCCGACGTCGAAGCGAGCAGCCGGAGGCGCTCCTGCGTCTCCGCGTTTCTGGTGCCGGAGACAAGGATGCAGTAGCTCTGCTCCGCGCCTCTGCCGACGCGGCCCCGCAGCTGGTGGAGCTGGGAGAGCCCGAAGCGGTCGGCATCTTCAATCAGCATGACCACGGCGTTCGGCACGTCCACGCCGACCTCGATAACCGTGGTGGAGACCAATACCTGAAGCCGGTTCTCGGCGAAGGCGCGCATCACGCGGTCCTTTTCGCCGGGCTTCATTTTGCCGTGCAGCAGCCCGACATTGCAGCCGGCGAGCTCCTGCCCGGTCAGCCGCTCCGCGAGATCCGCGGCCGCGGTCAGGCTGAGGTTTTCCTCATTCTGCTCGATCAGTGGGCAGACGATATAGCTCTGCAGCCCCCGGTCGGCAAATTTCCGGATGAAGCCCATCGCGCGCGGCAGAAGATCCGGCTCGATCAGGTAGGTCTTGACCGGGAGGCGGTTTTTCGGCATCTCGTCGAGCACGGAGACGTCGAGGTCTCCGTACATGACGAAGGCGAGCGTCCGCGGGATCGGCGTGGCCGACATCACGACCGCGTGCGGAGACCGGGCCTTCTCCATCAGCGCGAGCCGCTGCCGCACGCCGAAGCGGTGCTGCTCGTCCATCACGACAAGGCCGAGCTCCCGAAAGGAGACGCCCTCCTGAATCAGCGCGTGGGTGCCGACCGCGATCTGCGCGAGGCCGGAAGCGATAGCCGAGCGGGCGGCCTCCTTCTGTTTTTCCTTCATGGAGCCGGTCAGAAGAACGACGCCGATGCCGAGGGGCGCGAACAGCTTTTCGAGCGTCTCGGCGTGCTGGGCGGCAAGCACTTCCGTCGGCGCCATCATCGCGCACTGAAGCCCGCTCTGCACCGCCGCGTACATGCAGGCGGCGGCGACCGCCGTCTTGCCGGAGCCGACATCCCCCTGCACAAGCCGGTTCATCGGCACGGATTTGGCCATGTCGGCCGTACACTCGGCGATCACGCGCTTTTGAGCATCTGTAAGCTCGAAGCCGAGCGCGCCGAAGAACGGCCGCAGGTCGCAGGGCCGCACCGGAATGCCGGAGGCCGCGCGGTCTCTGCCCCTCGTGAGCGCGAGCCCGAGCGAAAATTCAAAGAATTCCTCAAAGATCAGCCGCCGCTTCGCCCTTGCGAGCGCGGACGCCGACTCCGGAAAATGGATGCTCCGGACGGCCTCGGACTTTGAGCACAGAAAATATTTTTTGAGCACGGCCTCGGGCAGCTCGTCGGGGATCTGCTCCCCGCAGGCTTCGAGCGCGGTTTTGACGTTGGCGGAGATCATCTTTCCGGAGAGGCCCTCCGTCAGCGGATAGCGCGGCAGGTAGCCGCTCTCCTCCGCGGGAAAGATCTCCGGCGCGGTCATCTCCCCGCCGGTGA
The DNA here is from genome assembly GCA_964391915.1 of uncultured Oscillospiraceae bacterium. Taxonomy (GTDB): domain Bacteria; phylum Bacillota; class Clostridia; order Oscillospirales; family Ruminococcaceae; genus UMGS1668. The sequence goes on from CAYMNV010000006.1 coordinate 79,833, forward strand.
AACGCTTGGAAAACACGCCGTAAAAGATGTATTCCTTCCCGACCTCCAGCGACTCGACCGCATATTTCATGTTGAAAAAGGTCAGCAGCATATCCGCGCGGTCGTCGGCGGCGCGCACCTTGGAGACGGAAAGCCCTTTGCGGATGCGCTGTTCGGGCGTCTTGGCGTCCACCGCCGCACGGATCGCGCAGAGCTCGCCCTCCCCGGCTTCGGAGATGGATTTGGGCGCGGTGAGATCGATATAATCCCGCGGGTAGTGCTCCAGCAGGTCGCCGACCGTAAAGACGCCGAGCCTGCCGTAGAGCGCCGCGCGCTTTTCGCCGACGCCTTTGATATAGCGGATGTCGGAAGCGGGCGTGATCTCCACGGCGGCGCCCTCCTTTATATTTATTCTGATGTTATTCTATCGCAAAGTGCATGTAAAGTTAAGAGGGATTTTGTGAACGCATGCAATTCCGTTTTGGAGGCCCGCGGAGATTTTTTCGTCTTGATTGGCGCGAAAAAACCGGTATAATGGGAAGCAGAACGGTTCCCCTGATTCGTCAGATGCTTTTTTTCTTCCATGGAAGGAGCCGACGCATGGATATTGAAAAATACAGGGCGTTCCTTGCCGTTGCGGAATGCGGCAGCTTCACTGCGGCGTCAAAAAAGCTTGGGCTTACCCAGTCCGGCGTCAGCCACGCCGTCTCCAGTCTTGAGAAGGAGTTGGGCTTTCCGCTCCTCCGGCGAAGCCGCGGCGGCATCCGGCCGACCGAAGAGGGCGAAAAGCTGCTCTCGCCCGTAAAAAACGTGCTGCGCGGCTGCGAGGAGCTTTGCCAGACGACCGCCGGAATCCGGGGCCTCAGCCTCGGCACGATCCGCGTCGGCGCCTTTACCAGCGTCTCCGTCTGCTGGATGCCCGGCATCATCAACGAATTCCGGGAGCGGTACCCGGCCGTGGAATTCCGGCTGCTGACCGGCAACCGCCTCGAGGTAAAAAACTGGCTGCAGGATGGCTCCGCGGACGTCGGATTCGTCACGCTGCCCTGCGGAGTCGACGGCGCCTGCATCCCGCTCCGGGCGGAGCGGCTGCTCGCCGTTTTGCCGGAGAACCACCGCCTTTCCGGCTATCCCTATTTCCCGATCTCCGAATTCCCGAACGAGGATTATATCTCGGTCGCCGCGTTCTCCGCCCCGACGGACACCATTCAGTCCTTCAGCGGGATCAGCGTCCGGCCGAGCATCAAATATACCGCCGGCGATCCCTACGCCGCGGTCGCCATGGTCCGCAACGGCCTCGGCATCACCATCCTGCCGGAAATGCTGCTGGAAGGCTGCTCCGGCGGCGTTGAGGTTATGGAGCTTGCGCCGAAAATCGGCTTCACAATCGCCCTTGCCGTACCGAAGGCCGCGTCCGGCTCCCCGGTCGTCCAGAAATTTACGGAGTTCGTCCGGGAATGGCTGGGGCGGAAATACCATACTTAATCGTAAAGCTTAATTTTTTCCGCTGGAAATATCATACTTAAG
>CAYMNV010000006.1:81438-85520 GCA_964391915.1 uncultured Oscillospiraceae bacterium
GGACTCCCGCCGGGAACTCCGAAACTTTTTTTACACGAATACGCCGCCCGGCCAAAACCGGATAAGAAAGCCTCCGCAAAATGCGGAGGGGAGAAGGAAGCGAGCAGAACGAAACGCATCGATCCCCTGAAAAAGATCAGGGAAAACAGACAGCTCCGGCAGATCCGGGAGATCGGCGGCCGCCAGGTGGAGAGGATCCGGAAAATCCGGCGCTCCAAATCCGCGATGTTTGTTTTTTACATGATTCGCCTTGCCTGCCGGGCGGCGATTTTTCTGGCCGCCTTGATCGTCTATTTTGTGGATAAAAGCATCCTTGCGGGCCTCGTGACCTCCAATTTTCTCTCCGGTTTCGGCCTGCCGCAGATTCTGTGGATCATCCTGATGTCCGGCATGATTCTCCATCTGCTGCCGAAGACCTTCATCACCATGGGCGGAAAAAAGAGCCGGAAGTCCGCCTACACGCTTCCGGAGGAATCCTTCGACGTCATCGAGCTGCACCGCTTCGTGCAGGTGATGAACGTCAAGGCCTGGACCGTCATGCTGATCTGGCTCTGCTTCAACAGCGTCTTCGCGCTGCTCTACCTGCTTGACGTGATCGGCGAGGCCGAGATGGTGCTGCTGACGTTTTTCTATTTCCTTTCCGACCTCGTCTGCATGATGGCCTTCTGCCCCTTCCAGACCTTCGTGATGAAGAACCGCTGCTGCGTCAACTGCCGGATCTTCGACTGGGGCCACTTCATGATGTACACCCCGATGCTCTTCATCAAGAGCTTTTTCAGCTGGAGCCTCTTTTTTACCGCCTGCATCGTGCTGATTCGCTGGGAATATACCTACGCGGCCCATCCGGAGCGTTTCTGGCACGGCTCCAACTCCACGCTGCGCTGCGAGAACTGCAAAGATAAAATCTGCTACATCAAAACGCCGCTGCATGAGGTCTATCTTCATCTTCAGGAGAGCATCAGCCCGGAAAAGCTCGCCTCGGAATTTTCCAAAGTGGCCGCCCGGGAGAAAGCGGACGCGAAGGATTCCTGATTGGAGAAAGGCCGCGATTTCGTGTGAGGGAGCGGAGAAAATCCTTTCGCATCCGGGAAGGCGAATTCCGGCAAAGACGGCGGCTCCGCGCGGAGGAGCAAAGAATACTCTCTCCGGCCGCGGCACGGTCTCCGGGCTCCGGCGCTTTTTGGCAAAAATAAAAAAACACGGAGCCCCCGAACAGGAGACTCCGTGTTTTTTTGTTCCGGATCACATCCCGACTTTTTCGAAGGAATCCGAGCAGCAGAGATCCGGCCGGTCGCCGAAATCGTATTCCCTCGTCCAGCGCAGATGCCGCCGCAGCGCCTCGTAGCCGGAATGGACGGTCTCGCAGGCGATCCGTACAAGCTCCGGCCGGCCCAGCGCGGCAAAAGCCTCCGCATAGGGGCACGCCGTCACGCTGCGGACGAAACCGCCCTCCTCTTCGGAAAACGCGGCCCCGTAATCTTTTTGGACTTCCTCCTCCAAGGCGCGGCGAATTTTTCTGCAGGCGCCGAACAGGAGGCCGTCCAATTTGCCCCAGGCCTCCCCGGCCTGCGCCTTCTCGCCGGAAAAGCAGGCGAGCGCGGTTTCGAGGGCGTCCGTCTCCCTGAGCCCCATGCTCCATATCGTCCGGTAGACCGCAACCGCCGCCGCGGCAAAGAGCTGCTCCCGCGAGAGCTCTCCCGGCGCGCCGAACTTCTCCGACGCCTCGGCATAGTAGCTGCCGAACAGCGCGGCGGCGGTCTGCTCCTCCGGCCTTCCGGCAAAACGGTTCTTCAATTCCGCGAGTATAGACGTCGTATACGCGGATGCCGCAAGCGCGGATGTTTCAAACGCGGCCTCCGCCGCGGGTTCCTCCCGGTTTTCGGCAGGTTCCTTCATCTTCTGTCCCTCCGATCGCAACAGCCGAAATTCATCCTGCATTTTAACACCAATATGCGGCGGTTACAACCGTCATACCCACAAAAACCTTCCCCGCGGCGAAAGTTTTTTTGCCCGCCGCCGGAAGGGAGCTCCGCCGCCCGGATTGTCTTTTTTTCCTTCGTCCGCTATAATGGGGAAGTCAGGAATTCCCATAATCAGGGGAGGTGGAAACATGGCGACTTCCGTCGAGTTCATCCAATATGTCTGCGACCAGATCAAGGGCCCGTGGGAGATCCGTTACCGGAAGATGTTCGGCGAATACATGGTCTACGTCAACGACAAACCGATCCTTTTGGTCTGCGACAACGCGGTATATGTGAAGAAGCTGGACTGTCTCGCGGAGATCATGCCCGGGGCGGAGACCGGCTTTCCCTACACGGGGGCGAAGGAGCACTATCTTCTCGATATCGACGACCCCGATCTTTCCGGGGAGGTCGTCGCGGTCCTTGAGCGGCTCACCCCTTTCCCGAAGCCGAAGAAAAAACGGGGCGGATGATTTCCGCGGGCGGGGCCGACGTTTCGCCGGGAAGCCGCCGCTCCGGCTCAAAAAAGCTCCCCCGCCGGACGCGCGCGAAGGCGGGGCGTTTTTTGTTGGATCTTGTATCAGGGCGAAATTGCGTTATAATAAAAACTGGCTTTTATTTTATATCGTATGGAGGCAAATCTATGGGACTCGAGTATAGACCCGCCGCCCGGGAATCCGGGATCCCCGGCCCGAAAAATCTGATCACCGACGTGCCCGGCGTGCTGGTGGGACATTCCACGATCTCCACGGGCGAATTCAACACCGGCGTCACGGCCATCCTGCCGCGCTCCGGCAACCTGTATGAGCATAAGGTCGTCGCCGGGCACCATGTCATCAACGGCTACGGCAAGAGCGTCGGCCTCATGCAGATCGGCGAGATGGGCACGATCGAGACGCCGATCCTCCTGACCAACACCTTTTCCGTCGGCGCCTGCATGGACGCCCTTTTCAAATATATGGTGAGAACCGATCCGGAGATCGGCGGCGAGGTCGGCACCGTAAATCCGCTGGTGCTCGAGTGCTTCGACGGGTATCTGAGCAACATCCGGGGCTTTGCGGTCTCCGAGGAGAACGTGCTGGAGGCCATCCGCAGCGCCGGGCCGGATTTTGAGGAAGGCGCCGTCGGCGCGGGCCGCGGCATGAACTGCTACGAGCTCAAGAGCGGCATCGGTTCCGCTTCCCGCGTCGTCACGATCGGCGGGCGGGAATTCACCGTCGGGTGTCTCGTGAACTCCAACTTCGGGAGCATGTGCGACCTGCGTGTCTACGACGACTTCTGCGGCGGAGAGCTCGCGGAGAAACTTGGGGAACCTGATAAAGGCTCCATTATCATCATCCTTGCCACGGATCTCCCGATGAGCAGCCGCCAGCTGAACCGCGCCTGCCGCCGCGCACAGAACGGCATCGCGCGCACCGGCTCCTACACCGGCAACTGGAGCGGCGACATCTCGGTGATGTTCACGACCGCCTACGACCTGCCGCATACGACCGACAACTACTTCACGCAGGTCACCATGATGCACGAGACCGCGATGAACACGGTCTTCCGCGCCGTCACCGAAGTCGTGGAGGAGAGCATCCTCAGCTCCCTGATGCACGCGCCGCGCGTCGAAGGCTGGAACGGCAGCGTCCGCGAGAGCCTGTGCGAGCTGCGCAACTGCGAAAAATACACGTCCCGCTAAGCCGCGGAGAAAGCCGAACCTTCCTTTCCGGCATCCGGACATCAACTTTTTTTCGCGGCAGCATTTTTTCGCATTCCGCTTTGAGGACGTCAATATGATGGAGTGAAAGATTTCTATTGAGGAGGGTTTTGTATGAACGACTTTCTGCTCGCCTACATGGATATGTGGCAAAGATTTACGGATTTTTCAGGCAGGAGCAGCCGCGGCGCCTATTGGCGCGTCGTCGCCGTCAACCTCGCAATCGGCCTCGTCTTCGGCATTCTTTCCGAAATCGCCGGAATCTTCGGCTGGATCGCCTCTCTCTATTCGCTGGCCGCTCTGATTCCGGGAATCGCGCTTTCCGTCCGGCGGCTCCACGATGTCGGCAAAGGCGGGCTATATCTCCTTTTTGCGCTGATCCCTCTGGTTGGGTGGGTCATCGTCCTGATCCCGATGAT
>CAYMNV010000006.1:85620-91360 GCA_964391915.1 uncultured Oscillospiraceae bacterium
GCGCTGACCGAAAGCCTCGGCTTCTGTCTGCCGCCGTTCGCCCGCTGGACGCCGGAGGACTGGGCGCGGAAGGGCCCCGAATGCGATGAGATCCGCCACCGGATGCTCGGCTGGGACGTCACCGATTACGGGCAGGGCGACTACGATCGCCTTGGGCTTCTGCTCTTCACGCTTCGCAACGGCGATAAGGCCGATCCCGCGGGAAAAACCTACTGTGAAAAAATCCTGATCTCCAAAGAGGGGCAGGACAGCCCCGATCACTTCCACTGGGAAAAGACCGAGGACATCATCGTCCGCGGCGGCGGCGACCTGCGGATCCGGCTTTACAACGCCGACGAAAACGGCGGCCATGCCGACACGGACGTCGTCGTGAGCACGGACGGCACCAAACGCGTGCTCAAAGCCGGGGCCGTTCTCTGCTTGCATCCCGGAGAGAGCATCACGCTGACGCCCGGCCTCTACCATGAGTTTTGGGCGGAGCCCGGTCACGGCGCCGTGCTGCTGGGCGAAGTCTCCAAAGTCAACGACGACCGCGGCGACAACCGCTTTTATGCGCCGATCGGCCGCTTTCCGGCCGTCGAGGAGGACGTCCCTGCGGAGCACCTGCTCTGCTTCGAATATCCGGAGGCAAAATAACATTCAATCAGAGCGCCGGTTGAACCGGTGGTTTCCACAAACCCTAAAAGGGCAATGCCGGCCCGCTTCTCAGGAGGCGCCGAATAGCCGTCTTATGCATCACGCGCGCTGCAATTGCTATAACAATGATAAATCGTTCGCCGGTTGCTAAAATAAAAAATAGGGCCGTTCGCTTTGCTCCATGCGGAAAGCGAGGGCTTTTTGACTCGTGCCGGCAGAGCCGTTGATTCGCTATGTGAAAGCACCATCAGAGAAAAACGGACGCCCGAACCCCGGACGCCCGTTTTTTATGCGCATAAGAAACCCTCCGCCCGGTTTTGCCGGAACGGATGGGAAAATCGCCGTCCCTCCGCCCGATCCGGAGTTCCAAGGCCGGCGGGCTTGGAGATACCGGGCACGGGCTCCCTGTCATATAAAAATTCATTTTCCCCGGAAAGGAAAAAAGATTCTCCGGTGCCGCATCGGCATAAAAAATCCGCTTCCCCGGCGAAGAAGGAAACTTTCGCGGGAAGGCGGATTTTATTTTATCCGGTCGCTCCCCTGCACGACGTTGTTCTTCGCAAAATAGGAGTGAATTGCGTTGAGGACGTTCCGCTTTTTGAGGCACCACTGCGGGGCGATCAGATCCGATTCTCCACACTCGCCGGTCAGGCGGTGAACGACCATCTCCGGCGGGATCGCCCGCACACAGCCGGCGAGGGCACCGACGTACTCCTCCGGCGTCATCACCTCAAATTTTCCGGCCTCATAATCCGCCGCGAGATCCGTGCCCCGCATCACATGCAGCAGCTGGAATTTGATGCCGTCGGCGCCGCTCCGGCCGATATAATCCGCCGTCTCGGCCATCATCTCCGGCGTCTCGCCCGGCAGGCCCAGAATCATATGCGTGATGACCGTCAGGCCCGCGGCCTTGAGGCGGCGCACCGCGTCGTCATAGACCTCCAGCGGATAGCCTCTGCGGAGATAGGCCGCGATCTCCGGATGGATCGTCTGCAGGCCGAGCTCCACCCAGACCGGTTTGATTTTGCCCAGCTCCCCGAGCAGGGCGACCGTCTCCTCCGGCAGGCAGTCCGGCCTCGTCGCTACGGAGAGGATCAGAATATCGGGATGGGAGATTGCCTCGGTGAAAATCCTGCGCAGCTTCTCCACCGGCGCATAGGTATTGGTGTAGCTCTGAAAATAGGCGATGTAGCCCGGATTCTCCGCCTTGCCGGCGACCTGCGCCTTTGCGCGCTCGATCTGCGCGGCGATGTCGCCGGTATAGGGCTCGGCAAAATCGCCGGAGCCGCCGAGGCAGAAGATACAGCCCCGCGTCCCAAGCGTGCCGTCCCGGTTCGGGCAGGTCATGCCGCCCTCCAGCGAGAGCTTCCACACCCGCCGGCCGTATTGTTTTTTGAGCTCTCCGCTCAATGCCCGGTACCAGTACATGGAACCTCTCCTTTCAAAAATTCTCTCGGGCGGCTCTCCGGGAACCGAAAACCGGAGGCCGGTATCGCCTTGCCGCCGACATATCCGCCGGTATGAAGTGGAAAAAATCACTTCGCATAAACCGATATCCGCGCGAAATCCACACCCGGCCTTCAGAAGAAAGCCGCTTTTCGGCCCGTAAAATCGAAAAACACAGGCATCCCGAGGAAAAGCTTCTTTCGTTTCCGGCGGTAAAAATCCGCTCTGGATGGCGTTTTTCGTCCGAAATGGCGCTTCTTCCGTCTCCGCAAAAAATATTTTCTGTTCTTCTTGACTTTAAAGCTTAAAAGTGCTAAACTGCCCTCATTACATTCATGAAGGAGGCGGCGTTTATGGAAAAGCCCGCTGTCGGTTCCAGATTCTTTTTGAGGCTCGTGTTCTATCTCGCCGGATTGTTTTTGATCGCATCCGGCATCGTCCTCTCGCTCAACTCCCGGTTCGGCATCTCGCCGGTCAGCTCTCTGCCGAAAATGCTCAACCGGATCAGCCTCGCCTACGACACGCTGCCGGATCTTTCGCTCTCCGTCTGCCTGCCGCTGACCTTCTGCATCTATATCGTGCTGCAGATTCTGATCCTGCGGAAGGATTATAAATGGATCAACCTCTGCCAGATCATCTTCTCCTGGGCGATCGGATGGTTCGTCTCCGTGGCGCAGATCGTCTTCGGCTCGATCACGGCCGAAGGCATCCCCGGCCGCGTGCTGATGCTCGCCGTGAGCATCGTGCTCATCGGGGTCGGCGTGGCGTTTTACGTCGACGCGAAGCTGCTGCCGATGCCCGCGGAGGGGCTGGCGCTCGCGATTGCGCAGAAATCCGGGGGCCGCCTCAAATTCCACAACGTGAAAGTCGCGGTGGACTGCTCCATCGTCGGGTCGGCCATCCTGGTGGGCATCCTGTGCCTCGGCGGATTCTCCGGCTTTTGGAATACGGTGGTGCTCGACGAGGGCATCATCCATATCGGCACCGTGCTCTCGGCCATGCTGGTCGGCAAGGTGGTCGGCGCCGCGCAGAAATTCGTCAAGCCGTTTATGGAAAAGGCCTGCTTCCCGCAAAAGGTGTGACTTTCCGGGCCGGAAAGGCGCAGGCCGCTATTTTTTGAAAAATGCGCTCCGCTTTCCGGGAAAAAGGGAAGGCGGGGCGCTTTTTTGAATCCTCTTCCGTACCCGGAACCGTTTTTCTTTTTAGCCCGGCGCGCGGCGCAGGGCATGGGAACGGAGGCAGACCGCGGCACCCCCGAAATTTTTCCGCCGGAAGCCGCACGGCGCAAAACCGGTTTCCCCCGGAACAGAAACCCTCCGGGAAAACCCGGCGCGCCCTTTCGATGGGGCCGTTACGCCCGGCCGCAGAGCTTCGCCATCCGGAGCATCTCCGCCGAGACTTCCGGCGTCAGCATGCCGGGCAGGAGCCTCCAGCGCCAGTTGCCGCCGAGGGTGGAGGGCGTGTTGATGCGCGCCTCGCCGCCGAGGCCGAGCCAGTCCTGCATCGGGATGACCGCCGTGTCGGCAGCCGAGCCGAGGCAGGCGCGGAGAGCCGCCTTCCGCAGGGATTCCCCCTCCGGCACGCCGAGATACTCCCGCGCGTAGGCGAGCGCCTCCGGGGAGAGCGTGCGCTCCCAGCCCAGCAGGGTGTCGTTGTCGTGCGTACCGGGGTAGGCCACGCAGTTTCGCGGGTAATGATGCGGCAGGTAGTCGCTCGGCTCCCGGGAATCGAAGGCGAACTGCAGCACCTTCATGCCCGGAAAGCCGCTCTCTTTTAATAAATCCCTGACGTCGCCGGTCAAAAAGCCGAGATCCTCGGCGATGACGAAAAAGTCCGGCGGCAGCGCCTTTTTGACCGCCCGGATGAAATCGGGGCCGGGGCCTGTTTCCCAGACGCCGCGCTCCGCCGTCCGCTCCCCCGCCGGGACGGCATAGTAGCCCGCAAACCCGCGGAAATGGTCGATGCGGATGCCGCCGCAGAGTTCCTCGGCGGCCTGCAGCCTCCGTTTCCACCAGACAAATCCGGTTTTTTTATGGTACGCCCAGTCGTACAGCGGGTTGCCCCAGAGCTGCCCGGTTGGGGAAAAGGCATCCGGCGGCACGCCCGCAACCCGCGTCATGCGGCCGGCCCCGTCGGTCTCGAAGAGCTCCGGGTGCGCCCAGAGCTCGGCGGAATCGGGCGAGACATAGATCGGCAGGTCGCCAACGATCCGGACGCCGTTTTTTTCCGCGAAGGCGCGCAGGGCCTCCCACTGCCGGCGGAACAGGTACTGGAGCTTCTCCCAAAAAAGGATTTCCCCCGCGAGGCGTTCCTGCGCGGCGGCGAGGGCAACCGGTTCCCTTTCCCGCAGCGGCTCCGGCCACTCGGCAAAGGCGCGCATGCCGTTCTCCCGCTTGATCGCCATAAAAAGGGCGTATTCCGGGAGCCAATCCTCCTGCTTTTTCAGGAAGGCACGGAATTCCGGCCCCTCCTCCGGAATGCGGTCCGCCGCCCTTTTGAGCACGGCAAAGCGGTGCTCAAAAAGAGCCGGGTAATCCACGCTGCCCGGAGAGAGGCCGAACTCTTCGTGCTCGAATTCCTCTTCCCGCAGCAGTCCCTCCGCGCAGAGCGTATCAAGATCGATGAAATAGGGGTTCCCGGCGAAGGCGGAGACGCTCTGGTAGGGGCTGTCGCCGTATCCGGTGGGGCCGAGCGGCAGGATCTGCCAGATCCGCTGTCCGCTTTCCGCCAGAAAGCGGATAAATTCCCGCGCCGCGGCGCCCGCCGTCCCGATGCCATAGGGGGAGGGCAGGCTCGATACCGGCAGCAGCACGCCGCAGGTCCGCATGGGAATCCCTCCTCTCGTCAAATAAATCTCCCATCCGGGTATGGAAAAGCTGCCCGGAACGCCGGCCTTGACCCGGGCAAACGCAAACCGCAGGTCCGCATGGGGCCGGACGAAATTCCCCGCCGCGGCGCCCGCCGTCCCGATGCCATAAGGGGAGGGCAGACTCGATACCTGCAGCAACACGCCGCAGGTCCGCATGGGGCCGGACGAAATTCCCCGCCGCGGCGCCCGCCTGCCGTCCGGTCCCGCGGCATCCCGCCGATCCGGGCGCCTTTTTCCGGAAAATGCGGCCATCCCTGCGGGCATGGCTTTTTTATACTACATATATACTACACCGCCGCGCAAATTTCAAGAAAAGCCGGCCGCCGGAGAGCGGAAAGACTCTCCGGCGTGTCTGGGCAGGAGGCCGGGCGGCCTTTCTGCGGCGCGCAGGCGGTGCCCGGCGGAAAACCGCCGGCTGCGGCGCTTCTTCCGGCCTGCGGGAGCACAGGGCCGGAACGGGAGGCGGAGCCGCAGGCTGCGTTCCCCGGATGCTCCCGCAGCGCGTCGGCCCAAACTTTCTTCTTGAATTTTCGGCCCGGCCATGTATAATAAAACTATGCGCCGTATGCCTAATCGGCATGCCGGCACATCGGAATCCGCCCAACGGTTTCCGGGCAAAAGGACGCCCGTTTCGCTTTTGATCTTTTTTCCGCGCCGGATTCCGGCTTCGGAAGGGCAGGGCGGCGGGAGCTGAAAAATTATGCCGGTATGATGGAATTGGCAGACGTGACGGACTCAAAATCCGTTGGCTTTAAAACCGTGTGGGTTCGAGTCCCACTACCGGCACCA
>CAYMNV010000007.1:0-33245 GCA_964391915.1 uncultured Oscillospiraceae bacterium
TGGCGGAGATGAAGAGATTTGAACTCTTGAGGAGCTTTTGACCCCTACGCGATTTCCAGTCGCGCGCCCTCGACCAACTAGGCGACATCTCCATCGTTGCACAAGTACCTCGCCGCTTATCACGGCACTGTGATATTATACCGAATGCCTGTCTAAAAATCAAGTGCTTTCCGAAATATTTTTAAGGCGCCGAAAACAAGGGGAAGGCGGCGCGGAATTCCGGTTCCGCGAAAAAAGCGGGAATTTTTAGATATTTTTCTTTTCATCAATGTAAAAAAATGTTATAATTTTGTATATCTGAAAATAGGAGGTGCGCGTATGCTCGACAGGGAACTTCTTCGGAATGCCCAGGAGAGCGCCGCGGCCTCCGACTATGGCGGCGCGGTTTCCGTGCTCTGCGGAGTGGATATGAACCATCTCAACAAAAGGGAGCGGGAGGAAATCCGGTCGCTTTTCTGTGCGATTCCGGAGGAGCACCGCGCGGCCTCGCCGGTGCACTGCATCCAGGAGATGCAGTTCGCCTGGTATGAGGGTAAGGGAGAGAATGTTCTGGGCTGGTACTCCCGGCTGCTGAAACTCCGCAGCGGGTGCGGAATGGACAGCTCCTGTCGAAGCCTGACGGAGAAGTGCATCTGCCGCGCCTCTTTTATGCTGCCGAAGACCGACTGCGCAAAGGTGCTGCTGATGCTCGCCGTGCTGGCAAACGACCGGGATACCGTTCCGCCGCTTGCGATCTCCGCCACAGCCAACTATCCGAGCCTGTTCCGCGGGAGCAGGGATTTTTCCGTCTGGGGCCAGTATTACGGCGCCGTCGCCGAAATCGTGCGCCCCATGCTTCAGTCGATTTACGGCAGCGCCGGCCAGGGCGGGATCGAATGTGCGAGGGCGGAGCTTCTGTATGAAAAAAACAACATTCCCGCCGCCTCCATGGAAATCGGAGGGGCTTTCGTCTCAAAGGACGTGGATATCCTCTTTGCCGTCTATGCGGTCTATGCGAGGATCCGCGCGCTCGATCCCTCCGGCCGCGCATGGAGGGAGCCGCTCGACCATTTTGGGAGCATTTTGGAGGAACGCGGCGCCGATTGGCTTGCGCCGAATTACGAGGCGCTCCGCATCCGTTTTTCACTTTTGAGCGGCGGCACGGAGGAAGCGGAGGCTTGGCTTTCGGAAAAATCCGGGAGCGAATGGGACGGCGTCTGCCCGGACAACGCATACCGGATGATGGTGCGTGTACGAGTACTTCTCGCGCTCGGCAAATACACGGAGGCGGTCTCCCTCGCAGAGGAGCTGCGGCAAATTTTTGCCGCCGAGGGCCGCACGCTCGATATGATCGAGTGCGGTGTCATGGAGGCGATCGCCTGCGAAAAGCTCGGCAGCAACGCGCTTGCGATGGAGCGGCTGGATGCGGCCGTCCTCTCTGCGGAGGCCTACGGCTACGTCCGCGTCTTTGCGGATTTCGGCGCGCCGGCCTATCATCTTTTGCTCAAATATGGCCGTGATCCCGCGCAGCACGGCGGTTCCGCAAAATTTGTGGCTCAGCTGACGGAATCGGCAAAGTGCTTTGCGCTTCTTTACCCGGAATATCTTCTGGAAAAAAAGGAGACCCCGGATCCGCCCGCAGCGGACTGCACCGCGACCGAGATCCGGATGCTCCGGCTTCTGGAGGAGGGAAAAACCAACAGCGAGATCGCCGAGGAGGTCGGTGTCAAGCTCACCACCGTCAAATTCCACCTGCGCAACGTCTACGAAAGACTTGGCGTCTCCAGCCGCACCGCGGCCCTCAAAGAGGCAAAAAACCGCGGAATCCTCTGATTATTTTAATGATTTTTTCCTGCAAAACAGGGCCTGCGTATGCGGGCCTTTTTCTTTTTGGCCGGATTCCCGGCCGCCTACGGAAACTTTTTCAAAATATTTGTCAAAACCTGTACTTTCGGTCAGTTGTACATGTTCATGGAAACAAATACAATATAATTAGTCATATTATAGGGGACGCAGCGTCCTTTTTTCAGGGAGGCGGCAGGATGGACGGCAGGGAACTCCAGCGCAAAAAGCAGGAGAAAAAAGACCGGGAAGAACTGAAGAACCGCCTTTCCGCGCCGCAGCATATCGTCTATAACCGTTTTGAGGAACATGTCCGGGTCGAGGATTTCAAACAGAACGAGAGGGCGGCGGATTACTACGGCTACGACCGCCTGATGAAGCTCGACACGCTCTACGGCCGCATCCAGATGGGCTATCATCCGGGGAGGGACCAGGCCTTTCTGTACGCGAACATCAAAACCTCCCTTTATGATTCCGCACCGTATGCGTTTCAGAGATCCTATATGGAGATCCGCGGCATGAAGGAGCTCAAGACCGGCGCCTATGCGAACCAGAATACCGCATGGTCCTCCCGCAGGATCGCGGACAGCTCGGTGATCCTTTACAAGGCGCAAAACAAGCCGTGGGACGAGTCCTCCGTCCGGCCGTATCTCGGCAGGGCGAATCTTGGAGCGCTGCGCAAGACGATGCCGTTTCTGCTCCGAGACGAGGAACAGCAAAAGCGCCTCGGCCTGCTGACCGAGCAGGCCGAAAGGAAGGCGCAGATTCAGGAGATCCTGAGCGGCCGGGAAACGGAAAAAGAATTCGGGCAAAAGAACGCCGCCGTTGCCGCGCTCCGTGCCGAACAGCTCGCCGCCGAGAAGCAGATGGAGGATCTTGAGGCTCTCTTCGGCAAAAAGCAGCTGATGAGCATCAATTTCTTTCATAGGATCAACATGGCCTTCGATCTGCAGAAGATCAAGATGTTCGATTATTACCGCACGATCCGGATGCAGCGCGCCCTGAAGGCGGAGAATGCCGCCGCAGCGGAGGATACTTCCGGCAGCCGGAACAAAAAGAAGGATACAAAAACCACGAAAGCTGAGGGTTGAGAAGGATGCAGGAGATGACCGCGGGTTCCTATCGGGATGCGATCCGTGCCGTCGGCGAGGCGGCCGCGAAGGGCTACGGCGCCGAGAAGCTGTTTGCCATGCACCGGGAACTGAAAGCGCAGAGAGACGCTTCCGGTCTTCTGTTTCCTGCGGCAAAAATAGAGGCGGTTTACGGCCTTGACGAAAAAGAGGCGCTGGTCTTTGAGCTTTGCTGTGCAAAGCTCTTTTCTGAAGGCGCGGTTCCTTCGGCGAAGGAGCTTATCAGCTGGATGTCCCGGATCGGGATGGAGAACCGGGCGCTTTCCCCGGTCTTTCGCAATACCGGGGCCGGGTGCCTCGAGCCTGCCGCCGTGGATTACCTGCTGGAGCGCGCGCCGGATCTGCCGGATGGCGCGTACCTCGATCCCTGCGCGGAGGTCGGCCCGTATTTCCGGGAGGAGACGCTGCTGCGGGAGTTCGAGGCCTTTCTCGGTTCCGCCGCGGAAAAAGACGCCTACCCGGCCTGCATCCTGCTCAAGGGCAGAGCCGGACAGGGCCGGACGTTTGCTTTTCGGAAACTTGCGGAGCGCCGCGGCTGCAACCTGCTCATTTTAAAAACGGAGACGGATGTCGGCACCGCCGCCGCCGTTTCCGCCCTTTATAACGCGCTGGTGCTGGTTCCGGATGCGGAAGAGCGCCGGGCATCCTGGCTCGCGGAGCTCTCGGAGCGCTGCGGCATCCTTCTGCTGACGGCGGAGGATATGGGCTTCGGCCCGGCGGGCGAATGCGCCCTGCTGGAGCGGGAACTGCCCGATCTCGGCGCGGAGGAGCGCCTGGCCGCCTTCCGGCACTGGTTCGGCGGGGAATCCGCCGGGTGGGAGGAGATCTCCCGCTTTTACGCGATGACGCCGGGGCAGATCATGGAGGCCGCCCGCCGGATCCGGGGCGAAGAGCTCTGCCGGCAGGATCTCTCCGAGGCCGAAAAGCTCGAGGAACTCCGCGGCGCCAACAGCCGGGAATTTGCCGGGAACGCCCAGCTTTTCCGGACCAACAAAACGATGGAGGATCTGATCCTTCCTCCGGCGCAGAAGCAGCAGATCCTCGACATCTGCGCGTTTGCGAAGGCCCGGTACCGGGTCTTCCGCGACTGGGGATTTGAAAGAAAAATTCCGTACGGCCGAGGGATCTCCGTCCTTTTTTACGGGGCTTCCGGAACCGGAAAGACCCTCGCGGCGAGCGTCATCGCCAACGAACTCGGGCTCCGGCTCTACCGCGTGGACATTTCTCAGGTCATCAGCAAATATATTGGGGAGACGCAGAAAAATATCGGCAGAATTTTCGACAGCGCCCAGAATTCCGGCTGCATCCTCTTTTTCGACGAGGCGGACGCTCTCTTTTCCAGAAGGAGCGACGCCGGGGATTCGCAGGATAAATACAGCAACGCCGAAATCGCCTATCTGCTCCAAAGAACCGATCAGTTCGACGGGATCATCCTGATGGCGACCAACCTCTTCCAGAATTTCGACGAGGCCTTCCGCCGCAGGATCGGATATATGGTCTATTTTCCGGTGCCGGATGAGAAGATGCGCCGGGCGCTCTGGGAACACATTTTCCCGGAGGAGGCCCCAAAAGAGGAGCTGGATTTCGGGCTCCTCGCCGATCATCTGGAGCTCACCGGCGCGGGGATCCGCAGCGCGGCGGTCAACGCGGCGTATCTGGCGGCCTCGCAGGAACGGCCCATTTCGATGGCCGACGTCGTGGAAGCGGCGCGGCTCGAGTACAATAAACAAGGGAAGGCGTTTCCCCAGAAGCTCGGGATGATGTTCTCTTCGGAAAGGAGCAGGATAGAATGAAAAAACGCATTCTGGTTACGGTGCTTGCATTTGTGCTACTGATTTCCGCCATCCTGATTCCGGCGATTGTCTCCACCGAAAGGACGGAGGCGGCCGCTTATACGGAATATCGGTATTTTCATCTCGACAAAACCAACAAGATCGGCTATATCGGCGAGGACGGCTGGGCGGATTTCGCCAAGTTCATTAATAAGGATGAACTTTACCAGGACGGCTCCGCCTCCGCGGAAACGCTCGAAAACGATTACGGAAAAGACTATGTCTTTTATCTGGTCGGGGACGTCACGGCGGAATGGGGCACCGGCTCGCTGAAGGAATTCCGGGGCAGACTTTCCGGCAACATGAATACGGTCACGTTTTCCTATTCCGGGAACTCCGGCGGCGCGGCCGCTTTTTCCAAAAGCCTTCTGACCGACAACGCCTGCCTGCCGGGCGGCGGAAAAGCCTATCTCGGCGGCCTCGTCGGCTATCTGAACGGCGGCACTCTCCAGCTCCTGAACTTCACGTTTGCAAACGATACGGAGACGGTCGTCTATCTGGATGCCTCGGGCTTTGACGACGCCGATCCGACCGATGCGGCGGGGGACGGCAACGACATCTACGATTCCCTTTATATCGGTGGGCTCGTCGGCTATATGGAGAACGGGGCGAAGATCGAAAAGGTCTCCTCCCTTTACGGTACGGTCAAATTCAACGATACCACGATCCGGGGCACCTCCACGGAGAAATGCAACGAGCGCACGGATTATTATGTCGGCGGCGTGGCGGGCGGTTCCGGCGGAGGCTCCGTCTCCGAAATCTGGTCCGGCTTCGATGTCAGCGTCTCCCTCGTCTATTCCGACGTGCATTATACCTATGTGGGCAACGCGGGAAGCTATTATGTCTCCGGAGATGTGAACGAGAACTATTACGACGTCTTTGCGGGCGGCATTGTGGGCGTGTGCAGAACCGCCACAACGATCAGGGACTGCTATACCAACGCGTCGGTCGCGGCTTCCGCCAACGATTCGCAGAGCACGACCAACTCCTCTTCGGTCAGCCGCTTCCTTTTCGGGCAGGAAGTCCTTGCCGGCGGCATCGCGGGCAGCTGTGAGAATTCCTCCGGCAATACCATCTCCAACTGCGCGGTGGCCAGCCCCTCGATCTCTTCCCTCTGCTACCAGCAGGCGTTCGATTACGCATACAACATGGAATATATCCTGGGTCTCTTCACGTATGGGTCCCTGCAGAGCTGCTGCAGGACGCTTGCCGCCCAATATGTGAGATACGACGGAAAATCCTCCTCGGCGGCCATCGCCAACGGCATGACCGGCTCGAGCGCCCCGTCCAACGTGCTCATGACGAGCGCCGTGCTCGGCGGCGCCAGCTCGAGCAATATTGCAATGGTGAATTCCTACTCCTATTCCTCCACCGGCACCTCGGGGGCCTGCTATACCACCTCCGCCGGCCCCGTGTCAAACAGCACCTATGTGATCTCCGATCTCAACAGCAGTGCCGCGGTCTCCGCGCTGAACGGCTCCGGCAGAAGCGTCTGGATGCTCTCCGGCAGCGGCAAGCTGACGATGAACTGGCTCAGCCCCACGCCGCAGGATCCGGCGGTCAGCTGGACGAGCGGCGCCTCCGACGGCACGATTACCGTGAAGGGGATCGCCTCAGACCTCTACGATTCCGTAAAATTGTATTTTAAGGTTCTTTTCTACACGCAGGGCAAATTCGGAAAGGCCACCGGCGCGAGCGTTTCGGCGGGTGCCGCATCCGTCGACGGCGTGAATCTCCGCCTGTATCCGGCCGACGCCAGCGGAAAGATCGCCGAGAGCGACTATGAGAATTATATCGTTCTGAGCGAAACCGAGCCGACGCAGCTTGCGACCGGCGGTTATTACCGCGTGGCCGCCGAGCTCGTGGGCACCAATCTGGACAGCCTGACCTCCGGCAGTGTGACGACGGAGTTCTCGGCCCAGGATTCCGCCCACAACGTCTACCTGACCAACCGCACGGACGGCAAACCGGACGGATTCTTCGATCTTTCCAGCGGCCTGACCATCAGCACCGCCGAGGCCTACGACGTCACGCTCAGCGCGAAGGTGACGGTCACGCTTTCCGGCGCCTCCGCCACAAAATCGATCACCCGGCAGATCAAGCTGATTCCGTCGATCACCGGCATCATGCCGGACAGCTCCGGCAGCTACACGCTTCCCACCACCTATGGGGATTCCTACGGCGTCTATCCCGGCAACACCTATCTCTTCAATGCGGCGGCACGCGGGATCACCAGCATGAGCGGGCTCGTCACATGGTCGCTCTCCGGAAACAGCGCGGCCGGCACCTCGGTCAACGCGAATACCGGCGTCGTGACGCTGGGGGCCACGGAGCGCGGTACCTACAACAGCACGCTTCAGTGCAACGTGCTCACGCTCAAAGTGACGACGAAGGGCACCAACCCGACCACGAAGGACTTCTATCTGGCGGTCATGAATCCGCTCAAATCCTTTACGATCGCCTGCACCCCGGAGAATCTCGTGGAGGACAGCACCACAAACGCCGTCTTCTCGATCACCGCAGGCTCCTATACTTATACATACAGCAATACCGCGGGGTCCGCTTGGAACCCGATCGAGACGCCGTCCGCCGTGAGCTGGCAGAAAAAATGCCCGGGCGAAAGTGCGTTCGGCTCCTCCACCGCGGCGGAGACATACTCGATCAACACGGACGACGTGCTTCCGGGCTATATCGTCGTGCAGGCCACGGCTGCGAATCAGTTCGACCAGAGCCACGCGGTCGTGCTCACGAAGAATCTTCCGGTGAGGCCGGTCGTCGGCGTACAGGATTCGAACAGCGACGCGAGCGGCTCCTACACGGTGCTCGTCCCGACCGGAGGCACCAAGAACGGGGTCTTCACGCTTACCGGCAGCCATGTAAAATTTGAGAACGCCGACTGGACCTGGAGCGTCGCCTATGCCGACGGCAGCGTGACCGACGCCGCGGCAGCGAGCTACGTCACCATCCCCAGCGGATCCTCCTACGCCAAAACCATCACGTTCCGGTACAATTCCACCCAGACGGATGCGGCGCACAACACCTATCTGATCACGGTCACGCCGAAATCCGGCACCGGGGATGAGAAGCTCTCGTCGACCTCCACGGCCTCGACGCAAAACAGGCTCTTTGCCTCCGCCGGGATCTATGGAACGAGCACGGACCGCACAAAAGTTACGTTCACCGTGACCGTAACCAACGCCAACACCAGCGTCCAGCTCTCGTCGGTCAACGGCGGAGCGGGGCTGGTTTCGGATTTTGAAAACAGCGCGACGGGGAACAAATATGCACTCCCGGGTGACGCGCTCACGTTCGGTGTGACTTCCAACATCGAGTCTCAGCACATGACCTCCTGGAAATGGAGCCTTTCTTCCGGAAGCGGCTGCACGCTCGGCAGCGATACCGGCTCCTCAACAACCGTCACCGTCGGCACCAACCCAAGCGCCGCGGTGACGCTGACGGTCACGCCGTACAACAACACCACGGCCCTGACGGATTATGCGGCGTCCTATACGTTTAAAACTTCGGAAAAGAGCGTCGGCATCTCCGGTTCCACCGGCGCGACGATCCCGAACAGCACAACGAGCGGCAGCGGCAGCGGTACGCTGACCGGGTCGGTCACCGGCCTCGCTCCGGTCAAATCCTACGCATGGACGATCAGCGCGGGCAGCACGGGTGTGACGCTGGACGGCAGCACCGCCTCCTCGCAGACGGCAAAATACCTGATTCCTTATAATGCTTATTCCGGCTCGGTCACGCTGACCTGTACGGCGACCTATTATACCGGGGCAACCGCCTCGGCAAACAAATCGGTTACCCTGAGCTATGCGGTTATTCCGGTCTTGAGCCAGTATGTCAAATACAACGGCCAGAGCAACTTCAGCGCCTATTCCACTGCCGTCACCCCGACCACGGGCAGGGAGCTCAGCTTCAAGGTTACTTCCAGCGCCGCCGCCGCGGACTGGAGCTGGGAGGGCGTCTCGGTCGTCAGCGGAACCAACGGCACCATCTCGGATTATATCGAATCCGAAGGGCAGGATGCCACTGACGAAAATATCTATAAGGTCACGCTCAAAAGAAGCATCCTGAACGACAACACGATCACGGGCCCCTCCGAATATGACGGCACGTTCCAGGTGAAGGCGACGGACGCCTATTCCGGCAACACGGTCACGTTCCAGTTTGTGGTTCAGGTCTCCAACAGCTACACATGGACGGTGGCGGCGGAAGAGCCTGAGGCCGGATACCTTGCCCTTGCGCAGGGCGGAGATATCCTTTCCGGCTACCGCTTCCTCGCGGCCGGCGATTCCATCCAAACGCAGATCGCCGCCAACAAGACCTGGTTCATCGGCGAGGACAATACGGCGAGCTACATCGCAAAGGTCGGCTTCCCGAATTATTCCTCCAACTCCGAGCAGCGCCTGATCCGATACATCCTTTATCATAACACCAGCGCCGATGCGGAATCCCAGAATTTCCCCGTGCTCACGGGCACCGGGATTCAGGGTACGCTCGGGGATAAGAGCGCCGACGAACTGGACGCCCTGATCGCCACGCTGCCGACCTACAACTCCAAGGATACCAACGGCGTCACCGTCAGCGGAGGCACCTATACTGTGGCCGGCGTGTCGTACCCGTGGTCCGAGAGCTATGGAGATTCCTACCTGTTCATCTGGGCGCAGTCCGAGGCGGATTCCGCCGGGCGCTCGATGGATTCGAGCGAAGTCGTCTGCATTAAACTCGGCAGCAACACCTGCGACGCCTCGAAATGCGATTCCGCCTCGGTCAACTCCGACGTGACGGCGTGGACGACAACCGCAAACAGCGAGGACTTCTGGGTACGCTTCTCCCCGGAGGGGACGGTCGGCGGCTCCGACGGCGGCATCTGGACGGGTTCCTCCTTCGGCAGCCATTCGTTCTCCTTCAATTTCAACGAGATGAGAAAGGCGGAGAAGCTCGCCTCCAACGGCACAAGCCTCGATACGCTCGCCGCCGGCTACGATATCGTTGTGACCACCTGGTACGAGGCGGATAATTCCGTCGAGGCCAGCCTCAACGTCGGCACCAGAACCCCGCAGCCGAAGATCTCCATCGACAGCGGCTACAAAAATATCTCGATCACCTGCCCGAACATTTCGGGCAGCGTCTCGACCGTCTATTTCTCCGTGTCCTATTACACGGTCGGCGGCTCCATGGCGCAGCCGATCACGCCGCTCAACGCGGACGGTACCCTCAACGGCACGCTCGGGGCGGATTACACCTCCGGAACAACGCTTGAAGCCGGCGTGGTCTATAAATATACCGGCAGTTTCCTGTTCCCGGAGACCGTGGGCGGCAGCCAGGTCAAGACGATGTACGTCAACGCGATGGCCAAGACCGCAAGCTCGTCGACGGCGGCGGTCAGCTTCGCCAGTACCGCGGCGTTCAGCACCCGCCAGAGCATCGACCCGGTCACCATTCTGGTCAACGGCGCGGCCTATAACAGCGGAGCCTATTATTCCAGAGACAGCGGTGCCACCTCCGTCACGCTGAGCCACCCGAGCCTTGAGGAGGGCTATTCCGGGCCGGCCGGAAAGATCCTCTACACCACAAAGAACTATACGACGACCTCGCTGGATGCGGGCAGCACGGCCGGTACTTATATTAAGGAATATAATAAGGGAGATACGATCCCTCTCGACATCGACGCCCAGTCCGGCGTGATGTACGTGCGGGCCATCTTCATTCCGACCTACGGGGCGATCTATACGGCTCCGGCCGTCGCCTCGGCGACCCTCCAGTTCGAAGCCTACTATTCCGACCCGGTCGCCTGTGTGGTCAACTTTGACGAGGACGGAAACGCGATTCCGGGCAGGGAGCTCGCCGACGAGGATCCTGCCACCGAGGGCATCCAGATCACCGTGATGGAGGGCATGAAGGTTGCCTTCAAGATCGACGACGACGACATCCCGGAGGGGATGGATCCGGCGAAGGACGGGGATGGGAACGACGACCTGCTCACGCTCGACAGCGGTTCCTATCTGGTCCCGACGCTCTCCTATAACACCGAGAATGTCACGATCTACAATTCCTACACCAGTTACCAGCCGAAGATCCAATCCAACGGATACGAGAGCAACGTGCTCGGCGCGGATGTGTTTACGATGAGCACCACGGCGGGCACGGTCGAAAACTACTACGTGCTGGTCAACGACATTGCGGGCGACAGCAAGGTCTCCGACGGAACGGCGGCGCACTTCCAGTTCACCGTGCGCCCGAAGGCCACCGCCCCGACCTCCGACCCGGCCACGCCGGATAAGGACGGCAACTACACGATGGTCTCGGTCGGCGACTATATCCGCCTGCTCTCCGGAGACAACATCAACGCAAACATCTATTACACGATGGGCACCACGCTCGTCACGCCGGATCCGCAGGAGCGCATCGACTGGGAGAATGCGTTCGCAGACTGGATCGCGCAGAACAAGGCGAGCGAAAGCGGCTATCAAGTTGACAGCAGCGACGCTCGGGATTATTACGGCAGGGTCTACGAGGAAGAACCCGATACCCGCCTTTATACGGGGGCGCTGGTCGTTACCAAAAACAGCCAGATGTCGCTGTATGTGAGCGCGGTGATCGTCAACGCGGAAGATGCGGACGGCGACGGCGAATACGGCAGTTACGGGCCGGGTCCGGTCGCAAACTTCCTGTTCAAAATCAACGCTCTGACGAAGATCGGCGAAATCACCGCGACACCGGAAACCTCGACCGCGGAGCCGACCACGATCAAGCGCGACAGCCGGATCAACCTGAGCACCAGCGTCACCAACACGACGATTTACTATACGCTCGACAGCTCGATGCCGAGCCCGGATACCAGGATCGCCCTCGACGACGCCATCGCCAAATTTGAGGATTACGGCTACGACTCGGCATTCCTGCTCCCGAATGAGATTTCCCTGCTGAGCAAATATTACAATGGCTACAATCAGAACGCGGTCGGCTATAGCGGCGACGGCACGGATACGCTCGCGACGGTGATCTACAGCTCCAGCACCGGCGTCCGGATGAATCCGGAGTCCGGCAGCACCACCTTCACGATCCACGCCATTGCGGTACATAACAACGGGCTCTACGAGGACAGCGAAATCTACCGCTTCGACTATGAGCTTCTGCAGCTCGGCCCGATCACCGCGACGCCGGCCACCTCCACGACGGAACCAACGACGCTCAAGCGCGGAGATAAGATCATTCTGACCGCGGGCGTCACCGGTTCGACCATCTACTATACGACGAACGGCACGCTGCCGAATTATCCGGAACGCGTCGCCCTCGACGCCGCCATCGCGGAATATACGGCGAACGGCACCCCGGACGACATCCTGACGAAATATTCCTACGATCCCGTCACCGGCACCGATACGCTCGCGACGCTGATCTATAATCCGAATACCGGCGTGCCGATGGATCCGGATTCCGGCAGCGAGATCTTCACGATCTACGCCGTGGTGACGCACAGCCTCTATGCGGACAGCACCGACTACCGCTTCGATTACAAGCTCAAGCAGGCTTCGCCCGTCACGGCGGTGGCCCCCGCGATCGAAACGAACGGGGAGATCAGCATTGTGGAGCCCGGCCAGACCATCTCGCTCTTCACCGAGACGCCGGGCGCCCGGATCTACTATACCGAGGACGGCTCGATCCCGGATCCGGATCTCTGCGACGCGCGCGCGCCGTTCCTCGCGGCCTACACCGCTGCGAAGGCCGCGTATGACGCCTATATCGCGGAAAACAACGCGGCCCCGGCGACGGACAGCGCGATCTATCTGGATTACGCCAACGCGACGGCCGCGCTGGATGCCTACGACACGGCCAACCCGCACATCACGCTGCTCTATGATCCTTCGACCGGCATCGCCATGAAGACGAAGCTCAAGACCACCTACACCATCCTTGCGGTCGCCGCAATGGAGGCCGACAGCAGCGGAAAACGGGAGTACTCCACCAGCGACTACGCGAGATTCCTCTACCAGCTCCCGGCGGAAGTGAACGCGGTCTACGGCTCGATCCCGAGCGGTTCAAGCGTTGAAAAGGGTACAAAGATCACGCTCAACACGATCACGAGCGGCGCGGTCATCTATTATGAGATCACAACGGACGGCACCGAGCCAAAGGAGCCGGTCCAAAACGAGAGCATGACCTTCAGCGCCGGCCAGACCATCACGATCAGCCAGACCACGAAGATCAAGGCGTACGCGGTCAAAAACCGCATGGTCAGCGCGACAACGTCGCTGACCTACAGCGCCCTGCCGCAGCTTTCCGCGCCGACGGCGTCGATCGCCACGGGCAGTCTCGTCGGGAACGGGTCGAAGGTTACGCTCTCGACGAAATCCGTCACCGACCTCGATACCGGGACGTCCACCTCGATCAGCAAGGCGTTTACGAGCGCGCAGATTGCGAATATCACCTATGCCTATACGCTGGATGGATCCGATCCGATCGCCGCAGTGGCCAACGGAGAGGCGCTTTACGGCAGCAGCGTGCTCATCAACGGCAAGGCGGGGGACACGGTCGTCGTCGCCGCCTATGCGATGCTCAAGGGAACCACGCCAAGCGACGTCTCCTACTACAGCTACACGATCGCCTCCAACGAGCAGTATCTGACGGTCAGCCCGGCCAACGGCTCGGTGATCACAAGCGGCACGACCGTGACGATGACCTCGAGCGTCGGCGGCACCATCTATTACACGACGGATGGGGAAAATCCGACCGAGGACAGCGACGACGGCACCTCCGTGAAGATTTACGGGGACCCGGGAGAATCCGTTGTGCTCAAGATCTGCATCTTCGACGACGACGGCAACCCCGGCACCATCGCCACCTATACTTATACCATTATGGAAAAGGCCGCGGCCCCGAGTTCCAGCGTCGCGTCCGGTTCGTACTTCATGAGCGGTGCGTCCATCGAGCTCTCCGTGACGGAGGGCGCGATCTACTACACCACCGACGGCTCCGACCCGACGACCTCCAGCAATCTTTATAAGGATCCGATTTCGCTGACGGATTCCGTGGTCATCAAGGCCGTCTGCGTGGTCAAGGGCAAGACCAACAGCGACATCGCCCAATTCGTCTACACGAAGGCGGGAACGGTCTCCGCCCCGGAATTCAGCATCACGAGCAGCGAAGTGGAGCAGGGCACCGCGGTTGAAATCACCACCGCGACGGAAGGCGCGTCGATCTATTATTCCACCTCCGGCGTCACGCCGAGTGCCGACAATCTTGATTCCATGACGCTCTATTCCGGCCCGATCACGGTGACGCGCCCGGCCACGATCAAGGCGATTGCCGTCAGGGATAACCTCCACAACAGCGCGGTCAACAGCGCGACCTATACGGTGAGGGTGCCGGTCGACGAGACTCCGGCCGGGGATATGGCCTCCGCCGAGATCGGTTCCTCCACCGGCAGGCTCGCCAGCAGAAGGACGTACGGCGACAGCGAAAACGGCCCGACCCACACCGACGTGGTGCTCACCAACACCGAATACGGCGCGCTCGTCGATTCCGAAAAGGGCATCCTCGATTCCGGCGCCAGTCTGGTCATCACCGAGTCCACGATCACCCCGGCCGAGGAGGTCGGCGTGACCAACATCAACGGCTACAAGGTCGTCAAAGTCTACGAGGTTCGCCTGATGAAGGACGGCGACGAGATCGAGCCGGATGGCACTTTCGAGTTCGGCCTCGCGATCGACGCCGAGTATCAGAATTCCATCGTCGAGCTGGCGCTCGTCAAGGGCAACGGCACGGTGGAGGCGTTTTCAACCAGACGTTCCGGCGGCATCGCCTATGTGGAGACGGATAGCCTCGGCCGCTTTGCCGTGACGGTTCCGGATGAAGAGGCGGAGGGCCGGCAGAACAAAACCACTCTGATTGCGCTCAGCGTCGTCGCGGCGGGCATCGCGGCGGGCGGAGGGACGATCCTCTGCCTGCAGGCGAGAAAGAAAAAGCCGAAACCCGGCGATCCGACGGAATAAACCGGCGGGAACGTGCCTGACGGCCGAAAGGCCTGTTGATAAAAAGGGATCAAGGACCGAATTCCATAAAGAAAGCAGGATGACCGATGCAAAACCGTAAATATTTTCCTTTTGAACGCAACCGGTACTATTTCGGCAAGCTGTTGACGGCGAAGGATTTTGAGTCGGAACAGCGCTATTACAACGACAAGCGCAGGTTTGTCAACCGTGTGACGGGTTCCAACGGCATCGCTGCGGGCCTTGGCGTGATCATGGCGGACGACGTCTCCATCATTCTTCAGGCGGGCTGTGCGTTCGACGCATCCGGCCGCGAGATCGTCGTCGGCCAGACGCAGGTCATTAAGCTTTCCACGATCGAAGGCTATAGCCAGCTTGCCACTTCCTCCGCCTGCCTCGGCATCGTCTACGACGAGCAGCCGGTGGACGAGGTCTACTCCGTGATGAGCGAGGAGGGCTCCGGCGTCCAGCACAACAAGATCCGGGAGGCCTATAAGCTCGTCCTTCTGGATGAGGAGGTCGTCGCGAAGATTCCGTCTCCGCTTGACGATTTCGTCGTCCGGCAGGTGATCTTTGCCGACAGCGAGGTGGAGATCGCCCAGTATACGCCGAAGATCATCCCGCAGGGCTGCGACGCCGTGATCCGCACGGAGATCCGGCGCCTTGCGAACGGTAGCGGAGATTACTCCTTTACCTATCATCTTGAGACGCCGGGTTTCAAGGCCGCGGACGGAAAGGCTTCCGCCGAGGTGGTCGCCAACAACCTGCGCCTCTCCTGCGGCGAGAGCAGGTTCTTTGAGACAAAGCTGATCCCGGACGCCTATATCTGGGGCAGCAGCGGCAGCATCACGCTCACCATGTCCGGTTTCGCCATCCAAAAAAATCAGGAGTCCTTCACGCTCAAACAGAAGACGGAGGCGCAGATCAAGCCGGTTTCGAGCGAGCTTGCGCCGTATTATATCCGCAATTATTACAGTAAGGCCATGGACAAGGCTCTCGGCGAGAGCTACGACGAGCGCCTCTGGATCGCAAAGATCGACCTGATCCGGCAGAATAACCAGATCATCATCGACCGCATCTCCCCGGCGCCGTTCGGCCAGTACTATTACAACGCCCAGCAGCTGATGGATCTCTCCCGCCTTTCGTCCTACTTCCCGAAGGCGGGCGGGGAAGTTCCGGCCGCCCCTGCTTCCTATGCCGCCGGCACGGAGCAGGTCCGGTTCGCGCCCTCGGCCGACCAGCCGGACGCCGCGAAGCTGACCTCCTGCGGAGTTTTCGATTTCCCGCTGGGCCTCGGCTACACGCCGCACGAACCGATCTTCTCAGAGGAGATCATGCACGGCCTCGGAAAAGGCCCGGTCTATGTGGATATCGGCCTCGAATTCATCCGCACCGGCGAGAAGGAAACTTCCAGCGAGATCATCCTTGGCGACGCCGGGATCTTTGCCGGCGACGCTATCGACGAGGATAGGCTTTACAACATCGACGCTGCGGTCAAGGTGCTGCCGGAACGCGGGACCTTCGTCGTCGGCATTCGCCCAAACGAGGCCTCCGACCTCATCAGCCTGCGCATCCGCTGGTACGCCTTCAAACTAACCGAAGTGAACCAGAAGATCAAGCCGAAGCACGAGGGCGAGAAGATGATCATGATCCATCCGGATACGTTCGTCCTGCCGCCGAAGGCCACGGCACACATTTCTCCGGTCTTCATCAATATGCCGACGGAGGCCTGCAGCTACAAGGTTCTGGATGCCGAGGGCGGCAGCATCGACAACAACGGCGTCTACACTGCACCGAGCAGGGAGGGCGTCTACGAGATCCGCGTCGAGGCGCTGAGCGACCCGAGCATCTACACGCACGCGTTCGCGATCGTCTCCCAGAAAAAGCGCGAGATCCCGGAGATGGATGTCTCCAAGATCAAGGTCTGACCGCGTCGGAAAAAGAGGCCGGCTCCCCGAAAATCCTCTCAGATAGGTGGGAATGAGTTTGATTGAAGCGCTGAACATGAAGCTGGAACCGATCCGCTCCGTTTTAAAAAACGACGTGAACGAGATCACGGTCTGCCAGGACATGAATCGCCCGACCGACGTCCTCTACACGCTGGTCTCGGTCTATTCCCCTTCGGTACGAAAGAAGATCGCCGGGAAGATCGGCGCGGAGGGGCTTTTTGCGAGCAACAGCGATTTCATCGGGGCCTTCAGCAGGAAAGACGCCTACTGTCTGGTCTTCCTCTACCGGAACGAGAACCGCCTCTCCACCCATGAGGACCTCTATTCTAAAAATTTTGCCCACGAAAAGCAGATGGCCGAGAATTTACTGGTCGTCTGCGCGGAGACGCAGGTCTCGGCTTCGGTCGGCATCCTGCTGCTCCATGACCGGAACGTCAACGTCGAGCGCGATCGCTCCGTCTATTTCAACTATTTTCTCGATTTCGGGGAATGGGACCCCGAGGCCGACGACGCCCGCTTCTATCACGCGCTCGGCGAGAAGATCTTCGCCATGCTGGCGCGGAAATTCAAGCCGAAATTCGGCGAGGACGTAAACGCCTATCCGAGCGAGCTTCAGGTCTTCTATAAAAAGACGGAGAACCGGGATTTCCGCAGCTTCGCTTCGATGCTGGCCTTTGTCAGAAACCTGCCGGACGAGCCAAAGGAGCTTCTGACCGGCTGGCGGAAATTCGCCGAGCGGCTTAAGGATCTCTACTTCTGGTGCAGGGAGCACTCCACCACGATTTTTGTCGTCGGCATTGCGGCCATCACCCTGTTCTATCTGTTCTACCAGATCTACATACGCTGGGATGCAAACAAAACGAAACTGGATAACACGTCCTACGCCGGGCTGGAGACGATCGGCAGCGTGTTTTTCGGGGACGAAGAGATTTGACCGCGGGAGGAAAAGAAAATGAGTCATGCAACAAAAATCATGCTGGTGCTCGCAGGTACGTTTGCTCTGATCGCCGCGGTGCTGCTCAATTTTGTCTTTGTCTCCCACGATGTCACCGATATCGCCGATCTCGCCTACGCGGGGAACGGCATCTCCGTGCTCACGGAGTATGATGATAACCGCGTGGTTATGAGCACGGTCGACGAGGAGGGCATCCGGCAGCATACGGTCCGCTTCTCCCGCGAGGAGGGCGGATACATGGTTTCCGTCCTCGACACCGCCGCGGATGCGGACGGCAACGTCTATGTACTTAAAAAGATGAGCGACCGGATGACCGGAGACGAAAAATACCAGCAGCTCGACATCTACGATATGTCGAAGTGGTTCTGGAAGCGCGTGCAGAGCGTGGTTTTGGATGACAGCGCGACGAATTACCGCTGGCTCCATCTTTCGAGCACGCTGACGCTGATGGGCGTCACCAGGGACGGCGGCACCCTCCAGCGCATCTCCTTCGATCTGGAGGATATCCTCACCAAAAAATCCGTCTCCATCAAAAACAGCTGGACGTACGCCATCGACCGGGACGAGGGCATCTATTCCGCCGTGCCGGCCGGCGCCTCCGCCGCCTATCTCACAAAATCCGGCAAGATCTTTTATGCGGCCGAAAATGCCGATGCCCGCGAAGTTTATCCGAACCGCGACCTCGAGACGCTGATCTATCCGCTCTATCTGGCCCCGCTCGACAGCGACAACGTGTATTTCGGTGAAGCCGTGAGCGGTGACATGATGACACTCGCGCTCGCCGACGGCGCCACCGACACTCTCCGCACCGGAAAAGAGGTCCTTTCCGGCGTGAGCCAATATTCGACGGGCGATATCGTCGCCGTTTCCATGCGGGACGAAAACGATTTCTTCGCCGCGGTGCCAAGCGTCGACGGCGACAAATTTGACCTGATTTTTGCGGAAGGCGGCCGCATCTCCGTGATTTCGGAAGTCCGGCCGACCCTCATTTCCTACATTTTCACCTTCGTCTGGACGGCCGCCGGCATCTGCCTCGCCGCGTTTCTCGCGATTGGCCTCATACGCACGCTGATCGGCACCGTCTTCAACAACCGGGCGCTGCTGGTCAAGCTCCTGTTTGCCACGCTGCCGCTGATGCTTGCCGCGCTGCTGGTTTTCGGGAGCGTCTCCTATTACAACTACCGGGAATCCATCTACGGCACGCTGGAAAAGAAGGTCGAGGACGAGGGCAACCTCCTGACCGCGCTCTTCGGTACGGAGAGCTTTGAGGAGATTGAATATCCGTTTGATTACTCGGGAGAGGCCTATCAGTATCTGCTTCAGCAGATCGACACCCGCGACATCTACGCCCGCTCCGCCTATTACGAGGACGGCAAACTGTACACCGGCGTCGACCACGACCTGCCCTGCTACTATCCGTTTGAGATCGGCCTCAACATTGATGCGATCAACCTTTACCACGAGGCGGCCTACACCGGCGTCGCTCAGATGGCCAAGCTCAGCGACGAAAACGGCGTCCGCATCGCCTGCGTCACGCCGATCGGCGGCACGGCGGGCGACACGGTCTTCCTCTTTGAAACCGGCATCCAGGCCGCGAATGCGGAGAGTTACACCAACGCGTTTCTCCGCACCTTCATCATCGGCTCCGTAATCTTTACGCTGGCCGTCAGCGTCATTCTGACGATCAGCTTCATCCGCCTCCTGAGCCCGCTCAATAAAGTGAAAGAGGGCCTCGAGGAATTCGCAAAGGGCAACCGCGCCTTCCGTTTGCAGACGAGCTCCGCAGACGAGCTTTCCGACATCATCCGCGTCTTCAACATGATGGCGAACGACATCGACGCGCAGCTCTTCAACCTTCAGAAATTAAGCGATACTTACTATAAATTCATCCCGCAGCGGATCTTCAACCTGCTCGGGAAGGACAATCTCTCCGACGTCGAGCTCGGCAACAGCGTCGAGCAGAAATTCGACGTCCTGACCGTCAGCCTGAGTCTCGAAGGCGGCGCCTATACCTCCGCCCAGACGCAGGAGCTGACGAACCGCTTCTTCAACATTGTCAACGAGACCTGCGACGAGAACGGCGGCGTATTGATGACGGACAACGCAAATCTGCGCCGCCTGCGCATCATCTGCCCGGCCGGTCCGGAGAATGCGGTCGTCACCGCGCTTTCGGCGCTCGCCCGGATCGACGCCAGCAACGCGAAAAATCTCGTGCAGAACCGGCTCGACGTGCTGTTCGTGCTGCACCGTGCCGACGTCTATTACGGCATCTGCGGCGACGAGAAGCGGCTGGTGCCGACCACCGTCTCCGAGGAACTCGATTTTATCACGGCGCACGAGGATGTCTTCCGCGAGCTCTCCTCGCGGCTGATCGTGACCTCCGCCGCCTACGACGGCATCGATGCCGCCCACTACTACAACCGCTTCATCGGCTATCCGGCCGAGATCTTCGCCCAGCGCTTCGGCCTCTATGATTTCTACGACTGCTGCTCGCCGGAGGTCACCCGCCGCATCAACGAGACGAAGGATACCTTCGACAAGGCCGTTGAGCTCTACCACAAGGGCCGCTATTACGACGCGAAGAACCTCTTTGCAGTCGTGCTGCGCGAAAACCAGTACGACAACGTCACGCGGCATTACATCTTCAACTGCGAAAAGAAACTTGCGGAGTAACGATCTTCTGAGGAAAGGAGGTGCCGCCCGTGTTTAAGCTTCTGGCATCGGCATTCAAGCGCCTGACTACCGCCATGACCGCCCCGTTCCAGGCGCTGTGGGTCAAGATCCAGCGCATGTTCAACGTCAACGTGATCACGGCGAAGCTGATTGCCCCGCTGACGAAGAAGATCAAATCCCTGATCGTCCTGCGGCCGGATTCGTGGAAGGATTACTATAAATTCGGCAGGATCTATGTCTATAAAAAGCTCTTTCTGCTGCTGATTCTCTGCCTCTGCGCGGTCGTCTTCATCGTCTGCCGGAATTATCTGCCGGCGGTCGAGCGGACCGAGGCGGCGGAAGCCGTGGTTACCGACGTCACCTACGACTACGACGATATGGATCTGCAGAGCTTCACCGGTACGGCCAATATCCGCGCGGCGGACGGCCGGATCTGCTACACCGGCGACATCGCAAACGGCACCGCCACCGGAAACGGCATCCTCTATGACCGCAAGGGCAGGCTCGTTTATAACGGCACCTTCCTCAACGACGAATACAGCGGCGCCGGAACCGAGTATTATCCCTCCGGCAAAATCAAATACAGTGGGGAATTCTCCGTGAATCTCTACAACGGCGAGGGAAAGTTCTACAACGAAGACGGCGGCCTCGTCTATTCCGGCACCTTTGCGGACGGCCTTTACAGCGGCGCCGGCCAGGAATATGACGGCGAAGGCGCCATGATTTACGACGGCGGTTTTCTCGCCGGGCTTTACCACGGCTCGGGCACGAGCTATTCCGCAGGTGGCCTCGTCAAATATCAGGGCGAGTTCTTCCGCGGACTTCCGCAGGGCACCGGCAGCCTTTACAGCACCTCCGGAAAACTCGTCTACACGGGTACGATGTATCAGGGCTATATCAACTATGCCTCTCTGGTAGGCGCGACGCTTGCGGATATCGAAACCATGTTTGCCGAGACGCCGGTCATCTACTACTGCGGGAACGAATGCGTCTATGTCTATGCGGAGGCGCAGACCGCCCTCGCGCTCAACTGCTCCGTAAAAATGTATGAGCAGGACCATACCGCGGGGGAAACCGGGGGTTCCTCGGGCTATTTCTTCCTGCCGGACGAGGCCTCCGAGAGCTACGCGGGACAGGAACCGATCGGCGAGCCCGTCGAGATCGGCGCGGTGAGCACGGGCGCCTTCGACCTCGGCGCCATGTACCGGCAGCTCGGGTATTCTTCCGAAGGAGAGCCGGTTTTTGGCCTCGGACTTGCGGATCCCGGCTGGGCTGCCTCCGCGACCGATACGATTGTAATCGGGGAATCCTCCGGCCAGACGGTGGAATCCGGTTCTTCCCAGGAGGCGGCCTCCGAAAACTCTCTGCCGGATTTTGTCGAAAAGACTTATGTGCTCTATTACGAAGTGGACAGCGGCGTCTGGCAGTCCGAGGAGGAGCTCGACAAGACGCTCGTGCAGGTGAGCTCGGTGATCGCGTTTAACGGGGCGGAGCCTTCCGTTCCGGAGGAAGCGAAGGAATATGACAACTCCGAGGCGCCCTCGCTCTCCGACTGCGTCGCCATTGAGATGATCCGTGCCGCGAAGCCGACCTCCTTCTCCAACATCACCTACGAGGCGGATCGGCAGATGCGCCTCAGGGTCGAGGTATCGAGCATCAACTACGCCGGCCTGATCGTCCGGAAGGAATATGTGGCCGACGAGCTGACCTATCTCAAATGCTACCAGTTCGGCGACACGGAAACGCTGATGTATTTTATCATCCGGTAGAAAGGGGAACGGGATATGGCTGACTTTCCGATCATTGCCGATATGAGCGAAGCCGTGCTCAAAAAGCTGCGGGAGGCGCTCTGCCCGGAGGCCATGCAGTCTCCGGAGGCGATTCAGATCGCCGCGCCGACCGACAAAAACGGCGATTACCAGCTCGGCGTGTTCCTTTACGACATCCGGGAGATGAGCGAGTACCGCTCCTCCGCCCAGATCCGCAACGCGAACGGCACCAAGACCTTTCCGCCCAAGCCCCTGTCGCTGTTTTACATGCTCTTTCTCAACAGCCGCGCCCAGGTTGCCTCCGGCGCGCAGGCGGAGCAGCGCATCATCGGGCGGGCCATCCAGGCGCTCTCCGACGAGCCGTTTCTGGATGTGGCCGCCGTGCACGCCTCCGCCTATCCGGAGGACGAGGATGCCGGAATCACGTTCCTCAACCTCAGTTTTGAGGATAAAACCAAGATCTGGCAGGGGCTTTCCACCCCCTATCAGGTGGCTCTCTATTTCAGCGTCTCGCCGGTGCTGATCTCCAGCCGCAAGGCCACGCCGTTTAGCCGTGTCATCGCCGCCGAGACCGAGATTGAGCAGCTGAATC
This sequence comes from uncultured Oscillospiraceae bacterium, assembly GCA_964391915.1. Lineage (GTDB taxonomy): Bacteria > Bacillota > Clostridia > Oscillospirales > Ruminococcaceae > UMGS1668. The sequence continues at coordinate 22,726 of CAYMNV010000007.1, forward strand.
GGTGAGGCAGGAGTGCTTTTCGTCTGCCTCCGGTTCTCACAACGCCTTTATCCAGAGAAAGAAGGTGACCCAGTGATCATTAAAAACCTGCTGAGCTTCGCGCTGCTGCTGGAGGATGAGTTCTCCGGAAAAATCATCATCGACCAGGGCTGCGGCTTCCTTGTCAACGGCAGGCGCACCGTCCCGATGCTGAAGCCGGACGGCTTCTATGTATTTACCGGCGTCGACGCCGAGGAGTACGACGTGACGGCAAGCTGCCCGGGGTATCGGCCACGGCGTTTCCGGTTCCGGAGATCCGAGCTGGAGGCGCAGGACTGGTATGTCACCGTCAGGCTGCTGCGCCGGCCGGGCAAGTATTACCCGGGCAGCGAGTGGCTCACCGGATCGGGACGCACCCCCGGTTCCTATTTGTATTTGCCTGCTCCGGAAACCCTGTCTTTTTCCGTCCGTTCCATCGAAACGGGGGAGGACGGCGTGACAAAAATAGGGCTTCTTGGCTATAGTGTCAGGAATCTTGCCGGGCTTCGGTTCTGTATCGGAAACGGGAAGACCCTCGAGACCTTTGTGATCCGCAAAAAGATCGCGGAGGGCGTCTACCAGATCGACAGGGCGTTCGCGTTTTCGCATCGGGAGGGGGAGCCGGTGGCAAGAGTCTTCACCGCGGTAAGCGGCGAGGATGGTACGTTTTCTATGCCGGTGGAGGCCGGCTTTGTATGCAAGGACCCGGCAAACATTCTGGAGGGAAGGGAGCTGAAATAGTCATGGGCATGCTGATTTGCAACGGCGCGATGCTTCAATGCAGTTTCGGCGTCGCTCCATCGACTCTGATGGTCCTTCCCGCCAACAAGGTGCTCACGGGAACCCCCACGGCGAACATTATGGATAACAAACCGATGGTCAATATTTTGCCCTTTGGAATGTGCTCCAGCATGGCAAACCCGACGGTGGCTTCCGCGACGGCGGCGGCGTTGGGCGTGCTTACCCCGATGCCCTGTGTACCTGCAACTGCAGCGCCGTGGATGCCCGGAATCCCCACAGTATTGATAGGCGGGATGCCGGCGGTCGACAATACCTGCAAACTTATGTGCAACTGGGGCGGCGTCATTCAGGTCGTCAATCCGGGGCAGATGAAAGCTCAAAAGTAAGCAAAAAAATTACAAAGGAGGAGCGGCCTGAAATTGAGAAATCAGGCCCAAACAAACTATGGCAGAGTATCTTTCCCCTGGCGTCTATGTGGAAGAATTTGAATCCGGCATGAGAGGCATGGAAGGCGTCTCCACGAGCACCGCCGGCTTTGTCGGCATGGCGGAAAAGGGCGCGGTCTCCGGCACCCCGGAATTCATCACCAGCTTTTCCGAGTACCGTAGAAAATTCGGCGGCTATCTCTCCGAAAACGTCTATGGCGGCAACCGCTTCCTGCCGTATGCGGTGGAGTCCTTCTTCAACAACGGCGGTGCCCGCGCCTACATCATGCGCGTTGCCCCGGAGGATGCGAAAGCCGCTTCCGCCGCGATGAGCTCCCTCGTCATCACCGCCAAGAACCCCGGCAAATGGGGCAACAACATCAAAGTCAAGGTTTACGCTTCCAGCAAGGGCAAGACTCAGCTGCTGAAAGCCGAGGCCGATACGATCGCCGCCACCACCATCTACACCGCGAAGAACGCTTCCTTCTTCGAGGCCGGCGATGTCGTCGCCCTGATTAGCGGCGACCAGACCGTCGGTTACAACCGCATCGCGAAGGTGCAGGGCAGCGCCGTCACCTTTGAAAACGAGCTTGAGGGCGATTTCGTCGACGCCAATCTTGTTCCGACCAAGGTGATCGCCGCCTGCAACGTCGATTTCGACATCCTCTGTGACGACGAAGTCGAGCAGTTCGCCGGTGTCTCCCTCAACATCGCCTCCACCGACTATATCGGCAGCAAGCTCGGCAAATCCGCGCTGATCAATGTCGAGATCCAGCCGGTCGACGAGATCTGCCCGCCGATGCTTGCGATTGCCGGCGACGCCGAGGCAAAATCCGCGACCTTCTCTCTCGCCGGCGGCTTTGACGGCGACTGCAAAAAGCAGGACGACGGCATCTACATCGGCGGCGGCGACGCTCCGGGCAAACGCACCGGTCTTGCGGCCTTCGAGGAGATCACCAACGTCTCCATCATGGCCATCCCGGGCATCACCTCTCCGGCCGTCCAGCTTGCTCTGGTCTCCCACTGCTCGCTCCTGGCCTCCCGCTTCGCCGTGCTGGATATGCCGATCGATGCCATCAAACCGGCCGACCTGCTCAAGCACCGCGAGATCGTCGATTCCGACTACGCCGCCATGTATGCGCCGTGGCTCCAGATCTACGACATGGCCGCGAAGAAACCGTCCTACATCCCGCCGTCCGGCGCCGTCATGGGCATCTACGCCCGCAGCGACCAGACCCGCGGCGTCCATAAAGCTCCGGCCAACGAGGTCGTCAACAACTGCCTCGGCCTCTCCTGCCTCTACAACAAGGGCGAGCAGGATGTGCTCAACCCGGCCGGTGTCAACCTGATTCGCGCGCTTCCGGGGCAGGGTATCCGTGTTTGGGGCGGCAGAACCTGCTCCTCCAACAGCCTCTGGAAGTATGTCAACGTCCGCAGGCTCTTCATCTACCTCGAAGAAACCATCAAATCCCAGACCAACTGGGCGGTCTTCGAGCCGAACGATGAGGTCCTGTGGCTCCGGGTCCAGCGTACCATCACGTCCTTCCTCCGTGATATGTATCGTTCCGGCGCTCTGGTCGGCTCTACCGAGGATGAAGCCTTCTTCGTCAATATCGGCCACGACACCATGACCCAGTCCGACATCCTCAACGGTCGCCTGATCTGCGTCATCGGCGTCGCCCCGAGCCGTCCGGCCGAGTTCGTGATCTTCCGCATCACCCAGTACATGAAGGAGTAATCCGATTCCCGAACCCGGATCACGGCAACAGGATCCCGGTATTATAGAATTACGAAAGGAAGGGCCTGAATCATGGCTAATACGTATCCTTACAAAAAGTTTAACTACCGCCTCGAGATCGACGCAGTCGACGTGGCGGCTTTCTCCGAGGTTTCCGGATTCGACGCGTCCATCGACGTCATCGAGTATAGAGAGGGAACCGAAGCGATCAACAGCCCGCGCAAGATGCCCGGCCTCACTAAATACGGCAACGTCACGCTGAAATGGGGCATGTCCGAGAACATGAGCTTCTATGAGTGGGTTACCGGCATCACCGACGGCACCAAGACCAACGAGGACCGCGCCTGCACCGTGACGATCTATCTCCAGGACGACGCCCATAACGACATCGCGAGCTGGGAGCTCGTCAACGCGTGGCCGAGCAAATACACCGCTCCGGATTTCAACGCCACCTCCTCCGAGGTCGCGTTTGAGAGCGTCGAAATCGTCTACGAAGAGATGCACCGTCTGCAGTAATCCAAGCTTTTCCGCGGAGGACGTCTTTGCGGCGCCCTCCGCGGAGACCGATTTTCTTTCGATTCATCAGGATAAAAATCCGTTAGGAGGAGCTCATCATGGAGGAACTGTTTGCCACCGAATATGAATTCGACCTGCCGAAAGGGTACCTTGACAGCAACGGCACACTGCATAAGCACGGCGTGATGCGCCTTGCAACCGCGGCGGACGAAATCATTCCGCTGCGTGACCCGAGGGTGGTTCAGAATCCGGGCTATCTCACCATCATCCTTCTGGCGCGGGTGATTACGCAGCTGGGGGATCTGCCCCGCATCGACTGCAAAGTGATCGAGAAGCTCTATTCTTCCGATCTCGCCTTTCTCCAAAGCATGTATCAGCGCATCAACGCCGTCGAACCCATTGTCGAGGAGTTCGTCTGCCCGGAGTGTGGACATAAGTTCCGCCAGGAAGTAAATTTTACTTCAGCGGAATAGCGGTTTACCCGGAGGAGGAGCTTTACAGGGAGATGAGCTTCCTCTCCTACTATAATCACTGGGATTATGAAACCGTTATGACGCTGGATCATAGGACGCGCAGGCGCTTCTGCGCAGAAATCTCCGCCATTCACAAACAGCTCAACAATGCCCCGAAAAATATTTTTGAGGGATAAGAATGGACATCAATTCGATCAAAAACGCGATCTATAAGTCGACGGTAAACCTTGAAATCGGGTACAATTTCACGGTCTATTTCGACGCGTTCAAATTCGGCTTTTCCAAAGTCTCCAACATCGAGGATTCCGTGGAGACGGATACTCTCGTGGAGGGCGGCGTCAACGACCGGGTCTATTCCCTCCGCAGGCCGGTCTCCTCGGAGCGCGTGATGGTCTTCGAGCGGGGCAGGGGCTCCCGCGGCGCGATCACGATGCTGACGGAGCGAAACCTGAAACCGGGCAACCGCATCACCTGCGACACGCTGATCATTGTCCACGACCAAAACGGCAAGCACGTCCGCGACGTCTTTGCCCTGAGCGGCTGCTACGTCAAATCGTGGAAGCTCTCCGATTTTGACGCCCGCAGCAGCGACGCCCTGATCGAAACCTTTGAGATTGCCTACGAAAAGGCCGAGTCCGTGGGTATCGCGGCGGCGGCCCTCGGGCTGATTACCTGAAAAAATTCCGGCCGGATGCCGCATGATGTTGTCGGGAGGTGAGGCGCAGTGATCGGTATGAAACCGGAGGATTCCTTCAGCCAAGGCATCATTGCGCGCTATACGGACTTTTCCGACAATATCTCCACGGAGGCGGAGATGCTCTATCTCCGGAATCAGGGACAGGCGGCGGAGGAACCCGCCGAGGAAATCTACGAGACCAACATCCGGAACGTCACCAACATCAACCAATATATGACGGAGAACCCGGTCCTGCCGCTGCAGATCGACCTCAAATTCGTCGGAAAACTCATCTCCGGCGCGGTGGAGAAGATTGCGGGCACCTATACGAGCACCGGCGCAATGACCGGGCATCCGGCCGTGCTCAAAACGGAGGGGAAGACCGTCGCCGTCGACGAAAAAGAGACGAAGCGGCTTTCCGAAAAACTTCGCTCCGCCCAAGGGGCGGCATATCCGCTGACCGCGGCGCAGGCCGTGGCAAACACGAGGGAGAGAGCCTCGGAGCCGCCGGTTCCCTATATGTCGGGCGCTTTTTCCCAGTCCGGATTGATTTTCGAAAAAAACGCACAGCTTAGCGAAAAACAGGATGCACCCGCCGCGGAGAGAGAACGGATCGCGGCGGAAAAGCTCCATGTGGAGCAGGAACGCCTCGTGCTCAGAGAGACCGGACTTACGCAGGCCGCCTCCGATCTGGAACGTCGGGAGGCCGGTCTCCGCGAAGAGAGACGGGAGATTGAGCATGAGCGGGAGGCTCTGCGGCAGCAGCCTGCCGAAGAGCCCATCTCACGGGAAACCCCTGTGGCGCGGCAGCAGTCTGCCGAAAGCACAAAACTTCAGTATATCGAAAACAGACAGGAAGTTCTGACCCAGGAATTTCATGATTATATAGATCAAACCGGGCACGGCGGGCCCAAAACGGACCGCCGCCCCACGGGAAAAAACCTAAATGCACCGGCGACGGACCTCGTTTATCCGGAGGCCGCCGATTATCGCACCCCGGAGCGCATTTTTACCGATGAAAAAGCCGAATCCCAAAGCGGCGCGGACCTCCGCGAGACGCGGCTCCATGGGAAATCCGAAAGCGGATCCCCGGAGGGACCCCGCGGCTCCCGGCAGACCTCTCCCGCAGCAGGGCCGGCGAATTTCGTCTATCCGGAGGCTGTCCGGCAGGAGCCGGACCGGAATCTCCCGCCCGAGAGAGCCGGAAGAAACCTTCGCGGAGAGCCCGAACCTCCCTATATCGGGAAGAACGGCGCCGTCCGCGGAGAGACTTCCTCCGCCGCAGGGCCGGAACATCTTCTTGCGGGCAAAGGAACGGAGGACGGACAGTTTTCCGAAGAAGGCGGAGCTCGGCAGGAGCCTCGCCTTTCGGTACCTGCTCAGGTCCCCGCCGTGCGGATGCCGGCAGCGCCCGAAGAGCCGGTTTCCTTTGTCTATCCGGATTCCGCCGCGGCCGGCCGCGAAGAGACCACAGCCCGGTACGGCGCGGATCATCCCGCCCCGGAAGCCCGGGAGGATACGGGGTTTCCCATAAACTCCGAAAGCGGAGCCCCGGCGGAGTTCCGCTCGTTCAGACAGCCCTTTTCCGCCGAGGAACCGGCCGATCTCGTTCTGCCGGAACCGCAGTCGGCGGATCCCGTCGCGCGGGAACCCGCAGCGCGGGAGCCCGCCGCGCAGGAGTCCACCGCGCCGACGAAGATCCGTTTCCCGGAAAAGGCGGCGCAAAGGGAGATCGAAAAACCCGAACTGCGCCAACTTTCGCCGCGCGGGGAGCCGGAGACCGTCCTGAAAGCCCGGCGGCTGGAGCAGGAGGGCGAGCCCGCCGCTCCGGTGATCGTCGCAAGGAGGGCGGGGGAGGAATTCGCACCTGCGGATTTCGTCTACGGGCAGAGCATCTCCGAAGAAACGGAGAGCCGGCGGCAGAGTTCCGCAAAAAGCTTGCTTTCGGAGAGCGATCTTTCCGAAAAATCCGTCATGGAGGATCACCCCATACGGCCCCGCAGCCCGGGTGCCGGAGAGACACCGGTTTCATCCGCCGGAGAGATAAAATCCGCGGCAAACAATCCGGCTACTTCGCGCGGCCCGCGCGCGGCTTTTCAGAGGACAGCACCGTTTGAGCCGGTCCGGATGGATTTCGGCGTGCCAAACGAGGAAGACGGGATGCGGCCCGGCGCGGAACGGCAGGCCTTTTCTGCACAAAGAGCGCCGGCTTCCGCTGATCATAACGAAAGTTCCCCTTCTCCGGAAACGGAGGAGGAACCGATAAAAGCCGGACCTTCGGCAGTCCGCAGGGCACAGGCCCCCGCACCGGCGGAGACGGTTCTGCCCGCGGCACAGGACGACACGTCCCCTGCAATGCCGCCGGCAAATCCGTCAAGGCAGCCGTCCGCGCGGCAGGATTCCGGGCGGGCATCCGCTGAGGCCGCACCGGCGTATTTTCCGGCGGACCGCCTCTCGCGGCAGATCGCCGCAAAATTCCGCCCGGCCGCCATGGAGCAGAAGTTTCGCCCCGTTTGGACGGAACGGCAGGCAGCCGATCCGGCGTTCACGGGGCGGATTCGGGGGATACGGCAAATGGCCGCTTCCACAGAGGAGCCTGTTCCGGCCGAAAAGATTCTGCCGGCGGCTCCGGAGCGCGTTCCCGCCGAAGGGGAGGATCTTCGCCCGGCGGAGGGCGGCCGGATGCGGCGGCCGGGGTATTCCGGCGCTCCGGAGATGGTCTTGGGAAATCAGGGCTTTTCCTCCGGAGATATAGAAAGCAGGATGGCCGCCGCCGGGATCGAAACCAAAACCCGGCAAAAGCGAAAGGTCATCTCGCAGACGGAGGAAGTGCATGAGCACACCGTCAACCGGGCGATCAACATGCCGGCCTCTTCCGGCAAACCACAGCAGGTCTCCCGCGCGGCGGTGGAAGAGGAACTGATGAGCAGCACGAGCATCCGCAAAATTGCGGATAAGGTCTATCAGGAGCTGGAATCCAGGCTCCGTTCCGAAAAGATCAGGAGGGGGAACCTGTAAATGGGAAAGCTCAAGGAAGGCTTTGCGAAGGCCAAGAGCGCGGTTTCCGAAAAGATTTTCGGCCCGAAGCTCGAGAAGGCAAAAATCTTTCTGCTGGATGAGGATCTGAAGGTGACCGGCGGCCCGATCGTCGTGCAGTTCAACCCTTCGGAGTATCATCTTTCGAGAGGCATGCGGACGAAGGAACACCCCGGCATCGGCAAGGACGAGGAACAGCGGAACGTCCGGCCGGTCGCGGGGGGAAAGACCAGCTTCTCCGTCTCCCTCTATTTCGATCTGGAAAAGGATTACGACACCATCAGCCTCAACACGCTGCGCTATTCCCTGACCGGTCCGGCGATCGGCGCCTATCCGGCCAAGGCCGGTACACTGAGCAGAAGAGGTGCTCCGGATGCCAACAAGGATCCGGAAATGGTCATCAGCAATATCATGGCCCTGACAAAATTCGAGCCGAACGCGCACAACCCGGAGCGCGTCGAATTCATCTGGGGCACGCTGGACTTCATAGGCGTGGTGGAGAGCTGCGGCGCGGAATACACGATGTTCAAGCCAAACGGCAACCCGCTGCGCGTCAAGATCGACCTCACGATCGCGGGCGAGGAGGCCCAGATCATCAACGGCATCAAACAGCTGCCGTTTTCCTCTCCGGACCGCACCAAGGAGCGCACGCTCCTTGAGGGAGATCAGCTCTGGATGCTCGCGGATCAGGAATATAACGACCCCGCAATGTGGAAGGTGATCGCCGAATCGAACGACGTGCTCAATCCGAGAAAGCTCGGCGGCACCAAAAACTATATCGTGCCCTCCATCAAGTAAAACGAAGCCCGTGGGAAGAAGGTGAACGCCCGTGAATCTGATGACCTCCAGTACAACGGTCAAGGCCCTGAAAAAGAAATACCATGAATTCAACGCCCCAACCGTGGAAGTCAAGGTCGGCGGCACCGACATTATCACCAAGAAAAACGGCGTCGTCACAGATCTCTGTGTGGAACTGACCGCCGGGTATGAGGCCTCCGGCGCGAGCTTCAACGTGGTTCAGCAGTACGATTTCGAGCAGTCGGATTTCAAAAAGGACGGCCCCGCCCCGAGCCTTGAGATCGGCGCAAAGGTCGAGATCTCCGTCGGCTACATCGCGCTGGAAAAGGTTTTCAGCGGCCTGATCTCCGAGGTCACGCTGCGCTTCGATATGGACGATGAACCGCTCCTCCACGTGGAGTGCGTGGATGCGAAGATCGAGATGATGAAAAACCAGCGCATCGAGGTGCGTCAGGAGAAGGATATCTCGAAGCTGGTCAACGCTCTGCTCGGCGTCTCGCCGGTCTCCGGCTATCTCGGGACTAAAGAGATCAGCGTCACAAAACAGGCCGAAATCCCGCTCCGCATGAATCAGGAGACGGATTATGACTATCTGGTCAAGCTGGCGAAATACCTCGGCTGCGAATTTTTCATCGTGGCCGGCACCGTCTACTTCCGGAATCCGCCCTCCTCCGCGTCGGCAATCATGACCGTCGGCATGCAGGATGAGATCCTTTTGTCGGCGAGCTTCACGATGAGCGGCGCCCAGCTGGTGGAGACGGTCAGCGTTCTGGGCATCGATCCCGCCAAGGATGAGATGATTGACGGCAAAGCCAAAACCTCCGGCAAGTACTCCGCGGCGAGCGGCGGCAAACAGATGATCGGCGGCTCCGTCAAATCCTTTGTCGATCCGTATGCCAAGACGAAGGCAGATCTGAACGAGCGGGCCAAGACGCTGCTCGGGGAATTTAACGGAAACTTCGGCAGGCTGGAGATGTCCCTGCAGGGGATCCCGGAGCTCATCCCTGGCCGCAGCATCACGCTCACGGGCTTTGCGGCCAACATGAACAAGACGTTTTATATCACGAAGGTGGCCCACAGACTGGATGAAGAGGGCTTCGTCACCAATCTGGAAGCGAGGTTAGACAGCCTATGAACGAAATTGCGGATCTGCTCAGCAACAATTCCGTCGGAAATTCCTTCTTTTCCGGCCTCGGTACGCTCCTGATCGCCAAAATCAAGGATAACAGCAAGGGCGAGGTGAAGGGCACCGTCGATATCACGCTTCTCTCCTACGACAGCGCCGGCAAGGATATCGAGGCGGTGCCGATTCTGCGTCCCTATGCGGGCAAGGATTACGGTTTCTATTACCAGCCGGAGAAGGACGACATCGTTCTGGTCGGCTTCATCGGCAACAACATGCAAAAGCCGGTCATTCTGGGTTGCCTCTATCCGGCCAACGCCGGATTTGTGAATGAGAGCTTCGTCAAGGAAAACACCAAGCGCCATTTTAAATTTAAACAGGGCTTTGAATTTACGGAGTCCGATGAAGACAAAAAACAGAGCCTGACGGTCGCCTCACCGAAAGGGCTGACGGAGATCATCGAAGATGAAAAAGAGACCATCTCGCTGAAAGATAAAAACGGCAAGAATCTGCTCAAGATCGACAGCAAGAACGGCGCCGTGGAGCTGACGGCGGACAAAAAGATCACGCTGAAGGCCGGCCGGTGCACCATCACGATGGACGGGCAGGGCGGCTCGGTGGAGATCAAGGCGGACAAGATCAGCCTCACCGCCAACCAGCAGGTCGACATCAAGGGCAACTCCGCCGCCAATCTGGGCGGCGCACAGGTGAAGATCGAGGGGCAGGCCATGGTGGAAGTAAAATCCGGCGCCATGGTTCAGGTGAGCGGCAGCCTGATCAAACTCGGGTAGACCCGGGAGCGGGATACGTTGGGAAAGCGGGGGAAAACAAGATGGCGGATACAAGGGATTTCCACGGAAAAAGAGTTTGCCGTAAGGCAAACCCGCCGCTAACCTGATCGGCAGCCTGATCAAGCTCGAATAGACCCGGGAGCGGGATACGTTGGGAAAGCGGGTGAAACAAGATGGCAGATACG
>CAYMNV010000007.1:33345-45214 GCA_964391915.1 uncultured Oscillospiraceae bacterium
TAGACCCGGGAGCGGGATACGTTGGGAAAGCGGGTGAAACAAGATGGCAGATACGCGGGATTTTCTCGGCAAAGGGTTTGCCTTTCCGCCAAGCGTGGATAAGGCGACCGGCCGTTTTCGGATGAGCAAAGAGGAGGAGGACATCAGGCAGTCCATCTACCTCATCCTCATGACGCGCAAGGGCGAGCGCGCAATGGAGCCGGAGTTCGGCTCCTCCGTCCATAAATATATCTATGAGCTGCCCGACGACGCCTTCTTTCATCTGGTCCGGAATGAAGTGATCGATGCGCTGACCAAATGGGAACCCCGCATCACGGATATCGTGCTCGATATCGATGCCTCCGGCATCGTCGAGGGGAAAGTGATCTTCCGCATCAGTTATACGGTCCGCTCGACCAACAACCCCAACAATCTGGTATTCCCGTATTATCTCTACGAAGGCGTAGGCATCGAATAAGGCACGGAGGAGGGAACGGCTTTGTACAACAACGACGGGGGCCATGAGGAGCTAAAGGCTCTCTCCGGCTCGTATGTACCGGAGTGGCATTTTACGGAGACCAGTCCCGATCCCGGCTCCGTGCTCGCCATGCTCATCGACGACATGCGCGGCGAGAGCCTCAAGCGCTACGGGGAGATCTTTCATAAACACAAGATCCAGTACCTCAATCTCTTCGACCGCCTCAAGGAGGAGCCGGTGGAATCCGCCAAAAGCTATGTCCGGTTCGATCCGGTCGGGGGCTTTGACGAGCCGGTCTTTGTGCCGAAGGGTACCCGCCTGACCGCAAGGGCGGCCGGCGGCGATCAGGAGATGGTCTACGAGACCACCCATGCGATCACCACCACCTCGGCCGAGCTCAAGGCCCTGTACTCGGTCGAGAAGGATTCCGATACGATCCTCCGCGTCTTCGGCGAGGCGGACGGCGCCGTGCCGGAGGAAACCGCATTTACGGCTTTCGGCCTCGACGGCGAAAACCGTGCCGGCCACAGGCTCTGCTTCCTCTTTTCCCATGCGTTCGATCTGCTGGATCATTTTGAAATCGGCCTTCACCTCACTTTGGCGGGCGATCAGGATGCCGGGGCTTTCCGTGAGCTGATGACCGGAGCGGACGTCACGTTTTCCTTTTTGGAACCGGACGACGCCGACCCGGAGCATCCGCAGAAAAGGCCGTTCGACGGAGTCCGCTATGAGGACGGCGTCGTCTATCTGCGCATGGAGAGCTGCCAGCCGCGGAAGATTTCCCTCGGCGGGGCGGAATGCTATGCGGTCGTCGCGGATTCCAAGGCCCTCTCCGGCGTGCAGATCTGCGGCGCGGCGCTGCAGTTCGGGCAGGAGGGGTTCGCGCCGGAGGAAGTCCTCAGCAGCGGCGTCGCTCAGAATATTGAGCAGTTTCACCCCTTCGGCAGCCCGCCGGAGCTCTTTGCCGCCTGCGAATTCGAGTGCCCGCAGGTGCTGGCCCGAAAAGGCGCCGATATTTCCATGAAATTTAACCTCGGCTTCGATCTTTTGGAGCGCAGAATCCCGGAGATTGAGGAGAAAACCGACTATAAGATCGTCATGAAAAAAGAGCGCGAGATCCCCAAGGCCAAAATCCCGGAGGTCTGGCCGGATTACGTGCTCATCGAATATCTCTCCGATTCCAATGCGTGGAAGCGCCTGCTCCGGGATGAAAACTCCGCGCTGATCTTCAACGGCGGCCAGCAGGGGGATCTTGAGCTGCATTTCACCTGCCCGGACGACATCCGGGAGTACGAGGCCGGCCAGTGCAGGCTGCGCTTCCGCCTGATGAAGGCCGAGGGCCTCTACAGCATCCCGGGCAACCTGCACGTCCCGGCGATCGGCGGCGTCCGGTTCGGCTATTCCTATCTGGAGCATCCGCTGCTCCCGGATACCGTCTATACGGAAAACAACTTCGTCCACGCCGACATCACCGGGCTCCTCCGCCGCGGCATTCAGGCGCCGCTCTTCTATAACAACGAGACCGCCGGCCGCGCAATGTATTTCGGCTTTAACGGCCCGATCGAGGGCAGCCCGCTGAGCCTCTACTTCGAGATGGAAAACAACCAGGATGTTCCGCTCGACTATACCGTCGAGTACCTGTCGCCGGAGGGGTTTCTCCCGGCGCAGACCGTCGACCACACCTGCGGCATGCTCTACTCCGGCGCCATACTGATCCTCGTCCCGTCGGACGCGGCAAAAAAGCAACTTTTTGATTTCGACGGCTGGTGGCTGCGCATCGTCAGCCGGGATAAGAAACCGGATCCGGAGTCGCTTCCGACCATACGGGGCGTTTTCCGCAATCTTGCAAAAGTCGAAAACGTCCACACCGTCGAGGAAATCTACTTCATCGACGACACCAACGGCGAAGTCGTCGTCAACCTCTCGCAAAAAAATCTGATCAGCGCCCGGGTGTATGTCAACGAAGAGAACAACGACCCGGTCCATGATGAAAACTGGGTGCTTTGGGAGAAGCGGACGCATTTCACTCAGCAGGGCCGGTGCTACAACCTTGATCCGGCGGGCGGCACCGTAACCTTCGAGAAGGGCTGCTTTTCCTCCTATCCGCTGATGCAGCGCTATGCCGCCGTCAAAGTGCGGTTCCAGAGCTATCAGGGCTCCGCGGCGAATGTGCCCGAGGACGCCATCACCTCGCCGGCCTCTGCGCTGACGAATATCGCCTCCGTCGAAAACCCCATCCCGGCCTACGGCGGTTTCGACGGCTACAACGAGGAGACCTCCGCGAAGGCGATCTCCAACATCCTCCGCACGAGGAACCGCGCCGTCTCCGAGCGCGATTATTTTGACCTGATCTCGCAGGTTTCGAGCGGCGTCAGCCAGATCAAGTGTGTCTCCGGCGTCGACCGGATGGGCGAGCCGGCGGAGGACGTCATCACGGTGGCCCTGCTGATCAACGAATTCGAAAAGGGCAGCCGCATCTTCTCCGCGATCAAGGACGCGGTGCATGAGAAGCTGACTTCCGCGAGCAGCATGGTACCGCTCGGCAAGACGCTGGTGCTCTGCCAGCCGCATTTCATCCAGTGTTCCGTCCGCGTCTGGCTCAATGCCCGCGACATGGATAACGTCTACGAGCTTCAGCGCCGTACCGCGGAGGATATCGGCCGGTTTCTTGATCCGCTCAAGGGCGGCTTCGACGGCAGGGGCTGGAAGATCGGCGTCCTGCCGACCACGCGGCAGCTGCTCGCCTTCCTCAAGATGGAGCGCCCCGGCATCTCCGTCGAGCATATCGCCATGTCGGCGAAAATCGGCTCGCGGGAGTACTCCGTCGACGACGACATCTGCCAAAAGATCACCAATCCGTTCGTCATGGCGATCAGCGGAAAACATACCGTTTACGTCAACGTCCTCGGATGAACTCCGTATCCAAAAGCTTTTGAAAGGCGGTGCACGCCGTGCTGCAGGTCCCGAAGCTGGACGATCTCGATTATAAAAAGCTGTTTGAGCGCGCAAGAGGCATGATCCCGGCCCTCACCGACGAGTGGACGGATTTTAACCTCAGCGATCCGGGCATCACGACGCTTCAGACGTTCGCCTGGCTCTACGATTCGCTGAACTACTACCTCGGCGCAACCGGAGAGATCCATCGGCTCAAATACTACAAGCTGCTCGGCATCTATCCGGAGCAGTCCGCTTCGCGCTGCCACATCTCCATCGACGCCGAGCCGGGAACGGAGATCCTGATGCCGCGGGGCACCAAACTCGCCGCCGGGGATGTGATCTTTGAGACGCAGGAGACCTATCGCGGCATGGCGGGCCGGCGGATCGGCATCTACAACGAGGTCGGCGGCAAAAAGACGGATCTCTCCGCCTTTGCCGGGGCGGATGGGGAATTCGCGCCGGTCTTTGCCGTCGGCACCACGGATACCGCCCTCTATCTCGGCTTCACCTGCCCCTTTTCCGGCGCGGTGCGGCTCTTTGCGGAGACGGAGTCCGGCCGGCGCAACCCGTTCGGCGATGGGTTCTCCCTCTCCGAAACGGCATGGGCGTACTACGACGGCCGCGGCTGGAAACCGGCGGAGCTTCTTGGCGACGAAACCTGCGGGTTCCTCCGCAGTGGATATATTTTTCTCAACCTTCCCGGCACGACCGGGATCTATGGCCGAAAGGACATGAACCGCGGCCATTACCTGCGCTGCACATTAAAAAGAAATGAATACGACGTCCGCCCGGCGATCGGCCGCGTGCTCGTCAACTGTACCGAAGCCCTTCAGACCAACACCTTTGCCGAGGCCGCCGAAGTAGAGAGCGCGGGGGAGGAGATCCTCCCGATCGACCGCTTCATCGGGGAGAAGGATGTTATCGGCGTCTGGGTTCAAAAAGACGGCGCCTATGAGGAGTTCTGCAGAGCCGGAGAGGCCGGGCGCCGCTGTGCGGTTGAGACGGGGGATTTCCCGTGGCAGCGGAAGATCCGTTTTGCGAAACGGCACATCCCGGAGAAAGGAACGAAAATTCTGCTCACGATCCGCAGCGGCGATGTCGCTTACGAGACGGAGCTCGGCAGGACGGACGGCTGTGCGAACCAGAGCCTTTCGTTCGACGCGGAAAACGTCTGCGACATTCGGCTTGCCCTCTCGTGGGAGGAAAACGGCCGGACGCGCTGCCGTCTCTGGAATCGCTGCGCGGAGCTCTATCAGGCCGGCTATGACGACGAGGTCTTTTCCTATGACGGCAGGAACCGGACGGTGACCTTCGGCGACAGCATCCACGGCATGCAGCCGGAGCCGAATCTGACGGTCACGGCCGTCACCGTGCGCACCTCCCGCCTGCAGGACGGCAACGTCCTTGCGGACCGCGTGGATGCCTACGCCGGGCCGGATCTCGGCTACGGCGTCACCAATCCGTGCCCAGCGGAGGGCGGTATCAGCCGCGTCACCGGCAGGGATCTGGATGAACTGATTGAGCAGAAGCTCAGCGCCGTCACCCGCGCGGTCAACGAGCAGGATTATAAGCAGATCATCCTCTCGACGCCCGGCCTGATGATCGACAGCGTCGCCGTGATCCCGATGAAGGAGTATTGCAAATATACGAACGAGCCCTTCCGGCCGAACACCGTCTATGTGGCGGTCAAGCCGCGGAGCAGCGAGCCCCGCCCGGTGCTGAGCGAGACCTACCGCCGCATCATCTCGGAGCATCTCGAAAAATTCCGCCTGCTCTCCACGGATATCGTCGTCATCCCGGCGCGCTACAACGCCATCGACGTCTACTGCCGGCTTGTGCTTTCCGACAAGACCGCCGCGGCGAAAGCCGAGGTGGAGGCGGCGATCCGCAGGCTGGTCGACACCGTCTCCACCGGTGAGTACGGCCGCAAGGTGGATTACGGGCGCCTGTTCTCGGCGCTGGAGATGCTCGGCTGCGTCAAAAACGTCTCCCAGCTCTCGATCGAATACATCGGCGCCGGGGCCGGAAAGACCGACAACGGAGACATTGAGGTCTACCCGGACAGCCTGACCTATCCGCATGAGATCGGCATCGAATATGTCTGAGAAAGGGGCGTGATTCCATGAAGCAGCCGCTCAAATACGTCAATTTCTATAAGCGTTCCCTCGCGCGCGGCGCCCTGCGCGGCATGGCCTGCGACGGGGAGCTTTGCGTCACGCTCTCGGATCCGTTCGGAAACGGCTGGTATATTACGCCGATGTTCGATACGATGGATGCGGAATCGAGCTACAACCGCCTTGTGGTCGACGCGGATTTCGATA
Organism: uncultured Oscillospiraceae bacterium; assembly: GCA_964391915.1. Classification (GTDB taxonomy): domain Bacteria; phylum Bacillota; class Clostridia; order Oscillospirales; family Ruminococcaceae; genus UMGS1668. Next base: position 39,061 of record CAYMNV010000007.1, read on the forward strand.
ATGTGAAGGTGGAGATTCTCGTCGGCGCGACGGATTACGGCTCCGTGTTTATCAATGATAAAGAGGTCTCTCTGGAAAAGTATTTTTCGGATCCCCGCGTTCCCTGCGAGGAGAAGGCGGAGACGCTCCGGGCGCTCTCCTCGGTGCGCGCCGTCAACGAAAAGGATATCCTGCTCCACGAGATCTCCGGACGCTACGTCTGGGTGATGGCCGCGGTCTTTCCGATGGGGGAGGGCAGCTTCCTGCTTCGCGGCCTGCGCCTCGAGTTCCCGAAATCCAGCTTCACCGAGTATTTCCCGGAGATCTATCAGGAGAACGCCTTTTTCGACAAATTCATTGCGGTGTTTCAGTCGATGTATCTCGACGTCGAGCGTCGGGTCGACGATATCCCGCACCTGCTGGATTACGAGACGACCCCGGAGGAAAACGTCGCCTACCTCGCGGATTGGCTCGGCATCGACAACCCCGGCGGCGTCTATACGAACGACCAGCTCCGCCGCCTGATCCGGGATAACGACATCTATCAGGGCGCAAAGGGAACCCGAGCCGCGCTCGAAAAGATCATTGAGATGACGACCGGCATCCGGCCGCGCATCGTCGAGTATTTTCAGTGGAGCAGGCTGACGAAAAACGAATCCCAGCGGGAGCTGATGAACCATCTCTACGGCGGCACGAGCAACGATTTCTGCGTGATACTCGATCTCACCGGTCTCGACAAACCTCTTCCGGTCGACAAGGAGTCCCTCGAAAAGATTGTGGAGAGCTACAGCGTGATCGGCACCGGCCACCGAATTGTCTTCCTGCGCAGGTGCAGCCACACGGACATGCATTGTTACCTCGACGTCAACAGCTGCCTTTCCACGCCGGAGACCGCCTCGGTGGACGGCGTGATGCTCGGCTCCCACATCACGGTCGGATGATTTTCATCATTCCGGAGGGGAAAAAACAGCTTTCCGAAGTTTCTTTACCAAAAATAAACCCCGCCATTCAGGCAAAAAAGAGCCGATTTTGTCAATTTATCGTGGAAACGGGACAAAATTCCGTTTCCATTTTCTATTTTCCCCTATGGCTATTTCATATGCTTTGTTGTATAATGAAAAATCAGATTCTTCCCGTGCATAAGGAGGCGCCGTGATGTCCGAAATGCATAAAGGCTTGGGCGCATCTTTCATTTCCGCCGCGGAGGTCATGGAAAAATACGGCTTTCCTTCGGAGGAACTGCGGGATGCCGCCGCGGAGTACGAACACTTCCGCGTGGTCGTTCCGTTTGTCGGCGCCTTCAACACCGGGAAGAGCTCCGCCCTCAACGCGCTGCTGGATACGAGCTTTCTGCCGACCGGCATCACCGCGAACACCACGGTTCCGACGGAGATCGTCTGCGGCGGAAACCGCCTGACCGTTTTTCGCGGAGAAGAGCGGCAGATCGTCGGGATCCATGAGCTGCGGGATCGCACGCTCGACCTCACCGGCGTGAGCGGGATTCGCCTCGAGCTCGACATTCCCTTTCTGCGGGAACTCGCCGGCATCATGATGGTGGATATGCCGGGGCTGGATTCCGGCGTTGCGCAGCACGAAAAGGCTCTCCGCAGCTATCTGCCGAAGAGCCTCGCCTACATACTGACGTTCAGCGCGGACGAGCCCGTCATCAAAAAAAGCGTTTCCGATTTTCTCTCCGAGCTGCGTCTGCGGGAGCTTCCGGTCTTCGTCGTGCTCACCAAGTGCGACAAGGTGCCGGAGGAAACCGTCGCCCGCGCGAGGGACTATCTCACGGAGACCATCCGGGAGCTGCTCGGCGTGGAGAACGCCGAGATCTGCTGTATCCGCTCCAAATTTGAAAAAGACGTCTCCGGCCTCCGGGCGCTGCTCCGAAACCTGCAGTTTCGCGCCGACCGGATCCGGGACGGAATCTATAAAGAGCGTTTTCTGCGCTGCTGCCGCCCGGCGGAGGCCTATCTCCGCCAGCGCATCGCCGGCGAGCGGCTGACCGTCTCCGAGCTTCCGGGCCGAATCCGGCAGCTTCAGGCGGGCATGGAGCTGCGGAGCGGCGAAATCGCAAGGGAAACCGAGCGTTTCCGTTCCGAGCTTCCGGGCATCGTGGAGACCGTCCGGCAGAAGATTTTCGAGAGCCTCCGGGAGATCAAATCCACGATGGTCTCGGAGATCCTCGCCGGGAAATACGCCTGGGCCGGCACCGACCGCATCCTTTCCGGTGTCATGGCGGCAGGCGCCGAGAGCGAGTATTCCGCCGCCATGCTGCGCCATCTCGGCGCCGTTGCGGCGATCCTTTCCGCCGACCTCGACGAAGACGGAGACGCCGGCAGAGCCGCCGCGGAACTGACCGGGCAGTTTCTGGCCGAATATTCCGCAGGAAAATCGGAGGTGCTCGCGGAGCACGGCGGCACGGAGATTAGCCCGCACGACTTCTTCGGAGACGAGAAAAAACCTGAGAAACAGGGCTTTTTCTGCCCTCCGAGGCGCCGGGAGCCCACCGCCGCACAGACGGCGGATCCGGCCGCGAAGGCCGTGCTCGACCGCTTCCTCGGCACGCGGGACATCTTTGAGTGGATGCCCGCCGTTCCGATTCAGGCCACCCGGGGCGCCCGGGAGCGCTTTGTTCAGAAGACCCTTTTGGAAAAAACGCTGCCGGAGATCCTTCAGTATGCCGCCGACTGTGTAAACATCGGTCTCTCGGCCGAGACGGACCGGATCGGGAAGGCCGTCTCCGACGCGGTAAACAAAGATTACCGCGCGAGGGAGCAGGCGCTTGCGGATATCCAAAGGGAGAAGATCGACCGGGACGCCGAGCGGGAACAGATCCTCCGTGAACTGGAGGCCGATTCCGAGCGTCTCGCGCTTCTGGCGGAGGAGGCCGAGCGCCTCATCGTTTTGACGGAAGAACCGGGGAATCCTGCAAAAACGGAGCCGCTTTTCCCGGATTTCGGCAGCCTGTTTTGACAGAGTTTCGCGGGAAAGGGGGGATACGCCGTGCCTGATCTTCATACGGATTCGATCGTCCGGCAGCTCGAGAGCTTTTCGGCGCGCCAGGATGAGATTTTCCGGGAGCTTTCCTCCTATTCGGACTGCGCCGATCTGACGCCGGTCCGGATGCTTGGCGAAAACTTCCGCAAAAAGACCGGCGACTTTTTCCGTTCCAACCGCAAATATAATTTGGCAGTCATCGGCCGGGTCAAGGCCGGCAAGACTTCCTTCCTGAATACGCTGCTGTTTGAGGGCCGGGAAATTCTCCCGAAGGATTCCGTGCCCATGACCGCGGCCCTGACCCGCATCGAGTATGCAGAGAGAAACGAGATCGAGATTGAGTTTTACTCGCCGGAGGATTGGGTCTGGCTCAGACGCCTCGCCTCCTCCAAAGAGGAGAGCGACCGCGCGAAGGCGGCCCGGGAGACCATCCGCACGGCGGAGGCCTCCGGGCTTCCGGTATCGGAGCTTCTTTTCGGCGGTACCAAGCTCGAAACCTTTAGAAATATAGAAGAGATGACCGGCCGGCTGAACGAATTCGTCGGCCGGAACGGCGCCTATACGCCGCTCGTCAAGGCCGCGGCGATCCGCTTTCATCTGGAGCCTCTCAGAGGCATCTCCGTCGTCGATACGCCCGGCCTCAACGACCCGATCCCGTCCCGCACGGAGCGGACGAGGGAATTCCTCGAGACCTGCGATGCGGCGTTTTTTCTTTCGAGGGCGAGTTATTTTCTCGACCAAAACGACATCGATCTGCTGACGGAGACGCTGCCGCAGAAGGGCGTGCGCAGGCTCGTGCTGATCGCAAGCCAGTTCGACGGAGCGGTCATGGATCTCATCTCCGACTTCGGCAGCCTTGAAGAGACGATTGCCGCCGCGAAGGAACAGCTCCGCCGCCACGCGGAGAAGAGCGTCGGGGAAGCGGTGCTTGCGCTCCGGCGATCCGGGGCCTCTTCCAACATCGTGGACGTCGTGCAGCAGTGCCGGGAGCCGGTGTTTCTCTCCGCGATGGCCGAGGATCTCTCCCGGATTCCGGCGGAAAAGGATACGGAGCAGCAGGCCATCGTCCGGCGGCACCTCGAATCTTTCGGCCCGCTTTCGGCCGCGGATCTGCACCGCATCGGCAATCTGGATGAGGCGCGGTCCCTTTTTTCCGGCATGATTGCCGAGCGGGAGGAACTGCTGCGGCAGAAAGCCGCTGCGATGGCCTCCGTCGGGGAGGCCGATCTGGAGGGAGAACTCCGGCGTCTCCGCGCCTTTGTGGAGCGGGAGATCACGGAGAACCTGCAGGTGCAGAAAGAGGATGCCGAAGCCAAAATCGCCGACAGCGCGGAGGAGATCAACCGCTTCCGCGACGCCGTGGGGGCCGCCTATGCGGAGTACCGTTCCCGTCTGGATGACCGGATGCTGCTCGCCTCCGGGAAGCTCCGTATCCGCGAGAAACAGGCTCCGGCCGCCGCCGTCAAGCAGGCCGTGGAGATCCGGACCGAGGAGACGCTGGTCGACGACATGGTCTTTTATAAACCTTGGACCTGGGGCAAAAAACATGTCGAATTCGAGAGCAGCGAGCGCCGGTACAGCTATATGGATTCCGCCGATGCCGCAGAAAGCCTGAGACAGGCCGCGGCGGCGGCACAGTACCTGCACGACGGCGTCTTCCTGATTTTTGAAGAGAAAGCCCGCCTGTGCAACGCGCTGATGCGCGCGGCGGCCGACGCTTTTGCCGGAGCGGAGTTCTCCGCCGACCGGGAGCAGATCGCGAGATGGGCGCAGATCGCCGGAAGCCGCATTGTCATCCCGAAAGCGGAGATCGATCCGGCGCCGTATGCCGCGGCGATCGGGACGAAATATCCCAAACAGATCCGCACGGAGCGGCACCTTGAGGAGCTTAAAAAGGACGCGCAGGAGCAGATGATGCTGCTCGTCGACGAGGCGGTCCGGAAGCTCCGGGAATCCGCCGCCGTGTTTCTTGAGGGCGTCGTCAGCTCGGAGAGCCGGTTTGAGAGCCTCGTGCTGTCACAGCGATCCAAAGAGACGGCCGCCTGCCGGAACGCTCTGGCGGAAACGGAACGGGCGATTTTCAGAAGGAAAGAATTATTGGAAGTTATCGATACTTATATTTCAAGATAAAGGAGAGATACAGCATGGCTATCCCGTTTGACCGAGAGAAAGAACTCGCGGACGCCGGCTTCTACCCGGCCGTCCCCGGCGCGTACAACATCCCCTCGTTCCCGACAAGACGCTTCTGCACGCCGATCACGCCGAAGGAGAATACCTTCCGGGTTCTCCGCGGCGAAAAGCCCGAATGGCTGCCGAACATGTCGACGGATTTCAACTTCATCCAGCCCGCGGTCATGCCGGATGCCTATGCCCGCAACAACGGCGGCACCGACTGGTTCGGCATCGAGTGGCAGTATGATCCGGCCAACCGCGCCGCGATGGTCAAACCGGGTACCCGCCGCCTCTCCGAAGTGGAAAACTGGAAGCAGGAGCTCGTCTTTCCGGATCTTTCGGCGATCGACTGGCAGAAAGATTATGATGAAAATTATAAAAGTCTTCTCGCCCCGGAGCGCGCGACCTGCTTCGTGATCGTCAACGGCTATCTGGAGCGCCTCGCCGATCTGACCGGCTACGAGAACACGCTCTGCGCCTATTTGGAGGAGCCGGAGGTCGTCGCGGAGCTCTACGACCGCTTCGACGAGTTCCACATCGCCCTGATGAAGATCGCAAGAGAGGTCTATCACGCCGATATTCTCACCTTCCACGACGACCTCGGCACGCAGAGAAGTTCCTTCCTGTCGCCGGAGCTCTGCCGGGAAGTGCTGTTCCCGCACTATAAAAAAGTCGCCGCCGCCGCGCATGAGATGGGTATGTTCATCAATTTCCATTCCTGCGGGGCCGTCTCCAATATGATCGAAATGATGACCGACGCCGGTTTCGACTGCTGGGAAGGGCAGGACGCCTGCAACGACAAGCTCGCCATTATGGAAACCTACGGCGGCCGGCTTGCTCAGCTTTCCATCTGCATCCCGGATCCCGCGATGCCGGATGAGGAGCTCAAGGCACTTCTCTCCCGCATGGTTCACGGCATCGGCGCGAGCGGACGGTACATCACATGGTTTGCGGATATGAATTTCGGCCGGGGTTTCGATTCCGCCGAATATCTCTACGCCGA
>CAYMNV010000007.1:45314-77105 GCA_964391915.1 uncultured Oscillospiraceae bacterium
GACCGAAAGCCGCCGCGGGGCTTTCCGGCCGGTCTGAAGCAACCCTGTTTTCCGCGGGAATCCAACAAGTCTGGGCGGTGATCGGCATGAAAGAGAATCCGGCGCGGAGGGTGGCCTTTATCGGCATGCTGCTCGCGCTCGCCGCCGTGCTCTCCTTTCTGGAGAGCCTGCTGCCCGTGACCGCCGTACTGCCGCCGGGCGTCAGGCTCGGCCTTTCCAACATCGTCACCATGTACGCGCTCTTTTTCTTAGGGAAAAAAGAGGCGTTCGCCGTCGCGGCGGGGAAATCTCTGTTTGTCCTTGTTACGAGGGCTCCCGTCGCGGCGCTGTTGTCTTTCTGCGGCGGCGTGCTGTCCATCCTCGTGATGCTGGCGGTACTGCGGCGAAAGGACGCTTCCTATATGCTCATCAGCACGGCCGGAGCGGTTGCCCATAATATCGGCCAGCTCTGTGCCTCCGTGCTCATCACCGGCTCCGCTCTTACCTTTTGGTATCTGCCGGTGCTCATCCTCTCCGGAGCAGCCATGGGCGTGCTCACCAGCGCTCTGCTGAGCGTTCTGCTGCCTGCTCTCCGGAGAATCCGTTTTGTCTCCTAAAAGAATTATATATATAGAGGAGGAATTTCCTTGCAGGGATTCGGAAAACACCTGAGCGGTGTAAAAGTGCCGCACAACAAGCATACTTCCGGCTGCGTGACGGAAGAACTGCCTGTTCCGGCCAGGGTGGTCATCCCGATGGCCCAAAGCATCGGGGCATCCTGCACGCCGCTCGTAAAGAAGGGCGATACCGTAAAAGTCGGGCAGAAGATCGGCGATTCGGAGGCATTTTTCAGCGTACCGGTTCATTCCAGCGTATCCGGTACGGTCGCCTCCATCGATGATTTTGTCACGGCTTTTGGTACCGTTTGTCAGGCCGTCGTCATCGATACCGACGGGGAACAGACTGTTTCCGAGGAGGTCAGGATTCCGGAATACGAAGGCAAAGAGATGTTTCTGCGCGAAGTCCGCAATTCGGGGCTGGTCGGCCTCGGCGGGGCCGCGTTTCCGACGTTCATCAAGCTGAACCCGAAAAATCCGGACGAAGTCGATACCCTGATCATCAATGCCGCGGAGTGCGAGCCTTACATCACTTCGGACCTCCGCGCCATGCTGGAGGATACGGAGCTGCTGATCGCCGGCATCCGCCGCATCGCCGAAGAGCTTGATTTCAAAAAAGTCATCATCGGGATTGAAGATAACAAGCCCGAAGCCGTGGAAGTGCTGAAGCCTTACTGCGGCGATCAGATCTCCCTGTGCATTCTGCCGTCCAAATACCCAAAGGGCGGAGAGAAAGTTCTGATTTATGAGGCCACCGGAAAGGTCGTCGCCGAGGGACAGCTCCCGGCGGATGTCGGCGTCATCGTGATGAACGTGACCTCCGTCATCGCGCTGGAGACCTACTTCGAAACCGGCATGCCGCTTGTCGGCAAGCGTGTCACCGTCGACGGCGGCGCCGTGGCCGAGCCGAAAAACGTCCGCGCTCCGATCGGCACGCGCTACTCCGATCTGATCGCATTCTGCGGCGGCTACAAGGAAAAGCCGGCCAAGATCCTGCAGGGCGGCCCGATGATGGGCATCGCCGTGCCGGACGACAGCCAACCGCTGCTCAAAAACAACAACGCCGTGCTTGCCCTGACCGCGAAGGAATGCGAAGCGCCGGAGCCCAGCCCCTGCATCCGCTGCGGCAGATGCCTCCGGGCCTGCCCGTTCGGCCTGATGCCCGCCGCCATCGACAGAGCGGCGCGAAACAGAGACGCGGATCAGCTCAGAAAGCTCAAGGTCAATCTCTGCATGGAATGCGGCTGCTGCTCGTACGTCTGCCCGGCGTCGAGGCCGCTCGTCCAGCAAAACAAGCTCGGCAAACAAATTTTAAAGAACGGGGGAGGGAAATAACATGGAGAATCTGGTTGTCACCAGCTCCCCGCATACCAGAAGCGGCGAGACCACAAGGAAAATCATGATGAAAGTCCTGATTGCGCTGCTTCCGGCGGGCGCCTTTTCCGTCTATTTCTTCGGGATGCGGGCGCTGTATCTGATTCTGATCTGCGCCATCTGCAGCCCGTTGTTTGAGATGCTTTGGTGCTGGCTCATCAAGCGCCCCGACTCCACCGGGGATCTCTCCGCCGTCGTCACCGGCGTGCTGCTCGCATATAACCTGCCGGTCTCCATCCCGATCTGGGAGGCCGTGGTGGGCTGCCTCTTCGCCATTATCGTCATCAAGGAATTTTTCGGCGGGCTCGGCCAGAACTTCATCAACCCGGCGATCGGCGGCAGGGTATTCCTGCTGATCTCCTTTGCGACGCGGATGACCGACTGGTCGGTCTTTGAAGGCACCAAAGCCGCCGGATATCTCGATGCGGTTTCTTCCGCGACGCCGCTTCGGAGCGACACGGTGGATTTCTATGACCTGCTTCTCGGCAGGACCGGAGGCTCCCTCGGCGAGACCTGCTCGCTGGTGCTGATCGCCGGCGGCATCCTGCTGGTGGCGATGAAGGTTATCTCTCCGGTCATTCCGCTTACTTATATCGGTACGGCCGCGGCGGTCGCCTGGCTCTGCGGCGAAAACCCGGTCTTTCATATCTTTGCGGGCGGGCTGCTGCTCGGCGCGATTTTCATGGCGACCGACTATGTCACCTCGCCGACCACCAACAAAGGCAAATTCATCTATGCCGTCGGCTGTGGCGTCATCACGATGCTGATCCGCATCTACGGAAGCTATCCGGAAGGCGTCTCGTTCGCCATCCTTCTGATGAATATCGCGACGCCGCTGATCGACCGCGCGACCATGATGAGGCCGTTCGGCGCGCTGGTTCCCGCGAAAGGAGGCGACGCCAAATGAGCAAAAAGGAGTTTCTCAAGCCCATTGTCGTCCTGAGCGTCATCTGCATCATCACCGTCGCGGCGCTGGCCGCAACCTACCAGTTTACGCTGCCTTATATTGAAGCCGCAAACGCCTCCGCCGCGGCCGAAGCCATGAAAGAGGTCTTTCCGGCAGAGGCGGCGGGCGCTTCGGAGATCACGTTTGAGGAGGGCGACCCCGGCAAAATCGAGGCCGGCGGCAGCGTTCTTTCCTATAACCTTGTCTATAATGAAAACCACGAGCTTGCCGGCGCGGTCATCACGGTCGGCACGAAAGGGTACGGCGGGACCGTTAAGATGATGGTCGGCGTCGGAATCGACGGAGCCGTCACCGGCGTCACCGTCCTCGAACATTCCGAGACGCAGGGCCTCGGCTCCAAGGCCACGGTTCCGGAGTACCTGCAGCAGTATATCGGCATGAAAGTTTCCGAACCGGACCTCATCAGCGGGGCGACGATCACCTCGACCGCGGTTAAAAACGGAGTGCAGGCGGCGCTCGACTTTTTCGGAAGCGCAATCGGAGGTGAAGGCTGATGAATAACTTAAAAACGTTTACGAATGGAATCATCCGGGAAAACCCGACGCTGGTTCTCGTGCTCGGCACCTGCCCGACCATCGCCGTCACCACGATGGTCGCGAACGGTATCGGTATGGGCATCGCGGCGGCATTCGTCCTGATCTGCTCCAACGTCGTGATCTCCATGCTGAGAAAGATCATTCCGGACACGGTCCGCATTCCCTGCTTTATTGTCGTCATCGCGGGATTCGTCACGATCGTACAGTTCCTTGTACAGGCGTTCGCTCCGGCGCTCAACGATGCGCTGGGCGTATTTCTGCCGCTGATCGTCGTCAACTGCATCATCCTCGGCCGCGCCGAGATGTTTGCCAGCAAGAACGGCGTGCTTGCCTCCGCGCTGGACGGCGCCGGCATGGGCCTTGGTTTTACGCTCGCGCTGCTTCTGATGAGCACGGTGCGTGAGATTCTCGGCGCGGGGACCTGGCTCGGCTACCAAGTGCTCCCGGAATCGATGGACCCGATCGCCGTGTTTCGGCTCGCTCCGGGCGGCTTCTTCGTCTTCGGCCTGCTGGTTGCGGCGGTGGCCCTGATTACAAGAGGCAGGGTCAGCCACAAGGAGGCCTCCGGCTGCACGGCCTGCCCGTTTGCCGACCAGTGCGCGAAGGCTTCGGAAGGGGGCGCTAAGTGATGGCGAAGGAATATCTCGCTTTAATCCTCGGCTGCATCCTTGTCAACAACGTTGTCCTTGCCCAGTTTATGGGCATCTGCCCGTTCCTCGGGGTCTCCAGAAAAATGGATTCCGCGGTGGGCATGGGCATCGCCGTCACCTTCGTGCTCGTAATGGCGACCGCTGCAACGTGGCCGTTTTACACCTATCTGCTCCTGCCGCGCGGCATGGCCTATCTGGAGACGCTTTCCTTTATTCTGATCATCGCGGCGCTCGTGCAGCTCGTGGAGATCATCATGAAGAAATATACGCCCTCCCTGCATAAACAGCTCGGCGTCTACCTCCCGCTGATCACCACGAACTGCGCGGTTCTCGGCATCACGCTGACGAATATCGACAAAACCTACGGCTATCTTCAGTCGCTGGTCAACGCCTTCGGCACCGGTCTCGGCTTCCTGCTGGCTATGATCCTGTTTAACGGCGTCCGCTCCAGGATCGACAGCGCCGAGGGCATCCCGGACGCCCTCAAGGGGATTCCGTCCGCGCTGATCGCCGCTTCGCTCGTTTCGATGGGCTTCATGGGATTTTCCGGCCTGATCGAAGGCATTTTCGGTTAAGGGGGTACGGAAAAAATGTTAAATGACTATCTGCTTCCTGTTTTGATCGTCGGCGGAACCGGCATCTTCAGCGGTGTCATGCTCTCCGTCGCGGCAAAATATATGAGCGTCAAAAAAGATGAGCGTTTCGACAAGGTCCGCGAGTGCCTGCCCGGCGCAAACTGCGGCGGCTGCGGCTATGCCGGATGCGACGACTATGCGGCGAAGATTCTGGAGGGCGCGCCCTGCAACCTCTGCAACCCGGGCGGCGCGGAGACGGCCGCAAGGATCGCCGCCGTCATGGGCGTCGAGGCGGCGGAGTTTGTGGCGAAGTACGCCGTCGTCCACTGCGGCAAGGACTGCGAAAAAGCGTCTTTGGGCATGGATTATCAGGGCGTTCCGAGCTGCGAGGCGGCCTCCGGATATTTCGGCGGGGAATATGCCTGCAAATACGCCTGCCTCGGCTTTGGCGACTGCGTGCTCGCGTGCGAATACGACGCCATCCATGTCGTCAACGGCACCGCGGTGGTCGACAAATCCAAATGCTCCGGGTGCGGCCAGTGCGTCAAAACCTGTCCGAAACATATCATCGAGCTGATCCCGTGCTCAAAAAATTATTACGTCGCCTGTTCCAGCAAGGATAAGGGCCCGGTGACGCATAAAAACTGCGAGGTCGGCTGCATCGCCTGCAAAAAATGCGAGAAGGCCTGCCCGACGGGCGCCATCACCGTCACGGATTTCCTTTCCCATATCGATTACTCCAAATGCATCAGCTGCGGCAAGTGCATGGAGGTCTGCCCGACGGGCACCATCCGCAACTGCTTTACGGTGATCCCGGCGGAGGAGCCGGCCGCCGCGGAAGAGAAACCGGTCGAGCCGCCCGTTGCCCCGGAGGGGAAAACGGTGGATCCGCCCGAGGAAACCTGAAAGCCCGAATAAATATAAAAAAGCGCCCCACCCGATCCATTTTCGGGCGGAGGCGCTTTTCTTTTGGTCTTTGAAAGAGGGAGCTTTTTGGAAGGCCGGAATCCTGCGCGGAGCCGGAGGTGCCGGTTCAGGTGCCGAAGAGGCTCCCGAAACCGTCCGATCCATCGTAGTCGTCGCGGGAGAAATCGGAGCCGGATCCGGAGTCGGTCAGCGTCTGGCAGTAATTCCGGACCTGACTCTCCAACGTGGAGAGCGTTTCCGGATCGAACGGGTCACCGAGGTTTTCCCGCTCCAGAAGCTCAAGGAACCCCTCGCCGTTTTCGCGGCCGAGGATCTCCTCATAGACCGCCACGGCGCGGTCCCCGTCCTCCTGAGAGAGAAAGAAGATCTCCGCGGCGGGCACCATGGAGGCGGCGTAGCTGATATAGTAGAACGGGGATTCGAAGGTATGCGTGATAAAGACCCATTCCTCCGGGCTGTAGTGGTAGACGGCGGAGAGGCCGTATTCCTCCGCAAGCTGGTAATAGAGGGCGTTGATCTCATCAAGCGTCATATCCGGGTTGGCATAGAGCCGCTGCTGGAATTCATCCTCCATGCAGCCGGAGAGGATCGCGTGCAGGACATTCAGCATCTCCTCCATACGTGCGGCTTCGGCGATATCCTCGCCGAAGATGAGGTCGTAGTCGTTCATGAACAGGAGTTCCAGAGTCTGGGAGTCGATTTCGGCGACATCCGTGGAGTCGGGCGTGTCCCAGCCGTACGGATCCCGGCCGTAATAGGAGGTGTAATGCCCAAGCTCGTGCGTGAACCCGGCGACGGAGTTCCAGCTTCCGTCCCAGTTGTCAAACAGGAACGGGGCGCCGTAGGAGGTGAAATAGGTGGTGAATCCGCCGGAAAGTTTCGTCGCGGAAGGCTCGATATTGTAGAGCCCTCGGGTCAGCATATAGTTCATCGCCGCGGAGATCTTCGGGGAGATCTCTTTTGCGCAGTCGTAGATCTTCGGCAGCAGCCCGCCGGAGTCGTATTCCCCGGAATAGAGCGTATAGTAATCGGTGGCGTAAGAGAGCTCGTAGATCTCCTCATAGAGCGGCGCGATGTAGGTCTTTGCCGCCTGCTGGAAGGCCGCCGCGTCCTCCGGCGAATAATCCCGCCCATGCAGATCGTAGGCGTACTCCGCATAGCTGTCATAGCCGAGCGTTTGAGAAATTTCGTTGCGCACGCCCACCAGTTCCCGGAAGATCGCGCCCGCTTTCTCGTTGGTGGCCCTGCACAGGGCGTCGTAGACCTCGTAGTATTCCTCGTCGCTGAGCGTGGCGCCGTAATCGTTGAGGTCGTCCATCGTCCATTTCCGGCCGTTTACATAGGCGGAGGTATCCTCGACCGCCACGTCGTAATCCTCCGTCAGTTCCGCCTCCCGGACGCTGAGATCCGCAATCTCGTCCGAGTTAAGCTTTGCGTACTGAAGGCAGGATTCAAAGTACACGTCGCCCCAGAGATCCCTCAGAATCTGTTCGTATTCCGTGCCGACCGCCGCGGCGATCATGTCGTTGAATTCCGTGTCGAGCCGGTTGCTGGATTCCACCATCAGCAGGTATTCTTCCTGATAATAGTCGTTCGTGTAGTCAAGGCTGGTGTAGACGTCGAGCAGGCTGTACATCGTCAGCACGCCGTTGAGCTGATCCAGAATTTCCCCGGCGTTTTCGGAGAAGGTCTCCGGGCTTCCGCCGCTTGCGATCAGGGCCTCCGTTTCGGAGATGGTCTCCGAGATTGCCGCGAAATCCGGCCGCACATATACATAGTCGCCGAACGGCATGTCGGAGTGAATCCCGTCCGACGGATCGGCCTCCGGTGCGTCCGGGTCTCCCTGCCATCCGGATTCCCCGGAGTACGGTTCCTGCTGGGAGACCTCCGCCTGTTCCGCTTTATATTTGAAGAAATTGGAGACCGCAAGCGTGCCGAGCACCATGATGCCGGTCAGCACAACCGACATGGAGATCAGCACAAAGAGCAGCAGCCCGGTGCCTCTGCCCGCTTTTTTTCTCACCGCCGGAGTCTGCTCCGCGTGGAAGGAGGAGTCCGGCGCGGCAGGCTCCGGTTCGGGCGGCCGGCCGGAAATCGGGGTTCCGCAGCTTCTGCAGAAGCAGTCGTTCCCCGACACCGCTTCCCCGCAGTTTGGGCAGCAAAACGGCGCGGGGCCGGAAGGGGAATCGCTCCCCCGATCCGGCAGCGCCGAGCCGCAGTTCGGGCAAAACTGATATTCGTCGCCGGATTCGGTCCGGCAGTTCGGGCAGATCTTCGACATGGCGGCCTCCAAACATGTTATTGATTTTATTATATTTGTGAATAGGGAAAATAGCAAGTTGCAAACGCGGCCGATTTTCGGTATAATGGTCGAAGATTTTTGTTTGGAAAGGGGTGTGCGCCGGGATGATTGTAGATCTCGCGGGAATCGGCCGCAGTTTCGGCGCCAGGGAGGTCCTCCGGGACATCACGTTTCGTATCGAGGACGGCGACCGCATCGGCCTGATCGGCGAAAACGGGGCGGGGAAGTCGACGCTCCTGAATATTATCAGCGGGGATCTGGAACCCGATCAGGGCGCGATCTTCCGCGCGGAGGGCAAGAAGATCGGCTTTCTGCGTCAGGACAGCGGCCTTGTCGGGGAAAACACCATTCTGGAGGAACTCAAGCGGGTATTCGAGCACGAATATGCCGTGGAATCGGCCATGCGTGCGCATGAGCACGCCATCGCCGCAGCGGAGCACGACTCCGCCGAATATCACAGGCTCACCGCGGAGTATGAGATGCTCAAAAATGAGTATGAGTCCGCCGGCGGTTATCAGATCGACGTCAGGATCCGCACGATCCTGACCGGCATGGGCTTTTCGGAATTCGACCCGGAGACCCGGATTGAGAGCCTTTCCGGCGGGGAACGCACCCGCCTTGCTCTGGCTAAATTATTATTGGAAGAACCGGACCTTTTGATGCTGGATGAACCTACCAACCATCTCGACTTCCGTATGCTGGGGTGGCTCGAGGATTACCTTGCCGGCTACCGGGGCGCGATTCTGGCCGTCTCCCACGACCGGTATTTTCTGGACAAGACCGTCAAAACGATCTTTGAGATGGAAAACCGGACGGTTGTCCGCTACAGCGCCGGCTATACGAAATATCTCGACCTGCGCGACGCAAGGCTCGCGCGGCAGCAGAAGGAATACGACCGCCAGATGCGGGAGATTGCCTCTCTTGAGGATTTCATCGCAAAGAATAAGGCGCGCGCCTCCACCACCAACCGCGCCCAGAGCCGCGAAAAGGAGCTCGACCGCATGGAAAAGCTCGAGCGGCCGATTCCGCCGGAGAAACCGCCGAAATTTTCGTTTCCGTTCGAGCGCGATCCGGTCAAGGACGTGCTGATCGTCGAGGGGCTGGAGCTCTCCGTCGGCGCGGGGGAGGAGGAAAAGATCCTCTGCCCCGAGATCGACCTCACGATCCGCAGGGGCGAGAAGGTCGCGGTCGTCGGGCGCAACGGCGTGGGCAAGAGCACGCTTCTCAAGACGCTGCAGGATCTCCTGCCGAAGAAAAAGGGCATTGTCGAGTGGGGCAGGAACGTTAAAATTGGCTATTACGATCAGCAGAACGCCACCCTGCACGAAAACAAGACGATGCTGGAGGAGCTCTGGGACCGCTACCCGCGCAGCGACGAGCTGACGCTTCGCACCGCGCTGGGACGAGTCCGCCTGACCGGCGAGAGCGTTTTTAAACGGATTGCGGTCCTCAGCGGCGGCGAGCGGGCGAGGCTCTCCTTCGCGGCGCTGTCTCTGGCCGGCGCCAACGTCCTCGTCCTCGACGAGCCGACGAACCATATGGATATCCCCTGCAAGGAGGCGCTCGAGCAGGCTCTGCGGGAGTATCCGGGCACCATCCTGATGGTGAGCCACGACCGCTACCTGCTCAACCATGTGCCGACGCGCATCATCGAGATGTTCCCGGATGCCATGGTCAGCTACGACGGCGTCTACGACGATTACCTCGCGAAGCGCCAGGAGACGGAGTCCTCTCAGAAGGCAAAAAGGGAGCAGAGCCCGGGCGAAGGTCCGTCCGCGTTTTACAGGACGAAGCAGCAGAAGAGCGAGGATGCGAAACGCCGCGCCGCCATCAAACGGGCGGAGGAGGCGATCGCCGCGGCAGATTTGCGCCTTGCCGAGATTGATGCCTTGATGGCGCAGCCGGAGGTGGCCGCGGATTATCTCCGGATGAGCGAGCTCTGCGCCGAGATGGAGGAACTCAAGAGCAGCCAGTCCGCCCGGATGGACGAATGGGCCGCATGGATGGAGGAAGAACTATGACCGAAACGCTGATCTGCATTGGCATCGCCCTGCTGCTGGCAATCGCCGGATCCGTGACCTCCCGCCGCGCGGAGCGGACTTCCAGCAAACCCCTGCTGATTGTCTCTCTGGTGTTCGCGGTGCTCTGTGCTCTGGCGATCATCGCCGCCGTGATTTTTTTGATCATCAATAAATGAAAAAATCCACCCCGCCGGGAAAGTGTTTTTTCCCGGCGGATTTTTATTCCGGCATAAATTGTCAAAATTCCTTGACAAAAGGAAGGTTTTGCATAATAATATATTTTATCTAATTATATTTATATTATTTCTGGGTAATTCTGCGAGGAAAACCAATGATTATAGTCGGATATCTGGCGTTTCTGCTCTTTTGGCTGAATGACTATAACGACCTCCGCCTGCGCTGCAAGGTTCTGGGGGTTTCTTTTCCTGCGGGCGCGGCCCTTCTGACCTATGCGATCGTAAACGAACTGGATTTTTCCCGGGCCTTTCTGGATACCCGGGGAATTCAGTCCTTTATTTTTGCGGCAATTTTTGCCGTTTTCCTTCTGTATGCGCTGATCTTTTCCCTACCGGTCAAGGATGCGTATTTTGCGGCCGGGGAGGAGAGGCCCGTCAGCCGCAAGGGCCTGTATGGGCTGTGCCGGCATCCGGGCGTGCTCATTTTCTGGGCCATCATGTTTTTCCTTTGGTTCGGATGCGGGCTGCCGGCCTGGTCTGCGCTGCTCTATTCCGTGCTCAATCTCGCGCTTGCGGTTTATGAAGACAAATACGTCTTTCCGGAGACGCTGAAGGATTACCGCCAATATAAGGCGCAGGTGCCGTTCCTGTTCCCGGATTTCCACAGGCGGGAAGACGACCCGGTGGATTACCGGATTCACGAGGCGGCCGGCAACGCAATGAATTTTCAGGATAAGCTCCGCGAGAACGGCCGGAAAAAGGTCTGGGCGGAATACTGCGGGTTCCTGGATCTCACCCTCGACGAGTATATGTTCATTCAGAAGCGCCTGATGAGCGAGCAGATCAAATGCTGGAGCCGGTCCGGCCTCGGCAGGTCGCTGCTTCACGGGCAGACGCCGGAATCCATCGAGGAGTTCCGGGATATGTTCCCGCTGACCAGCTACAAGGATTACGCGGATATCCTGCTCGCAAAGGATGCGGAAAAACTGCCGGCGAAGCCCATTGTCTGGATTCAGACCACCTGGGAGGGCGGAATCCGGCCGATTAAGGTTGCGCCCTATACGCGGGAGATGCTGAACACCTACCGCCATAATATCGTCGCGGTGGCCCTGCTTGCCTCCTGCAGAAAGCTCGGTGAGTTCACCGTCGAGAGCGGGGATTCCTGCCTCTACGGAGGCGCGCCGCTGCCCTATATTACCGGGCTGCTTCCCTCCGTCCTCGACGAAGAGATCCGGATGAAGTGGCTGCCGGATACCAACGAGAATTCCGGGCTCAGCTTCGGCAGCAGGATCAAAAAAGGCTTTTCGATGGGGATGCGCTATGGCGTGGATTACTTTTTCGCGATCGGCAGCGTCGCCGAATATATCACCGAGAATTTCTCCAAAATGGGCAAGTCCAAAAAGGGCGGATCCAAGATGAAGTTCTCCGTGAAGATCGCATACCGTTACCTCAAGGCCAAATATATCTGCAGCCGGGAAAACCGCGAGATGCGCCCCGGGGATATTTTCAAACTCAAAGGATTCGTCGCCACCGGCACGGACGCCCGCTTTTACAAACAGCGCCTGGCCGACGCGTGGGGGGTCATGCCCATCGAGATCGCGGCGGGGACGGAATCCACCTGCCTTGCCTCCGAGACCTGCGAGCAGAAGGGCATGATCTTCTTCCCGGATGCCTGCTTCTATGAATTCATCCCGGAGGACGAGATGCTTCGGAGCCTCTCCGATCCGGATTTTGTACCGCGCACCTGCCTGATGGACGAGGTCCGGGCCGGCGTCAGCTACGAGCTCGTGATCAGCGTCCTGCACGGCGGGGCTTTCATGCGCTACCGCATCGGCGACGTCTATCACTGCCTCAGCGCCGAGCAGGGGAGGCTGCCGCATTTCACCTATGTCGACCGGATTCCGACGGTAATCGATATTGCGGGCTTTACGCGGATCACGGAGTTTTCCATCGGCGAGGTGATCCGGATGTCGGGGCTTACCGGCATCGCGGACTGGTTCGCCCGGAAGGAATACGACGGGAACACCCCGTTCATGCACATGTTTCTGGAGATGAAACCCGGCGCCGCCATCACGGAAACGGATGTCCTTGCGGAACACCTGACGGTCTATTTTAAACATTTTGACAGCGATTACAGCGACCTCAAAAAGATGCTGAATATCGAGCCGCTTCAGATCACCGTCCTCCCCCCCGGCACCATGAACGCGTTCCGGGCGGCGGCGGGCAGAGGGCTCTGCCGCATCAATCCCAATCCGGTGGATGTGGCGCAGATCAAAAAGCTCGCATCGAAGCTTCAGACGGAATGCAGGGAGAAGGAGGAGAAGGCCGTATGAACAACGTCCCGTTTTTATGGGTAAACATTCTCGCGCTCTGCTGCTATACCGTCCTTTTTACCGTGTTCCTTGCCGCAAAAAAGACGCCGGAGATCCACAGCATGATCATGGTTCTGGGCGGCTTCTTCCTGTGGACTTCCGCTTCCGTCATGATGCGTCTGCAGGTTTATCCCGGCATCGCCTTTTGGTTCTATGTCTCGATCATGTCGCTGTTCGCTCTGGCGGATCTGCTGTATATTTTTGTCTGTAATTTTACAAGAGAAAAAGGATACCTGCTTCGGATCATCTGGTCGGTCGGCACCGCGGTTATGCTGGGCTGCACGGCGGCGGGCATCTTCCTGAAGCCGCCGGTTGCGAAGACCCTTGCGGGCGGCGACGTCGTCTTCGAGTACTCGATGGACTGGCAGATCATGATCCCACTGGTCTTTATCATGTGCATTGTCGCCTCCATCGCCAAGGTCTTCATCGACGTCATCCGCCGGAAAGGGATCCACACCCCGGGCGTGCTTTCGATCCTGATCGGCTGCATCACGGTGGCGGTGGGCAATATCATGCAGATTCTTCCGGGGAATGTGTTCCCGTGGGATACGCTCTCCGGCATTATCTTCGCCGGATTCCTCTCATTTGCTCTTTACCGCAAGCGCATGTTCCGCGTGGATCTGCTGATCTCCAGAGGACTCCTGACGGTAATCATCGGCTCGATGTTCCTGTTTGCATCCTCCAATCTGATCCTGCCGTTTTATCAGCTTCTGATCGGAAAGTATGAGCTGGATACCGCCATGGCGCTGATGGTCATGTGCTTTACGTCCGCCGTCGCCTTCGTGGCCGTCTATCAGGCCGCGAAGAGCGTGCTGGATGCGCTCGCCATGAAAGGCCACGAGAATCACCGCTTTATTCAGGATTTCAGTAAGGAGGTCTCCCAGAGCCTCAACATTGAGCTGACGCTCAAGCTTCTCAGCAGCGCCATTCTCCGGGATGTTCCGGTTCGTCAGATCTATATCTGCCTCAAAAAGAGCGGGGAATACCAGCTGCGTTACTGCTCGAATCCGCTCAATGCGGAGGAGTTTTCCCTCCGGGTGGACCATCCCTGCATCGAATACATAAAAAATCAAAAAGAGATCACGCAGGAGACCTGCATCCGCTTCGAGGACTTCCGCGTGAGCCCGCTGTATAACTCCATGTGGCAGGAGGAACGTCAGATCTTTGAAAAGCTGAATATCAAGGCTCTGGCCCTGCTGATGAACCAGGAAGAGGTCATCGGCATCGTACTCCTGAGCGCGAAAGAGAAATCCAACCGTTATGCGAACTATGAGATGGAGTACATCGAGACGGCCTGCTCGATCGCCACGATCTCCATCCGGAACTGCATCCTGTACGAAAATTCCTACAACCAGGAGCAGCTCTTCAAGAAGATGAGCGAATACATCCCGACGGTCATTCTGATCCGGAACAAGGAAAAAGCGAGTTACGACTTTGTCTCCGCGAATACGGCGGATATTCTGGGCGTCAGCAGCGAGGAAATTGAGAAGGATGGCCCCGGCTTCCTGTCGCGCCATTTCGGAAGAGAGATCGCGGAGGAGATCGATACATTTCTTCAGAAATATCCGACCCGGACGTACTACAAGGAATTCCGCTACGAGAAATCCTCCCCGGATGAGACTTGGTACAGCGTTTACGTCACGCCGGTCTTTTTCGACAACGTGATTACCCATTATGTCGCCCTGATCCGCGACGTGACGGAGGAAAAACTGAGCAAGGAACTGCTGACGAAGGCGATGAACAGCGCCGAGAGCGCCAACCACGCCAAGTCCGACTTCCTGTCGCATATGTCCCATGAGATCCGCACCCCGATGAACGCCATCATCGGCATGACGAATATCGCGATGGATAAGGCGCAGGAAAGCGGGGATCCGGAGATGATCCGGAGCCTCGGCCAGATTGATCTGGCGGCCAAATTCCTGCTCTCCGAGCTCAACGACATCATGGACATCAGCCGTATTGAAAGCGGAAAATTCGTCATTCAGCATGAGCGGTTCGATCTCATGGAGGCGCTGGACTCCACCGCTCAGATTTATGAGGAACAGACGAGGGAGAAAGGTCTCAGCTTCAAGTATGAGACGAAAGGAATTGAGCACCGCTTCCTGATCGGGGATGTGCTCATCCTGCGCAAGGTGCTCAACAACCTGCTTTCCAACTCTTACAAATACACCAAAAACGGCATGGTGCGCTTCACGGCCGAGCAGCACTTCCGCGGCGACAACGTCGCGGTAATGACCTTTACGATTGAGGATACCGGCATCGGCATGACGCAGGAATTCATCAAACACCTGTTTGACCCGTTCGTTCAGGAATCCGCAAAGAACAGCGGCAGCGGCCTCGGTATGGCGATCTGCAAAAACCTGATCGACATGATGAACGGCACCATCACGGTTACGAGCCAGAAGGATGTCGGCAGCAAATTCGTCGTGGATATTGCGTTTGATATCGCAGAGGAGGAACACGAGGCCATCCCGGAGAGGGATACGGACCTCTCCATCCTCAAGGGCAGACGAATTCTGGTCGTCGAGGACGTGGAGATCAACGCGGAGATTGCCGCGAAGCTGCTTGAGAAGCAGGGGATGCTGCCGGATGTCGCCGAGAACGGAAAGGTGGCCGTCGACTACTTCCTCAACCATCCGGTGGGCTATTACGACTGCATCCTGATGGATATCCAAATGCCGGTGATGAACGGCCTTGAAGCGGCGGATACCATCCGCTCGCTGAGCAAATCCGACAGCACCACGGTCCCGATTTTGGCCATGACGGCGGACGCCTTCTCCGACGATGTCCGCAAATCCTTTGAGCACGGGATGAACGACCATCTGACGAAGCCGATCGATCCGCGCGGCCTCTATCGCGCCATCGCCTATTGGGTCGCCAAAAAGGATGCGCAGACCGAATCCATCGCATAAAAATGATGCTCCGTATCCGCCGGGGAGGGATTCCGGCGATTCCGGAAGCACCCTACATACCGTCAAAAAACAGTCTGCGGGCAGATCGCCCTCAGGCTGTTTTTTTTATAATCTATGGGGGCGGGAGGTTTCCGGGCCCTCTGCGGCCGGCGAAGGCATCCGCCTTCCATAAAAAAACGGCCCATAGGGATTCCCCACGGGCTGTTTCTTGATAATCGTTTTTTTGGCTTTTGGAAAAGGTCAGTCCCTCGGCTTCATCGTCGGGAAGAGCAGCACGTCGCGGATCGAGAAATTCCCGGTCAGCAGCTGAACCAGACGGTCGATGCCGACGCCGAGGCCGCCGGTCGGCGGCATGCCGTATTCCATGGCGGTGAGGAAGTCCTCATCCAGCATACTCGCCTCGTCGTCACCCTGCTCCCGGAGCGCCGCCTGTGCCAGAAAGCGTTCCCGCTGGTCGATCGGGTCGTTGAGCTCGGAATAGGCGTTCGCATGCTCTCTGCCGGAGACAAACAGCTCGAATCGCTGGGTCATGGTGGGGTCTCCGGGTTCCTTTTTGGTCAGCGGGCTGATCTCAATCGGATATTCGGTGACGAAGGTCGGCTGAATCAGGTTTTGCTCGACATACTCGTCAAAGAAGAGGTTCAGGATATCGCCCTTTTTATGGCGTTCCTCGCAGGCGATGTTATGCTCCTTGGCAGCCTGTTTTGCCTCCTCGGTATCCTTGATCTCATGAAAATCGACGCCGGAGTATTGTTTGACGGCATCCGTCATGGTGATGCGCGCAAACGGCTTGCCGAGATCGATCTCGCGGCCGTCGAAGACAACGGTGGTGCAGCCGTTGACCTTTTCGGCGCAGCGGCGGATCATCCGCTCGGTGATGTCCATCATGCCGTGGATGTCGGTGTAGGCTTGATAGAGCTCCAGTTCGGTGAATTCCGGGTTGTGGCGCGTATCCATGCCCTCGTTGCGGAAGACGCGGCCGATCTCGTAGACGCGGTCGAAGCCGCCGATGATCAGGCGCTTCAGATGCAGCTCAAGCGCGATGCGCATGTACATGTCGATGTTGAGCGCATTGTGGTGCGTAATAAACGGTCTTGCCGCGGCGCCGCCGGGAATTGTGTTGAGCACCGGCGTCTCGACTTCGAGGAAGCCCTCCTCGTCGAGCATGGCGCGGATCTCCCGGATGATCTGGGAGCGCTTAATAAAGGTATCCTTGACCTCCGGGTTGACGATCAGGTCGACGTATCTCTGACGGTAACGAAGCTCCGGATCCTTTAGCCCGTGGAATTTTTCCGGCAGGGGAAGCAGGGATTTTGCGAGCAGGGTGATGGCTTCCGCGCGAACGGAGATCTCGCCCATATGCGTGCGAAAGACAATGCCCTCCACGCCGATGATGTCGCCGATATCCCATTTTTTGAAATCCGCATAGGTGTCGTCGCCGACCATGTCCCTGCGGATATAGAGCTGGATCCGGCCCGTGGTATCCTGAAGGTCGGCAAAAGAGGCCTTGCCCATGCCGCGTTTGCTCATGATCCTTCCGGCGAGATGCACGCGCGGGGCATTCTCCCCGGCGCCCTCTTCCGCGCCCTCTTCAACATCGACGAAATTCTCCCTGACGCTCTTTGCGCAGGCGTCGACCGGGTAATTTGTCAGCACAAACGGATCTTTTCCGTCGGCGCGGAGGGCCTCCAGCTTGTCGCGGCGAATCTGCAGGAGCTCGGAAAGCTGTTCTTCCGTCAGTTCCTGGTTCAGCTCTTCTTCCATTCCATGTTCCATCCTTTCCGGAGTATTACAAAATCCAGACAATTTTATATTTTATCATAAACGGCCCCATATTACAACAAATACTTGCTTCTCTTGCTGCTTACTCCGGGAAGGCGGGGGCCGGCACGCGGCATTTTTGAGCCGGCACGGCGTCTCCTCAGGCCATATGAAATCGGAGACAGCGGCCGCATGGGGGCAAAGAGGCGTACGCCCCGAAGCCGGCCGTGCGGGGAACCGAAGTCTTTTCTGATGCCGCGGTCGTTCTCCCATACAAAAAAAAGGCCCCGCAGACGCGCCGCAGGGCCGTAAACCGCTTTTCCCCGGAGTGGGGATTCCTTATTTGCTGATGGAGAGAACCTCGTATTTCGTCATTTCGCCGTTCGGAAGCACCGCCTCCGCCGTCTGGCCGACCTTTTTGCCCAGAAGGGATTTGCCGACCGGAGATTCGTCGCTGATGACGTTGTTCATCGGGTCCGCCTCCGTGGAGCCGACGACGTGGAATTCGCACTCGTCGCCGAAATCGAGGTCGAGAACGCGAACCGTGTTGCCAAGGGAGACGGCGTCGGTGCCCATGTCGGACTCGTCGAGAATGACGACGTTCTTCAGCATGACCTCGAGATCCGCGATGCGGGCCTCGACGATGGCCTGCTCGTTCTTGGCCTCGTCGTACTCGCTGTTCTCGGAAAGGTCGCCGAAGGAGCGGGCAATCCGGATCTTGTCGGAGACTTCTTTCCTGCGCACGGTTTTGAGCTCTTCGAGCTCATCTTCGAGGGCTTTGAGGCCGCTTTCGGTGACAACGACTTTCTTTTCCACGGTTTTTTTCCACCTCGTATTCATAATATTATGTATTATAGCCGCAAGGGGTGCCCCTGTCAAGCGCTATGGACGGAGTTATTTTTTTAAAATTACTTTCTTATTTCGACGAAAAACAGCCCGGAAAAACCGGGCTGTTCGATGCCGATTCTCTTCCCGCTTTATGAGGCGGATTCTGCGGAAGTTTCCGCGGAGGGTTCCTCTCCGGATACCTCCGGGGTGATGGTCATGGTGGAGGAGGCGACCTCGATCGCCTTCGCAAGCTGAGTATCGAGCGTGCTGTCAAGCAGCGACACATCGGAGAAATCGGGCATGTAATCCAGGGTGACCACATGATCCGGAACGATGCCGGTCCCTTCCCAGGAGGCGCCGGAGTTGCACAGCGTGTAGCTGCCGACCGTGATCCGGATGGCGGAACCGTCCTCCAGCATGAACATCTGCTGCATGGAGCCGTAGCCGACGGTCTGCGCGCCGACGATCTTGGCCTTATTGAAATCCTTGAGGCTCGCCGCGAAGAATTCGGCGGCGCCGGCGGTCTCCTCATTGACCAGAACCACCATCGGCAAGGCGATCTGCCTCGCGCTGGAGGTATAGAGCACCTCCGTCTCACCGGAGGAATAGGTCACGGAGAGCAGATCTCCGGAGGGGAGCAGCCGGTCGAGCATCGTCGCCGCAGAGGAAACAAGCCCGGTTTTGACGGAGCGGACGTCGAAGATCAGCGCCGTCGCACCGGCATCCACCGCGCTCTCCACCGCCTTGACAAACTGGTCCGGGGTGCTTTCGGTGAAGTCGGCGATGCGGATGTAGGCAAAATCGCCGAAGGTTGTGGAGAAGACGGTGTTGATCGTCAGGGTGCGGCGGGTGATCTCCATTTCGGTATCCTCGTCGTCGCGGCGGACGGTCATCGTGACCTTCGTGCCCGCTTCTCCGGTCAGAAGCTCGGAGGCGGCGTCAAACGTGTCGGCGGTGATGTCGATGTCGTCGATCTTGATGATGAGATCGCCGGGCTGGATTCCCGCGCCGGAGGCCGCAGAGCCCTCGTAGACCTGCGTGACCTGCATGTATCCGCTGCTTTCCATCGTGACCGAGATGCCGACGCCGGATACGGTGCCGGTCTCGGATTTGACGTATTCGGCGTACTCCTCAGCGGAGAGGTAATCCGCGTATTTGTCGTTGATGCCGGCGAGGTAGCCCTGCGCCACCGCATCCATCAGCGCCGTCTCGACGATGTCGCCGCTGTAGTTCTGGCGGACGTAGGTGTCGATCTCGGTGAATTTTTCATACATGCCTTCGCGTTCGATGATGCTCGATACTTTATTGTTGAAATTCCGTATCGAGAAAACCATCGTTATCGAAAACACCAGCGTCACCGCAATGATCGTAATGGTCAGCGCGGCGCCAAGAGAGATTTTTCTGCCCATATTGTTCTCCTTGCTGTCTTGTGGGATGGGGGCGGGGATTCCGCCCGGAAAATCAGGTGATATACGGGAGCGGATCCACGTCTTCGCCGTCGATACGGACTTCGAAATGGAGGTGCGGCCCCGTGCTCCAGCCGGTGGAGCCGACCGCCCCGATCGGTTCTCCCGCCACAACGATATCGCCCTCGTCGACATAGATGGCGCTCAGATGGCCATAAAGGGTGGAGATGCCGCCGCCGTGGTCAATCATGATATAAGTGCCGTAGCCGTAGGCGTAACCGTTCTTGTTGCAGTAGTTGACGTGCATGACGGTGCCGGTGGTCGCGGCGATGACGTCGTGCCCGTAGATGCCGCTGCCGGTGATATCCATGCCGGTATGGAAATCGGTGTGGTTGAAGCGCCAGCCGTAGTAGCAGGAGATGGAGCTGAATCCCGGAACCGGCCAGTACATCTCACCGCCGACATACTCAGTGTTGGTGGAGCGGTAAGCGGCGTAGATCGAGGCGATCTCGTTCTGGACCGCCTCCATCTGTGCCTGAATGGCTTCACGGTTTGCCTCATATTCCGCCTGCATTGTCGAGAGGTCCTCGACCGCCTCATTTGCGGCCGCAAGGTTCACCTGCAGGGAAGAGGTTTGTTCCTCGAGGCTCTTCTGGTCCGCCTCCAGCCCGATTTTCTCCTCGTTCAGCTCCGCTTTTTCTTCTTCAAGTTCCGCAAGGTCGTCCCGAAGCTGGGTGACAATATCCTGATCATGGACGGAGATGCGTCGCAGCACCTCTACGTTGGTCAGGAAATCCGCAATGCTGTCCGAGCTGAGCAGCATAATCATATTACTGGCGTTGTCGGAATAGCCGCCGGTCATATAGACCGCGCGGATTCTCTGGCGGAAGAGATCCATCGTATTGCCGATCACGCTTTCCTTATCGGCAATCTCCTGTTCTTTCTCCCGGATATATTTGCCGGCCAGCGCGATCTTTTCCTCAAGGAGGGCGATCTGATCTCTGGTCAGGGAGATCTGCGTGCCGAGGTTCCGCGCAACCAGCTGTTTTGCTTCCTTCTGGGATTTGGCGCTGGCGATCAGACTGTCGAGCTCATTCTGCTGATCCTGCAGTTCATCCTGTCTGCCCTGCAGGTCGTCCAGCTGATCTTTATACTCCTCTTCCTCCTCGTCCGTGATTCCGTCCCCGTCGGAGTCCTCTTCGTCGGGTTCTTCCTCACTGGTCTCCTCTTCGTCGGTTTCCTCTTCGTCGGACTCCTCGTCTCCGGTGCTCAGATCGACTTCGCTTCCGTCGCCGTTATCCGCGTATGCGAGGGAAATCGTCTGAAACGGGGAAGAGGAGAGAATCAGGCACAGGATGAGACAAAGAAAAAGGCGCAGGAATTTCATGGCTTGTTTGTTTTTCATCTGTTGCCTCCGTAAAAGTGATGGAAAGAGTGCTGCGCTCCGGCAGATCAGACTTTCAGGTGCTTGGTCATGAACAGGGCGCCGCCGGCCACGCCGATGCCCATGCCACCGATCAGGAAGCCCTTCAGCAGGTCCATCGAGACCGCGGAGAAGGGTACCAGGCTGGTGACGATCATGGCGAGCCAGTCGTTCTGGTTCATCTCGATCCACCGGGCGAGATAGTCGTACCCGAAATACAAAAGTCCATAGGCGGCAGCCGCGGAGATCAGTCCGAGCAGCACGCCCTCCACGAAAAACGGCAGGCGGATAAAGGTATCCGTCGCGCCGACATATTTCATGATATTGATCTCCTTGCGGCGGCTGAAGACGGTGATCTTGATGGTGTTGCCGATGATCATCAGCGACACCGTGATCAGGATTGCCACAACGACAAGGCCGCCCACCGCGACAATCTTCTTGAGACCGGTGATCGTCTTGGCGACCTCGGTCGGCGCGGAGACGGAATTCACGCCCTCCAGATTCTGCAGGTAGACGATCGTCTCAGAAAGATTGGAGACATCGTCCAGCGTGACGCGGAAGGTATCCGGCAGGTTGTTGCTGCCGTCCTCGGAGTAGGCTTCAAACAGCACGCCGTCGTCGCCGATGGATGCCATCATTTCCTTCAGAGCATCCTCCTTGGAGACAAAGGTGATGGTGACGACGTTGCCGCTCTTGAGGATGGATTTGCGCACTCCCTCGATCTGGTCGTCGGTGAGGCCGTCGTCAAGAAACACCACGGCTTCGCTCTGGTCCTCCAGATATCCCATCACGCTGTTGATGTTGACCGAGGCGAGCACCGCCGCCCCAATCAGCAGCATACAGGAGATGAGCACGCCGATGGAGGCGATGGACATCAGCCTGTTTTTCCACAGGTTCCGGATGCCCTGGCCGACAAGGTAAAAGAAACTACTGATTCTCATAAGGTCGCCGCCTCCCATCTGCACGTATCGCCGACGATACGGCCCTTATCGATGGTGACGACCCTGCGGTTGAAGCGGGCGACCAGGTTGTGCTCATGGGTGACCATGACGACCGTGACGCCGAGCTTGTTGATTTCGTTGAGCAGGTCGACGATCTCATAGGAGAGCTCAGGGTCGATATTGCCGGTGGGCTCGTCCGCGATGATCAGGGAAGGCGAGTTGACCAAAGCTCTCGCAAGGGCGACGCGCTGCTGCTCGCCGCCGGAAAGCTCGTCCGGTTTGCATTTCGCCTTGGATGCGAGCCCGACCAGCGCCAGCATATATGGTACTTTTCTATGTATCTCTTTACTAGATACATTTGTGACACGCAAGGCAAAGGCGACGTTGTCGTAGGCCGACATATTCGGGATCAGCCGGAAATCCTGAAACACGACGCCGATGGAACGGCGGTATTTGGGGATCTTCCAGTGGCTCATCGTTCCGATATTGCGGCCGTTGACCGTCACCTTGCCGGATGTCGGCTTTTCCTCACGGAGGATCAGCTTGATCAGGGTGCTTTTCCCGGCGCCGGAGGCGCCGACGATAAAGACAAATTCTCCGTCCTCGATCGTCAGGTCGACGTTGTCGAGGGCGAGAGTGCCGTTGGAGTATTTTTTACTGACTTGACTGAATTCAATCAATGTGTGAACCTCACAGTACACGAATCTATTTGAAATTGCAGGATGTCAGGGCAGGATGCGGTACAGGGTGTCAGAACTTGACCGGGTTGGAGGTCAGGTACTTCTTGACCATCAGGGCAACTTTGAACACGATAGCGTCGTCGAATTCCCGCAGGTCGAGGCCGGTCAGCTTCTTGATTTTTTCGAGGCGGTAGACCAGCGTGTTGCGGTGAACAAACAGCTTCCGGGAAGTCTCGGAGACGTTCAGGTTGTTTTCAAAGAAACGCTGGATGGTATATAGTGTCTCCTGGTCGAGGCTGTCGATCGAGCCTTTTTTGAATACTTCCCTGAGGAACATCTCGCAGAGCGTGGTGGGGAGCTGATAGATCAGACGGGCGATGCCGAGGCTGTCGTAGCTCACGATGGATTTGTCGGTATCAAAAACCTTGCCGACTTCAAGGGCGACCTGCGTCTCCTTAAAGGAGCGGGCAAGGTCCTTGAGCCCGACGGCCGGGGTGCCGATACCGACGGAGACCCGGGTATAGAATTCGCTGCCCAGGGTATCCACGATGGAGCGGGCCAGCTTCTCGAGGTCGGAGGTCTCGATGCCGGCCTTGATCTCCTTGACCAGCACGATGTCGGATTCGCTGATGTTGAACACGAAGTCTTTCTGCTTATCCGGGAACAGATTTTGAATCACGTCGTAGACGGAGATATCGTTGACGGTCAGCACACGGATCAGCAGTACGACGCGGGTGACGTCGGTGCTGAAGTGGAGCTCCCTTGCCTTGATGTAGATATCGCCGGGCAGGATGTTATCCAGGATGATGTTCTTGATAAAGTTGCAGCGGTCGAATTTCTCGTCGTAATAAAGCTTGACGTTTGCGAAGGTAACGGCAAGCAGGTTGCAAAGGCGGACGGAGCTTTCATCCGTGCCGGCAACGAAGACCGCGAATTCCGGGTTCTGTTCGCTGCCGAAAACTTTATAGGTATAACCGTCGCGGGAAAAGCAGTTCGGAATGTCGCTGAAATCAGAGAACAGATAATCGTTCCGCTCTCCTACACGGGCTGGGTCGCTGCAGGAGATAATGGTGGAGCTGTCGTCGATCACACCGACGGTGCGGTCAATGCTGTCGCTCATCTGGTGGATGATGCCCTGAAACAATCTGTTGGACATAATGATCTGACCCTTCTTTCTGCGGCATGCTGTCGGCAAAGTAGTAATTAAGGATATTCTAAAGTATTTTTGACTCAATTGCAAGTTTTCTTATACAATCTACTAAATTTTATAATATCTATTTAACAAAAATGTTAACGGATTGTAAATTCCGCCCAATTTTATGGTATTTTTTTCGTGGAAAGTAGTGGAAATCGGATGGGTTTGTGAGGATTGGCTATTTTTCACAAAAATAGGACGGAACTTCGCTTTTCCATAAAAATAACGAAGCCCGGTAGCCAAAAAAATCCCGCGGGAGAGGCCCCGCGGGATTTTTCTTATGAAAATTCAGTTCAGGATCGCGGTCTCGGTCTCGCGGTCAAACAGGTGGATTTTGTGAAGATCGAGCGCAATCCGGATGCGGTCGCCAGGTTTGGCCGAAGAGCGGGGAGAGACCCGCGCGGTGAGATCGGCGCCCTCGCAGCGGAGATAAAGGTAGGTCTCGGAGCCCATGCGCTCGGCGACGTCCACGAAGCATTCGATGAGAGCGGCGCCCGGGGCATTGACGTAGTTGTCCTCGTCGCGGAGGTTCTCCGGCCGTACGCCGAGAATGACATCCCTGCCGTCATAGGCGGAGAAATCAGCCCCGCCGATCTTTTCCTCCGGGATCTCAAATTCGTATTGGCCGAAGGAGACGAACCACCGGCCGCCCTTTTTGGCGAGCTTCGCGTCGATAAAGTTCATCTGTGGGGAGCCGATGAATCCGGCCACGAACAGGTTGCACGGCTGATCGTAGAGGTTCGTCGGGTTGTCGATCTGTTGGATGACGCCGTCCTTCATCACGACGATGCGGTCGCCCATCGTCATGGCCTCGGTCTGGTCGTGCGTGACGTAGATGAAGGTCGTGCCGAGGCGCTGATGCAGCTTGGAGAGCTCCGTCCGCATTTGGGCGCGGAGCTTGGCGTCGAGGTTGGAAAGCGGCTCGTCGAGCAGAAAGACCTTCGGGTCGCGGACGATCGCGCGTCCGAGCGCCACGCGCTGCCGCTGGCCGCCGGAGAGGGCCTTTGGTTTCCGGTCGAGCAGATGGCGGATATCGAGGATATCGGCGGCCTCCTCCACCTTGCGCTGGATCTCCTCCTTGGGTACCTTGCGCAGCTTGAGGCCGAACGCCATATTCTCGTAGACCGTCATATGCGGGTAGAGGGCGTAGTTCTGAAAGACCATCGCAATGTCGCGGTCCTTCGGCTGGACATCGTTGACGCGGACGCCGCCGATGTAGATGTCGCCCTTCGTGATCTCCTCCAGCCCGGCGATCATGCGCAGGGTGGTGGATTTTCCGCAGCCGGAGGGACCAACCAGAATGACAAACTCCTTGTCCGGGATTTCCAAGTTAAAATCGGAGACGGCTTCCACGCCGCCGCTGTAAATTTTGCAGACATGCTGCAAAGAGAGATCTGCCATCCGCCTTACCTCCATACGCTGCCAAACGGTATAATTATGAGTATATCATAACAAATCGTTCGGAAAAAGGAAAGGCACGGCCTGTCCAAAAATAAAATGCCGCTTTTGGGCAAGATGCGGCAAACCTCATAAAATTCCCGCAGAATTACCAAACCCGTGAAAATGGTTTGAGCAATATTTCAGGAAAAAGAAAACGCGCCGGATTTTTTCAGCAGATTGACCGAAAAGTTTCTCACTTTCCGGTCAACCTGTTTTCGGCGGCTTTTTCCGTGCGCTTTGTGTGCTTTGCGTCCTCAGCTTTCGTCGGAATCGGTCTCGTCGGGAACTTCGGTCAGCAGGTTTTCGTTGACGTCCCCGGGAAACAGAATCCTTCTTATGTCGACCCGGTCGATATAATCGCCG
This sequence comes from uncultured Oscillospiraceae bacterium, assembly GCA_964391915.1. GTDB lineage: Bacteria > Bacillota > Clostridia > Oscillospirales > Ruminococcaceae > UMGS1668. The sequence goes on from CAYMNV010000007.1 coordinate 70,760, forward strand.
CTTTCCCGCCCGCTGATCTCGTCGCCGGTGCTTTCGCGGTAGTTCTTTCTCATAGGCAGACCTCTTTCGTGAGAATTGGGAAACTCCCTTCTTCAGGATATGAAAAGAGTCTGCCGGGCGATATTTTTTCCGCATCCCTGATTCGACCGCATTTCCGCGCGGGAGGGGATATATTGGGATTTACGGCGGGGAGGGATGTGGCTTTGCGGGTGATTTACGTCGACATCCTGCTGGCAATCAACCTTGCCGTCAACTACCTGCTGCTGTTCGCGGCGGCCCGGCTTTCGGGCAGCGCGTTCTCGCGGCTGCGCGGGATTCTCAGCGCGGCGGTCGGCGCAGGATATTCGCTGATTCTGCTTGTGGAGGTGCCTCCGTTCTGGATGGTTGTCTCCAAATTCGCCGTCTCCGCGGTCATGGTCCGGGTCGCGGCGGGAAGAGGCGGCTTTTTGCGGTATCTGAAAATGCTCGCCCTGTTTTACGGGGCGGGTTTCGTCTTTGCCGGCGCGATGACGGCGTTTGCGCTGCTCTTCCGGCCGGATTCGTTTTTCCTGCAGAACGGAATCCTCTATTATGAGATCCCGCCCGGCACGCTGGTCGTTTACGCCTGCGCCGCCTTCGCGGTGACGGAGCTGCTTCGCCGGCTGACCGAGCGCAGCGTCTCACAGGGGTTTTGGGAGGCGCAGGTCGTTTTCCGGGGAAAATCCGTCCGCATAAAGGGCTTTTTCGACAGCGGATGCTGCCTTGCGGATCCCTTCACCGACGCGCCGGTTGCGGTCTGCCGGCCGGAGACGCTCGCGGAGATCCTGCCGCCGGAGTATAAAAAAGCCGCCGCCGACCCCTGCGCGGGTATCCCGGAGGGGGGAAGGCTCGTCCCGGCGGAGAGTCTGGCGGGCAGCTCGATGCTGTTATGCTTCCGGCCGGAGGAGGTCTCCCTCCGCCGGAGCGGAAACCGGTACAGGCCGGAGGAGCTGCTGATCGGCCTCTCCGCCGGTGCGCCGGAGGACTGCCTGCTGTTTGGCCGCAACGTCGTTTTGAAAGAAATTCCGCCTGCCGGAAAAAAAGGGGATGATTCGGGTGATCCTGGCGGAAGTCGGAGAGAAGCTGAAGCTGTTTGTGCTGCGTCTGCTGGCGAACGCGGCGTATTACATCAACGGACCGGATAACCTGCCGCCGCCGCTCACAAAAGAGGAGGAGGACGCCGCCTTTGCCCGGATGGAGACCGGGGATCTTTCGGCACGTCAGGAGCTGATCGAGCATAACCTACGGCTCGTGGTCTACATCGCGCGGAAATTTGAAACGACCGGCATCGGGGTAGAGGACCTCGTCTCCATCGGCACGATCGGGCTCATCAAGGCGGTCGGCACGTTCCGTTCCTCCAAGGGCATCAAGCTTGCCACCTACGCCTCCCGCTGCATCGAAAACGAGATCCTGATGTATATCCGCAAGACGCAGCCGCTCCGCAACGAGGTCTCGATCGACGAGCCGCTCAACGTGGATTGGGACGGCAACGAGCTTTTGCTCTCCGACGTGCTCGGCACGGATCCCGACTGCGTCGGGCGGGGCGTGGAGCGGGATGCGGAGCGCGACATGCTGCATGCGGCCGTGGCGAAGCTCGACGAGCGGGAGCGCAGGATCATGGTGCTCCGGTTCGGGCTCGGCGGCGGCTCGGAGCATACCCAGAAGGAGGTGGCGGATATGATCGGCATCAGCCAATCCTATATCTCCCGGCTGGAAAAAAAGATCATCCGCCGGCTCAAAAAGGATCTGGAGCAGAGTGCGATCTTTTAACCGTTGAGTACCCAGACGCCGAAGCTCAAATAGGTCGCAAACAGGGACCAGATCAGATACGGCAGCATGAGCATGCCGGAAATCGGTCTTATCTTCCAAAATTTTACGGTCGTGAGCGCGATCAGCACATCCAGCAGGAGGATCCAGAGGAAGGCTGCGAAAAACGCCTCCATCACAAAAAACAGGATCGGCCAGATGAAATTTGCGGCAAGCTGACACCAGTAGAGCAGCAGGGCGCTCTCCTTGGCGTCGCCCGCCGAGAGCTGCACAAGCCCCGCCGCAATGCCCATCAGGACGTACAGAACGGTCCATACGACGGGAAAGATGCCGGCCGGCGGCGCAAAAGGCGGCGGCTGGATGCTCTCATAGACGGCAAACCTGTTCCCGACCAGGAGCGAGGCGAGCCCGCCGATTACCAGCGTAAAAAACAGCGGCAGAAAAAAGGACAAAATTCTTCTGGACATAAAGATACACCTCCATGGGATTCTATGGAGGTGTGCTTTCGTTTATACGAAAATTTCAGCCGAGCCAGTGCAGGAAATAGCTGACTCCAAGAACGATGTATAAAAATCCGAGCAAATAAGGCATGTACATGATGGAAAAAGGCGGACGGATCCTGAATTTGTCGTTCAGGATCAGGATCTCGAGGAAGTAGGCAACGAATCCGCAGAAATAGGCGGCGGCCCGGAGCAGGGGATTGATGTCGGCCCAGAGTGTGTGGGTGAATACCGCGAGAAAAAAGACCGCGGCGGTGACCGTGGCTGCGATGTTGCGCAGGATCAGAAGCTTCCGGTCCTCCTTGCTGACGGAGAGTTCCGCCCGCTTTATGATTTGCATTTCAGGTTCCCCATCCCGTTGTTTCACGATATTTCTCCTTTTTTGTTCTCTGTTTTTCATTTTACCGGAAGATCCTTATTTGTCAATTCGCGAATCTGTAAAAAAATCCCTGTATTTTTTTATATCTCCTGCAAAAACTATGGCCGGGGTGATGATATGAAACGAGCAGATAACAAAAATAAGGGTGATCCGCAGGAGACGCGTGAAACGATCGCTTCTCCGCACGAGGAGATCACGTCGGAAAACATCGTCGATACGAGCAGCGACTATCCGTACCCGCCGCAGAAATCTGAGGCGTCGAAGGCGCCGGCAGAGCCGGTGAAACCGGAAAATCCGTCCGCGCCGACTCCGACCGATCCGATCACGCCGGTCAATGTCACGTTCCCGACCGCGCTGGCGGAGCAGGCAGAAAAAGTCAATCCGAAAAAGAACGCGAAGATCATTCCGCAGAGCGGGACGGAATCCTCCTCCGATAAAGAGAAAGAACAGCCTGCTTCCGACATGAGAGGGAGCATCCAGGCATCCGGGCCGGAGGGAAGCGCCCTGGCCTCTCATGCACAGGAGGATGCCGCGGAGGACGTCCGCGAATGGAGCGAAGAGACCAGACTGAGCTGAATCCCGCATTGTAATGCCTCCCGGGCCGTGGTATAATAGCCGCAAAGCGGCTGTTATACCATTTTTTTATGGCCCGCCTACGGCGATGGCCAATGATACCACTACGCGCTTTGCGCTTGTGGTATCATGGTTTCGGGAGGTGTTTGATGTGCAGGCATTTGTGAATGCGACCTTTCTTTCCTGCGAGGAGCGCAGCCGCATCTTTAAGGTGCTGATCGAGGACGGGGGCCGGATCCTCTATACCGGCGACGAGATCCCCGCGAAATACGGCGGGATTCCAACCGTCGATCTCGGAGGGGCGGCCGTGGTTCCGGCCTTCGCGGACACGCACATGCATTTCGAATCCTACGCGCTGTTCCGCAATACGGTGGATGTGCGCGACGCCGGCGATTTTGCCGAGATGGGCGAGATGCTCCGCCACCACATCAAACGGCACCGCGGCATCAAATTTTTACCGGCCTACGGCTGCAGCGCGCATACGGTCAGGGAAAAGCGCCTGCCGGAGCGGGCCGATCTCGACCGGATGACCGATCTGCCGCTGCTGATCGTCAAGTACGACGGCCACGCGGCCGTGGCAAATTCCGCCCTGATCGCCCAGTTCCCGGAGAGCGTGACCGGCGACCCGGGCTTCAACCCGGAGACGGGCTGGCTCTTTCAGAACGCTTTTTACCGGGGTGTCAACTATATCACCTCAAAGGTGTCGCTGCTCTCCATCATTAAAGGAATGGACGAGGCGGCGCAGGAGCTTGCGGAAAGAGGCATCGGCCTCGTACATACCGTGGAGGGCGTCGGGTTCAAATATGACGCCGACATCGACATGATGCGCTTCCTGCGCTATGGATTGGCGACGGCTTTCCGCATCTATTTCCAGACGATGGACGTCGCAAAGGTCACGAAGCGGAAACTGCCGGGCATCGGCGGATGTTTCGCGCTGGCGCTGGACGGCTGCTTCGGTTCGGAGGATGCCCGCCTTCGGGAGCCCTATTCCAACAATTCCGATAATTACGGCTTCCTTGCCTACTCGCAGGAGCAGGTGACGGATTTCTGCAAAGAGGCGAACCGCGCCGGTCTGCAGATTGCGATGCACGCGATCGGCGACGCGGCGGTGGAGACGGCGCTAAGCGCCTATGAGGCCGCTTTGGAAGATTTCCCGAGAGAGAACGCCCGCCATATCATCATCCATGCGGATCTGATTCCGGAGGAGATGCAGAAGCGCGCGGCGGCGCACGGCATCCACATCGCCCTGCAGCCGGATTTCCTGCGCTGGCGGCAGGAGCCGCAGGAGTATCTTGAGCATATCCTCGGCGAGCGGGCAAACCGCCTGCTGCCGCTCCGGCCCTTGCGGGAAAAGGGAATCATTCTCTCCGCCGGGTCGGACGCGCCCTGCACGATCCCCGATCCGATCGAGAGCATCTGGAACTGCGTCTGCCACCCGAACCCGGAGTATGCGGTCGACGTGCTCGAAGCGCTGCGCATGCATACGCTCCGCGCGGCCGAGACCTCCTTCGACGAGGGGCGGCGCGGCTGCCTGCGGGAGGGTCTGATCGCGGATTTCGTGCTGCTCGACCGCAACCCGCTGGAGATCCCGAAGGAGGAGCTGCGGAATCTGAAGGTTCTGGGTACCTATCTCGCCGGCCGACACTTTGTGCGCAGAAAACGCTCCGTCGCCGCCGTCCTGTTTGCCGCGGCGAAAAACTATTTCACCAAAAAAGAATTCAACTGATGGAAAATCCGCCCGGACGATAAGGCCCGGGCGGATTTTTTTAGCCGCTTTTCTGCGGCCGGAAAAAAATTTGAAAAAAACATGCCCGGACTTCGTCGCCCGGGCAAAATAGAATTATTCAGTTGGGGGTTCCAGCCGGAATGTCGCCGCAACCGGCTGATGATCCGAGTATTGAAACGCGTAATCGAGCGTTTCCACGGACTTTGCCGTCACATTCGGCGAGACGATGAAGCCGTCGATGATGTAATACTGCGTTGTTTCCGGGTTGCCGTCATAGGGCTTGTTGTTGAGCCTGCAGGTCGGCGCCGAGGAATCATAGACGTAGCTCCAACCCTCCGGCAGCAGGTCGGCGGTCAGCAAACCCGGCATCCAGAAGGATTCGTCGATGGTGGGGCAGACGGCCTCGTCGACGGCGAGGAATGTCTGGTTGAAATCGCCGCCGCAGATTATGTAGTTGCCTTTCGCGTATTCCGCTTCCAAGTACTCCATCAGCACGGCGGTCTGTTCCGCCTTGCCCTCTCCGTCGTCGTAGGCCTCAAGGTGCAGGTTCACGAGGACCAGTTCCTGATCGGTTCCCTCCAGCGAAACGTGCTCCGCCAGTAGGCACCGCTTGAGATTCACGGTGCGGGAGGGCCAGTCGAACGGGACCGGCAGCTGGATGCGCACGGCGTCCTCCGTCTCCAGACCGGAGAAGGTGGCGATGCCGCTGTCCACCTTGCCGACGGTGGGAACCGGTACGGGCTCGAACACGCAGGAATAGTTCCGCGCGTAGGCGCCGTCAATATCAAGGAGAGTTTCGATCTCCGAGATCATGTCGATATGATAGGAGCGGGCGGAATCCCGGTCGATTTCCTGAAGGAAGCGGACGTCGGCTTTGTTCTCCGCGAGCACGGAGCAGATGCCGTCAAAATATCCGGAGACTTGCTCTTTTGAAGGGGCATACAGCCCGCCGCCGTCGAAGATGAATTCGCTTTCCTTTCCAAGCCCCGCGTAGCCGAGGTTCCAGGTGAGCACGGTCAGCTCGTCCCCGGGAGAGAGCGTTTTCCCGCCCGGCATAAAATCGACGGGTTCCGCCGGTTTCGGTTTCCATTCCGCCGCGGTCAGGAAGATGACCAGCCCGCCGGCCAGAATCAAAACGGCGGCAAAGACGATGCAGACGGCCTTCAGGATTTTTTTGCCCAACAGAAAAAGCGCCTCCTCCAAAAGATACGATGGCCGGAACGGCATGCCGGGAGTCCCGTTGCCGCTGCGGCATTTTCAGGATATCATGTTTCGCTGCCGCTGCACAGGGGAAAACGATTTAAATTATAAAAAAACAGGAATTTGGGCGAAACCGTTGCCGCCGCTCTTTTAGTTGTGGTATAATAACCGCAAAGCGGCTAT
>CAYMNV010000007.1:77205-79606 GCA_964391915.1 uncultured Oscillospiraceae bacterium
GCTTGTGGTATAATCTTATCCGTCGGATTTTTGTATGGAGGAGTGGTTACAGTTTGGATGAAATCTGCAGGGAGATCCGCAGACTGACGGTGGAATGCATCGGCAGCATCGGCGTCGGCCATATCGGCGGAAGCCTTTCGATTGCGGAGGTCCTGAAAGTCCTTTATTTTGATAAAATGAAGGTCGACCCGGCCAACCCGAAGATGGAGGGCCGCGACCGGCTGATCGTCTCCAAAGGCCATGCGGGGCCGGCCGTCTACGCGGTGCTCGCCCTGCGGGGCTTCTTCCCGAAGGACTGGCTCTACACGCTCAACAAGCCGGGCACGAGGCTTCCGAGCCACTGCGATATGAATAAGACGCCCGGCGTGGATATGACCGCCGGCTCGCTCGGCCAGGGATTCTCCTGTGCCGTCGGGGCCGCGATCGCTTCCAAGATAAAAAAGGATAAGGCTACGATTTACAGCATCATCGGCGACGGCGAGTCGCAGGAGGGCCAGATTTGGGAGGCAGCCATGCTTGCGGCCCAGAAGAAGCTCAATAACCTGATCGCGTTTACCGACCGCAACATGATGCAGATCGACGGATATACCGAGGAGGTCAACGGCCTCGGCAACCTCGCCGCGAAATGGCGCGCGTTCGGCTGGTTTGTGCAGGAAGTGGACGGCCACGACTGCGAGGCGATCTCGGCCGCCGTCGACAGAGCAAAAAAGAAGAGGAACCGCCCTTCGATGATTATTCTCCATACCGTAAAAGGCAAGGGCGTCTCCTTTGCCGAAAAAGCCGGGCCCGGCTGCCACAGCATGTCGGTCACCCAGGAAGACGTAGCTGCCGCGCTTGCGGAGCTGCAGTGAGGGGGCGGCAGAAATGGAAATGAGAGCGGCATTTTTCGGCAAACTTGGCGAAATGATGGAGCAGGACGAACGCATCTGCGTCCTTGATGCGGATCTCGGCAAGGCGAACGGCACGATGAAGCTCCGCGCGAAATTCCCGGAGCGCGCTTTCGACTGCGGCATCGCGGAGCAGAATATGGCCTCCGTTGCGGCGGGCATGGCCTCCTATGGCCTGATCCCGTTCATTACCACGTTCACGCCCTTCGCAACCAGAAGGATCTGCGACCAGATTGCGGTCTCGATCGCCTACGCACGGCAAAACGTCAAGATCGTCGGCACCGACCCGGGCATCTCCGCGCAGCTCAACGGCGGCACCCATATGAGCCTCGAGGATATCGGCGTGCTGCGCAGCATTCCCACGATGGTGATCTTTGAGCCGGTCGACGAAATTCAGGCGGTCAAGGCGCTGCCGCAGATCATTGCGCACGACGGGCCGGTCTACATCCGCCTGTTTCGCAAGGAGGCCCCGGCAATCTTCCCCGAAAATTACGAGTTCGATCTCTTTAAAGCGGACAAGCTGACCGACGGCGCGGATGTCACGATCTTCGCCTCCGGCATCATGCTCAAAAAATCCCTCGACGCCGCGGAGATGCTCAAGGCAAAAGGCATCGGCGCGGAGGTTGTCAACGTCCATACGATCAAGCCGCTGGATACCGAAACGGTGCTCAGCTCCCTGAAAAAAACGAAATGCGCGGTGGTGGCCGAAAACCACAGCGTGATCGGAGGCCTGTTCTCCGCGGTCTGCGAGGCCGCCGCCCAGCATCTGCCGGTGCCGATCATTCCGGTCGGCACGAAGGATGTTTTCGGCGAGGTGGGAAAGCTGCCGTACCTGTTTGAGCGGTTCGGCATGACGGAAGCGGATATTGCGGCGGCGGCAGAGAAGGCCGTCGCGGCCAAGTAGTCGGAAACGGAAAGGATATTATCATGAAAAAACCGCTTGTGGACACCCAAAAAGCACCGGGCAGCCGGCTGATTCTGTACGGATCCGTATTCCTGATTATTTCGGCGCTGATCAACGCCTACTTTGCGTGGGAATTTGCGGTTGCCGTCTTTCTGGAGCTTGCCACCACGCAGCAGCTGATCGGAAGCGCGGCCTCCCTCAGCCTGCAGTGCCTGCTGAGCTTTCTGGTCGCCCTCGATGCCATCACTCACCGCAACCATCCTTCCGCGGGACGCAAGATCATGATTAACTGCTTCTGCGTCCTCCTGATTGCGGTTGCGCTGTTCGTCACTTCCACGAATCTCACCAACTATATCATTTCCGGCATCAGCGGAACCGGCGCCATCATTGTCATCGTCGGCGGATATTACAATTACAAGAGAGCCGTCAACCACTGAACGTCTTCCGGGAGGAAAGATTTTTCCTCAAAAAAAGGATTTGACCTTGCGCGCTCCCAAAGATTATGTTATAATGATCTCCGCTGAAAAGCGGTATCTGGGTGTGGCGCAGTTGGTAGCGCGCTACCTTGGGGTGGTAGAGGCCGTGGGTTCAAGTCCCGTCACTCAGACCA
>CAYMNV010000008.1:0-27844 GCA_964391915.1 uncultured Oscillospiraceae bacterium
GCATGCCGCGGTGAATACGTTCCCGGGCCTTGTACACACCGCCCGTCACACCATGGAAGTCGGTAACACCCGAAGCCAGCAGCCTAACCCGCAAGGGAGGGAACTGTCGAAGGTGGGATTGATGACTGGGGTGAAGTCGTAACAAGGTAGCCGTATCAGAAGGTGCGGCTGGATCACCTCCTTTCTAAGGAGAGCACATTCGTGTAACAGCGGATGGAGACTCCGAAGGTCAGGAGAAGAATAGGCGTAGACTATGTTGTTCAATTTTGAAGGCCCTGAGCCTTTTTTCGTGTAAACGGAAAAAGGAGAAGGCACTTCACAGAGGAGCATGGGGGTGTAGCTCAGTTGGGAGAGCGCCTGCCTTGCACGCAGGAGGCCGAGAGTTCGAACCTCTTCATCTCCACCAGGAGCGAGAATCCGATGCTGAGACATGGGCTCATAGCTCAGACGGTTAGAGCGCGCGCCTGATAAGCGCGAGGTCGATGGTTCGAATCCATTTGAGCCCACCAGAGTCCCGAGAGGGACGAGGGCGGAGAAAAGAGAGCGCTTTTGCCCGCAGGCATAAACCGCGGTACGGAAGCAGGCTTGAATCCGAAGCCCACCAGAGTCCCGAGAGGATGAAAATCTTCAAGGGGCGATATGCTCACAAAAAGGGAACCTTGAAAACTGAATAAGAACGCGATAGAAGAGGTAAAGTAGAGTTTTTTTAACAAGCAAAATTGGGTAAAAGAAACTACAATATCAAAAGGAATAATTCTCGAAGAGGAATGGAAGCGCGAAAAGGTCAAGCGAAAAAGGGCGCAGGGCGAATGCCTTGGCACTGGGAGCCGAAGAAGGACGCGATAAGCTGCGAAAAGCCACGGGGAACGGCAAATACGTAATGATCCGTGGATGTCCGAATGGAGCAATCCGGCAGGTCAACAACCTGTCACCGTATGCTGAATCAATAGGTATACGGGGGGAACCGCCTGAACTGAAACATCTAAGTAGGGCGAGGAAAAGAAATCAATTGAGATTCCCTAAGTAGTGGCGAGCGAACGGGGAAGAGGCCAAACCGAAAGCAGCAATGCCTTCGGGGTTTGGACCGCATAACGCACGCTGAAGGTTAGCAGAAAGGTCTGGGAAGGCCTACCGCAGGGGGTGAGAGTCCCGTATGCGAAAACCGGAGGCGGCGAGCGGTATCCAGAGTACCGCGGGACACGAGAAATCCCGTGGGAAAATGGGGGGACCACCCTCCAAGCCTAAATACTACCCAGTGACCGATAGCGTATAGTACCGTGAGGGAAAGGTGAAAAGGACCCCGGGAGGGGAGTGAAAAAGAACCTGAAACCCTGTGCCTACAAGCACCGAGAGCACGTCAATGTGTGATCGGGTACTTTTTGTAGAACGGTCCGGCGAGTGTATGTATGCAGCGAGGTTAAGGACATGGATGTCCGGAGCCAAAGTGAAAGCGAGTGTCAACCGCACGAACAGTTGCATGGATACGACCCGAAACCGGGTGACCTACCCATGATCAGGTTGAAGTGGAGGTAAAACTCCATGGAGGACCGAACCAACCGTCGTTGAAAAGCCGGTGGATGAATTGTGGGTAGCGGTGAAATTCCAATCGAACTCGGATATAGCTGGTTCTCCCCGAAATAGCTTTAGGGCTAGCCTCGGAAAGAGATTACTGGAGGTAAAGCACTGAATGGGCTAGGGGCCGAGAGGCTACTGAACCCTATCAAACTAAGAATGCCAGATAATTGTTTACCGGGAGTCAGACGGCGTGAGATAAGTTTCGTCGTCAAAAGGGAAACAGCCCAGATCCACAGCTAAGGTCCCAAAGTATCGTTAAGTGGAGAAGGATGTGGGATCGCACAGACAACCAGGACGTTGGCTCAGAAGCAGCCACACATTCAAAGAGTGCGTAATAGCTCACTGGTCGAGTGGTCCTGCGCCGAAAATTTAACGGGGCTAAACGATACACCGAAGCTTGGGATTGCCCGCTTTAGCGGGTAGTGGTAGGGGAGCGTCGTGTAAGGGGTGAAGCGGTAGCGGAAGCGGCCGTGGACATTACACGAGTGAGAATGCCGGAATGAGTAGCGAGAATTATGTGAGAATCATAATGGCCGAAAGACTAAGGTTTTTGGAGCAAGGTTCGTCCGCTCCAAGTCAGTCGGGAGCTAAGGTGAGGCCGAAAGGCGTAGCCGATGCACATACGGTGGAAATTCCGTAACCGCCGGAATATTTAAGCAGAGGGACACTCTTTAAGGGCATGACCCGGGCGATGGTAGCCCCGGGCGTAAGGGACCGAAATTAAGTAGGGAAGCATGCTTGGCGAGAGGCGAGAAAAGCTCTGTGTATATATGAGGCGCCCGTACCGCAAACCGACACAGGTAGTCAGGAAGAAGATTCTAAGGCCAGCGGGAGAAGGGTAGTTAAGGAACTCGGCAAGTTGATCCCGTAACTTCGGAAGAAGGGATGCTCTGTGAAAGCAGAGCCGCAGAGAATAGGTCCAGGCGACTGTTTAGCAAAAACACAGCTCTATGCTAAATCGAAAGATGACGTATATGGGGTGACACCTGCCCGGTGCTGGAAGGTTAAGAGGAGGAGTGAGAGCCCTGAATCGAAGCCCCAGTAAACGGCGGCCGTAACTATAACGGTCCTAAGGTAGCGAAATTCCTTGTCAGGTAAGTTCTGACCCGCACGAATGGTGTAACGATCTGGACACTGTCTCAACTGCCCGCCCGGCGAAATTGTAGTACCGGTCAAGATGCCGGTTACCCGCGACAAGACGGAAAGACCCCATGGAGCTTTACTGTAGCCTAATATTGAACTTCGGTATTTCATGTATAGGATAGGTGGGAAACTGTGAAGCCGGGACGCTAGTCTCGGTGGAGTTGACGTTGGAATACCACTCTTGAAGTATTGGAGTTCTAACCTGCGGCTCTGAATCGAGTCGGGGGACATTGTTAGGTGGGCAGTTTGACTGGGGCGGTCGCCTCCAAAAGAGTAACGGAGGCGCTCAAAGGTTCGCTCAGCATGGACGGAAACCATGCAACAGAGTGTAAACGCAGAAGCGGGCCTGACTGCGAGACTGACAAGTCGAGCAGAAACGAAAGTTGGAGTTAGTGATCCGGCGGTATGAGAGTGGAATTGCCGTCGCTCAACGGATAAAAGCTACCCTGGGGATAACAGGCTGATCTCCCCCAAGAGTCCACATCGACGGGGAGGTTTGGCACCTCGATGTCGGCTCATCGCATCCTGGGGCTGAAGTAGGTCCCAAGGGTTTGGCTGTTCGCCAATTAAAGCGGTACGCGAGCTGGGTTCAGAACGTCGTGAGACAGTTCGGTCCCTATCTGTCGTGGGCGTTGGATATTTGAGGGAAGCTGTCCTTAGTACGAGAGGACCGGGATGGACGCACCTCTGGTGCACCAGTTGTCACGCCAGTGGCACAGCTGGGCAGCTATGTGCGGATCGGATAAACGCTGAAGGCATCTAAGCGTGAAGCCGTTCCCAAGATAAGATATCCCATTGTTTTAAACAAGTAAGACCCCTTGTAGACTACGAGGTTGATAGGCTCAATGTGTAAGCGCGGCAACGCGTTAAGCTTGCGAGTACTAATCGGTCGAGGGCTTGACCTTTCGCTTTCTTTCTCTTCAAAAATTATTCCGCGGCAGCATCCGCTGCCGTACGTATCGCAGTATCTCCTCTCGGAGATGCACGTTCTTATTCGGTTTTCAGGGCTCCTGATCCGCAGGATCCGGATACACCCTGTTTACAAACAGGACCTGTCTGCATGGCAGGTTCCCTGTCTTTGGTATGCGCCATTAGCTCAGTTGGTAGAGCAGCTGACTCTTAATCAGCGGGCCCTGGGTTCGAGTCCCTGATGGCGCACCATACGGCCCGGTGGTCAAGCGGCCTAAGACTCCGGCCTCTCACGCCGGCAACGGGGGTTCGAATCCCCCCCGGGTCACCAAACAGTCGGTATTGATTACGGCGAGGTTCCACCTGTTCCCATTCCGAACACAGAAGTTAAGCTCGTTCGTGCCGAAAATACTTGGAGGGCAGCCTCCCGGAAAGATAGGTCGGTGCCGACACCAATGTCCCGTTCCTCCAGGAACGGGACATTTTTTATGTTTTTTTGGAATTCCTCTTTCTTTTTTGCGCATCAATTTTATAATAAAATTACACTATCTTTACGATAGCCATGAATGGTGGTGTGGTTATGATATTGGATCCCGGTTTGGCCTTAAAGGCGCGGGACGGCGACAGAGATGCGTTCGCCGCGCTTTACGAGGCTTGTTACCCTGAGTTGTATCGGTTTGCCCTGTATACGCTCGGAAATCAGGAAGATGCTCTGGATGCGGTCTCGGACACGTTTCTCGAGGCTTATAAAGGTATCTCCAATTTACGGGAGCCGGCCGCCTTCAAGGGCTGGATCTTCCGGATTCTGAGTATCCGCTGCAAACGTGCCGTCGGAGGGCTGATCCTGCGCCGAAACACCTTCGATCTCGATGATTTTGTCGAGACTTCCGATGGCGGCGCCGTCAGTCTTGAGGACGCGGCCGTGGACAATGCCGCGCTCGCGAAAGCGATCGCAAAGCTTCAGCCCGAAGAGCGCATGATTCTTGTGCTCAACGTGCTTCACGGTTATACGACGAAGGAAATCGCAGAGATGCTGGCCAAACCTCAGGGAACCGTGAGTTCGAAGCTTCACCGTACATATGGGAAGCTTCGTGAAATGCTGGGAGGTGAGGATGATGGCTGAAAAAGAGGAAGAAATGCTTACGGAAGCGCTTAAACAACGACTTTTTAACCTTGACCAGTCCATCCCAGTTCCGCCGATGCCGGATACCGGTCTGCTTTTTGAAAAGCTGACGGAACCCGGAGAGAAAAAGAACAACGTTCGTCTTTTCCAGATGCTCAAAACCGCTGCGGTAGCCTGCATCTGCCTGGCCGTGCTCATTCCTATGCTCAGAAACGGCCTGCGTGCAGGAAGCGCCGCACCGGAGGCGGCGGAGGAAAATGATATGCTGGCAATGGGGTCCCCCAATATGTACGATGATAGTACGGAAGGGGGATACGCCGAGGATGCGGCGCCCGAAGAGGAATCTCCCGAAGTGGAGGCGGAGGCCGCTGCAGGAACGGAGGAATCCACCGAGAAGTACGGCGGGGGAGGAACCCGCTACGCAGTCTCGGCGACCTGCGGGGCAAACTCCGGGGAAGAGGAAAACGAAACGGCTTCTTCCCTGCAGCAGACGCTGGCGGATTATTACGCCGCCGGCGGGCAGGAAGCTGCGGTTTTGCCGCAGGAGGAGGAGCAGGTTTACGACACCGGCAAACGGCGGGTGGAAATCAGCCCTGCGGGCGATTCCGTCTCCGTATTGGTCTACGACATCTCCGGCCAGGAGGAACTCCTGAGCGGTTTCTGGATGGAGGGCGGCTATGTCTCCTCCGATCTCGCGGGGGATGCCCAAACCTGTACCGTCGTCGTCGCAAAGGGGATATCTGCCGAAGAGGTGAAGAACGGCGACATCATGCCGCAGGTCGGGGATCTTTCCGGATATACGGAAGAAGTTGCCGAGGAATCCGTAACGATTCCGGGCGTGATCGTGCCGCGCATTACGATGACGGCGTCGATCAATCTCTCTTCCGGCGATTACAAAATTCTGGCGGAACTGAAGTAAAACGACAAAAGAAAAAAGGAGCGGATTTCCGCTCCTTTTTTTGTTTGAAATAATCCGGCGCCTCAGAACGGCCTCCTCAGAAGGTGGCCTTCAGATGAGACCGGTCCGGAAGATAGCGGATCTCCGCCTCTCGCTTTTCCACCGCCACATCGCTGCCGCATTCGGGGCACTTGCCATAGATTTTGCGCCTTTCCCGGTCGGCGTCCGTTTTCAACTGATAGTTCCCCGCCGAGAAAGCGCAGTTTTTGCAGTCGACGAAAAAGTAATTCGGGAGAACGCCTCCCGCCGCAATGTCAATGCTGTTTAATCTTGCAGACATTTTTTCCCACCTCCGTCGTAAAAAAACAAATCATTGGACTTCAGAGAATCTGGAATCCGTTTCCAATTACATCGTAACACCTTTTCCCCGGATTTTCAAGCCGTTTTCCCCCGAAAACGAATCTTCCGGCGCGCGGGCGGCATCGGAAGATCTTCTTTTTTTCGCAGGAACGGCCGCAGACTGCTACTCCGCACGCGGCGGTTTCTCAAAGTTTTGCCAACAGATTCGCGGCCAAAAATGAACAAAATAAACGCGATGGTTGAGCCGTTTTGATTTCTCCTTGAAAAGAAAAGCGCGGTGTCATATAATATAATAGGATATGTATTGCAGAATCCTTTTTCCGCCGAAAATCGGGAGACTTTTTCCCGCCGGCGCGGGGAGAAGATGAAACGGAGGACATATGGCAAAAAAACAGGAGTACGGAAACGAGAGCATCCATTCCCTCAAAGGGGCGGACCGCATCCGGAAACGTCCGGCGGTGGTCTTCGGTTCCGATGGCGTCGAGGGCTGCGAGCACGCGATCTTTGAGATCATCTCCAACGCGATCGACGAAGCGCGCGCCGGGTACGGCGACCGGGTCGTCATCACCCGCTACAGCGACGGATCGGTGGAGGTCGAAGATTTCGGCCGCGGCTGCCCAGTGGATTACAACCCCAAGGAGCAGCGCTACAACTGGGAACTGCTGTTCTGCGAGCTCTACGCCGGCGGAAAATACGACGCGGAGGAGAACTACGAATACTCCCTTGGCCTCAACGGCCTCGGCCTCTGCGCGACACAGTACTCCTCCGAATGGATGGAGGCGGAGATCTGCCGGGACGGGTATCTCCATCACCTCCGTTTTGAGCACGGCGAAAACGTCGGCGGCCTGCAAAAGGAGCCCACGACGCGCAAAAAGACCGGCTCCCGCATCCGCTGGAAGCCCGACCGCGAGGTCTTCACCGACACGGATGTGCCGGCTGAATGGTATGCGGATACGGTCAAACGCCAGGCGGTCGTCAACGCGGGTCTGCTTTTTATTTTGAGAAACCAGAGGCCGAACGGAAGCTTCGAGACTACGGAGATTTGCTATGAAAACGGGATCGCCGATTATGTCAAGGAACTGGCCGGGGAGGGCCCGTCCCTGACCGGGGTGCAGCTCTGGCAGGGCGAGCGTACCGGCCGCGACCGCGAGGACAAGCCGGATTATAAAGTAAAAATTCAGGCCGCCTGCTGTTTTTCCAACCGGGTCAAGGTCATCGAGTATTATCACAACTCAAGCTGGCTCGAGCACGGCGGCTCTCCGGAGAAAGCGGTCAAGAGCGCCTTTGTTTCTCAGATCGACGCCTTTATCAAGAACGCCGGGAAGTATCTCAAGAATGAGAGCCGGATCAGCTTTCAGGATGTGGAGGATTGCCTGATCCTTGTGGTCTCGTCGTTTTCCTCCCAGACCTCCTACGAGAACCAGACCAAGAAGGCCATTAACAACAAATTCATCGCGGAGGGCATGACCGATTTTCTCAAGCACCAGCTTGAGGTCTACTTTATCGAGAATCCGGATGACGCCGCCCGGGTGGCCGAGCAGGTTTTAATCAACAAGCGAAGCCGTGAGAATGCGGAGAAGACGCGCCTCAACCTCAAGAAGAAGCTCGCCGGCACCATCGACATGACGAACCGGGTGGAGAAATTCGTCGACTGCCGCACCAAGGACGTCGGCCGGCGCGAGATCTACATCGTGGAGGGCGATTCCGCGCTGGGCGCCTGCAAACAGGCGAGGGACGCCGATTTTCAGGCCATCATCCCGGTCCGCGGCAAGATCCTCAACTGCCTCAAGGCGGATTACGACAAAATTTTCAAGAGCGACATCATCACCGACCTGATTAAAGTTTTGGGCTGCGGGGTCGAGGTCAAGACGAAGGCCAACAAGGAATTTTCCACCTTCGACCTCGAAAACCTGCGCTGGAACAAGGTCATCATCTGCACGGATGCGGACGTCGACGGCTTCCAGATCCGCACGCTGATTCTGACGATGCTCTACCGCCTGACGCCGTCGCTGATCGACGAGGGCTTCGTCTTTATCGCCGAATCCCCGCTTTATGAGATCCTATGCGGGGAGGAAAGCTATTTTGCCTGGACCGACGATGAAAAGGACCGCGTCGTGCAGAAGCTCGGCGGAAAGAAAGTCAACGTCCAGCGGTCCAAGGGGCTCGGCGAGAACGAGCCGGACATGATGTGGCTCACCACGATGAATCCGGAGACACGCCGCCTGATCAAGATCACGCCGAGCGACGTACAGGCGACCGCCGATCAGTTCGACCTGCTGCTGGGGGATAACCTCGCCGGCAGAAAGGACCATATCGCCGAGAACGGCTATCTCTATCTCGACGACATGGATCTGTCTTAAAAATCCGATTTTGGAAGGGGGCGGCGCTCCGTGATAGCGAAAGTCGCGGTGGAAAAAGCCGCTTTCCGCTTCGATAAACTTTTTGATTATGAGATTCCGCCGGAGCTTGCCGGCGCCGTGGAACGGGGCAGGCGCGTGCTCGTGCCGTTCGGTGCGGGGGAAAAGAAGCGGCAGGGCATGGTATTTGCGCTCGCCGGAGAGCCCGAGATGCCCGACGCGAAGCTCAAATCCATCCGCATGGTGCTCGACGGCGAGCCGGTGCTCCCGGAGGAACTGCTGGCGCTGGCCGAGCATCTGGCGGAACGCACCTTCTGCCCGCTTTTTGAGGCGGTCAAGGCCATGCTGCCGCCCGGGCTCAACTACAAGCCGGTCTATAAGTTTCGCGCCGCGCCGTCGCTCGACGAGGAGGCTCTTTCCGAGGAGGAGCGGCGCATTGTGCAGTATCTGCGCGGAAGGAAAGGCGTCGCGGACGGCAAAACGCTGATGCAGGCGTTCGGCCTCAACAATCTCTCTTTTTTTAACGAGCTCGCCGCGCGCGGCATCCTTGAAAAAACCGAGGCGGCAAGGCGCGCGGTCGGTGACGAGACGCTCCGCATGGCGCGGCTGATGCCGGAGACCGCCGATCTGCTGGAAAACGGCGAAAAACTTCCCTTTAAGGCGACGCCGAAGCAGCGCGAGGTGCTGGAGTTTCTGCACGAAAACGGTCCCGTCTGCGTAAAAGAGATCGGCTATTATACCGCCGCGGGTCCGGCCGTCGTCGAGATGCTGGTGCAGAAAGGCGCGGCGGAGTATTTCGAGCAGCCCTCCTTCCGAACACCTTATAAAGATGCCAAAAAGACCATGAATGCTTCGGAGATCGTACTTTCCGCGGAGCAGCAGGCCGCTTACGAGGGGATTCATGCCCTCTGCGGCACCGGAGAGACCTCCGCGTCGCTGCTCTTCGGCATCACCGGCAGCGGCAAGACCCAGGTCTTCATGAAGCTGATTGATGCGGAGATCCGGGTCGGCCGGCAGGTGATCCTGATGGTGCCGGAGATCTCGCTGACGCCGCAGATGATTGGCCGCTTCATCGCCTGCTTCGGCCGTGAAGTTGCGGTCATGCACAGCGCGCTCTCCGCCGGGGAGCGGATCGACGAATGGAAGCGCATCCGCAGCGGAAAGGCGAAGATCGTCATCGGCACCCGGTCGGCGGTATTCGCCCCTGCGCCGCGTCTCGGCCTGATTATTTTGGACGAGGAGCAGGAACAGAGCTATAAATCCGACCGCGCGCCGCGCTTCCATGCGAGGGATGCGGCGGCCTTCCGGTGCGCAAGGCTCGGCATCCCGCTGTTGCTGGCCTCCGCGACGCCCTCCATCGAGACCTTTTACAAGGCCAAAGAGGGCAAAATCCGGCTTTTTGAGATGACGGAGCGCTACGGCGGCGCGAAGCTGCCGGATACCGTGATCGTCGATATGAATGAGGAGAATCATGAGGGCAATACCGGCGTGCTCAGCGAAGGGCTCGCCCGGGAGCTTAAATGGAATCTTGAGCACGGGCAGCAGTCCATCCTGCTGATGAACCGCCGCGGCTACAATACGATCGCGCGCTGCATGCAGTGCAACACCGTCAAAAGCTGTCCGCGCTGCGACATCCCGCTCATTTATCATAAAGCGAACGGCCGGCTCATGTGCCATTACTGCGGCTGGTCGGAGCCGGCGTCCGTCCGGTGCGATTCCTGCGGCAGCGAATATATGATGTATTCCGGCTGCGGCACGCAGAAGGTGGAGGACGAGCTGCACCGGGATTTCCCGGAGGCCCGCGTCCTGCGGATGGATCTCGACACGACGATGGCGCGGTATTCGCACGATCGGTATTTCACCGAGTTTGCGGAGGGGAAATATGATATCATGGTCGGCACCCAGATGGTCGCAAAAGGGCTCGATTTCCCGGAAGTGACGCTGGTCGGCGTCCTCGCGGCGGACATGAGCCTCTACGGCGGCGATTACCGCAGCTACGAGCGCACCTTCGGCCTGCTGACCCAGGTGATCGGCCGCTGCGGCCGCGCGGGGCTCTCGGGCCGCGCCTACATTCAGACTTATTCCCCGGAGCACAGCGTGCTCGTCCGCGCCTCGGCGCAGGATTACCGCGCGTTCTACGAGGACGAGATCCTCAACCGGAAGGTGATGCTCTATCCGCCCTACTGCGCGATGGGCTCGGTCCTCTTCTCCGGCGAAAAGGAGACGGAGGTTCGGGAGGCGGCCGAAGCGTTTTCCACGGTGTTCGGCGAGCGGCTCAAGGCTGCGGAGCTTCCGGCAAGGCTGCTCGGCCCGACGCCTTCCCGGGTGCCGAAGGTTGCCGGCAAATGGCGTTGGAAACTCATCATGAAATATCGGCCTGACGGCGCGTTTTTCCGCGCTGCGGCGGAGACGCTCCGGGCTTTTGCAAAGGAATCCCAATACGGAAAGGTCGAGGTATCCGTCGACCCCACCGATATCGGCTGAAAACAGGGTAAAAATAAACCAGATTACGAAAGGTAGAAATGCATATGGCTCTCAGAACGATTGTGCTGGACGGCGACCCGATTTTAAGAAAGGTCTGCCGCCCGGTTGAAAAATTTGACGACCGTCTCGCCCAGCTTCTGGACGATATGGCCGAGACGATGCATGAGGCGGAGGGCGCCGGGCTTGCGGCGCCTCAGGTCGGCGTCATGCGCCGCGTGGTTGTGGTCGATGTCGGCGACGACTACGGCGTCATCGAGCTCGTCAACCCTGAGATCATTGCCGCGGAGGGGGAGCAGGAGGGCCACGAGGGCTGCCTCTCCTTCCCGGGGAAGTGGGGCGTTGTCGTGCGCCCGATGAATGTCACCGTCCGGGCGCAGACCCGCCGCGGCGAGTGGTTCGAAATCTCCGGTGAGGCGCTCAAGGCCCGCGCGTTCTGCCACGAGATCGACCATCTCAACGGAGTCTGCTTCGTGGATATCGCGAAGCGGATGCTGGAGCCGAACGAAGAGGAATAAACTCTGCGGATGCATTCCCGTTTTTCGGGGAGAAGAAACGGCTCCGCTTCAGGAGGAACGCCTCGTCTCCGCAAAAGAGAGAAGGGAAGTTGCCTCCCGGTCAAAAAACAGTTCGGATGGAAAACGCCTTCTTTTCCAATAAGGAGAAGGCACGTTTCCGCCCGACAGCGAAAGGGGATTTGCGCTTGAAAGATCTGCGCATAGTCTTTATGGGCACGCCGGATTTCGCCTCGGCGATCCTGCGGCGCCTGATCGACACCGGCAGAAACGTGGTCGGCGTCCTCTCTCAGCCGGACAAGCCGGTCGGCCGCAAACAGGTGATCCTGCCCACGCCGGTCAAGGAACTTGCGCTGGCAAACGGGATTCCGGTCTGGCAGCCGGTCAAGCTCCGCGACGGCACCGCGCTCGCGCTGCTTCGGGAGCTCGCCCCGGATCTGATCGTCGTGGCCGCCTACGGCAGGATTCTGCCGGCGGATCTGCTGCAGGTGCCGCCGCTCGGCTGCGTCAACATCCACGGCTCGCTGCTGCCGAAATACCGCGGCGCCGCGCCGATCCAGTGGAGCGTTCTCAATGGTGAGGAAAAAACCGGCGTCACCGCGATGTATATGGCGGAGGGCATGGATACCGGCGACATGATCCTGAAGCTCGAGACGCCGGTCGGCCCGGATGAAACCTCCGGCGAGCTCTTCGAGCGCATGGCCGCCCTCGGCGCCGACGCCATCGAACAAACCCTCGCCCTCTTCGATCAGGGCACCGTTCCGCGCACGCCGCAGAATGACGCCGAGGCGACCTTCGCCCCGATGCTGACGAAGGAAATGAGCATCATCGATTTCACAAAGACGGCGCGGGAGCTGCACAATCTGGCGCGCGGCCTCGATCCCTGGCCGGTCGCCGGTACCGCGCTCGGAGGGAAATCCCTCAAAGTGTATAAAATGGCCGCTGCGGAGGGTGTTTCCGGGGAGCCCGGCGTCCTTCTCGACGACCGGCGCTTTGTCGTCGGCTGCGGGGACGGCGCCGTGGAACTGCTGGAGGTCTGCCCGGAAGGCGGCAAGCGGATGAGCGGTACCGATTTCATGCGCGGCCGCCGTCCCGAAAAAGGCACGCGCCTCGGATAAGGAGGAATACGATGTTTGGTTCCGATTATTTTTATTATTATGGCTTCGATCTTTATTACCTGATCCTTATCGTGCCGGCCCTGCTGCTCGGATTATGGGCCTCCTATCAGGTGAATCATAATTTTAAGAAGTACAGCAGCATGATGTCGAGCAGGGGCTATACCGGCGCGGATGCCGCGGGCCTGATTTTGCGGCAGAACGACGTGAATGATGTCGGCGTCAGCCGGGTGCACGGCAATTTGACCGACCATTACGACCCGAGAAGCAAGGAGCTTTTTCTTTCCGACAACGTCTACGGCAGCACCTCCGTCGCGGCCATCGGCGTCGCGGCGCACGAGGCCGGCCACGCCATTCAGCATGCCGTCGGCTATTTTCCGATCAGGGTGCGCGAGGTCATCGTCCCGGTCACGCAGATCAGCTCGTTTCTTTACATGCCGCTGATCCTGCTCGGCCTGCTGCTCTCCTTCGAGCCCATCATCTCGGCGGGCATTGTACTCTTTGCCGTGATTGTCCTGTTTCAGGTCGTCACGCTGCCGGTGGAATTCAACGCCTCCCGCCGCGCGTTAAAAATCCTTGAGGAAAATGACATCCTCTACGGCGAGGAACTGGTCGGGGCAAAAAACGTGCTCCGGGCGGCGGCGCTGACCTATGTGGCGGCCATGATGACCTCCATCGCCCAGCTTTTGCGGTTCATCCTCCTCTTCAGCGGAAACCGCAGAAGGCGCTGAACACGGAATTTTTCTGCGGGAAGCCGCTTGCTTTGTTCCCTTCCGCGGGCCGGCTGGAATTTCTCAAAACCATGAAGGAAGATCCTGCGAGCGGGCGAGGCGCCCGGGCACAAACGGCCCTCCGGCCTAACCCTGGTCGGAACGGCGCTCCGCAAAGGCCGCGCCTGCAAAAGGTTTCTTTTTCCGGAGGGAAAAAGCCTGAAAGCTCCGTAAACGGCATATTTTATTTTAAAGCGAAAAGGGGGTGCCCGTGATGACGGAAACGGCGCGCATGTTGGCGGCAAAGGCCGGGATGCGGGTTTCCTCCGGCGGATATTCCAATCTGATTCTCGACGCCGCATTCCGGAATTCCCGGCTCGACCAACGGGACAAGGCGTTCGCCGCGGCGCTTTTTTACGGCGCTCTGGAGCGGCGCATCACGCTGGACCGCGAGATCGCGCGCTTTTGCTCCCGCCCGCTCGAAAAGCTGACGCCCGCAGTGCTGGAATCGCTGCGGCTCGGCGTTTATCAGATTCTCTACATGGATTCGGTGCCGGATTCCGCGGCGGTCAGCGAGTCGGTCGAACTTGTGAAAGCCCTTGGCGCGGCAAGCGCCTCCGGCTTTGTCAACGGCGTGCTGCGCTCCTTTCTCCGCGGCGGGAAGGCCGATTTCGGCGCTTTGCCGCCGACGGAGCGCCTCTCGGCCGAATACGCCGCGCCGCTCTGGCTCTGTGAGAAGTGGACAGCGGAATACGGCCCGGAACGCGCGGAAATCGCCCTCAGAGCCTCTCTGGGCGCTCCTCCGGTCTGGATCAGAGTCAACACCCTCAAGACCTCCCCGGCCGAATTGACGGCGCTTCTGGCCGCGGAAGGCATCCCGGCGGAAGACTGCGATTTTTTGCCGGATGCGCTCAAAACCGCCTGCGCCGCGCCGGACGGCACGGATTGTTATAAAAAGGGCCTCTTCCATGTGCAGGATATTTCGAGTCAGCTCTGCGTCGCGGCGCTCGATCCGAAGCCCGGCGAGCGCGTTTACGACTGCTGCGCCGCTCCGGGCGGCAAGACCTTTACCGCCGCAGAGCGGATGGGCAACACCGGCGAACTGCTTGCCGGCGAGCTGCACCCAAAGCGCGCCGCCCTCATCGAAGAAGGGGCAAAGCGCCTCGGCCTTACCAACGTGAAAACCGTCGTCGGGGACGCCTCCGTCTATGACGGGGCGCTCGGCGTTTTCGATAAAATTCTCTGCGACGTGCCCTGCTCCGGCCTCGGCGTCATCCGCAGGAAGCCGGAGATCCGCTTCAAAAAGCCGGAGGAGCTCTCCGGCCTTCCGGAGATCCAGTTCTCCATCACGTCGAATGCCGCAAGGCATCTCGCACCCGGCGGTGTGCTCGTCTATTCCACCTGCACGCTCTCACGGGCGGAGAACGAGGCCGTCACGGAGCGGCTGCAAAAGGAATGCGGCCTTATCCCGGCCCCATGGCCTTCGGCCATGCTACTGCCGAAGACAGTGTTACTGCCGGAGGCCGTGAGACCTTATTCCGCTGACGGCTTCTCGGTGACGCTGATGCCCGGCGAGCGGGGCGGCGACGGCTTTTATTTTGCGCGTTTTCAAAAGGAGTGACGGATTTGGAACAGACGGACCTGCGCGGGCTGCCCTTCGAAAAACTCGAAGCAGAGATGCGCGCCCGCGGCCTGCCCGCTTTCCGGGCAAGGCAGGTCTTTTCATGGCTGCACCAGAAGCGGGCGGAAGATTTTTCCGAGATGACCGATCTGCCGAAGGCAGTAAGGGAGCAGCTTTCCGCGCACTATCATCTTGCAAAGGTATCGATTGAAAGAAAGCTCGTCTCGGCAAAGGACGGGACGGTGAAATATCTCTATGCGCTCGAGGACGGCGAGCACGTAGAGGGCGTCCGCATGGCGTACCAGCGCGGCGGAAGCCTGTGCATCTCCACCCAATGCGGCTGCCGGATGGGCTGCACCTTCTGCGCGAGCACGCTGACCGGCTTATCCAGAAGCCTCACCGCTTCGGAAATGCTCATGGAGGTCTATCTCGCGGCGAAGGATGCGGAGGCTTCCGGCGAAAAGGTCGCGTCGATCGTGCTCATGGGCATCGGCGAGCCACTCGACAATTTTGACAACGTGATGGATTTTCTTTCGCTTGTCACCAGCGGAGAGGGCTTCAACATGGGCATGCGGCACATCTCGCTTTCCACCTGCGGCCTTGTCGACCAGATCGATAAACTGGCGGAGAAAAAGCTCCAGCTGACGCTCTCCGTCTCGCTCCACGCGCCGAACGACGACATCCGCCGCCGGACGATGCCGGTCGCGCGCCGATGGCCGATGGAGGAGCTGATGCGGGCCTGCCGGCACTATTTTGACGTGACGGGGCGGCGCATCTCGTTTGAGTACGCGCTGATCGACGGCGTCAACGATAGTCCGGAGCACGCCGCGGAGCTGATCCGTCTGCTTAGGGGCACCGGTTCGCACGTCAACCTGATCCCGGTCAACCGCGTCGCGGAAACCGGGTACCGCAGGAGCAAGCGCGAGAGGGTCGACGCGTTCTGCGGTCTTCTCAAGGAGGGCGGCGTCAACGCGACCGTCCGGCGGGAACTGGGGTCGGATATCAACGCGGCCTGCGGGCAGCTGCGCCGCAGCGTAATGGATCCTGCGGCGGCAAACGCCGGCCCGGAGGGACTTCTTAACACGGGGGATTCCGTTGACAGCGGCTCTTAAAAGTTTTATGATATTAAAATAAAGATTTTTTTCGGAAAGGAGGGGCACCGTATGCCATGCCTGAATGTGCTGATGGAGACTATGGCAAAGCGAAGGGCGGCCAATAATCCGCCGCCGGTCTACAAACACGAGGTTCAGGAGTATTTTGAAAGAGCCTTCCGGGATACGGCTGTCATCTCCTACGCCGCCTATGAGAGGATCATGTACCGCAAAATGGAGCGGGAGCAGAAGGAACGGGCGGCGAAAAAAGCGGAAAGACGCAGGACGGGAGGCGGACAGCGTGCTGAAAGCGACAGGTAAGACCGACATCGGCAATGTCCGGGAGATCAACCAGGACGACTTCAACTGCGGCGCTCTGGGGGATACGGCGGTATTTGCCGTAGTCTGCGACGGCATGGGCGGAGAAAAGGGCGGCCATATCGCGAGCCGCACCGCCTGCGATATTGTGACCGACAGCGTCATGGCGGCCTACGGCAGCGGCTTCGGGGATAACTCGGTGCGCGCGATTCTTCAGACGGCGGTTACGGCGGCCAATGTCTCCGTGTTCGACCGCTCCCAGCGAGACCCCACACTGCGGGGCATGGGTACCACGATTGTCGCCGCGATCGTCTGCGACGGGATCGCCCACGTCATCCACGCCGGGGACAGCCGCGCCTACCGCGTCACGCCGGAGGAGATCATCCAGGTGACCAGGGATCACAGCGTCGTCCAGCTTCTGGTCGACAAAGGCGAGATCACCGCGGATGAGGCGAGGTTCCACCCCAAAAAACACTTCATCACGAGGGCTCTGGGCGTCATGTCCGTGATCGACCTCGACTACTGCGAAATTCCGCTCGAAGCCGACGATGCGCTGGTCATCTGTACCGACGGCCTCTCCAATTACTTTTCCAACAGCGAGCTTTTTGAGATGATCCGGAGCGCCGGATATAGTAAATGCGCCGAGAAGCTGATCTCGGCGGCAAAAAAGGCCGGCGGGGCAGACAATATCACCGTGGTCTGCATTTCCCATTGATTCGGTAAGGAACGGAGGTTTCCGATGGATAGATATATCGGCAAAAAACTGGACGGCCGCTACGAGATCCAGGAGATCATCGGCGTCGGCGGCATGGCAAACGTCTATAAGGCCTACGACGTGATCGACGGGCGCACCGTCGCGGTCAAGATCCTTCGCGATGAGCATATGCAGAACGAGGACATCGTCCGCCGCTTCCGCAATGAGTCGAAGGCCATTTCGGTGCTCACCCACCCGAATATCGTCAAGGTCTACGACGTGAGCTTCAACGACAAGATCCAGTATATTGTTATGGAGTTCATCGACGGCATCACCTTAAAGGAATATATCGATCAGCAGCACGTTCTCCGCTGGAAGGAGGCCGTGCATTTTACGGTGCAGATCCTTCGGGCGCTTCAGCACGCCCACGATAAAGGCATCGTGCACCGCGACATCAAACCGCAGAATATCATGCTCCTGTCGGACGGCACGATCAAGGTCGCCGATTTCGGCATCGCGCGCTTTGCTCGCAGCAGCCAGCAGACGCTGACCGATCGCGCGATCGGCTCCGTGCATTATATCAGCCCGGAGCAGGCGCGCGGCGACGTCACCGACGAAAAGAGCGATATCTATTCCGTCGGCGTCATGCTGTATGAGATGACGACCGGGAAACTCCCCTTCAACGCAGACAGCCCGGTGACCGTCGCGCTGCAGCAGATCCAGAGCCAGCCGAAAAAGCCGCGCGAGATCAACCCCGATATTCCGGAGGGCCTCGAGAGCATCACCATCCGCGCCATGCAGAAGGATCCTGCCCGCCGGTATCAGTCCGCGGCCGAGATGCTGCGCGATATCGAGGAATTCAAGCGCAATCCGACCGTCAGCTTCGAATACAAATACACCGCACCGGAGGAATCGACCATCCCCGAGAATTATAAAAAAGCATCCGATAAAGTAAAGAAGGAGAATGAGGACCCGTCCCGCCATACGCCCATCGTACCGGTGCTGACGGGCATCACGGTGGCGTTTATCATCGTCTCGATCATCTTCATCGTCGGCATCCTTTACATGGTCCGCCCTTTTGAGGAAGTCCCCGACATGACGATGCCAAGCCTTGTCGGAATGGACTACAAGGAGGCGCAGCAAAAGTATAACGGCCTTCTGGATATCGAGGTCGAGTCCTCCGCCTTCCATGAGACCTATGAAAAGGACGTCATCTACGATCAGTCCGTCGTGTCGGGCATGACCATCAAGGAGGGCGCGAAGATCCGCGTCAAGATCTCAAGCGGCGTCCAGCTTTTCACCCTGGCCGACTACGCCAATGTGGAGGAAAACCAGGTCTACGCGATCCTTTCCGAAAACAACATCGAGTTTACGACGATTCAGGAATACAACGGCAGCGTTCCGGAAGGCTACGTCGTCCGTACCGAGCCGGGCGCGGATACGGAGGTCGATTCCGGTACGGTCGTCATCATCTACGTCAGCCTCGGCGCGCAGGTTAAGTATACCGAGGTGCCGGAGCTTGCCGGCTATAAGCTGGATGACGCGAAGATGCTGCTCTCCTCCGCAAAGCTCAAGGTCGGCACCGTCACCCGCGTCGACAGCGACGAATCCGGGAGCGTGGTGCTGAGCCAGAGCCCGGACGCCGGCACGATGATGGAGGAGGGCCAGACCGTCAACCTCGTCATCAGCATGGGCGAAGAGGAGAGCTCCTCCCTTCAGATCATGACGACGCTGCCGGGCGACGACCGCACGGTCGCTCTGAAGGCCACGCTCAACGGCGTCCTCGTCCATGAGGAGAGCCTCAATCCTTCGGAGGCGCGCTACTGGAAAGTCGCGTTCGACGGAGAGGGCGAGTGCAAGGTCGTCATCACCTACGACGGCAAGGTCTACCGGGAATATATGCTGGATTTCGACCTCAGAACGGTGAGTCTTGAGACCGACAACTCCGCCCAGTTTACCAAACCCATTGAGACCGACGACGAGGTCGCCGTCGGTTCCGGAGCGGATACGGGGAGCGAGGAGGATATTTCCGGGGTGGTCACCATTGGATAAACTTCCGGAGGAACAGCCGAGCGGCGCGTATGAGGAGGCCCGGGGGCTGATCGTCAAGATCACCGGCGGCTTCTACTATGTCGACCTCGGAGAGCGGATTCTGGAGTGCCGGGCGAGGGGCGTCTTCCGCAAGCGCGAAACGACGCCGCTTGTGGGCGACCATGCGGTTGCCGCCGTTCTGCCGGACGATAAGGGCTACGTCATGGAAATCCTGCCGCGGAAGAACGCGCTTCAGCGTCCCGCGGTCGCAAATCTCGACCAGCTTGTCCTCGTGGTATCCGTCGCGGAGCCTGCGCCGAACCTGCTCGTGCTCGATAAACTGATCGCCATCTCCGAGCATCAGGATCTGGAACCCGTGCTCGTCTTCACCAAATGCGACCTCGCGGATTCCGCGCCGTATGCGGGGATTTACCGGAAGGCCGGCTTCCCCGTGCTGGAGACCTCCTCGGCGGAGCACCGGGGTACGGATGCCGTCCGGGATCTGCTGGCCGGCAAGATCAGCGCCTTCTGCGGCAACTCCGGCGCCGGGAAATCCACCCTTCTCAATGAGATCTGCCCCGAGCTGTGCCTTTCCACCGCGGAGATCAGTAAGAAGCTCGGCCGCGGCCGCCATACGACGAGGCTTACCGAGCTCTTCAAGCTTGAAAACGGCGGCCTTGTCGCGGATACGCCGGGATTCTCCGCCGTCGATCTTGAGCGGCTCGAGGTCATCCGCAAGGATGCGCTCGAGTTCTGCTTTCGGGAATTCGCCCCGTACCAGCACAAATGCCGCTTTGTCGGCTGCAGCCATACCTCGGAAAAGGGCTGCGCCGTGCTCGAAGCGGTCCGCGCCGGGGAGATCCCCGAATCCCGCCACCGCAATTATTGTGCACTGTACGAGGAAGCAAAACTGCTCCGGGAATGGGACCTGAAGGAAAGTCCGTAACGCAAAAACCGCATCTGCCGGCCGGGAAACCGGGCGGCTTTTTTGCACCCTTTTTTCGCGGCGGAGAGCGCCTCAAAAAGCCGCCCACTCCGCGAAAAGCGCCATGTACCGGGAAGAAACCGGCACACGGCGCTTTTCTATTCTTCCCGGGATACTTTGCTGATCCCGAAGATCAGCCGCAGGAACGGTGCGAGGAAACGGGGACTGTTGAATACCACGACCTTCACAAGAACCACCTCCGCAGGACTATCTGTGTTTTCCGAGAGCGCATCCGGCCGCGATGGCGAGCACTGCGATG
This sequence comes from uncultured Oscillospiraceae bacterium, assembly GCA_964391915.1. Classification (GTDB taxonomy): domain Bacteria; phylum Bacillota; class Clostridia; order Oscillospirales; family Ruminococcaceae; genus UMGS1668. The sequence continues at coordinate 20,186 of CAYMNV010000008.1, forward strand.
AGAAACAGGAGCGGCATCAGCGGAAACAGCAGCCCGACCAGCAGTCCGGCGCCGAAAAAAATGAGCAGCAGCGGATCAAACGCACAAAAACAGGGGCCTCCGCATCTTTTCTGCATCATAAAAACCACCTCCTCCGGATACGTGTCGTTCCATCTTACGCCGAAAGCGCCGATCCGGTGACGAATTCTTTTTCCGCCGCTTACATATCTTTAAGAGATTGTAGGGACTGGAGGGGAAAACGATGGCGAAAAGAGGATTGGCTGTTATTTTGGCGCTGCTGATTTCGCTGCTGGCGGCGTCCCCCGCCTGCGGGGACAGGCTGGTCACCCAGGAGGAGATCGACGCGATTGTCAAGGCGTCGGAGGTCGAGTCGGCGGTGACCATTCACGCGAAATCCGCGATTCTGATTGAGCGCTGCACCGGCGTCGTGCTGTTTGAGGAGAACGCGGATATGCAGACCGCGCCGGCTTCGATCACCAAGATCATGACGCTGCTGTTGGTGATGGAAGCCATGGAGGCGGGGAAATTCACTTTGGATACGGAAGTCACCGCCTCGGAGCACGCCTGCTCGATGGGCGGCAGCCAGATCTGGCTCGAGCCGGGTGAGGTCATGACCGTCGACGAGCTGCTGCGTGCCACGGCGATCGCCTCCGCCAACGACACCTCGGTCGCGCTCGCGGAGCTGGTTGCCGGCAGCGAGGAGGCCTTCGTCAATCAGATGAACGAGCGGGCGGCGGAGCTTGGCATGGAGAACACCGCGTTTAAAAACGCCACGGGCCTCGACGCGGAGGGGCACCTTTCCACCGCGCGGGATATTGCGGTCATGTCTGCGGAGCTGCTCAAGCATGAGATGATCAAGAAATATACAACCGTCTGGATGGATTCCCTGCGGGACGGCGAGACCGAGCTCACCAACACCAACCGCCTCGTCCGGTTCTACAAGGGCTGCACCGGGCTCAAGACCGGCTCGACGGATGTCGCCGGCTGCTGTCTCTCCGCTTCCGCGGAGCGGGACGGCATGGAGCTGATCTCGGTGACGCTCGGCTCCGCCAACAACAACGAGCGGTTCGCAGCCGCGCGGAAGCTTTTGGATTTCGGCTTCGCCAACTATGAGGTCGCCGTTCCGACTTATACCGGGGAGATGCCGGAGGCCGTCCGGGTCCGGTTCGGCACGGCGGATGCGGTGCCGATCGTGTTCGGCGAGGCGGAGCCGCTGCTTCTGGCAAAGGGCGAGGCGGAGGGCCTGACGCAAACCATCGAGCTCGTCGATGCGCTGGAGGCGCCGGTGGCCGAGGGGGATACGGTGGGGAAAGTGACGGTGGAACTCAACGGGGAGTACATCTCCGAATACCCGGTGCTGGCGGCGGAGACGGTGGACCGGATGACGTTCTTTAGGGCATTCGGCCTGCTTTTGTTTGAGTGCGCCGGCACAAAGAGCCCTTCGGAGGAGGTGCCGGGGGAGGAACAGGAGGCCTCCTCCGAAGCTTCCGCACCGGAGGAGAGCGCTCCGGCCGCGGAAAGCGGAAGTGCCTCGGAGCCGGGTACCGGGAGTACCCCTGAGGAGGAAAGCGGGGATATCTCGGCGGGTGCGGACTAAAGCGCTTCGCACCGCCGGGCCGGGCAGATAATTTTTTCGGCCCCTACCTTGAAATGGAAAGCACTTTCGGGTACAATATAGAAAAGTAATCCCGGGAGGGCGGTTCATTTGGTTTCGCTAGAGTTTTCCGGCCTGAAAAACTTCATAAACGAAACGGAGTTCCGCGGTGTTGCACCGGAGGCGGAGCGTGCCCTTGCCCTGCTGAAGAGCGGGCAGGGTGCGGGCGCGGAATTTACCGGTTTTGTCGCCCTGCCGGAAAACTATGACAAAAAAGAATTCCTGCGCGTCAAGGAAGCCGCGCAGATCATCCGCGAGCAAAGCGATGTCCTGATCGTCATTGGCATCGGCGGCTCCTATCTCGGAGCCAGCGCTGCCATCGAGCTGTTGACATCGCCTTTTTATAATCTTCTCAAAAGAAACGGCACGGAGATCTATTTTGCCGGGAACAGCCTTTCCCCCGATTCCCTGAATGAAATCGTCTCGCTCTGCGAGGGGAAGGATGTCTCGGTCAACGTCATCTCCAAATCCGGCACCACCACCGAGCCGGCGCTGGCCTTCCGGGTCTTCCGGAAGCTGCTGACCGAAAAATACGGCGCGGAGGGCGCGGCAAAGCGCATCTTCTGCACGACCGACCGGGAAAAGGGCACGCTGCGTTCCCTTGCGGACGCCGAGGGGTGGAAGACCTTTGCCGTGCCGGACGACATCGGCGGCAGATTCTCCGTCCTGACGCCGGTGGGGCTTCTGCCGATTGCGGTGGCCGGCGTCGATATCGACGCGCTGATGTTCGGCGCCGCCGAGGCGAAGCGGGTCTGCTGCAGCCTGGATTTTGAAGAAAACCCGGCTCTGCGCTATGCGGCGGCGAGGCGGATCCTCGGCCGGATGGGCAGATCGGTCGAGCTGCTCGTCAGCTACGAGCCGGCCTTCCGGCAGATGGCCGAGTGGTGGAAGCAGCTTTTCGGCGAGAGCGAGGGCAAGGACGGCTTGGGAATTTTTCCGGCCTCGGCCATCTTCTCCACCGACCTGCATTCGCTCGGGCAGTTTATTCAGGAGGGCAGCCGCACGATGTTTGAGACGGTCGTCCGTTTTGAAAAGCCGCGGCAGGAGTTCTTCCTCGAGAAGGACGCCGCGAATTCGGACGGACTCAACTTTCTGGCGGGGCAGGGGCTTTCCGCCGTCAACGAGAAGGCCCGTCAGGGCACACTCCTCGCCCACACCGAAGGCGGCGTCCCCAACATCGGGATCTCGGTTCCGGACCGCAGCCCTTATGAGCTCGGCTGGCTGATCTATTTCTTCGAGATCGCCGTCTCCGTTTCGGGCTACCTGCTGGGCGTCAACCCGTTCGACCAGCCTGGCGTGGAGGCCTATAAAAAGAACATGTTCGCCTTGCTCGGCAAGCCGGGCTACGAGGACCTGCGTGCCTCGCTGGAGCAAAGGCTCCTGTAATTTCCGGTCAAACTGCGTTCGCGCATATGATAATACAAAGAACTGGGGGAGACAAAAATGATCAAGTTTATCCTCGGACCGAAAGGCTCCGGAAAGACCAAATTCCTGCTGGACAGCATCGCCGAATCGGTAAAAAACAGCACCGGCTACGTCGTCGCGGTAGAACGCGGCCAGACCATGTACTACGACATTGACCACAGCGTCCGCCTGATTGACATTGATGAATATGATATTTCCAACTATGATTCCTTTTACGGCTTTCTTGCCGGGCTGATGGCCGGCAACTACGACATCACCGACATCTTTATCGACGCCACCTTCAAGATCGCCGGCCGCGATTACGAGGCCTTTGCCAAGATGATCGACAGGCTGATCCGCCTGACCGACGACTTCAACACCAACGTCGTGTTCGCCCTCTCCTGCGAGAAGACCAATCTGCCGGAGCGGATTCACAAGTACATCATCGAGCGCTGAAACCCGAATAAAAAATCCCTGCGGGGTCTGTCCCGCAGGGAAATTTTTTTGCCTTCCCGCATATCGTTTCTTAAATCTCTTTTGCAGGAAGGTCGGGTATCATGAAGAAAATTCTGATCGTGGGACTGGGAAACGTGGGAGCGGCGGCCGCGAAAGCCGTCCAAAGCGCGCCGGATCTGGAGGTGTGCGGCATTCTCCGCAGAGGAGCGGTGCCGGCCGGGGAATTTCCCGGTGTGCCGATCGTGCGGGATGTCGCGGAGCTGCCCGAGCCCCCGGATGCGGCGATCCTCTGCCTGCCGTCGGAGTATTCCCCCGACTGCGCCGTCCGATTCCTCTCCCTCGGGATCCCGACGGCGGACAGCTTCGATCTGCACGACCGGATCCCGGAGGTGAAGGAAAGGCTGGGCCGCATCGCAAAGGAAAAATCCGTCGCCGCCCTGACCGCGGCCGGCTGGGACCCCGGCCTCGATTCCGTGGTGCGGGTATTGATGGAGGCATCCTTCCCCAAGGGGGAAACCGTCACGGATTTCGGCCCGGGGATCAGCATGGGCCATTCCGCCGCGGCAAGGAACTGCGCCGGCGTAAAAGATGCGCTTTGCTTCACGCTGCCGCTCGGGCAGGGAAGGCACCGCAGGGTGCTTTACGTGGTGCCGGAGGAGGGGTGCCCGCAGGATGAGATTCGGGCGGCCATCCTCCGTAGCCCATACTTTGAGCACGGTGAGCTGGATATCCTGTTTGACGAAAGCCTTGGGCGCTTCCGTCGGCGCGACCATCGGGTCAAGATCACCCGCACCGAAACCCTCGCGGACGGCAGCACTCAGATCCTGAATTACCGCATGAGCATCGAAAATCCGATACTTACAGGGAACTTGCTCTGCTGCGCGGCGAGGGCGGTGCTCAAACTGAGCCCCGGCTGCTACACGCTCGACGAGGTGCCGCCGCGGCTGCTGCTGCCGGAGGGCGCAACCCCGCTGATTTAACCCCTTCGCCCGGTCCGGAGGAATTCGTCCGTCGAGACGCCGAAGAAATCCGCCATCGCGAGAACCATCTCCAGATCCGGTTCCGCGGCGCCGCGCTCGTATTTGCTGACGGAAGTCTGGGAGATATGTAAAAGCTCCGCGAGCTCCCGCTGAGTCAGCCCGCGTTCTTTCCGAAGCCGGGAAAGCGCTGTCTTCATGAAAACCACCTCTTTTTTCTATTATAGGCCACGGCGGAAACGCTGGAAACCGGGGGTTGCAGGCAAAATTCCTGCCGGATTTTGCCGTAAATCTCCGGCTTTTCCGTTTCCCATTTTTTTTTCTTCTTCTATTGCAAAAAAGGGCCTCTCTCTGTTATACTAAACGGGTATGACATACGCTATTTATCTTGAAAGGGGAGACCTTATTTTGAAACAGTATACCGCGGACAAAATCAGGAACATAGCCCTTGCCGGGCACGGCAGCGACGGCAAGACCTCTTTAACGGAAGCGATGCTCTATCTTGCCGGCATGACCGACCGTCTTGGCTCCGTCGCCGACGGGAACACCGTCTGTGACTTTGACCCGGAAGAGATCAAACGCCAGACTTCTGTATCCTCCGCCGTTGCCCCGCTGGAGTATAAAGGAGTCAAAGTCAACGTGATCGACACTCCCGGACTTTTTGATTTTGCCGGCGGTCTCTATGAAGGCGTCCGCGCCACAGATACGGTTCTCATCACCCTTTCCGCCAAATCCGGCACTCTGGTCGGCACCGAAAAGGCCTGGAAGCTCGCGAGCACCAGCAAAAAGGCCCGTGCGTTCTTTATCTCCAAGATTGACCAGGAGAACGCCGATTATTTCAAGGCGTTCGAATCCCTGAAGCAGAATTTCGGTGACAGCGTCTGCCCGGTTATCGTACCGGTCAACGGCACCTTTGTCAACTTGATTGAGAAAAAAGCCTATAAATTCGAAAAAGGCAAGGCAGTCGAGGCCGCCATGCCCTCCGACCCGCGTCTCGATGAGCTCGGCATGTCGATTGCGGAAGCGATCGCCAACACGAGCGACGAGCTCATGGAAAAATTCTTTGCCGACGAGCCTTTCACCGTCGAAGAAATGGAAGCCGGCCTGAAAAAAGGCCTTCATGACGGCACTATCGCGCCGGTCTACTGCGGCGACGCCATCACGCTGAACGGCGTGAGCCTGCTGCTCGACGCGGTCGTCGGGTACTTCCCGTCCGCTGCGGAATCCGCCTCCGAGACCGCCGAGGATGCGAACGGCAAGTCGGTCGCGATTAAATGCTCCGCCGACGAGCCGCTGGCCGCTCTGGTCTTTAAGACCGTCGCCGACCCGTTCGTCGGAAAACTTTCCTTTGTCAAAGTCATCTCCGGCGCGATCAGCTCTACGCTGACTCCGATCAACGCGAGAACCGGCCAGCCCGAGCGTCTGGGCAAGATGGTCATCGCCCGCGGCAAACAGCAGGATACGGTGGATTCCATCACTGCCGGAGACATCGGTGCCCTGACGAAGCTTGCGGAGGCCCGCACCGGCGATACCCTCTGCGATCCGAAGCGCGTCGTCTTCCTTAAGAAAAGCGAATTCCCGGCCCCGACCATGCGCATGGCCATCTACTCCAAATCCAAGGGCGACGAATCCAAGGTTGCTTCCTCCATCGCCCGCATCATGGAGGAGGACGCCACCGTCACCTACGAGATTGATACCGAGACCAAACAGCAGATCCTCTCCGGCCTCGGCGATCAGCACCTCGACGTCGTGGTCAGCAAGCTGAAAAATAAATTCGGCATTGAGCTCGGACTCGATGCTCCTCATGTCGCCTACCGCGAGACCATCCGCAAAAAAGTCAAGGTTCAGGGCAAACATAAAAAGCAGTCCGGCGGCCACGGCCAGTACGGCGACGTCTGGGTCGAGTTTGAGCCGACCGACAGCGAGGATATGGTCTTCGAAGAGGCCGTTTTTGGCGGCTCCGTTCCGAAGAACTTCTTCCCGGCAGTCGAAAAGGGCCTCCGCGAGGCCAGCAAAACCGGTATGCTGGCCGGATACCCGATGGTCGGCTTGCTGGCGAGACTGGTCGACGGCTCCTATCACCCGGTCGATTCCAACGATATGTCCTTCCAGATGGCCGCCCGCCTCGCCTATAAAGCGGGTATCCCGCAGGCCGGCCCGGTTCTGCTTGAGCCGATCGGCGAGCTTAAGGTCCGGGTTCCGAACTCCTACGCCGGCGACATCATGGGCGACCTCAACAAGCGCCGCGGCAGAGTGCTCGGCATGAATCCGGACGAGGACAACATCACCGAGATCGTCGCCGAAGTTCCGATGAGCGAGACGACCGATTTCACGACCGCCCTCCGCTCGATGACACAGGGCAGAGGCTCCTTCTCGCTGCACTTCATCCGCTACGACGAGCTGCCGAAGATGCTTGAAGCCGGCGTTATCGAAGCCGCGAAACAGTGGATGGCTCCGGAAGAGGACTGATTCCCTGATTTTCAGATCTGCGTTTTTCCTAAAACCCTGCAAGATCACAGAGATCCCGTCATAGAATTATGGCGGGATTTTTTTTATGAAAGGCGGGGGAGCTCTTTATGTTGTCGGCCTCGATCCACGCAACCAGAAAAAAGGTGGTCGGCGCGCTCTGCGTAATTCTTGCCGTACTGATTGCGGCAATCCTGTTTTTCTTCGGCCCGGAGAAAACGGAGGGCAGCGTGCGGCTTCTGACAGAGGAGGACCGGCAGGCCTATATGGCCTCTTTCGGCTGGGAGACGGAGCCGGAGCCCTCCGAGATCAAAACCATCGTCGTTCCGCCGGAGAAGGATGCCCTTTTGCAGAGATACAATCAGATCCAGCTGGAACAGGGCATGGATTTTACGGCTTTCTGCGGGCAGGAAGCGGTCCGCTATACCTACGCGGTCACGAATTCGGACGACGGCGGCACGCGCATTTGCCTCTATGTTTGTGACGGGGTGCTGGCCGCGGCGGATATCGCCTCGCTGGAGGCCGGCTGGCAGTACGGCATTGCCGGCCGGGCGGAGTCGGTCGCCTCCGGAGTAGAGACCGGCATTTCCGGGATGGAATCCTGCGTCTCCGGGATGGAGTCTGATATTTCCGGGATGGAAACCGGTATTTCCGGGATGGAGACCGGCATTTCCGGGATGGAGACCGGCATTTCCGGGATGG
>CAYMNV010000008.1:27944-65226 GCA_964391915.1 uncultured Oscillospiraceae bacterium
GATGGAGTCCGGCGTCTCCGAAGCTGAGGAATCCGGGGGTTCCGGTTCCTGGTGGAGCCGGCTTTTCGACTGAGACGCTTGCGTTTTCCGGCGCATCATGCTATGATTCCCTTATTATCAGGAGGGATGCGGTATGACTTTCCGGGAAATGACTGAGCGCGATCTTCCGGAGCTGGGGAAGCTCTATGCCGGCGCGTTCAATGCGGCGCCGTGGTTCGACAAATGGACGGAGGAGACCGCCGCCCGCCGTCTTTCTGATATTCTGCATACGCCCGGGGCCTTCGGGCTTGTCTCGGAGGAGGAGGGCGCGCTGACCGGCATGGCGGCCGGCTGTGCGGAGCAGTATTTCGACGGCGTCGTTTTTCAGCTCAAGGAGCTCTGCGTCCGCTGTGATCTGCGCCGCCGGGGGATCGGTACCGCGCTGATGGAGGAGCTCGAAAGGCGCCTGCGCGGCAGGGGAATCCGCAGCGCCCTGCTGTTCACCTCGGAGGAGGACCTCCCCTTTTACCACAGACAGGGCTACCATCGAATCGACGGCATGGTGATGCTGGATAAGGAGCTCTGAACGAAAAACCGCTCATAAAAAGCCCTCCCGGATACAACTCCGGAAGGGCTTTTTTCATTGGGCTTTTAAAATCGGATACGGAGTTCACGGGCCGAAAAAAGATCCTTTGCAAAATCCGCTTCCTTAAAAAAATCGCTTCAGACAGCGGCGCGGGTGCTCCGAGGCTCAGATCCCGTCCGGCAGATCCCCGTTTTGGAACAGCGTCCGGCACAGGTTCGCCATATCCTCCGGCAGCGGGGAGGAAAATTCCATCCGCTCGCCGGTGAGGGGATGGGTAAAGACAATCCGGCTCCGGTGCAGAGCGTGTCTTTGGATGAGCGCCGGGTCTCCGCCATAGAGCGTGTCGCCGGCGAGCGGGCAGCCGATCGCGGAGAAGTGCACCCGGATCTGATGCGTGCGGCCCGTTTTGGGAGAGGCGAGCGCGAGGCTGTATCCGCCGCCCTCCGCAAGGATGCGGTAGTCGGTTCGGGAGGGGCGGCCCTCCTCCGAGACGAAACGGCGCCGGTTCTCCGGGTCCCGATCGTCGATGGCCAAATCAATCGTGCCCTCCCGCGCCTTTGGAATGCCGGTGAGCACGGCCAGATACTCCTTTTCCGGCGGTCGGTCGGTCAGGATCTTGGCGGCGCAGGCGTTCTTTGCCGCGAGCACGAGCCCGGAAGTATCCTTGTCGAGCCGGCCGAGGATCCGGAAGCGGGAGCCGGGGCAGACGGCGGCGTAGTAGTTTGCGAGCGTGCCGGTGCCGTGGCCCTTCGACGGGTGGCAGGGGATGCCGGCCGGTTTGTCGAAGACGATGATGTCCTCATCCTGATAGAGGATCGGGATGCCGAGCTCCGGGCAGGGGCTTTCGGCAGCCTCCCGGTCCGGCAGGAGTACCGTGAGCACCGATCCGCTCCGAAGCGGGTCGATTGTGCGGATGGGCGCGCCGTTCAGCAGGAGGCAGTCCGGATTGTGGCGGAGCTTTACGACGGCGCCGTAGGAAAAGCCCTGCTCCCGGCGCAGCCAGTCGGCGGCCCGCTTTCCCTCCGCGTCCGCGGGGAGCGAATACTCAAGTTTTCGCAAAACTGCCCGCCTCCTTTCCGTCCATAAACGGCTTCTTTATTCCTTAAATATTATAATAAAAAACCACCCGGCGCACAATGCCGGGCGGTTTGCAGATTTGAATTATTTTTTGAGGGAGTCGCGGATTTCCCGCAGGAGCAGCACCTCTTCGCTCGTCTGGGGAGCGGGTTCGGCGGCGGGCGCCTCCGCGGCCTTTTTCTTTTCGGCCTTCTCTTTGGCCTTGTTGAAGGCCTTGATCATTACGAAGACGATGAGGGCGACCAGCAGGAAGTCGATGACGGCGGAGAGCAGCGTGCCGATGCCGATCACGACGCCGGGCGTGACGATGTTGCCCTCCGCGTCCAGCACCTCCTGCACGAGCGTGAGGTTGAGGCGGGTGAGATCCATGTCGCCGATGAGCCAGCCGAGGAACGGCATCAGGACGTCGTTTACCAGAGAATTCGTGATCTTGCCGAAGGCGGTGGCGATGATGACGCCGACGGCCATGTCGAGAACATTGCCGCGGGTGACGAATTCCTTGAATTCAGCGAGGAATCCCTTTGCTTTTTCCATATTTATGCCTCCCTGTTTTTTTGTTTTGCATGGGGGTTATGCGGTCAGCGCCTTTTCCATAAAGACGGCACGAAGAGTATCAGTATCGGATAAATTTCCAGGCGGCCTGTGATCATCAGCATCGAAAGCAGCAGTTTTGTGGCGTCGGAGTAGCCGGCATAGTTGCCCATCGGCCCGTTGACGCCGAGCCCCGGCCCGACGTTGTTGAAGCAGGAGAGCACGGCTGCGAACGAGGTTTCAAACGGCTGGCCCTCGATGGCGACCAGCAGCACCGATCCGGTCAGGATAAACAGAAAGATCGAAATGTAGATCGCCACGCCGTTGCCGATGTCCTTGTCGACCGGTTTCCCCTCGAATTTGATCGTGCCGACGGAATGCGGGTGCAGAAGCTGGAAGATGTTCCGCTTGGCCACCTTCCACATGATGACGATACGGGAAACCTTGAGGCCGCCGGCGGTGGAACCTGCGCAGCTTCCGACAAGCATCAGGAAGAGAAGCAGGGCCTTGCTGAAATTCGGCCAGAGGGTAAAATCGGCGTTCGTAAATCCGGTTGTCGAGACGATGGTGCTCACATGGAAGAAGGCCATCCTGGCCGTCACCCAGAAGTCGCCGTAAATCGGGTAGATGCTGATCCCCATCAGGATCGAGCACACGATTACGATACCGAAGAAGGTCTGAAGTTCTTCGCTCGCGAGGGCGAGCCGGAGTTTTTTCACCAGTATCAGATAATACAAGTTAAAGTTTACGCCGAAGAGCACCATGAAGACGCCGATTACCCATTCGGCATAGGGGTTGGCGTAACCGGCGAGGCCGGCGTTCGTGATGCTGAATCCGCCGGTGCCCGCGGAGCCGAACGCATAGCAGACGCTGTCGAAGACCGGCATTCCGCCACAGATCAGCAGAATAATTTCCAGAAGCGTCATGCCGGTGTAAATGCCGTAAAGAATGACCGCGGTGGAGCTGGATTTCGGCGTCAGCTTACCGACGGAGGGTCCGGGCACTTCGGCGCGCATCAGATAGAGGGAGCGGCCCTCCGAGAGCTGGGTCATCATCAGGATAAAGACCAAAACCCCCATGCCGCCGATCCAGTGGGTGAATTCGCGCCAGAAAAGCATCCCCTTGGATAAGGCCTCCACGTCCTTGAGGATGGAGGCACCGGTCGTGGTGAATCCGGAGGCCGTTTCAAAAAAGCAATCAATGGGGCTCGGGATGGAGCCGCTGATCAAAAACGGGATGCCGCCGAAGATGGAAAGCAGGAGCCATCCCAGTGCGACGGAGACGAAGCCCTCTTTGGCAAAGATCGTGTCGTTTTCCGGTTTTTTGATGCCGAGAAGGAGGCTTGCCGTCAGCGCAATGGCGATGGAGGCCAAAAACCAGACCGCAGACTCGCCCCCATAAATCAGACAGACGAGGAGCGGCAGCAGCATCAGCGCCGCCTCCGCGCGCAAGAATACGCTTAAAATATATCGAATCATTTTGTAGTTCATACGGTCACCTGAAGATATCGTCCAGTTCGCTGATCACGCCGTTGGTCGCGATCACGACGATGGAATCTCCCTTCTCCATGCTGTCGGAGCCGCCCGGAATGATGGTCTGTCCTCTGCGGACGATGGCGGCAATCAGAATGTTTTTGCGCAGCGGCAGCTCCCGGAGCGGAGTGCCGATATACCGGTCGCCGCCGTGGATGACAAATTCCAGCGCCTCGACCTGGTTGTCGACGATGCGGCGCAGGGACTGCACGGTGCTGTGCCCGGCGGAATTCTGCATGGCGCGGACGTATGTACTGATGCGCTCTGCGGTGATCAGCTTCGGCGTGATGATGGATTGGATACCGCTCTGTTCAAAAACCTCGGGGAAGGAGATGTGGTTGACCTTGACAACCACTTTTGGAACCTGTTTTGCCTTGGCGTACATGCCGAAGATGATATTCATCTCGTCAAAGCCCGTCAGAGCCACAAAGGCGTCATAATCCGTGATGCCCTCTTCCACCAGAAGATCCCTGCTGGTGGCGTCGGCACAGACGATATCCGCCTTTGGCAGTTCCTCGGCGAGCTCGGCGCAGCGCTCCTCGTGCTCGTCGATGATCTTGACGCGGATGCCCATGCTCAGCAGGATATGTGCGAGATGGTAGGCCATCACGCTGCCTCCGACGATCATCACGCTGCGCACCGGCTGGCGGAGGTTACCGATCGCCTTGAAGAAAAGAGAGATGTTTTCCGGCGAGGCGGTGATATTGATTTTGTCCCCGGCGCGGAGCACAAAGTCGCCGTTCGGAATGAGGATTTCCTCCCCGCGGCGCACCACGCAGACCAGGATTTTTACTTTATATGTATCTTGGAGCCGGGAGAGCTGCAGGCCGCACAGAGGGCTGTCCTCCTCGATATGGTATTCCACCAGCTCCACATGGCCGCGGCAGAACGATTCGATGTCGTTTGCGGACGGAAAGCGCAGAATGCGGGAAGCTTCGAGCGCCGCGGAGCGCTCCGGGTTGACGATCATGGAAAGCCCGAGTTCATCTTTGATCATCTCGAGCTGGCTGCGGTATTCGGGATTGCGCACGCGGGCGATCGTTTTGGGAGCGCCGAGCTGGTGGGCGACGAAACAGCACAGGATGTTGACCTCATCGCTGGAAGTGACCGAGATCACGAGGTCGCTGGTCTGCACGCCGGCTTCCTGCTGGATGCCCTGACTGGCGCCGTTTCCGACCACACCGATGACGTCGAAAGAATTTTCGATCCCCGCAATAATTTCCGGGCTGATGTCCACTACTACTATGTTGTGGCCCTCTCTGACAAGCTGTTCCGTGAGAGCACGGCCAACTTTGCCCGCTCCGATGACGACGATCTTCATAAAAAGTCCTTCCCAAATATTAGTAAAAATAATTATATCACATTTCTATCGAAACGCAATGATATCCATTTATAGACCTTTGCGGCGGAAATGTCAACAGCGCAGGGGAGAATTTTACTGTTTCTAAACCGGGGGCAAGCTTGCTTTTCGTTTATAAAGGGAGTACAATGTTGCCATTATAATAGTCCGGGATTCCGCAAATACTTTTCGGGATGGTGTACGAATGGTCTTTTCGAGTCTGCTGTTTCTCTATGCGTTCATGCCGCTGAATCTGGTTCTGTATTTCGTAACGAAGAACCGCAATTTCCGCAACATGGTGCTGATCCTCTTCTCGCTGATCTTCTATTCCTGGGGAGAGCCGATCTGGGTGGTTCTGCTGGTCTACAGCGCCGCGATCGACTACTTCCACGGCTTGATCGCCGAAAAATACCGCGGCCGTCTCGGCGCAAAGCTGGCGGTCGTTTCTTCTCTGGTGTTAAATCTGTCGCTGCTCGGCGCGTTTAAATACAGCGGATTCCTGGCCGAAAACATCAACGCCATCACCGGCCTGTCGCTGCCGGTGCCGAGTTTTTCTCTGCCCATCGGCATCAGTTTCTATACGTTCCAGACCATCAGCTACGTGATCGACGTCTATCGGGGCGACGTGAAGCCGCAGCGCGATTTCGGCAAGTTCTTCATGTATGTCTCGCTCTATTCCCAACTGGTCGCGGGGCCGATCGTCCGGTACGCGGATGTCGCGAAGGAAGTGGATTACCGGCAGGAGACGCTGCATGACATCAGCGCCGGGATCAGCCGCTTCCTGATCGGCCTGACCAAAAAGGTGCTGATCGCCAACACGGCGGGCGCCTTTGCGGAGGAGTACCTGGCGGGCGACCTCACAAAAAGCGCGACGGCGGCCGTCTGGTTCGGAATCCTGATGTTTTCCCTTCAGATTTATTATGACTTTTCGGGTTATTCCGATATGGCCATCGGCCTCGGATGGATCTTCGGATTCCATTTTCTCGAGAACTTCAATTATCCGTATATTGCAAAGAGCGCGACGGATTTCTGGCGCCGGTGGCACATGTCCCTGGGCCAGTTTTTCCGCGATTACGTCTATATCCCGATGGGCGGTAACCGGAAGCACCAATATTACAATCTCCTTATCGTCTGGTTCCTGACCGGCCTCTGGCACGGCGCCTCGTGGAACTTCATCCTCTGGGGGCTCTGGTTCGGCTTCCTCATTATGGCGGAGCGCCTGTTCCTGAGAAAAGTGCTGGATAAACTCCCGGCCGTTGTTGGACATGTCTATCTGCTGCTTGCGGTGGTACTCGGATGGGTGCTGTTTTACTTCACCGATCTCAGCAAGGCGTGGGAATGCGTCCGGGTGATGTTCGGAGCGGCGGGCACCGGCTTCTGGGATATCACGCTGGAGATCACGCTGGAGAATAATATCTTCTGGCTGATTGCGGCGCTTGCGTTCTGCATGCCGATCTACCCGAAGGTCCGCGCGTTTATCGAGAGCCGCCCGGCTCTGTCGAATATCGCCGGCTGGGTTCAGACCCCGGCCAACCTTTTGATGCTCGCGACCAACACGGCGCTTCTGGTCGGTTCGAGCTACAACCCGTTTTTGTATTACAGATTTTGATCGGAAGGAGGCGCTGTTATGGAAAATTTTGAAGGATTTACCGACCGCGAGTATTATCCGCGGAAACGCAGAAAAATCCACATGTCCAGCGATCACAGCCAGATGCAGGGAATTCTGAACGTTCTGTTCTGCTTCACGGCGGTCCTGACATTCGGCATTCTGGCATGGGCGCTTCCCCAGCCGACCTACTCGGAATATGAGCGCCGGGATCTCGCCCGGATGCCGGATTTCAACTGGCAGGATTATTTCAGCGGTGCCTATACTTCGGGGATCGACAACGCCTACGCCGATACGTTCACCTTCAGGGAAAATCTGGTGCAGCTTTCCGTGCTGTTTAAAGAGGGGTACGGCATCCGCGTCGGAGGCGTCACGATCCACGGCGGGGCCCCGGTCGTAGATGAAGGAAACGAATCGGAATCCGAATCCGAGCCGGAGATCTCGGTCAATCCGAACGGCGAAGTCACTCCGCCCGAGTCTTCCGGAGCGGAGAGCTCCGAGGCCTCCTCCGAGGAGGACGACACGAACGCCACCGGCGAGCAGGTCAACTCCATTTTTATTCTCAAAAAGGGCAGCGGCGAATCCATCGCGCTGGAGCTTTTCGGCGGAAACCGCAAAGCCGCGGCCTACTACGCCGAGGTGCTCAACGAGTACCGCAGCGCGCTCCCGGATTCCGTAAATATCTACGACATGGTCGTACCGACGCACTGCGAGTTCGCCCTGCCGAATAAATATAAGAGCCTCGTTGCCTCCGAAAAGGACAACATCGATTATATTTATTCGCTGCTGGACGACGGTATCACCACGATCGACGCCTATTCCGCCCTCGAAGCCCACAAGAACGAATATATTTACTTCAACACCGACCACCACTGGACCGGTCTCGGCGCCTATTACGGCTACACCGTTTTCGCCAAAGCCGCCGGATTCATGCCTTATAATTACGACGCCTACACGAAGCACGTGATCGAGCCGTTCCGCGGCACGCTGTACAGCGCCACGCAGGACAACAGCATCTATAACAACCCGGATCATGTAGAATGGTGCGAAATCCCGATCAGCTACTCCGCCTACTATATCTATAAAAACGATCCGTATACCAAGCATGAAACCGATACCGTCATGGCCGACTACGCTACCGGCAGCAACAGCTATTCCGTCTATCTCGGCGGAGACTTCCCGCTGATCTGTGTACAGAGCAACCTGCACAACGGCCGCAAGGCGGTTATCATCAAGGAGTCCTACGGCAACTCCGTCTCCACCTATATCCTCTCGCATTTTGAGGAGACCTATATCGTCGACGAGCGGTACTATACGGGCAACATCCTTGATCTGATCAACGAAAACGGCGTCACCGACGTCATTATCATCAACAACGCCTTTGCCGCCAACACCTACTATCATATCGAGAATATCGAGGCCCTGCTTACCAACAAATCGACTTCCGCCGTCCCGGCCTCCACGGGGACGGCCTCTTCTGCGGCGGAAACTGCTGCGGGGACCAATTCCGGAGAGCCGGAGGAGATCGGAGGCACCGGAGAAGAGTCGGGCGGCGGGATTCAGGTGGTCGGATGAGCAAAACGGCCCCTGAGAAAGACGCCCTCGTCGAAGCGGAGATCGTCTCTCTGGCAGACGACGGCTGCGGCGTCGCGAAACCGGAGGGGATGGTGCTTTTCGTCCCCGGCGCAATCCCGGGAGACCGGGCGCTTGTCCGCATTGAAAAAGTCGGGAAGAGCTGCCTCTACGGGAGCCTCGAAAAAATTCAGGAGCCTTCCCCGGAGAGGATCGAGCCGGACTGCCCCTATTTTCCGGCGTGCGGCGGCTGCTCCTTCCGGAACATGGCGTATTCCGCCGAACTGCGCTGGAAGACGCAGTGGGTCGCGGACCATCTTCAGCGGATCGGCGGCTTCGATCTGAAACCGGAGCCGGCGCTCGCCTCCCCCGAGGTGATCCGCTGCCGGAACAAGGCGATCTATCCCGCCGGGAAGGACGCCTCCGGGAAAATTGTCTTTGGTTTCTACCGGCAGAAGAGCCACGATCTCATCGCATGCAGGGACTGCCTGCTTCAGCCTGTGGAATTTTCAAAAATATTGGAGGCCGCCGTCTTCTGGGCAAACGGCTTCAAAATTTCCGTCTATGATGAAAAAACGGGCACGGGCCTTCTCCGCGCCGTCTATCTGCGAAAGGGATGGGTGAGCGGGGAGATCCTGCTGACCGTTGTCGCAAATGGCCAAAAGCTCCCGCATGCGCAGGAACTGGTCTCCCTGATGAGCACGCATGTGCCCGAGGTTTCGGGGATCGTGCTCAACATCAACGAGGCATGCACCAACGTCGTGCTCGGAAGAAAATCCGTGCGCATTTGGGGCAGGGATACCCTCGCCGACACGCTTGCCGGCGTAAAGGTGGAGCTGGCGCCGGAGGCTTTTTATCAGGTGAATCACGGCGCGGCGGAGCTGCTCTATGCGAAGGCCGCGGAATTTGCAAACCTTACCGGAAATGAGACCGTGCTCGATCTCTACTGCGGCGCCGGAACGATCGGCCTCTCGATGGCGGCGAAAGCAGAGCGCCTGATCGGCGCCGAGATCGTGCCGGAGGCCGTGGAGAACGCGAGACAAAACGCCGCGGCAAACGGCGTGACAAATGCGGAATTCCTCTGCGCCGACGCCGGGAAGGCCGCCGCCGAGCTGCAGAGCCGGGGCCTCAAACCGGACGTGGTGATCCTCGATCCGCCGCGAAAAGGCTGTTCCGCAGAGACGCTCGACGCCGTCGCGGCGATGGGCCCTTCGCGCATCGTGATGGTCGCCTGCGACACGGCGACACTCGCCCGCGATCTGAAAGTTCTGGCCGGGAAGGGCTACCGCCTCCAAAAGGCACAGCCGGTCGACCTGTTTCCGCGCACCGCAAACGTCGAGTGCGCGGCGCTGATGACAAAATAAAAGGCGGCATCCTGAAGAGGACGGCCGCTTTTTTGGGATTCCGGGAGGGCGAAAGGCTTGCATGAGCGGCCTTTGGACCGTATTTCCGGCCATACCGGTCGGCGGTATAGCCGGGACGATATCCGGAGCGGGCGGTTCTTTTAAACATAGAAGTATGATTGCCGGCGATTCGGCAAAGGAACGGGAAAGCCGAAAACAACCTGTTTTTTGCCGATGCTGCCGCCGGTTTTACAAAAGGAGACGACATCATGACCGAACGTGAAAAGTGCGATGCCGGGCAGCTTTACTGCCCGGGCGACGGGGAGATTCTTGCGGAGATGTTCCGCGCCCACGAGCTCTGCATGAAGCTCGATACCATTCCCTTCCGGGACTTCAAGGGCAGGGAGGCCGTTCTCCGCGAGCTGTTCGGCTCCGCGGGGAAGAATCCCGTCGTGGAGATGGGCTTCAAATGCGACCTCGGCCGCAACATCCATGTGGGGGACGGGTTTTATTGCAACTTCAACTGCGTGATCTACGACTCCAACCGCGTCGACATCGGCGATTCCGTCTGGATCGGCCCGAACGCCACCCTGTGCACCGCCACCCATCCGGTGGAAGCGAACGCGCGCGTCAACGAGAAAGGCGAGGAGCTCGCTTTCCCGATCAAAATCGGGAACCGAGTCTGGATCGGCGGCGGCGCCTTTATCAATCCGGGCGTGACCATCGGCGACGATGCGGTCGTCGCGAGCGGCGCGGTCGTCATTCACGACGTCCCGGCCGGCACGCTGGTCGCCGGCGTCCCTGCGGAGGTCAAAAAAGTCATCGGCAAAAGCCGCGCGGAGTGAAATCCCGCGCAGCGGCCAAAAACAGAAAACAACAGCCCCCAGGCCCGCAAAACAGCGGATCTGGGGGCTGTTGTTATAGAATTTCGGAAAAAAGCAGAAAAGCCATTTTCCTGCGCCAGCACGGACGTCGGGCAGCACGTCGAGCATTGTCAAACACCCCATACGCCTTGCTATGTCCATGCGGACGTCGGGCAGGCAACTCGTTGAGCATCGTCAAACGCTTCATACACCTTGCTGCGCCCATGCGAACGTCGGGAAAGCATGGCAATCCGTACCGGGAGCGCGGGAAAAGCGGAATCCCGGAAGACCGTCCGTTTCGCCGCTCCATCCGCTGAGTTCCTCCGCGGAGAGAAAAAGTAATGCTACGGCGCTCTTTTCGGAGATTGACAGACAGAAGGACCTTATTCCTCCGCCAACAGCCTTGCGACGTCGGCGGTGCGCTTGGAGAGTTTTTTGATGCTGAGCTGCTTCATGCCGCGCATATAGGTATCCAGCCGGTCGCCAATCGGCTCGGTCCAGTAGGGCGGGATGTTCCCGGCTCCGAAGGCGGTGCCCCACACCGTCATGATCTGGGCGGCGTTGCAGTCCACATCCCTGCCGCAGCGCCCGCAGATCTCCATCATGTCGGTGAAGTCGCCGTTTCCGAACCAGAGCGCGATGACCTCGATGGCGGCGTTCGGGAAGGTGTGCACCCAGTTGTAGCGCTCGAGCTTCTTTTCGCAGGGACGCCACGCCTCCAGCCAGCCGGAGGATGTTTTGCAGCGCTCCAGCGCAAAGCGGACGACGCTGCCGTACTGGCTGTCCTCCGGCATCAGCGCGATGGCGGCCTCGGTGAGTTTCCGTAAATCCTTCTCATAAAAGGCCATCGAGCAGAGGAGGGCGTTGAAGACCTCACCCAACACGCCGCTGTTGTAATGGGAGATTTCCGCGTCCTGCCAGGCGGCTTCGGCTGCTTTTGCGGGATTGCCGGGCCGGATTTGGCCGAGGATCACGCCGCGCATTTGGGCGCCGATCCACTCGCGGAAAGGGTTGTTGAAACGTCCGCTCTCAGGCGGCAGGATTCCGCAGCGCAGGTTCCGCAGGGCCATATCCTCCGCCGACCAGCCGAAGCTGATCCGGGAGAGCCATTCGTAGGCGATGTCACGGGAGGAGGTGGCCTTTCCGCAGCGCTCGTAGGCGCAGAGCAGGGCAAGCTCGTAGGTCACGTCGTCGTTGTAGGTGTTCGGCTTCCGCACATACCGGCGCACGTCGTTATAGGCCTTTTCGATGTTGTCGGTCGTGTAGCCCTCCATACAGGTGCCGTAGGCGCCGCCGACGATCTGGGAGAGCCACCCGGCGTGAATTTTTTCTTCCAAAGACTTGCCCATGTCGATCTTTACCGGTGCGGGGAAAGAGACCGCCTGCGCATACTGGGAGAAGCTCTCGTATTGTGTATAGTTCCAGAAATCGGATTCAGGGTCTTTTTCGGCATTCCGGCAGGCCTCGAAGAGCTCGTAGGTCGCCCTCTGCAGCGCGGCGGCGTCGTCCTCCGTCACGGCCCGGAAGCCGGAGAGAAGCAGATTCTCCGCGTCTTTGACTTTATATCCGCGGTTTTCCTGTGCCTGGATGGCGGCGACGGCCATCGTATCCCTCGCGAGGGAACCCGGGACGCGGCTGCCCCAGTAAATTTTGATGGCGTCGTCCCAGTATTTTTCCGTGTCATAGGTCTGTTCCTCCCAGAGCTCCTTCGTGTCGTCCTCAAAGTGGACGGGGATCTGGCTCTCAATCGAAAGTTTTTCGATTTCCCAGGCTTTCATGCCGGCACCTCCATCATTTTTCTTCCATGGGATCATTCTTTTGCAGATCGTGAAAACGGTTTTACAGCGGGTATCGGAGGAAATCTTTTCCGCGAAACCGCGCTTTTCCAGAAAAAAGATAACATATTGTAGCCAAAATTTCAATAAAAAACGGGAAAATACTTGACGGAACTGACGGTATTTACTATAATCAAAGCAGAAAAAAATTTTAACCAGAAATGTAATCGTTTACATGAGAGGCTTTTATGGCTACGATCAAGGATATTGCGAGAGAATCCGGCGTCTCCGTCGCGACGGTGTCCCGCTACATCAACGGGAACGCCCATATCGGGAATGCTACCTCCGAGCGGATCGCGGAGGTGATCGGCCGGCTGGGGTACCGTCCCAGCCGTACGGCGAGGAGCTTAAAAACGCACAACAGCCGCAATATCATGCTGGTTGTGCCGGATATCAACAACCCGTTTTATTCCAAGATGGCGGAGGTGGTCAATCAGCGCTGCCGGGCGAAGGGCTACACGATGACGCTGTACAACACCACGGAGGAAATCCACGAGGAGCTTCAGGCAATCCGGCTCGCGGGCGACATTTTTGCGGATGGAATCGTTTTCGCGTCGGTCACGGCGCAGGAGCTGGTGCTCGAGGAGATCAGGCAGAGCCGCTGCCAGATCGTGCTCGTCAACTCCTACGACAGCTGTCCCTTCGATACCGTGCATGGGGACCGCGTCCGGGAGGGCACCTATCTCTCCGCCAAATATCTGATTGAAAACGGCCATACCCGGATCGGCTTCGCGGGAGGGCTTCCCGGCGCCGCGATTGCGGAAAACCGCAAAAAGGGATATTTCAAGGCGCTGGCGGAGGCGGGCATCGAGCCGGACGACGAGCTGATTTTTGAGATGGGGTTCAATCTGGAATCCGGCAAAAAGGCCGGGCGATATTTTACCGCGCTGGATCCGCGCCCGAGCGCCATCTGCTGCGCCAACGATATGATCGCGCTCGGCGTGATCAGCGTCTTCGGCGAGATGGGGATCAAGATCCCCAACGATTTTTCCATCACCGGGATGGACGACGTCCCGTATTCCTCCCGCAGCTTTGCAAGCCTGACCACGGTCACCAACGACAGCGCCAAGTTTGCGAACGACGCCATGGATGCGCTTTTTGACCGGATCACCGGAAAGTACGCCGGTGCGCCCAGGGAATATATCATCGACAGACAGCTGATTGTTCGCACTTCCGTGAAAAATCTGGTAAAATAATTTTTTGGAGGGATTGGGATGTTTACGGTCGGACTTGCCACCGTGGCCATGGATGTGATCATGCAGACGCAGGAGCTGCCGAAGGAGGACGGCTTTGCCGTCATCGAAAAAAGCACCTATCTGCCGGGCGGCAGCGGCACCAACGTGATCTCCCAGCTTGCGCGGCTCGGGGATCCGTGCGGATTTGTCGCCCAGATCGGGGACGATACGGTCGGCGCGCAGATCCGCCGAAGCCTGCTCGACGAGGGAATCGACGACGCGGGCCTCAAGGTGCTCGAGGGAGGTTCCTCGCTGCATACGAAGATCCTCGTCGACGCCTCCGGCAAGAAATTCATCCTCCTCGATATGGGCAACGCCTTCCTAAGTCTTGAACTTAAAGAAAATGACCTGAAATATTGCCTGAAAGGCGATATCTTCTATACGGACCTTCTTCCCGGAAAAGCCGCGATTACCGCGGCCAAGGCCGCCTTTGAGCACGGAAGAAAAGTCGTCTGCAACCTCCAGATCGGCCTTCCGCTGATGGAGGGCATGGGTGTTTCCAGAGACGATATTCTCGGCGTGCTCAAATACGTCGATGTCTTCGCGCCATGCAGGGAAGGCCTTTTGGCGCTCGCCGGCAGGGAGGATCTGCGGGAGGCCCTCTGTTTCCTGCGCCCCTATTTTTCCGGGCTCCTGCTCGTCACGCTTGGCGGCGAGGGCTCTGCGGCTTTTGACGAGGCGGACCGGGAGACGAGAATTTCCATTCCCAAGGCGGAGGTCGTGGATACCACCGGCGCGGGCGATTCCTATCTCGGGGCCTTTATTCATGCCTATCTGATCGCGAAGATGCCGCTCCGGGAGGCGATGGAGTTCGCCGCCTGCTGTGCCGCAGTCACCTGCGGAAAGATCGGAGCTCGCTCCGGGCCTAATTTGATGGAAGCGGAGGAGTTTCTGCGGCACGCCGAATGGAAAGCGTGACTATATGAAAAACAGAACAATGAACGGCTCTCCGGTTTCGCTGAAGTCCGCGGTACGGGGCGCGCTCTGGGGCGTTTCGCTCGGCGACGCGTACGGCATGCCGATGGAGATGTGGTCCCGGGAGAAGAGCCGCTCCGTATTCGGTAAGGTGAAGGAGCTTCTGCCCGGCCATCCGGAGAACGCGATCTCCCACGGCAGACTCGCCGGGGAGACGACCGACGACAGCGCCTTCACGCGCCTCGTCTGCGAGCTGATTATCCGGAACGGCGACGTCGACCCGATGAAATTCGTCTCCGGCGTCTATGAATGGCTGGAGCGGGGCGGGGAGAAGAACGATCTTGTTCTCGGCCCGAGCACAAGGAAGGCGCTGGAGGCGATCCGGAACGGCCTGCCTCCCGAGGAGGCGGGCAAATCCGGCCGGACCGACGGGGCAGCGATGCGGATTCTTCCGGTCGGCATCGTCTGGAACTGGGAAAACAGCGGTGCTCTGATCAGCGCCGTTTACCGCGCCTCGATCGCGACGCACAACACGAACGTGGCCATCAGTTCGGCGGCGGCGGTCGCGGCGGCGGTCTCCTGCGCGGTGCGCACCGGGGATCTCGACACCGCCGTCAATGCGGCGGCCATCGCGGCGGATCGGGCGGAAATCTATGGCTACAAGGTCTCCGACGTGCGGATCTCCCTGCAGATCGAGCGCGCCGTGAGGATTCTTTCGCGGGCACCGGACGAGGAGAGCGCGCTCACACTGCTGAACGAGCGGATCGGGACCGGACTTCCCGCCGAGGAGGCGGTTCCGGCGGCGATCGGGCTCTGTTCGTATGCAAAGGGCGACGCGCTGGTCTGCGCAAGGCTCTGTGCGAACGCGGGCGGCGATACGGATACGATCGGGGCCATGGCCTGCGGCATCTGCGGGGGCCTTCGCGGATACGATTCCCTGCCGGAGCGGGAGATCGCACAGATCCGGGAGGCTTCCGGCATCGACTGGGATCCGGTCGCGGAGGCGCTGGTCAAACGCCTGAAATAATCTACACAGGAAGGGCATGCCGATGATTTCACTGAAGCACATCAAAAAAACCTATCCGAACGGCCTGACGGTCATGGAGGATATGAGCCTCGACATCGAAGACGGATCGTTTACGGTGCTGGTCGGGCCCTCCGGCTGCGGCAAGACGACGACACTTCGGATGATCGCCGGTCTTGAGTCGTGCACGAAGGGCGAGATCTGGATCGACGACGTCAATATCACCGATATGGATCCGGGCGACCGCGGCATCGCGATGGTGTTCCAGAACTATGCCCTCTACCCGCACATGACGGTCGCGAAGAACATCTCCTTCGGCCTCAAGAATTTTGGCTACGGCAAAGAGGAGATCAAAACGATCACCGCCGAGGTGCTGGAATTGGTCGGTCTGACCGAGTATGCGAACGTCAAGCCGGGCAACCTCTCCGGCGGCCAGCGCCAGAGAGTCGCGCTCGCCCGGGCAATCTCCAAAAAACCAAAGGTCTTTTTGATGGACGAGCCTCTCTCGAACCTCGACGCCAAACTCCGCGTCAACATGCGCAGCGAGCTGATCCGCATGCACCAGAAGCTCAAATCCACCTTCATTTACATCACGCACGATCAGGTCGAGGCTATGACCATGGGCGACTACATCGCGGTCATGAATGAAGGCAAAATCATGCAGTACGGCACGCCGGATGAGATCTACTCCAACCCACAGAACATCTTTACCGCAAAATTCATCGGCGACCCCGGCATGAACATCGTCCCGCAGCCGGACGGCACCTCCCTCGGCTTCCGTTCCTCCAAGACGAAGTTCCACCGGCCGGAAAACTTCGACGGCGCCGTGTTCCGCGGGAAAATCTCCACGCGGGAGCGTCTCGGCGACATCAATCATTACACGATCCTCTCCGACGACGGCTGCGAATTTGCGGTGCGCAACGAGGAGTTCTTCGACTTCGGCGAGGAGATCTGCCTCTACATCGAGAAAAAGGACCTCTACGCGTTCAACCGGGAAGGCGGCCGTACCGAAGTAGGCGCTTTGCCCGCGGAGGAGGCCGGATTATGAAACAGGATCATCCGGGCGTTTTTCATCGGCTCCGGCAGCTTTTCATGAAATTCGTCAATCCGATTCTGCGCTGCCCGTACGTCCTGATCGCACCGGCGGTGCTTCTCGCGATCACCTTCAGCATCATCCCGACCCTGATGTCCATCCGCAACAGTTTTTATAAGGTGGACTATGTATTCCACGTCGACACGTTCGTGGGGCTCAATAATTACAAAACGATCTTCCACGACCCGACGTTTCTTCTGGTTTTTAAGAATACGCTGATCTTCACCGGCGTAACCGTGATTTTTGCGATCCCGCTCGCGGTGCTGGTGGCGATCTTTCTCAATAAAAATACGGCGATCCACAATTTCACGCAGAGCGTCGTCTTTACCCCGCACATCATCTCGTGGGTCTCGATCGCGGCGCTGTGGATGTTTCTGATGGATCCGCAGTTCGGCATTCTGAATGCCGTGCTCACGGCGCTCGGCTTCGATCCGCTCGACTGGATGCTCAGCGAAAAAACTTCGCTCCTGTCGATCATTATCGTCTCAATCTGGAAATCGCTCGGCTATAACGTGCTCATCGTCACCTCCGGGCTGCAGAATATCCCGCAGGATATCTACGAATCGGCAAAGCTCGACCGCTCCAACTGGTTCCGCACCTTTTTCAAGATCACGGTGCCGATGCTTTCGCCGACCTTTGTCTTTCTGGTCACCACCACGATCATCGGCACCTTCAGCACCTACGACCTGATCAAGCTGATGACGCAGGGCGGCCCGCGGAACTCCTCCAACCTGCTGGTCTATTGGATCTACGAGACCGGCTATCTGCAGTTCAACGTCGGCAAGGCGATGGCCGGCGGCGTCATCCTGCTCCTGTTCATCGGCACGGTCTCCGTCGCGAATTTCACGCTGATGAACAAACGAGCCCATTATCAGTGAGGAGGGGAGCCTATGAAACGGATCGAGGAAAGAAAAAAGAAGCTCACGCCGAAGCATGTTATCTTTCTTATTCTTGAGGCGATTGTCATTCTCCTGCTGCTGATCGCCTATATCTTCCCGATGTTTTATATGATCTCGACCTCGCTCAAGACCATGCGGGAGGTCAACGTCTCGCCGCCGACGCTCTGGCCGGAGGTGCTGCAGTGGAAGAACTACGCCGAGGCGTGGCAGAAGATGAATTTCTTCCACTACTTCAAAAATTCCGTCTTCATCTCCGTGATGACGATCGTCGGCCAGCTCTTCGTCTGCGTGCCCTGCGCGTACGCCTTGGCGAAGAAACAGTTTGTCGGCCGGAAATTCTTCCACACGCTCGTGCTGTTCGACCTGATCGTGCCCTCCCAGATCATCTTCCTTTCGATCTATCTGATCGAAAGCAAAATCAACTGGATCAACACCTATCAGGGCCTGATCGTACCGTTCATCTATTCGGCGTTCTCGATCTTCTTCCTGATCCAGACCTTCAAGACGCTCCCGGACGACGTACTCGACGCGGCGAAGCTCGACAAATGCTCGGAAATCCAGATCATCGGCAGCATCATCCTTCCGATGGCGAAGCCGACGATCATCACGACCGTGATGTTCACATTTGTTTATAAATGGAACGACTATTTTTGGACCAGCATCCTCACGACCGACGACGCGGTGCGCACATTGCCGCTCGCGATCCAGAACCTGATGCCGGTCGGCAACGCGGCCAACGAGTGGCACACGATCATGGCCGGCAACCTGATGCTGTTCGCCCCGATGTTCCTTCTCTACCTGCTGGCCAACAAGAGCATCAAGCAGATGTTCGTCTACGGCGGAATCAAATGAGCGCTTTGCCGGCGGAGGCCGGTGCAATAAAACTCGTTCATAACTTTAAAGGAGGAAAAAACATGAAAAAATTCCTTGCGATGATTCTTGTTCTGTGCCTGGTTCTCGCGGGCTGCTCGGGCACGGAGGAAGAAGCTCCGGAATCCGAGATCAGCGAGTCTTCGTCCGAAGCGGAAGCCCCGGCCGAGACGGAGCAGGTGGAAATTGTATTCTGGAACGTCTTTGCCGACGACTCCGACACCGGCGTCTTCCTCGCCGATGCGGCAACCAAATTCATGGCCGACAACCCCGACATCAAGGTGACGATCGTTGGGCAGGGCGGCTACGACGACATCGTTGAGCGCCTCGAGGCGGCTGCGGCTTCCAAATCGCTCCCGACCATGGCAATCATCGAGGAGACCTTCCTCGGCCGCTTCTATCCGCTGACCGTCGATCTCTCCCAGTACCTGGATCCGGCCGTCGTCGAGAACTATCAGGACGGCCTCATGGTCTCCTGCTACTATGACGGCGTACTCCGCGCGGTGCCGTTCAACCGCTCCATGCCGAACCTCTATGTCAACAAGACCCTCTTCGACAACGCCGGCATCACCGAGATCCCGGATACCTGGGATGAGGTCTATACGACCGCCGAGGCGCTGACCGATCCGGAAAAGGGCGTTTACGGCTTCGGCGTCTGCTGGGATACCGATGCGTGGATCTATGAATCCATCCTGTATTCCTTCGGCGGCGAGATCGTCAGCGAAGACAACAAGACCATCCTGCTCAACCAGGACAGCACGGCAGCCGACATCCTCACGAAGTTCCAGGATGAGGCGGACGCCGGAGTCTTCTTTAACCCCTACATCTATCAGGACAACGTCTGGTCTACGATCGGTTCCGCTTTCCTTGACGGAAAAGTCGCCATGTTCCTCGGCTCCAACGGCGTCTATTCCATGTATAAGGGCTGGATGGCCGACGCGGGCTATGAGATGGAGATCTATCCGCACCCCGGTTTTGAAAACGGCATCGCCACCGGCGCGGGCAACATCGTGATGTTTGCCGACGCGACCGAAGAGCAGCGCGCCGCGGCCGCGAAGTTTATCGAATACCTCGCCACCGACGACGTCGCCGGCGCCTACACCGTCCTGACCGGATATCTCCCGACGACCGAGACCTGCGTCAACCAGGCCGACCTCGCCGCCTTTATCGAAGCGAATCCGGACTATGTGAACGCGATCAGCCAGATGCAGTATGCCCACAGACGCCCGCTGACCTCCGCGTGGAAGAGCATCTACACCGCTCTCACCGATGAGATCGCCTACTGCATGACCTACACGGATACCGATGCCGCCGCCTCCATCACCACCGTCTCGGAGCAGGCTCAGGTTCTGCTGAACGACGCCACCGCGCTTGCTGCCGGCTGATTACTTTCCCGGCAGGGCAAATTTCCCGAACTGAAAGGAATCGCGCTTTGAAAAAAACGACATTCATCCAGGATGGAAATTTCTATAAAGGAAATATCCATACCCATACCACCCGCTCCGACGGGCGGCTTCCTCCGGAAGTGGTCATCTCGGAGTACCGCAAACGCGGTTACAACTTCCTGATCCTGACGGAACACAACCGCTACACCGACCTCAAGGGTTACGACTCCGGCAACTTCATCCTGCTGCCCGGCATGGAGATCAACCCGCCGCCGGATATCCACGCGATCCGGGACTATCACTTCCTCTGCCTCCCCGGCACCAAAGAGATGCGGGAAAAGGCCACGCTTCCTCCCTACGAGCACGATCATGTGCTCGATCTCAAGACGTTTCACACCTATGAGGATCTCCAGGAAATGATCGACGACGCCTACAACCGCGGCAACATGATCACGATCAACCACCCCTTCTGGTCGAAGGTGGAATATGATGAGATTCTCCCTCTGAAGCATCTTTTTGCGATGGAAGTGTTCAACTACTGCTCCTACATGCTCGAAAACGTGGGCACCGCCTTCTCCCACTGGGATGCGGTGCTGCGCAACGGAATGAGGCTCTGGGGCACCGCCGTCGACGACGGGCACAACTTCTATCCGTTTGAATCCGGCGGCAACGATTCCTTCGGCGGCTGGATCACGGTGAAGGCGAAGAGCCTCTGTCAGGACGACCTGATGGAAGCCATTGCGGCCGGCAGCTTCTACGGTTCCGCTGGCCCGGAGATCCATGATTTCTATGTGGAGGACGGGACCATTCATTTCTCCTGCTCCCCGGTATCCAGAATCTTCGTCAACGGCCACCAGCGCGAGCTCCGCGTGAAATGGCACGACCCTGGCGACCCGCCGCTGACCGAGCTTGTCTGCCCGCTCTGGGGCGACTGCCAATGGTGCGAGGCGGAAAAGTACGTCCGCATCGAGTGTATCGACGAGTTCGGCCGGAAGGCGTTCACCAACCCGATCTGGCTCGACGACTGACGCCGCCGATCACCGGAACCAAATTTACCCTCTCTGAATCAGATCCTCTTTAAAAACAGATCGGGCGGAAGGACCCCTCCGCCCGATCTGAATGAGGGTCTATTCTTTTGCATGTCCTTCCGCGAAATCTGCTGAAAAGAGGAAAAAAATGAACGACGCTGTGACCAAATGGTCCGACAAACTGGATGCGTTCCATATCGGTCTTGTCTGCGGCGTGCTCGGGATCATCCCGCAGGAGATCGACGACATTTACACCAACCCCGGCCGTGGCATCAACAACGATACGTTTGTGATCGCCGCAAAGGGGCAAACCTATCTCTACCGCCTCCCCGGCAAGGGCACGGAGCTCTTCTGCGACCGCGACCGGGAGTATGACGCCTATATGCGGCTCAAGGAGTACGCCATCACCGACGAGCTCGTCTATTTCGAGCCGCGTCTCGGCATCAAGATGTCCGTCTATTACCCCAACAGCCACGTCACGGACGTCACCGATGACGAGGAGCTTCGCCTCTCCATGGAGCTGATCCGCCGGTTTCATAACCTGCCGGTTGAGTTCCCGGTTGTCGATACGCCATACATGCGCCTCGGACGCTATCATAAAATTGCGGAGGAATCCGCCGGAAAGGAACACTATCCGGAGGGCTTCGAGAGCTTTCTGCAAGAGGTGCTGGATTTCCAGCCGACGCTCGACCGCTTTTCGCAGAAGCTCTGCCCCTGCCACGGGGACTGCCTGCCGAACAACGTGCTTTTCCCCTGCGGGAAGCCGGCACCGATCCTGATCGATTTTGAATTCCCGGCCATGAGCGATCCCTATGGGGATCTCGCGGCCTTCTGCCACGACGGCGAGCTCAAAGAAGAAGCCTGCCTCCGGTGCCTCGATTTCTATCTTGGCCGCCCGGCCGGGGATCTTGAGAGATTCAAGCTCTTCGGTTATATCGCGGTCGTCGCGGCGATGTGGTGCTGCTGGTCCTCCTATAAAGCCGCAGTGGAGAAAAACGTCGAATTCTACGACGGGTATTCCCTGATGTCCTATCGTTACGCAAAATTCGGGCTGGAGCTCGCAAGGGAGTTCCTGCCCGGCGCGGAAAAAGAGCTTGGC
Organism: uncultured Oscillospiraceae bacterium; assembly: GCA_964391915.1. Classification (GTDB taxonomy): domain Bacteria; phylum Bacillota; class Clostridia; order Oscillospirales; family Ruminococcaceae; genus UMGS1668. The sequence goes on from CAYMNV010000008.1 coordinate 49,756, forward strand.
TGAAAAAACAAAAAGCTCCGGAGCCGAAAGGCGGCCGGGGCTTTTTTATTTTTATATAAGAAAAACGGGTGCCGGAACTCCGCGTCCCTATAACCGGAAGAACAGCTTCACTATGCCCCTTGCGGAGAAGGGAATGAGCGGCCAGAAATATCCTTTGGTACCCGGGCTTTTCGTGGAGAGGATCAGCAGCAGCGTGACCGCCATGGCCGCCGCGAATCCCCAGATGCCGAAGAGCGCCGTCAGGATCACCGCGAGGATCCGCATATATTTGATGGCATAGCCGAGCTCATAGCCGGGCTGGCTGTAATTTGCCATGGCGACAAAGGACATATAGAGCAGCGTATCGGAGCAGAACCAGCCGGATTCCACGGCATAGTTTCCAAAGACGATCGCCCCCATGATGCTGAAGGAAGTGGTCAGCGTCTCCGGCGTGCTCAGGGAGGAGAGCTTCAGGCCGTCGATGATGAATTCGAGCAGCAGCAGCTGGATGGCCGGGTGCAGGTAGGGCGTCTCGTCGAGCAGGATGAAGTGAAACGCCTCCGGCACATATTGAGGGTACCGCAGCGCCAGTAGCCACAGCGGCGTCATCACGAGCGTCAGCAGCGTGACGATGAGCCGCGTCAGCCGGAGGTACGCGCCGGTCATCGGCGGGAAGTAGTAGTCGTTCGCGTCCTCGGAGATGGCAAACAGCGTCGCCGGCAGAATGATCGCCGAAGGGGAGTTGTCCACCAGCACGGCGATATCTCCCTCAAGAATCTGCGCGGAGGTGGTATCCGGGCGCTCGGTAAATTTATATTTCGGAAACGGGTTCCAGCGTTTTTTCCCGGTGAGGATGGAGGCCATGCTCTCCTGATTCATCGTCAGGGAATCCATGTCGGAGCTCTTGATCCGGCGCCGCACGTCCTCGAGCAGCTTCGGATCGGCTCTTCCTTCCATCCAGCAGAGCGCGATATCCGTCCTTGAGCATACGCCGGTCGTCAGGTATTCGATGCGGAGACGCGGGTCCCGGATCCGCCGCCGGATCAGCGCACAGTTGAGCACCATGGTTTCCATGAAGCCGTCTTTCGAGCCGCGCAGAACTTTGTCCCGCGCCGGCTCCGACGTGGTACGCTGCGGATATGCCCGCAGATCCATCACGACGGCGGCGCCGAAGCCGTCGACCAGTATGGCTGTAAGCCCGCTGAGCACGGCGGTCACAATCGCTTTTTCTTCCTGTTCGAGCGCGGCGGCACAATGCGGGACGCAGCATTCCAAAAAATTCTGAGTGTCCGTCATCTCCTCCGGTTTCACAAGAAAGAGGGTTTCCATGATCCGTTCCAGAATATTGTCCTTTGTAAATCCCGTCACAAAATAAAGGACCGCGTCCCGCCCGCCGATCCGGATGTTCCGCTCCTGCAGGTCAAAGTTGTGCTCCCTGTCAAAAATGGCGGCAAACCGCCGCTTTTCTTCTTCCAGTTTTCCGGATATCTGCATTGCAAAGACCGCCCTTTCAGGAATATTTTGCCTGAAAGAGCGGCCTCTTATGCATGGTTTCACCATGGGTATTTCTCCACTGGTGGAAAACGCAGGCGCGGGTTTCTCTCCATAGAAGGATTGCCCTCCGCGGCACCGATTTCCCACGCTGCGTCCCGCGGAAAAGCGATTCGTTTTCCTCCGAATCGGGCGGCGGGAGCAGCGGGCTTATCGAGATTGGCATCGTCCGGGGAATACCGGCCTATTTTAAAAGGACGGCGGCTTCCAGAGACACCGATTCTCCGTTTTTCACCTGCCCGAAGAGCGGCTCGGCCTTCTCCCATCCCTGCGGCAGGGGCTGCGGTTCCGCCGAGCGGTTCAGCACGGTGAGCAGAAAACGCCCTCCGGCCTCTCGCTCAAAGGCAAAGATCGCCTCGTCCGCCCGCAGGATGCGAAAGCCGCCCCCCATCAGCGCGGCATGCTCCTTCCGCAGCTTCCCAAGACTCCGGACCGTTTCCCGGAGCTCCGCATCCTCGTCTCCCCACGGGTAGCAGCAGCGGCAGAAGGGATCCCTGTAGCCGTACATGCCGGCCTCGTCGCCGTAATAGATGCAGGGCGTGCCCGGCAGCGTGAAGATCGCGGCGAAGGCCTCGGTCAGCAGGCGTTTTCCGTTCGCATATTGTTCCGGAGAGGGAATGTGGTGCGCCGCCTGCCATTCGCGGTCATGGTCGTCCGACGGCTCGCAGCCGAGGAAGGTAAGCGCCCGCTCCGTGTCGTGGGTCGAGAGCAGGTTCCAGCTCCGGGCAAGGGAGGGGGCGGGGTAGTTCTCGTACAGATCGAGGAGCGTCTCCCGGAGCGGCGTCCCGTCCCTGAGCCAGCCGAGCAGCGCCGCCCGGATGGGGTAATTCATCACGCCGTCGAGCTCGCCGCCGAGAAGATAATGCCGGCGCTTCCCATAGGAGATCTTGTTGGAGGCATCCTCCCAGACCTCGCCGATCAGCAGAGCGCCGGGCTTCCGGTGCACGGCGGCGGAGATCTTCCGGAGCAGTTCCTCGTCGAGCTCGTCGGCGACGTCGAGCCGGAAGCCGTCCGCGCCGAGGCCGAGCCACTTCTCAATGACGCCGCCCGGCCCGCAGAGAAAATTCTGCCAATCCGGATTGGCGCCGTCGACCGCCGGCAGGTCGGCGAAATTCCACCACGTCCGGTAGCCGCAGGGATAGTTCCCGAAGGCGTACCATTCATGATAGGGGCTCGCCGGGTCGGAGGCCGGAGGGCCGGGATAGCGCCGCCTCGCATTGAAGTAGACGCTGTCGCTGCCGGTGTGATTGAACACGCCATCCAAAACGACCTTGATCCCAAGTCGGTGCGCCTTTTCGCACAGCAATGCAAAATCTTCCTCCGTACCGAGTAACGGGTCGATTTTTGTATAATTTGCAGTATTATATCTGTGATTGGAATGCGCCTCAAAAATCGGGTTCAGATAGAGCTCGGTGACGGATAGAGAGGCGAGGTATTCGAGTTTCTCCATGATGCCGCGAAGGTTCCCGCCGAAATAGTCCTTGCAGGAGTTTCCGGTTTCATCCGGCCGCCACGCCGGCAGCTCGGCCCGGCCGGCGTGAAAATGCCGGTCGGGGTAAGGGCAGGGGAGGCGCTCTCCGGCCCCGGAAAACCGGTCCGGAAAGACCTGATAGACCACCCCGCCGGGATCCGCCGCCGGCTCGTTTCCGTCGTAAACCGTAAGCTGATAGTGCGCGCGGAGGTCGGCCGCCGCATCGGCATTTTCGCCCTTGCGGTAGACGGCGCCGTCATATAAGAAATCGTAAAAGAGCAGCTCCGGCGCTTCCGGCGTAAATCTCGCGCAGAAAGCGTCTCCCTCCGGGTGCATATCCAGCTCGAAAGCCGGCGTATCCCAGAGATCGGCGTGAAAAATCCGCAAAACAGGAAAAACTCCCGGGGCGGGATCCTTTACGCGGGCACGGAAAAGGATCTCCGTGCCGGCAGGGACCGCGCCGATGGGAGTTTTACAGAAGGGATCACGGCTGTTGTAGATCAGACGGCTCATGGTGTCCTCATAAAGTCCGGTAGTTGCCGGGCGCGCTCGGCTGCGAAAGGGCGGGCAGCACGCTCTCGAACATCACGCCGTAGCGGGCGTCGGAGCCGTAGCTGAAGGTCGTCTTGACGCAGAGCTCGACAAAGCCCGCGGCGCGGCTCATGGCGATCGGCAGGCTGGCGCCGCCGAGCAGGGCACCGGTCAGCACCGAGGCGAAGATATCCCCGCAGCCGGGATAGGAGACCGGCACATAGTCGCAAGGCACAAACCAGAAGGAGCCGTTCCCGCGGTCGTAGCCGAGGTTTGCAATCTCGCCGGTGGCAAGTTCCGCGCCGGTGACGACGACGCAGTTCGGCCCCAACTCGGCGAGTTTCACGAGGAGGCTCCTCGCGGCGGCGTGGGTCAGCGGCTCGTAGGAATAGCCTTTTTTGAGCAGGATGGCGGCTTCGGTCAGGTTCGGCGTGATCACGTCGGCCACCGCGGCAAGCTCGGCCATGCGGGACTGCATTTCGGGCGTGCAGGTGCGGTAGGGCTTGCCGTTGTCGCCCATCACCGGGTCGACGATCTTGAGCGCGCCGGGATAGGAGCGGAAAAACGAGAGGCAGGCGTCCACTTGGGCGCTGCTGCCGAGGAAGCCGCTGTAAACGGCCTCGAAGCCGATGCCCAGTTCCTTGTAGTGGGCGAGCGCGGGCGCGATGTAGTCGGTCAGGTCGCGGAAGACCACTTCGCCGAGGCCGCCCGTATGGGTGGAGAGGACGGCGGTCGGCACCGGGCAGACCTGCACGCCCATTACGGAGAGCACGGGCAGGATCACGGAGAGGGAGCACCTCCCGAAGCCGGAGAGATCGTGGATCGCGGCGACGCGCTGCGGCCTTTTTTCCATAAAATCACGCTCCATGTTCCAATAAAAATCTGCGAAATAAAATTGGTTTTCCCGGAAACGGATTCCGGGAATCTTCGCTTTCCGCGCGGGGAAACTAAGTACAAATGAATGAAATCGGAGGGATAAACAAATGGCAATGAACAGAAATATGGCCGCGATCGTTTCCGGCGTCGCGGCGGCCGCGGCGATCGGCACCGCATTCTATGCGATGAGCGGGAACAGCAGAAACATCCGCAGACTCAGACGCAGCGCGCGCAGGACCATGAGCGCGGTGGGCAGCATCGTCGAGGGCGTCTCCGCGATGATGCATTAATCCAATTCATCCAGGGTGAGGCCGTAGCTGGGCAGGAACTCCGCCACGAAAGCGTCCGCTTCCGGCAGGTGCATGTCCGCGATGGTCTTCCCGATACTTACTTTTGCGCGGGAGAATTCCTTATTGCCGGCGTTCTCCTCCTCCACGCATTTGATCAGGGCGGAGATTTTGTCGGCGGCCTTGAGGAGCCGGAGCAGCTCCGGGTCCTCCCCGGAATGGTCGAGCAGAGGCAGATAGTCGTCCCGCAGATCCTCCGGCAGCATCTCCGCGAGCCGGCGGGTTGCGAAGGATTCCACGGTTTTATAGGCCCGGTTGATTTCCGGGTTAAAATATTTGATCGGCGTCGGCATGTCGCCGGTGAGGATCTCGCCGCAGTCATGATAGAGGGCGAGCAGCACCAGACGCTCCACGTCGCAGGTTCCGCCGAAACGCCGGTTCCGCAGAAGGCCCAGCGCGTGTGCGACGACGGCGGTATCCAGCGTATGCACGGAGAGGGATTCCGGCTGGGAATTCCGCATCAGCGGCCAGCGGAAAATGTGTTTCATCCGCGAAAGATAGGCGTAAAATCTGCTCCCGGCCATATTTCATCCTCCCATGCAGGAAAATCGGCTTCCGTCCGCACTTTATCCATGGAACGCGCGGTTCCAGAAAATCAAAAACGCCCGTCGGAGCCACCACCGGCGAAAGCTGTACCTGTTATTATACGACAAAATGCCGGAAATGAACAGCGGTTTTTGCAGCTTTCGTCCTCCGCGGGCGTTTTGCGTGTCGGGAGCGATTTTTCATGCGTCGGACTTTTCATTTCATGGGTTTTGTTATACAATATATAAGGAAAAATCTTCAGTTGCCGGTCAAAGGAAAGGACAGAGCTATGCCGCTGAAATGGAAGCAAGGGGAAAACCTCCACTGGATGGCGTTCGGACTCGCGTTTATCTGCGCGGTCATCGTCTTTGCGCCCATCACGATCAAAAACGGAGGGATCTTCACCTATTACGGGGATTTCAACGTTCAGGATATCCCGTTCATGATGCATGTGCACGACATGGTGCTGGAGGGGAATTTCGGCTGGGACTGGAATACGGATCTCGGCTCAAACTTTATCGGTTCCTACTCCTTCTATTTTTTGTTCAGCCCGTTTTTTTGGCTGACGCTTCCGTTCCCGACCGCGTGGGTACCGTATCTGATGGCGCCGCTGCTGGTGCTGAAATTCAGCTTCGCGGCGTTCACCTCCTTCTTCTATTTCAAACGCTTCGTCGGCGATAAGCACTGGGCGGTTCTCGCCTCGCTGCTCTACGCCTTCTGCGGCTTTTCCATTTATAACGTCTTCTTCTTCCATTTCCACGAGATGCTCGTCTTTTTCCCGCTGATGCTCATCGGCATGGAGGAGCTGCTTGAGAACGACCGCCACGGCATTTTTGCGCTGACCGTCGCCGTCAATGCGATTGTGCATTACTGGTTCTTCATCGGGGAGGCGGTCTTCCTCGTCCTCTATTTCTTCGTCCGCATCTCGGTGAAAGGCACCTCGCACCGCTTCCGCAAATTCTGCTTCGTCGCGCTGGAGGCCGTGCTCGGCGTCGGCATCGCCATGGTGACGTTTTTGCCTTCCGTGCTCGCCATCTGGGATAACCCGCGCACCGGGTCGGGGAATCTGCTGAGCGGCTGGTATCTCTGGCTCTATTACAGCGAACAGCGCATCCCGGCCATCGTCGCGAGCTTTTTCTTCCCGCCCGACCTGCCCTCCCGTCAGAACATGTTCACCGGGCAGGGCGCACAGTGGGCCTCGATGGCGGGGTGGCTCCCGCTCTACGGCATGGTCGGCGTATTGGCCTACATGCGCAGCTCAAAAGGCACCTGGCTCCGGCGGATGATTCTCGTCTGCACGGTCTGCGCCGCGGTGCCGTGGCTGAATGCGCTGTTTATTCTGATGAATAACTCCTATTATACCCGCTGGTTCTACATGTTTGAGATCATGCTCGCGCTGGCCACCGTCAAGGCGCTCGAACGCTGCGCAGATGAGGTGCCGGAGCGTGTGATCGATCTCAAAAAGGGCCTCATCCCCAGCGCCGTTCTGATGAGTATCTATACCGTCGCCATCGGCCTGACGCCGGTGGAGGAAGAGGGCGTCTGGAGTTTCGGCCTCGAGAACGACCCCGCGCGGTTCTGGCTGACGGCAGCCTTCGCGTTCATCTGCCTCGGCATCACGTTCTGCCTGTGGAGGCTGCGCGCAAGGCCATATTTCCGGAAGCTCTCCATAGGCTTCACGGCGCTCACCTGCGTCGCCTACGGCGTCATCTACCTGCTTACCGGATACAGCTATTCCTCCTCGCACGACACCATTGTCCATGAGGCAACCGCCTACCGCGGCGAAGTCAGCCTCCCCGAGCCGGACGGAAACTTCACCCGATGCGATTTCTACGGCGCGCTCGACAACATGGGCCTTTACTGGGAACTTCCGTCCCTCCACTGCTTCCACAGTGTGGTTCCGGCCTCCATCATGGAGTTTTACCCGATGGTCGACGTGACGCGGGATGTTTCCAGCAAGCCGGATTACGAATATTATGCGCTGCGCAGCTTTCTTTCCGTGCGCTGGCTCTACGCGAAGGATGCTCCGGAGCAGTCGCCGATTCAGGGCTTTGAGTATTACGGCACCGAAGACGGCTATACGATCTACGAAAATACCAACTATATCCCGATGGGATACACCTTTGATTATTATATCACCGAGGCCGAATTCGAGAACGTGCCCGTCGAGTACCGGGACCGCGTTCTGCTCTCGGCGCTGGTGCTGACCGACACGCAGATCGGCTATTACGACAAGCAGCTGACGCATCTGAAGGACGGGCCGGATTACTACATGTCGTACGAGGATTTTGAGGGATACGTCACAAGGCGCACTTCCCGCGCATCCGAGAGCTTTGTGGGAACTTCCGACGGCTTTGTCTGCCGGATCAACCTGCGCTGGGAGAATCTCGTCTTCTTCTCCGTCCCTTATGACGAGGGCTGGACCGCCTACGTCAACGGTGTGCAGACCGCGATCGAGCGGGTGGATTACGGTTTCATGGCGGTTCCCGTGCCGAAAGGCGACGCCGTCATCGAATTCCGGTACGAGACGCCCGGGCTTCGCGCCGGCGCCTATATCAGCGGCGGCTCGCTGGCGCTTCTGGCGGCCTACTGCCTGTTCTGGGCGTACCTAAACCGCAGGAATAAGGCGGATGTCGCCTATCTGAACGAGCTTCTCGGCGAGCGGAGCCGTCCGGCTTCCGCCGACGAACCGGAGCTCCCTCCCGACGAGGATCTGACCATCGTGCGCTCGCCGGAGGATGTGCCGCCGCCCAACGGTCCGGACGGGCCGGAAGAGACTTATTATCCGGAGCTTTGAGATTTCCGGGGCGATTTGCAGCAAAAGAGGAAGAATCGGCCACTTATGGGATGAAACGACTTTTACGGAGGGAATGACCATGAAGAAAGTATTTGCAGTTCTTGTGTCCCTGCTGCTGATCCTGTCGCTCGCAGCCTGCGGTTCCGCCGTGAGTGACAAGGCGACGACCGAAGAGGCCGAAGCGCCGCAGGAAACCGACGGATCTTATGGCGCACCCACTTTGGGCGGCGGAAATTCCGGCATGACAGTATCGGAGTCGGGCTGGAACTATACGGCGAATGACTCCAAGGCCTCGACCGAAACGCCCGCCGTCGATGAGAGCGCGGCCGCCGAGACCACCGGCCGCAAGCTGATCCGCACCGTGACCATGGAACTCCAGACCCTCGAATTCGACACCTTCACCGCCAAGATCGACGCGATGGTGACGGATCTCGGCGGCTATGTGCAGAGCTCCAGCTTTAACGGCAACTCGATTTATTCCTCTTCCGACCGGAACGCCGGCTACACGCTCCGCATCCCGGCCGACAAGCTCGACTCGTTCCTGGAGCTGATCGGCGGCATGGCCAACGTGACCTACCGCAACGAGGAGACGCAGGACGTCACGCTGGATTATGTCGACATCGAGGCTCACAAGGAATCCCTGCAGACCGAGTACGACCGGCTGCTTGAGCTTCTCGCAATGGCGGAAAATGTGGACGCCATCGTCACACTGGAAGCCCGCCTCTCCGAGGTTCGCTATCAGATCGAATCCTATGAGAGCCAGCTGCGCCTCTACGACAACCAGGTCGATTACAGCACCGTCTATCTGACCATCAGCGAAGTGAAGCGGGAGACGCAGGTCGAGGAAGGCACGGTCTGGGAGCGCATCTCCACCCGCCTGAGCGACAACTTCTATCAGATCGGCCAGGACTTTGAGAATTTCACCGTCTGGTTTGTCAGCAGTCTGCCCTACATCGTGATCTGGGCCGTGATTCTCGCCGTGCTCGCGCTGATCGGCGCCGGCGCCGCCCGCGGCAGCAGAAAGCATCGGGAGAACCGGGAAGCGAAAAAAGCCGCGAAGATCCGCGCCGCCTACGAGGCGAAACAGGCGCAGGAGCCTTCCGCCCCACTCCCGGAAGAAAAGAAAGAATAACCTCATAAAATGTGGAAAAGGCCTGTCTGCGGACGGGCCTTTTTTCGTTGCGAAACAAAGAAAAGCGTGCTATCATATAATGGAAGAAAGGGGGCGTCCGTATGGATATCACCGGATTCGAAAACGGTCTCGACATCGGAGAGATCGCCGGCGTTTTGGCCGGAGAAGACATGGAACGGAAAAAGGAAGTTTTCAGCGATCTGAAAGGTTCCGCGTTTCTGATCCCGTATAACAAAACGCAGACGGACATCCGCCTGCTGAATATTCCGGCGAAAGGCGAGTTCCTGCCCGCCTTTACGAGCTACAGCGAATTCATGAAAAGTCCGCTCGACCACGAAAAAGTCGTCGTCCTGCCGTTTATCAAGCTGGAATCCATTCTTGCCGACGCGCCGGAGACGGTCGCGGGCATCGTGCTCAACCCGCATGGGAAATCTCTGCTGATTCAGCGCAAGCAGGCGCTTTCGGAGTCAAAGTTCTCTCTTGAGAAGCAAAATTATTCCGGCGGCCTCAAGCTCTCCAAACCGAACTATATCCCGGAGCCCGTGCTCGCCGCGCTGAGCGGCTTTTTCAACGCTTCGGACAATGTCTACCGCGCCTGGCTGCTTCTCTCTCAGGGAAAAGAGGAGATCGCGCCGCACCTGCTGCTGCTCGTCGATTTCGACGGCGACCGGGAGGCCTTTTTCACCAAGATCGCAAAATCCGTGCGGCCGTTTTTCCGCAAGGGCGACCGCTTCGAGATGATGAAAGCGGATTTCAAGCTGATCCAGGCCGCGGAGAAACTTTCTCACCCGTTTTATCAGAAGGCGTGAGCCGTTTTGCTTGTTATCCGCGCGGAAACGTAGTATAATTTATAGGATAAAGAAATAAAAAGGGGGACTCCGGATGGAAAACGGCCATATCCGTCTCTTTACCGGCGACGGCAAGGGCAAAACCGTCATGGCGCTCGGCCTTGCGGTGCGCGCGGCGGGGCAGGGCAGAAAAGTCTTTGTCGGCCAGTTCATCAAGGATGACCCACGCGGCGACATTCAGGCCCTGCGAAAGGCCATTCCCGGAGTCGTGACCGCCCAATTCGGCTGCGGCACCGGCTGCATCTGCGGCAGGGAACCGGATGCGAAGGACCGTGAATGCGCAAAACGCGGCCTTGAGCGCGCAAGGCAGGCGCTGGCAAGCGGAGGCTTCGGCCTCGTCGTTTTGGATGAGATCACGATTCCGATGGTTTTCGGCCTGATCTCGGTAGACGAGGTGCGGGAGCTGGAGACGCTCCGGGCGCCGACCTGCGAGCTGGTGCTGACCGGCCGCTACGCCTCGGATGCGCTTAAGGATCTCTGCGACATGGTGACGGTTGTCGAATCCGAGAAGCTGCCGGATCCTGTTCCGGATCTCTGAATAAAATCCATAGAGAGGCCGCAAGGCCTCTTTTTTGTTTTGAAGAAGCTTCCGCAGGCACTTGGGAAAAGGCAGCGGGATGTTTCTTCCGGGATATGAAGAAGCATCGGGAGCGCCTTCCGCCTGCCGCATTCGGGGGAGCTCTTTTTCCGGAAATCGCAAAAACGGAATTGCTTTTCTCCTGACAGGGGAGTACAATAAAAATTGCCGGAAGGCACAGCTTGAAAATTGGATATTGTGGGTTTTGCGGTTGCCCGAAAGGGATCCCGTTTTAACGGACGGGAGGGAAGACGGTGAGAATCCGTCGCTGTGACCTCAACTGTAATTGCCGACGAAGGAGGCATTTGCCACTGTCTTTTTGATGGGAAGGCGCCTCCGGAGGATGAAGCATGAGCCAGGATAATTTCCGCAAAATCATTTCTCGGGTTCGGAGAGCACCACATAGTCATTTGACCGGAGAGGGTCTGTTCAAGGGAGCAGCCCTTTTTAGTGTGTAGTCGGATGCTTTTCCCACTTGGGAAGAGCATCTTTTTTTGTTGTAAGCGGTCCCGCCGCTTCTTTCCGGGAAGGATGTCTCAGCGCTCGACGATATCCTTTCCTCTGTGCCGGAAAGAACGGTGCGGCAGGGCGGTCCTTTCACTCCAGCCGTCCTGCCGCCATCCTCCCGTAAACCAAAAAACGAAAGGGGCTTCGGAAATGGATTACAGAACCGCCGTTTTGACAGGAAAAACATACATTGATGAGAACCTTTTGGAGAATCTTTCGCCGGATACGATTGCTTCCGCCGCCGGATACTCGGTGTTTCATTATTGTCGCCTGTTCCGCGAATACACCGGCGAGAGCCTGATGGGCTATGTTCGCCGGCTCAGACTGGTGCTCTCCGTGCAGGAGATCGAGCGCGGCAGACCGCTATCCGACATCGCGGTGAAGTACGGATTTGAAACGGTCAGCGGCTTTTCACGCGCGTTCAAACGGCAGTTCGGCTGCTTTCCCGCCTCTAAAAAGACCGCTTGAGATTTCGGAAAAAGCGCGGGATTTTCTGCATTTTCGACATAGATTTCTGTTGACAAAATCCGCTCCGGCAGGTATAATAAAAAAGCTGTCCGGGGTGTAGCGCAGTTTGGTAGCGCGCTTGGTTCGGGACCAAGAGGCCGCGAGTTCGAATCTCGCCACTCCGACCAAAAAGTCCGCTGAAACGTGAGTTTCAGCGGACTTTTTCTCGTTTTCAGGGCCGTTTTTTGAAGCTTTTCCCCATTTTTAAAAATGCTCCTCGCGGCCTGGGTACTTTTCGGGAACTTTTCTGATCTGTGTTAAAGCTCAGTTAATCTGCCTCCGGACCTTGCCCTTCGCGCTACAGATCATGTCGTCGAGAATGTCGGTGGCCGCCTCCTGTGCCGCCTGAATATAGTGGGCATAGATATCCGCGGTGATGTCGGGCGTGGAGTACCCAAGCCTGTTTAAAAGAATAGACCCGAGACATAGAAAAAACAAGAAATTAGCAAAATATACTAAAATGTTGTGACATAATAGCACCAATACACAGCTTTTTGTTGAAACTGGTATCATATGGAAATATAATATAAAACAATGGGCGTTATTACCGCATATGAGGTGAACCATGATATTACATCCCGGCATATATGAACAGGTCATCAATACAGAGTTGAGCAGTGAGCTTGCGGAGATTCCGCAAGAAGGGCATTTTCAAAGCCGACAGAAACAGATCCGAATTTTATCCTTATCCCAATGAGGAAGGGAACAACTTTTTGTTTGTCTGCGAGCGCACGGAAGAAGAGGAGCAGGCTTTCCGGGAGGCGAGCGTGATCGTTTTGGCCGACGGAAGAGAGATTGCGGTTCAACCCATCCCCATCGGGGTTTCTGCGGAGGTGGATGATGGAAGAGGGAAATCGGTGACTTCCTCCATGCTGGAGGACTGGCGGGGAGAACACTGGTTCCCGTCGACCATTCGAGCACCGTCTATCTGGAAGTGGAAATCCGGTTTGAACCGTCTTCCGTCTGGTTTTATCCGTTTTCCGATGGTGAGGGAGGCGGTATCTGGGGAACACGGGCCATCGGACGGATCAAGAGCGTGGGGAAGGATATCATTATCACGGATTATCTGTGAATTTATTCACTGCACTTAGCAACAGCAAAACAATCACTCATATAGCCGGGAGAGGTTTATTTCCATATGGCTTTTTATCGCCGAAGGAGGATACTTACTTATGAAAGTAGCATTGATTTCTTGCAGCAAAAGAAAACAAAATACTGCCTGCACCGCAGCAGAAATGTATGCTCCCAGCGAGTTGTTTTCGTTATCCTACGAATACGCCAAACACGTTGCCGATAGGATATTTATTTTATCTGCGAAATATGGTTTGCTCGAAGAGGATACCAGGATTGCTCCTTATAATGTTACACTATCCCAATTGTCTGAGGCCCAGCGAATGGTGTGGGCTCGGAATGTCATATATCAGCTTAAAAGTAAATGTGATATCGAAAAAGATGAGTTTATTATTTTAGCCGGAAAAGACTATTATCTGAATCTGTTGCCGGAGTTAAAGCAATATGTTCTTCCCCTTGAGCATTTACCTTTTTTACAAAGAATAACGGCTTTAAATGAACAACTGAACCGATTAAAAGCTGAATCGAAGGCAGTTACAGAGCGTGCGGATGACAAAAACAAAGTTCAGGATGTCTGCGATGAACTACACCGTCTTTTTAATGGGATGCGGCATTATACCTATACAGAAATACAAGATGTTCCTTTTAATAATGGAATTTACGTTGTATTTGAAAAAGGCGAAGATTACAAAGGTTGGGAAAGAATTGTCCGTATTGGAACCCATACGTCCCCGAACAGGCTGCGAAACCGTTTGGCGGATCACTTTATCCAGGAAAATAAAGATGGCAGTATTTTTCGAAAGAATATCGGCAAAGCGATTTTGAATCGGGAATGTCATCCATATCTTGCGGTCTGGACATTGGATACATCCAAACCTGAAACCCAAAAATATGTTGACATCAGTGTTCAACAAGCCATAGAACGCAGAGTCAGTACTTATCTCAGGGAAAATATGAGTTTTGTCGTATTCCCTGTTGAGGACCAACGACAGCGTCTGAGACTGGAAGAAGCAATCATTTCAACGTTGAATCATGCCCCTGAGTTTAAGGCGAGCAGCCACTGGCTAGGCGGTAGCAGCCCGGAAATTGAAATTCGAAGCAGCGGATTATGGCTAAAGCAAGGGCTTGATGCAGCTCCACTTACGGATGATGAACTATCCATTATAGAATCCAGTAGCGGAAAAAAAGAACAGCGTAACCCGGCACCTTATGCGGCAGGTTCTGCGCTGTGTGGTTATTCTGAAACAAGATTGCTGGTCATTGAGCCTAATGCCAAATTTGCCGGATCTCAACAGGGAAGCGCGGAAATCCGGCAATATATACTTGAAGTCTTCAAGAAGGCTAAAATATCCGGAGAGGATACGTATACGCTGGTGTCAGGCAATATTCACCGCGAAATGGGTCTTCAAAATAAAATGCCTTCGGTATGTAACGTGATGTATCAACTGATGCATCCGGGAGATGAAATCCTGCATACCACGCCAAGCGGTAAAAGTTCGACGATCAAAATACTTTACCACCTTTTATGATTTTTATTTTTATTAAAATTACCTCGGGATCGGTTCTATATGGCTCGGTACGTATTTTCCAACGGACAGGCTGATCTATATATTTTAGTATGGAATGAAATCAAGCGAGACATAAAAGGAGATTATTATGCAATGGATTGCCGAAAACATATTATGGATAAATGGACTACTGTGGGTGGTTTTTGCGGTAATTGCACTAATCATCTCTATCTTATCAAACTGTAGAATCCAATATGCATTCTTTCATACAAAAACTGGAATCGCTTTTTGTTTGATAGTTGGAGTTGTGATCGTTTTTTCGATCATTAAAGGTGGCGGAATATATTTTTACTCTGCTTTCCCGGAAAATGAGAAACCGTCAGTTTCAGAATCCACAGATAATTCTTCATCTTCGCCTTCATCGACCACATCAACTCCTTTCTCAGTATCTTTCCCGTCTGCAGCGACTCCTGCGCCAGAATCAACGCCGACGCCTGAACCTATAGTCTACCCAGCATACAATGGAGAAGCCCTCATAACGTCAGACTATGAATGCATATGCCCATTTACAATTAGTGCGGATGACAACACGGATTTTTATGTCTATCTTGAATACATAAGCGAGCCGCCAAGCTCCTATCAAAACAGACAGCTATTAATCGACGCGTCCTCTCCATATGAAAATGACTTGGCTATCTATTTGTGCGCTGGAAACACAGTGGAAATCAATGTACCAGTTGGAGTTTACCGCCTCTATTATGCCACAGGAGAGATTTTCTACGGTACGGAGCTTTTGTTCGGGTATAGCACAAACTGCTATACCTCTGATGAGTTATTGGATTTTTACGTTTCTTCCCAGTATTATCAAGGGCATTCCGTTTCCCTGTATACGGTATACAACGGCAATTTTGAAACAAACAGGATTCTTAAAAGTGATTTTCCGAAGAGATAAAGAATAACGGGACAAGTAACGTATAAAGCTCGGCAAAGATTATAAATATGAATTTATCAGACCGTTTTTCTCCCGCATTTTAGAATTCGAAAGAGGGCGCCGTTGCTGTCACTGCAATCGGATACAACCCTGATCCCGGTGAACGTGGCAAGGCAGTGTACGACATGCAAAAATTTTATCCCCTTTTCAGAGACAAATAAAATAATAGCATGCAAAGCATTTCCACAGGGAGTCCCGAGAGAAATAAATGATGGGCAGGATTGACCACATGAATCCATATTAGAGAGACAAT
>CAYMNV010000009.1:0-14372 GCA_964391915.1 uncultured Oscillospiraceae bacterium
CCGGAGAAACTAAAAAAGAAAAAAACCGGCACACCATCCTGTGTGCCGGTTTTTGGTGGAGACGAAGAGGATCGAACTCTCGACCTTACGGATGCGAACCGTACGCTCTCCCAGCTGAGCTACGCCCCCGAAAATGCTTGTTCATTATATCATGGTGTCCCGGGCTTTGCAAGACCGAAGCATAAAATTTTTCCGCCGCTTTTCAAGAACGCTCCGGCATGATATAATAAAACTGAAAATAATCGGAGGTGATCGGATGAGCGGTATTGGAGATATCTTGGTTGGCTTGCTTTCCTTTCTGCCGGCCGTACTGATCTTTGTGGTGGTCGCCGTCCTGGCAGCCAACAGGCTGAAGCAGCGGGACGCCGCCTCCGGCAAAAAATATGCGCAGTCGGCCGGCGGCGTGCAGAACTATACGCCGAAGGAGTATTCCCGGGAGGTCAAGGAGATCCACCAGACCGACCCGGAGGAAGATTACCGGCACCGGATGGAGCAGCTCCGCGCCCTTTTTCAGAACGGCATGATGGAACGGGAGGAATTTGAGGACCGGAAGGCCGAGATCGAGGAGGACTACCGGCAGGGGCTCCGCGCGCTGAGCAAATAATAAAAAAAGAAAGCCGGGGCGGAAGGATTTCCGCTCCGGCTTTTTTGCGTTCAGGCGAGCTCGAAGGCGCCGGTGTAGAGCTGGTAGTAGCGCCCTTTTTCCGCAAGCAGCTCCTCGTGGCTGCCGCGCTCGATGATTTCCCCCTGCTCGATCACGAGGATCAGGTCGGAGTTGCGCACGGTGGAGAGCCGGTGCGCAATCACGAAGACGGTACGGCCCTGCATCAGGGAATCCATGCCTTTTTCAATATGCGCCTCGGTGCGGGTGTCGATGGAGCTGGTGGCCTCGTCGAGGATGAGCACCGGCGGATCGGCGGCCGCAGCCCTCGCGATGGCGAGCAGCTGCCTCTGGCCCTGCGAAAGGTTCGCGCCGTCCGCCGTGAGCACCGTATCGTAGCCCTGCGGCAGGTGACGGATAAAGAAATCGGCGTTCGCAAGCTTTGCGGCCGCCTCGACATCCGCGTCGGAGGCGTCGAGCTTTCCGTAGCGGATGTTTTCGCGCACGGATTCGGTAAACAGGTGCGTATCCTGCAGCACCATCCCGAGGCTCCGGCGCAGGTCGGCCTTTCGGATCCGGCCGACGGGGATCATGTCGTAAAGGATCCGGCCCTCCTGCACGTCGTAGAACCGGTTGACGAGGTTCGTGATCGTGGTCTTACCGGCCCCGGTGGAGCCGACGAGCGCGATTTTCTGGCCCGGCTTCGCGTAGAAATTCAGATCTTTCAAAACAGGTTTATCCGGCTCGTAGCCGAAGGTGACGTGCTCAAACCGGACGTCGCCGCGGAGCTCGATATAGGTGGGTTCGCCGTTCATCGGGATTTTCCAGGCCCAGTGCCCGGTGCGCTCCCCCGACTCGGTGATCGAGCCGTCCTCGTGGAGGACCGCGTTGACGAGCGTGATGTCGCCCTCATCCGTCTCCGGTACGGCGTCGATCAGGCCGAAGATGCGCTCCGCACCGGCCAGCGCGGTCAGCACGGCGTTAAACTGCTGGGAGATCTGCGTGATCGGCTGGCTGAACGAGCGGGTGTAGAGCAGGAAGGAGCCGATTGTGCCGATATCCAGTGAACCGGTGATCGTCAGAACGGCTCCGACCACGGCGGTCAGGGCGTAGTGGACGTGGGAGAGGTTCCCCATGATCGGGAACAGGATGTTGGCGTAGGTATTCGCGTTCTTCGCGGCGATGCGCAGGTCGTCGGCCCGCGTGCGGAAGCCTTCCTTGGCCTGCGGCTCGTGGCAGAAGACCTTGACGACCTTCTGACCCTCGATCAGCTCTTCAATATAGCCGTTGACCGTGCCGAGTTCCTTCTGCTGCGCAATGAAGTATTTCGCGGAGCCGCCCGCGACTTTTTTAACGACGAACATCATGAAAACGAGCATCAGCAGCACCACCAGCGTGAGCTGCCAGCTCAGGACGAGCATCATGATAAAGACGCCGACGACGGAAATCACGGACGAAAAGAGCTGCGGCAGGCTCTGGCTCACCATCTGGCGCAGGGCGTCCGTGTCGTTGGAGTAGCGGGACATGAGCTCGCCGTGGGTATGGGTGTCGTAGTACTGCATCGGAAGATCCTGCATATGGGTGAACATGTCGACGCGGATCTCGCGCAGTACGCCGGTGGAAATCGTGACCATCAGCCGGTTATAAAGGAACGTGCATACGATTCCAAGGGCGTAAATTCCGGCCAACTGAAGAATGATCCCCGCGAAGCCGGAGTAATCCACATCCTGTAGTCCGATGAAGGGTATGATATACCGGTTCAGGATCGGCTTCATGAAGTAATTCCCCGCAACGGCCGAGAGCGTGCTGAGCAGCATGCTGACCGCCACAAGGATCAGCTTCCCTTTATATTTTTTCAAATAACTCAGGATGCGCAGAAACGTCTTTTTCGCATCCTTGGGGCGCGCGTATTTCGTGTCATGATGGGGACCGGGCATCTCAGTCATCCCCTTTCTGCTGGGATTCGTAGACTTCACGGTAGATCGGGCTTCGCGCGAGCAGCTCCTCATGCGTGCCGCAGTCCGCGATCCTTCCGTTATCCAGAATGACGATGCGGTCGGCGTCCATCACCGAGGCGACCCGCTGCGCGATGATGAGGACGGTCATGTCCGCGCGTTTTTCGCGGAAGGCCGCGCGAATCTTCGCGTCGGTCGCGGTGTCGACGGCGGAGGTGCTGTCGTCGAGGATCAGGATCTTCGGCCGGGCGAGCAGGGCCCTGGCAATGCAGAGGCGTTGCTTCTGACCGCCGGAGACGTTGACGCCGCCCTGCCCGAGGTCGGTATCATATCCTTCCGGGAAGGAGAGGACGAAATCGTTGGCCTGCGCGGCTTTTGCGGCCTCAAACATCTCCTCGTCGGAGGCGTCCGGGTCGCCCCATTTCAGGTTCTCGCGGATCGTGCCGGAGAAGAGGACGTTCTTCTGGAGCACCATCGCGACCGCCGCACGCAGGTTTTTGAGCTTGTAGTCCCGCACGTCGCGGCCGCCGACCCGGACGCTTCCGCCGCCGACGTCGTAGAGCCGCGGAATCAGCTGGACGAAGGTGGTCTTTGCCGAGCCGGTGCCGCCGAGGATGCCGACGGTCTCACCGGAACGGATTGAGAGGCTGACGTCGGTGAGCGTCAGGTTCTCCGGGTCCTTCGCGTAGGAAAAATCCACATGATCGAAGATGATCGAGCCGTCTTCCGGTTTGAGCGCCGGGTCGGCTTCGTCGTCGGTGATGTCGAGCTTCTCTTCCAGCACTTCGATAATTCGCCTTGCGGAGGCCCTTGAAAGCACCAAGTTCACAAAGACCATCGCGATCATGATGAGCGACATCAGGATCTGCCCGACGTAGGTGATGAAGCTGATGAGCTCGCCGGTCAGCATCTTTCCCTCGATGACGGAATGCCCGCCGAACCAGAAGATCGACAGGATGCAGGCGTACATGGCAAGCGTCATCAGCGGCATCGCAACGACGACCAGGTTCTCGGCTTTCCTCTGGGCGGCACGAAGGTCGTCGGCGGAGGAGGTGAACTTCTCGTTCTCAAAATCCCTGCGTACGAACGCTTTGATCACGCGGATGCCGATCAGATCCTCCTGCACGGAGGCGTTCATCGCATCATATTTTTTGAGCATCCCCGTGAAGAGCGGGTGCGCCTTCGTCATAAAAAAGGCGAGCAGCAGCCCCACCGCCGGGATGACGATCAGAAAGACCGAGGCCAGCTTGGCGTTCATGAGGATGGTGATGACAAGCGCGGAGATCAGCATCACCGGCGCGCGGAACATGATGCGAACCATATCCATGGCGGCGTTCTGCACGTTGGTGACGTCCGCGGTCATCCGGGTGACAAGCGAGGCGGTGCTGAAGTGATCGGTGTTGGCAAAGGAAAAATCCTGGATTTTATTGAAGAGCGCCTTGCGCAGGTTGCAGGCGAAGCCCGTCGAGGCGGTGGCCGCAAATTTGCCGGAGAGCGCGCCGCAGGTCATCGAAAACAGCGCCATCCCCACCATGATGCCGCCGAGTTTCGCCACATAGGCGACGTCCCGGTTCGCGATGCCCACATCGACGATCTTGGCCATCAGAAAGGGGATCAAAATCTCGATGATCACCTCGAAGATGACGGTGACCGGGGCGAGCGCGGCCTCTTTCCGGTAACCTTTCATATAAGGAATCAGTTTTTTAATCATGAATCGCACGTTCGTCCTTTTCTTCTGTAATTTCCGGCCGGAGGGAGAGCGCCCTTTCCATTTCCGGGCTGCCGGCCATCGCGGCGGCGAGGCAGTCGGTGAGCTTCTTCATCAGTACGGAGAGCGCCCGGGCCTCCTCTTCCGAGAGACAGCCGAACGTCTCCGTATCCAGTTCGTCGAAATTCCGGCGGAAGGCCTGCGCGGTCTCTCTGCCGGCATCGGTGAGGGAGAGGCGGCTTTTCCGCAGGTTGCCGGGGTCGGCCTCCTTCTTCAGGAATCCCGCCTTTTGAAGCCGCTTTACCGAGACCGCCACCGCCGGCGCGGAGACGCTCATGGCCTCCGCAGCCTGCTGCTGCGTGCAGCCCTCGTGCTGCTCCACATATCCCAGCAGCGGAAACTGGCCGAACCGGCAGGAAAAATCACCGGTGAAGCTTTGAATCTTAATCTTTCGCAGCATCCAGAAGCGGTGGAACTGCTCCGCAATGCCGCGGTAACTGTCGTACAAAAAATCGCCTCCCTGAATCATTAGCCGGCTAATTGTTAATCGGCTAAGAATCAGTATAGAAAGAATCACAGAATTTGTCAATGCCGGATTTTTAAACGAACCACACAAACAAAGCATGAAATTTTTATGAAAAATGGTTATGGACAAATGATTTTCGTCGTGATATAGTAACGGGTAATGCTCATGCGTCGGTATATTATGGAAGGAGGCGGGTGGATGATCCGCTGGCTGGCAAAAAAACTGATCCCAAACAGGGGTGACTTCGAAAATCCGGACGTCCGCGTGGCCTACGGGTATCTCTGCGGCAATGTGGGGATTTTCTTCAATATTCTGCTCTTCCTCGGCAAATTTATCGCCGGCGCCGTCAGCGGCTCGATCGCCGTCACCGCCGACGCATTTAACAACCTCTCCGACGCGGGATCCTCGATCATCACGGTGCTCGGTTTCAAGCTCTCCTCCCGCAAGCCGGATATGGAGCATCCTTTCGGCCACGGCCGCCTCGAGTATGTCTCCGGCCTGATTGTCTCCCTGCTGATCGTCATGATGGGCGTCGAGCTCGTCAAAAGTTCGGTCCAGAAGATTGTGAATCCCACGGAGGCGGACTATTCGCTTTTCACCTTTGTGGTCCTCATCGTTTCCATCTTTGTCAAAAGCTACATGTATTATTATAACCACACGATCGGAAAGAAGATCCGTTCGGCGGCCATGGATGCCACCGCGCTGGACAGCTTTTCCGATGCGATCACCACGTTTGCCGTGCTGGTCTCTTCGTTGGTGGGCATGTACACCGGCTGGAAGATCGACGGCTGGTGCGGCATCGTCGTGGCGGCCTTCATTCTGCGTACCGGCATCCTGGCTGCGAAAGGGACCGTCAACCTGCTGCTCGGAACGCCGCCGGATCCGGTCTTTGTCCACCGCATCAAGGAGATCGTCCTCTCCCACGAGGGCATCGTCGGCATCCACGACCTGATCGTGCACAACTACGGCCCGGGCCGCATGATGGTCTCACTCCATGCGGAGGTGCCCTGCGACGCGGACATCATGGCGGTGCACGACACGATCGACAACATCGAGAAGGATATCCGCGAGGAGATGCACTGCCTCGCCATCATCCACATGGACCCGATCGATACCCGCGACGAGCTCACCAACGAGACGAAGGAAAAGGTCCGGCAGCTTGTGAAAACGATCGACGGGCGGCTGACGATCCACGATTTCCGCATGGTTTCCGGCCCGACGCATACGAACGTGATCTTCGACGTGGTCGTTCCGTTCGACCTCAAAATGACCGACGACGAGGTGAAGGCCCGGATCGGCATGCTGGTCGGCACGCTCGGCAATTATTTTTCCGTTGTGGACGTCGACAAGGATATCAACGGCGATTCGGAGGAACCCTGAAAGCGGGAAATCTACATAAAAAACAAAGGAGCACCGCGGCGGGAAGCTGCGGCGCTCCTTTTCTTTTTCCCATTTCCGTGATTTTTCCGCGTGGAATCCGGCGTTCCGTCCGCAGGAAGGATTCCTATCGGATGTAGCCGGAGATCTTTTGAAGGTTATAATAGACGCCCTCCTCGGCCATCAGTTCGTCGTGGGAGCCCTGCTCCACGATGCCGTCCTTTGTGAGCACGAGGATGATCTTGGCGCTGCGGATCGTGGAGAGCCGGTGCGCGATGGTAAACACGGTGCGGCCTTTGGAGAGCCGCTCGAGGCTCTGCTGAACCACGTGCTCGCTCTCGTTGTCGAGCGCGGAGGTTGCCTCGTCGAGGATCAGCACCGGCGGGTTCTTCAGAAAGACGCGGGCGATGCTGATGCGCTGTTTCTGGCCGCCGGAGAGCTTCACGCCGCGCTCGCCGACATAGGTGTCGTAACCTTCCGGGAGCTCGTTGATGAAATCGTCGGCGCCGGCAAGTTTTGCGGCCTCGACGACCTCCTCACGCGACGCACTCGGCTTGCCATATAGAATGTTCTCATAGACGGAGCCGGAGAAGAGGTAGACCTCCTGCTGCACGACGCCGATGTTGGCGCGCAGGCTTTTGAGCGTGATCTTGCGGATGTCCTTCCCGTCGAGCAGGATCCGGCCGCCGGTGACGTCGTAGAAGCGCGGGATCAGGTTGGAGAGCGTCGTCTTGCCGCCGCCGGAAGGGCCGACCAGCGCGACGTTTTCGCCAGGGCGGACGTGCAGGTCGATGCCGGAGAGCACGTCGGAGCCGCCGTCCTCGTAGCGGAAGGTGACGTGGTCAAAGACGAGGTCGCCGGTCACCTCGCCGATGGGTTCCGCGTCGGGGCTGTCGGTGATTTCCGGCGGAACATCCATGATTTCAAAGAAGCGGTTGACGCCGGTCAGGCCCTGCATGAAGGTCTCGGTGAATTCGGCGAGCCGGCTGACGGTCGCGAGCAGCGTGACGGTGTAGAGCAGGTAGGCGATGAAGTCGCCGGCGGTGATCTTCCCATTCATCATAAAGAAGGCGCCGGCCGTGACCACGAGGATATACATCATGCCGTCGAAGAAACGGATGCCGCAGTGAAGCTGCGCAAGATAGATGTAGGCCCGGTTTTTGATGTCGAGGAACGTGTGGTTGCCCTCGCGGAATTTTTCCTTTTCGATCTCCTCATTGGAGAAGCTCTTGACCACCCGGATGCCGAGCAGGCTGTCCTCCACCTGGGCGTTGATCCGGCCGATCTGTTCCTTCTCGCTGGTAAACGCCTCGCCGAGGACCGCCTGCATCCGCAGAACGAAGATCGCCATCAGCGGGATCATGGCGTAGATGATCAGGGTCAGCGTCAGGTTGACGTTGGCAAGAATCAGGAAGGAGGCGACGAATTTCAGCAGTGCGATGAGGGCCTCCTCCGGGAAGTGGTGAGAAAATTCGGTGATATCAAACAGATCCCGGGTGATGCGGCTCATCAGCTGGCCGACTTTCGTATTGCTGTAAAACGAGAAGGACAGTTCCTGCAGGTGGGAGAACAGGTCGCCCCGCATATCCGTCTCGAGTTTTGCGCCCATCATGTGGCCGACGCGGATCATGTAATAGTTGGCGGCGGTGTCGACGATGCGCAGGAGAATGTAGATGCCCGCCACGCTGAGAATGAGGCGCGGCGTCAGCAGGGAGAGATCCTCCGTGGCGGTGTTCGTGATCTTCCGCACCAGGATCGGCAGGACGATCTCGCAGAGGGTGGTCAGCACCGCACAGAAGAGATCGAACGCCATCGTGGGCAGATAAGGTTTGTAATACGGCAGAAACCGGATCAGATTGCTTTTCTTTTTTGTCTGCATCGTTTTTTGTTCCATTCCGGCCGCGGAAAGGGCGGATTCCTCCATGAAAGAACGGAGGCCCTCCGGCATCCGCATGCGGATTCCGTAAAAATACCGGATTTTTTCCTTTTTTCAGTTATGGGTGCGGTTCATTTCGGTCACGCAGTCGCGCAGATAGCCGGTCAGCGCAAAGGATTTTCCGGTTCCGACGGCGACGCATTCCACCGGGTTTTCCGCGACGCGGAACTCGGTGCCGAACCGCTTGGAGAGGTAGAGGTCCAGCCCGTGCAGCATGGCGCCTCCGCCGGTCAGCAGCACGCCGGAAGTCCGGATATCCCCGGAAAGCTCCGGCGGCGTCTTTTCAAACACCTTCTGGATCGCGAGCGCGATCTGCGAGGCGAGGTCGTAGCAGATCTCGGAGATCTCCTGCCAGCTGACGGTCACCCTGCTGGGCAGACCGGTCATCAGGTTGCGGCCTTTCACGTCGAAGGTGCGGTCGTCGTCGAAGCTCCAGCAGGTGCCGACGGCCTTTTTGGCCTCCTCGGCCGTGCGCTCGCCGATCAGCAGGCCGTGCTTGGCGCGTAGGTAGCGGATGATCTCCTCGTCGAAGAGGTTTCCGGCGACCTTGACGGAGTTTTTGCACACGACGCCGGAGAGCGAGAGCACCGCGATATCGGTCGTGCCGCCGCCGATGTCCACAACCATCTGGCCGACCGGCTTGGAGATGTCGAGCCCCGCTCCGATCGCGGCCGCGACCGGTTCCTCGATCAGAAATACCTTTCTGGCGCCGGCGGCGACGGCGGCCTCGACGACCGCGCGCTGCTCCACGTCGGTGATGGCGCTCGGTACGCAGACCGTGACGCGCGGCCGGAAGTAGCTCTCGCCGCAGACCTTCTGCAGCGAGTAGCGGATGATCGCGTTGGTCAGGCGGTAATCCGAGATGACGCCCTTCTCGAGCGGACGGATGGCGGCAATGTGGGAAGGCGTCCTTCCGATCATTTTGTAGGCATCCGCCCCGATGCTCAGGATCTCGCCGGTATCCATATCGATGGCGACGATCGTGGGCTCGCAGAGAACCACTCCGCGGGAGGTGTCGTAGATGATGATTTTTGTGGTGCCGAGGTCGATTCCGATATCAGCAGGCATATCCTCTCTCCTTTATCCTGACAGGCATGATCCTCCGGGATCATTTTGGCAAAAAACGGGGGAAGCGTTTTCTGCCTCCTGTGTTTTATTCCTATAAGCATTCCGCCGGAAAACCGGGGAAGGCGCGGCACCGTTTTTACAGGCTTCCGCCGGGAAGAATCTCCTCGAGCATCGGCCGGAGGTTCGTATATCTTCCGGTCCGGCGGTTGTTCTGCACGGAATAGGCGACCGCATCCTCCGCCCCGACGATCACGAGAAGTTTTTTCGCGCGGGTGACGGCGGTGTAAAACAGGTTGCGGTAGTTGAGGCGCGGGCTCTTGTCGAAGAGCGGCAGGATCACGGCCTCGAATTCGGAGCCCTGGCTTTTGTGGACCGTGACGGCGTAGGCGTGCTCCAACTCGCCGGAATTCTCAAACGGGTAGTCCGCCTTCCGGTCGTCGAAGCGGACGGACAGCATCCGCATCGAGCGGTCGATTCTCTCGATCACGCCGATGTCGCCGTTAAAGACGCCGGAGCCCATCTCGCCGTCGTCGCGCTTCCAGACGGTATCGTAGTTGTTGCGGATCTGCATGACCTTGTCGCCCTCCCGGAACGAGGCGCCGTTATAGGTAAACTCGGCTTTCTTTTTGTCCGCCGGGTTCAGGAGTTTTTCGAGCCGGAGGTTGAGGCTCCATGTGCCGAGCTCGCCCCGATGCCCCGGGCAGAGCACCTGAATATCCGTGACCGGCGAGAAGCCGTAGGCGTCGGGCAGGCGTTTGCAGATCAATGAGCATACCGTGTCGGCGGCGTCCGATTCCGTTGCCCGCGGCAGGAAGAAGAAGTCGCCTTCCTTGGCGCCAAGCTCCGGCAATTCGCCGCGGATGATCCCGTGCGCGTTGGTGACGATCCGGCTCTCCGCCGCCTGGCGGAAGATGCGGTCGAGGCAGACGGAGGGCACGATATCCGAGGCGACGATATCCCGCAGCACGTTCCCCGCGCCGACGGAGGGGAGCTGGTCCGCGTCGCCGACAAGGATCAGCCGGCAGGAGAGCGGCAGCGCCCGGAGCAGCGCGTCAAACAGCAGCGTGTCCACCATTGACATCTCGTCGACGATCAGCGTATCGCATTTGAGCGGGTTCTTTTCGTTTTTACGGAAGGTGGGGTGCAGTTCGTCGGAGCGGAAGTCCACCTCCAGCATCCGGTGGATGGTCTTCGCCTCCCGGCCGGTCAGCTCGGAGAGGCGTTTTGCGGCCCGCCCGGTCGGCGCGGCGAGAAGCACGGTCTCGCCCGTCTCCTCCAGCAGACGGATCAGGGCGTTGAGGGTGGTCGTTTTGCCGGTGCCGGGCCCGCCGGTCAGCACGAAGACACGGCTGCAAAGCGCGCACCGGAGGGCCTTGCGCTGCAGGGCGTCGTATTCGATGCCGAGCTCCTTTTCGAGCAGGGAGATGGATTCTTCGACCGAGGGGGCGGGTTCTTCCCCGCCGGCGAGCATGAGCTTGATCCTTCCGGCGGCGGAGGTCTCCGCGCTGTACAGTTCCGGCAGGTAAAAAAACCGCCGGTCTCCGCTGTCGTAAACATCCAGACGGTGCTCGTCCAACAAAGTTTCCAGCGCCGCGGCGAGGCCGGAGTCCGTCCCCAGAAGGGAGGCCGCCGCGCCGAGGAGCTTCTCCTCCGGCAGGCAGGAGTGGCCGTTTTCCAGATTGTGCGCCAGAACGAACGTGATGCCGGCCTTGAGGCGGCGGCTGTCGTCCGGACCGGCTTTTTCGGAGAAGATGCGGTCCGCATCCGGGAACTCGAGGCCGATCTCCGGCCCACAGAGGGAGAACGGGTCCGCCTCGATGACCTCCATCGAGGCCATGCCCCATTTTTTCCAGACGCGGACGGCGATCGAGGCGGCGAGGCCGTATTTCTGCAGCTCCAGCATCACCTTTCGGATGCCGAAGGCGCGCTCAAATTCCGTCGCCATCTCGGCGGCCTTCTTGCTCGTGATGCCCTTGACCTCCGCGAGGCGCATCGGCTCCTTTTCAAGGATCGCGAGCGTCTCGTCGCCGAAACGGGAGACAACGCGGGCCGCGAGCGCGGGGCCGACGCCTTTAAAGGTGCCGCCTCCGAGGTATTTGCGGATGGCGCCGGCGGTCGCGGGAAGTTTTCGCTCGCAGAGGGCGGCTTTGAACTGGTTGCCATAGGAGGGGTGGCTGACGAAGCTGCCGGTCAGGGTAACTTCCTCGCCCGTCTCCACCGCGCCCAGTTCGCCGACCACGGTGATGAGCTCGCCGCCCGCGTTCAGATCGAATACCGTAAATCCGGAATCCGATTTATAACAAATGATGTCCTCCACGGTTCCGCTGAGGGATTCCGGTTCCGGAATCCCGACTGGTTGTGCCATATTCCGCCATCCTTAAAAATGATATACATACTTATTATAATTCTTTTCCGGCCTGCTGTAAACAGGAAGGCAGCACGTCCGGCAGGTCATTTTTGTCGCAGAGCAAAACTGCAGAGAAGCGACGCGTCAGCATTTCAGCGACGGCACGGCTCTCCATGTCGGCGCCGCAGTCGCAGAGCAGCACGGTTTTGGGGTATTTTTCTTCGTCGGCCAGAATGCAGCGGACCTCGTCCTCCAGGCAGGAGGCCGAGCCCGGCATGAGATTCATCACATAGATCGCGGTGCAGGGCAGCTTCCGCTCGCAGGCAAGCTCCATCAGCCAGGCGGCGGTTTTCACCATGCCCAGCGCGGCAAAAAACGTCAGCACCAGCGCGGCTATCACATCAAACAAGAAAATCCACCTCCGGGAATATCGTTGCAGGCCATACTATGAAAAACCCCGCTCCCCGGTGAAAGGACTGTCATTTTCACCGGGATCTTCATAGGATGACGTACCGGACTTATGGAGGTAAGGAACCATGAAAAAACCGATTTTCTGCATTGCGGGCGGGGATCTGCGCTTTGGATATCTGGCGTCGTACCTGTCCGCGCAGGGGTATGAAATTTTGGCTCTTGGGCTTGAGAAGTGCCCGGAGCTTCCTGAAACGGCGCGGCCCTGCACCCCGGAGGAACTTTCCCGGGCCGACGTGGTCGTGCTGCCGCTGCCGTGCTGCACCAAAGACGGAAGGTTAAAAACTCCTTTTTCCGATCGGAGCTACCTGCTGGCGGAGATCGTCGGCGCCATGCGGGAGGGGACTATGCTGATCGGCGGAAAGATCCCGGAGGAGACGGTCGACGCGGCGAGGCTGCGGGCCGTTTCGGTCTGCGATTACGCGGAGCGGGAGGATTTCGCCGTGCGCAATGCTGCCCTGACGGCGGAAGCGGCGGTCGCGCTTGCGATGGAGATCGCGGACGAAAGTCTCAGCGGCATGAAGGTGCTGGTGCTCGGCCACGGCAGAATCGGCCGCCTGCTCGCCTCGATGCTCAAGGCGCTGGATGCGGATGTGACCGTCGCCGCGCGGCGGTTTTCCGACCTCGCTTGGATTCGTTCCGAGGGCATGAGGCCGATCGAGTTTTCCCGCATCGATCAGGAGCTCGGCGGATTCCGTCTGGTCTTCAACACGGTGCCGGCCCTGATTCTGGAGAGAGAAAAACTGATGCTCATGAGAAAGGATGCGGCCGTCATCGATCTCGCCTCCGAGCCGGGAGGCACGGATTTCGCGGCGGCGGCGGAACTTCACATCCATGCGGAGAAGGCGCTCGGCCTGCCGGGAAAATTTGCGCCGAAGACCGCCGGAGAGATTCTGGCCGACACGGTGCAAAACATTTTAAAAGAAAGGGAGGACGCGCTTGAAGGATAAGGCAAGACTGGGCTTTGCCCTCTGCGGTTCTTTTTGTACATTTGATAAGGCGCTGGCCGAGATGGAGGCGCTGGCGGCGGATTATGAGATCACGCCGATTTTTTCCTTCAATGCCGCCTCGATGGATACCCGCTTCGGCCCGGCGGAGGAGTTTGTACGCCGGGCGGAGGAGCTCTGCGGCAGAAAGGCGATCCTGACCATTCAGGATGCGGAGCCGGTCGGCCCTCAGAAGTTGTTCGACGCCGTCCTGGTGGAGCCCTGCACCGGCAATACGCTGGCGAAGCTCGCAAACGCCGTCACCGATACCCCGGTGACGATGGCGGTCAAGGCGCATTTGCGCAACAGCCGCCCGGTGGTGCTGGCGGTCTCCACGAACGACGCGCTCTCCGCCTCGGCCGTCAATATCGGCCGTCTGCTGAACACGAAAAACGTGTATTTTGTGCCCATGCGGCAGGATAATCCGGAGAAAAAGCCCCGCTCGATGATGGCGGATTTTTCGAAAAGCGGGCCGGCACTTGAGAAGGCCCTTTCCGGAGAGCAGGTGCAGCCCATCCTCTTCGGCTGAATAAAACAGGAAAAAAGATCCCATCCTTTTGGCAAAAGCAGGTATGCTTCACGAAAGGATGGGATCTTTATTTTGAAAACATGCATCATGCTTTTTCTTGCCGTTTTCTTTCTTTTTGTCATTCAAATTCCGGCGTACGCGCAGGAATCAATTATCATTCACGTTCCGTCGTCCGAGGAGGAACAGACCGATACCTCGGATTCTGCCGAGTCCTGCGCTCCTTCCGCAGAGGAACCGGTGATCATTCACGTTCCGTCGTCCGAGGAGGAGCAGGCCGATTCCGGGGATTCTGCCGAGCCCTGCACGCTTTTCGCGCAGGAACCGGTCAACCCCAACGACCTGACCATGCCCTGCAACCTCACCGCGGAGGAATTGGCCCCGGTGCTGAAAGGCCTCTCCGATTATGCGGAGGAATTTCTCGCCGCTGAAGAGAAATACGGCGTCAACGCGGTGTTTTTGGCCTCCCTCGCCGCGTTCGAGTCCGGCTGGGGCAGTCACTGCTTCCGCGAAAACAACCTTTTCGGGTGGGGAAAGAAGGAATTCCGCTCTAAGGAGGAGTGCATCGATTTCGTCGCCAGGCGCATCTCGGAGTGGTATCTTGCCGAGGAGGGGAAATACTACAACGGCGCGGGGCTCGGCGGCGTCAACGCCTGCTACAACGGCTCGGCGGTCTGGTACGACTGCATGATCGGTATGATGCGGGGCATGAGCGCCCGCCTCCGCCCGCTCGGCCCGGTCGAAATCGCCAGTCTCTGACCGAATTCCGTAAAGAACTCCTTGGGGCAGCCCTCCGGGGAATCCTGCCGGCGGGGGATGTGCCCGGAGAAACAAAAAAATGCGGAGGCCCAGAAAGGGCATCCGCATCGGGAAA
>CAYMNV010000009.1:14472-62579 GCA_964391915.1 uncultured Oscillospiraceae bacterium
TGCCCGGAGAAACAAAAAAATGCGGAGGCCCAGAAAGGGCATCCGCATCGGGAAACCGGGATCAGCCGAATTCCGTAAAGAACTCCTTGGGGCAGCCCTCCGGGGAATACTGCCAGCGGGTGATATGCCCGGAGGTGATGAAATAATGCGGCGGCTCGGGCCGGATCTCCGCGTCATAGGCATCCACAATAATCAGCTTGATCTTCATTTTTTCGGGGATCAGGCTTTTTATGTATACGGAGGCCTGCTGCCCCGGCGCAAGAAACGGGCAGGGCTCGGCGAGGCCGGCGAGGTTCGGCGTCAGCTCGACAAAGACGCCGTAGTCCTCCACCGACCGGATGATGCCGGAGACCGTCTCACCGGGCGCGAAATTCGCTGCGTTCTCCTCCCATGTTCCGAGCAGCTCCTTATGGGAAAGGCAGACGCGCCCCTGTTCATCCCGGCCGGAGACGACCGCGTGGATCTTTTGCCCGGTGCGGAAGCGGTCGGAGGGATGGGAGATGCGCGAGACGCTGACCGCGTCGATCGGCAATAGAGAGGAGATGCCGCAGCCGATGTCCGCAAAGCATCCGAAGTTTTCCATATGGGTCACGACGGCGGGGATGACGTCGCCGGGCAGGAGTTTGGAGATATAGTTGTCATAGCAGTCCTGCTGTACGGAGCGCCGGGAGCAGACCGCCGTGATACCTCCGTCCGCCCCGCGCGCGAACCCCGTGATCCGGAAGCAGACCGGCTTGCTGACGCGGGAGATTACGGCAATGTCCCTTGTTTCGCCGGTATCCATGCCGAGCGCACCCTCGGCCTTTGGGATGACGCCGTGGATTTCGCCGAGCTCAATGCTGAGGTCGTGGTCGGCGCTGCAGAGCGAGGCCCGCGCCTCCAGAACGGTCCCTTTGCGGCAGGCCTCCTGCAGGGACATGAAATTCCGCATGGCGGCACGGTTCGCCGGGGTATTGATGCGCGCGCCTTCGGGCAGATAATCCGTCATTTCTGAATCCTCCCCTATCAACCGAAACTGCAAAACTATATTCGCCGCGGCCCGGATTTATGAGGCAAAGTTTGCAAATGCGGATCCCTTATGCTATACTATAAAATTATGAAAATATACCCAGATGAGGAGGCGCGGGGGATGGATATCCGGGTCGGCGACCTGCTGGTCATGAAAAAGAATCATCCCTGCGGAGGAAACCGTTTCCGCGTGCTCCGCTCCGGCATGGATTTCAAACTCCGCTGCGAGGCCTGCGGCCGGGAGGTCGAGCTCCCGCGCAGCAAGGCGGAGAAAAATATCCGTTCGGTGATCAGAGAGGATTCCGACGATGTTCGATAAACTGGCCGAAATTGAGAAGCGTTACGAGGAGATCGACAGCCGCCTCGGCGTGCCCGAGGTGGTAAACGACGTCCCGCTTTATACGCAGCTGTTGAAGGAGTACCGGAGCCTGACGCCGCTGGTGGAAAAATACCGGGAGTACCGCCGGGCGGAAGATGCCTGCGGGGAGGCGAAGGAACTTCTCGAGTGCGAAACCGACCCGGAGCTCCGGGAGATGGCACAGCAGCAGTGGAACGAGAACCGGGAGGTCATGGACCGCACGGCTGAGGAACTTAAAATTTTATTGCTGCCGAGGGATCCGGACGACGACCGCTCGGTTATCATGGAGATCCGCTCCGGCGCGGGCGGCGAGGAGGCCGCTCTCTTCGCGGCCGATCTCTACCGAATGTACGCGATGTATGCCGCGGCGAAGGGCTGGAAGTGCGAGATCCTCGATGAGAGCGGGACGGAGCTCGGCGGCTTCAGGGAGATTCAGTTTTCGCTCGAAGGCGAGGGCGTCTTCGCAAAGCTCAAATATGAGAGCGGCGTCCACCGCGTGCAGCGGGTGCCGGAGACGGAGACGCAGGGCCGCATCCAGACCTCCACGGTCACCGTCGCGGTGCTGCCGGAGGTCGAGGACGTGGAGATCGAGATCGATCCGAAGGACCTGCAGATCGACACGTTCCGCTCGAGCGGCGCGGGCGGGCAGAAGGTCAATAAGACCTCCTCCGCGATCCGTGTCACCTACCTGCCGCTCAACATGGTGGTGGAGTGTCAGGACGAGCGCAGCCAGTATAAAAATAAAGACCGCGCGCTGAAAATTCTGCGCAGCCGGCTTTATGAAAAAAAGCGGCAGGAGCGCGACGACGAGATCGCCGCGGAGCGCCGCTCTCAGGTCGGCACCGGCATGCGCAACGAGCGCATCCGGACCTATAACTTCCCACAAGGCCGGGTGACCGACCACCGCATCGGCCTGACGCTCTACAGGATCGACGCGCTCATGAACGGCGATCTGGACGAGCTGCTCGACGCCGTGCGCGCCTACGACATGGCGGAAAAGCTCCGGGCGGGCACTTCGGAGGCCTGATCAGCATTTGACAGCTGATTTTTCCGGAAGAATTTCGCCGGAATTTCGTGTTGGCCGGGCGCTTTTGCGGTTCGGGTGGCGGGGGCTTTTCGGCTCTTCTGAAAAAAATCCGCAATTCCGTGATAAAGGACGAAACATACATGGAAACACTAAAACTTCGCGCGGACGAGCCGGGCGCCGTCGAGCGCTGCGCGGAAATCCTCAAAAACGGCGGCCTCGTCGCCATGCCGACGGAGACGGTCTACGGTCTCGCGGCAAACGCCTTCAACGAGGAGGCCGTCCGTAAGATTTTTGCCGCGAAGGGCCGTCCGGGCGACAACCCTTTGATCGTACACATCTGCCGGCTGCAGATGCTAGGAGACATCGTGGAGGAGATCCCGGAGAGCGCGTGGAAGCTTGCGGCGCGCTTCTGGCCCGGCCCGCTGACAATGATTATGAAGAAAAAACCGGAGATTCCATATGCGTGCAGCGGCGGCCTTGCGACGGTCGCGGTCCGCTTCCCGGTGCATCCGGTCGCTCGCCGGCTGATCGAGCTTGCGGGCGTGCCGCTCGCAGCCCCTTCGGCGAATCTCTCCGGCCACCCGAGCCCCACAACTTTTGAGCACTGCGTCAACGATCTGGACGGGCGCGTGGACGCCATTCTCGACGGCGGGCCATGCTCGGTCGGCGTGGAATCCACGGTCATTACGCTGGCCGCGGAGGTGCCGACGCTGCTCCGCCCGGGCTATGTCACACTCGAAGAGCTTCGGGAGACGCTTGGAACGGTGGAGCTCTCCCACGCCGTGCTCGAGAAGCTCGGGGAGGGCGAAACCGCCGCTTCGCCGGGCATGAAGTATAAACACTATGCGCCGAAGGCAAAGGTCACCCTCGTGAAGGGCAGCCGCGAGCGCTATGCCGATTTTGTCAACAGCCGCGCGGGGGAGGGCGTCTTTGCCCTCTGCTTTGACGAGGACGCCCCGGCGCTCCGGGTAAAAACCGTCTGCTACGGCTCCTGCGATTCGGGCGAGGAGCAGGCGCGCCGTTTATTCGACGCGCTGCGGGAGCTGGACGACCTCGGCGCGGAGACCGTCTGGGCACATTCCCCAAACATAGAAGGCGTCGGCCTTGCGGTATATAACCGGCTCGTCCGCTCGGCGGGCTTCGATATTACGGAACTTTCCTAAAAGAAAGGGGCTGCGGCATGAGCAAAGTCATCGGGCTTACCGGCCAGACCGGAGCGGGAAAAAGCACCGTCCGGGAAATCCTTTCCAAACAGGGCGCCGCCGTGATCGACGCGGATGCGGTCGCTCACGACATCTCCGACAACAATCTCGACTGTCTCGTGCAGATTGCGGAGAAATTCTCCTGCCTCGTGCTCAACGATCAGGGAAAACTCAACCGCAAGGCGCTGGCGAGAATGGTCTTTACCGACCGGAAAAAGCTCCTCGCGCTGGACAAGATTATTTTCCCCTACATCCGGAAGGAGATCCAAAAAGAAATCGCCGCGCTGGAGGCAAAGGGAAAGGACGTCGTCGTCATCGACGGCGCCACGCTGATCGAGAGCGGCTGCGACAAATACTGCTGGGCAGTGGTCTCCGTGATCGCGGAGGAAGGGCTCCGTGCGCAGCGCGTCGTGCGGAGGGACCACCTCTCCAAGGCCAACGCCATGCGGCGCATCCGCTCCCAGTACGACGACGTCTATTATGTGGAGCGTTCGGGCTTTATCATCCGCAACAACGGCAGCATGCACGAGCTCGAGGAGAAGACGCTTCTGTTTTATAAGATGATTCTTGAAGGCAGAAAATCCGAGACGGCGCCTTCCCGGGAGATGGAAGGGGAGCCGGAGGAACCGGCGGTGACCGGGGCTTGAAGGACTCTCTGCGGTATCTCGCCCTGATCGCCGAAGGAATTTTGCTGCTGGTCTT
Source organism: uncultured Oscillospiraceae bacterium (assembly GCA_964391915.1). Lineage (GTDB taxonomy): Bacteria > Bacillota > Clostridia > Oscillospirales > Ruminococcaceae > UMGS1668. Next base: position 18,770 of record CAYMNV010000009.1, read on the forward strand.
CGCCGGCATCCTGATGAACCGCATCTCAAAAACGCTGGAACATCAGGCCTATCCGACCAAGTACAGCGAATACATCGAGCCCGCCGCGGAGGCAAACGGGCTCCCGCTTTCCATCGTCTACGCGGTGGTGCGGCAGGAGAGCAATTTCGACCCGGCGGCCGAGTCGAAGGTCGGTGCGCGCGGCCTGATGCAGATCACGAAAGAGACCTACGAATGGGTGGAGTACGCCGGCGGCGGAACAGACGCCTCTTGGGCCGACATGTACGACCCGGAGAGCAACATCCATTACTGCACATGGCTGCTCTCCTATCTGTATGACGAATTCGGCAACTGGGAGTGCGCGCTCGCGGCCTACCACGCCGGGCGCAGCGCCGTCAACGGCTGGCTTCGGAACCCGGATTACTCCTCCGACGGCGAGACGCTGGAGGTTATCCCGTATGAGGAGACCGCGGATTATGTGAAGAAAGTATTGAACTACCGGAAAAACTACCGGCGGGTCTACAATATGGATTGACCGGCAGACTCTGCCGAATAAAGGAGGATGCGTATGAGCGAAAAAGAAAAAAGCGCGGGCACGCTGCTCAAGGAGAAGCTGTTTCTTCAGAAAAAGAACGGCGGCCTGCTTCTGTCGGAGGAGGAAATCCGCGCGGCCTACGACTACTGCGAGGACTACAAAAAATTCATTTCCCGCTGCAAGACCGAGCGTGAATTCACCGACTGGTGCGTTCCGTTCCTGAAGGAAAAAGGCTTCCGGCCCTTCGATCCAAAGCACAAATATGTCCCGGGCGATAAGATCTATCTCAACAACCGCCACAAGGCGTTCGTGGCCGCCGTCATCGGCAAAAGGCCGCTCGACGAGGGTCTGCATATCGCCGCCGCGCATATCGACTCCCCGCGCCTCGACCTCAAGCCCAACCCGGTCTACGAGGACACCGAGCTCGCCCTTTTTAAGACGCATTATTATGGCGGCATCAAGCGCTACCAGTGGAGCGTGACCCCGCTGGCGCTCAAGGGCGTGATCATCCGGGCGGACGGCACCTCCGTGACCGTCTCCGTCGGCGAGGGGGAGGACGAGCCTTCCTTCTGCATCACCGACCTGCTGCCGCACCTTGCGAAGGAGCAGATGGACCGCAAGCTCGCCGACGGACTTAAGGGCGAAGAGCTCAACGTGATCGTCGGCTCCATGCCCTTCCACGACGACGAAGCCAGCGAGCTCGTGAAGCTCAGCCTGCTGAACCTCCTGTTTGAAAAATACGGCATCACCGAGGCGGATTTCCGCTCCGCGGAGCTGACCTTCGTCCCGGCCGGAAAAGCGCGGGACATGGGCTTCGACCGGGGACTTATCGGCGCCTACGGCCACGACGACCGCGTCTGTGCCTACGGCGAGCTGACCGGCCTTTTGGCGGCGGGCGTGCCGGAATACACGGCGGTCGCCTGCTTTGCGGATAAGGAGGAGACCGGTTCCGACGGCCCGACCGGCATGAACGGCAAGATGCTCGCCTATTTTGCCGAGGATCTCGGCGCGCCCTACGGTATCGCCGGCCGCACGATTCTCTCGGCGAGCAAGTGCATCTCCGCGGACGTCAACTGCGCGGTCGACCCGACCTTCCCCGACGTCACGGAGAAAAACAACTCCGCCTACCTCAATTACGGCATCGTGATGACCAAATACACCGGTTCCGGCGGCAAATACTCCACGAACGACGCGCCGGCGGAGTTCCTCGGCGAGGTGCGCCGCCTCTTCGACGAGGCGCACGTGCTCTGGCAGACCGGCGAGCTCGGCAAGATCGACAACGGCGGCGGCGGTACGGTCGCCAAATATATCTCCCGCCTCGGCGTGGATACCGTCGACGTCGGCGTACCGCTTCTCTCGATGCATGCGCCGCTTGAGATCGCGGCCAAGATCGACATCCTGATGATGCACCGGGCCTCCGAGGCCTTCTACCGCGCGAAATAACAAAAAAGCTATAAAAAAGCCCTTCCCGGCCCGGGAGGGGCTTTTTAAAATGCTGCGCTGTGGTCCGGAAGCCGCCCGCGCCGCTTTTAAAGGAAATTGTCCGTTCCGAAAGAGTCCGGCCGGAAGGGGAGAGACGCTGGCCTCGCCCTTCGGAAAGGACGTTCCCGCAGAAACCCGTGGGCGGCCTCCCGCCGCCCGAAAAAATCGGATTCCGGGCGGCCGCATTTGGGACAGGCGTGCATAAAATGAGCCGGTCCCCCGTATTTTTAAATAAAGGGGGCGCGGCGCTTGACGGATCTTGAAACGTTTGCGGCGAGGGGTGCTTCGCTCGTGTGGGGGCCGGGCCTTCTGCTCGTGCTGCTGGGAACGGGGCTGTGGTTTACGCTTGGCAGCGGCCTTTTTCCCATTCGCCGCGCGGGCGGCATTTTTCGTGCGGTGATCCGGTCCCTGTTCCGTAAAAAGCGCGGCCCCGGCCCGACGCCGTTTGAGGCGATGAGCACGGCGCTCGGCGCGACGGTGGGCACCGGTAACATCGCCGGCGTCTCGGCGGCGATCCTGACGGGAGGGCCGGGCGCCGTTTTTTGGATGTGGGCGGGCGCGTTTCTTGGCATGATGACCAAATTTGCGGAAGCCGCCCTCGCCGTCGCCCATCATGAGCGCGGGGCGGAGGGCTTCCGGGGCGGCGCCATGTATTACATAAAAAAAGGCTTAAAAATGCCGGTTCTGGCTTCGGCGTGGTGCGTGCTGTGCATCGGCGCCTCGTTCGGCGGCGGCTGCATGGCCCAGAGCGGTTCTGCGGCGGAGAGCTGCCTTGCCGTGCTCAATCTCCCGCGGCCGGCAGCGGGCCTCCTGCTCGCCGTGCTCACCGCGGCGGCGCTCTTTCGCAGGGGAGGGCGCGTGGAGAAGGTTTCCGGCGTGCTCGTCCCGGTGATGGCGGTGCTGTATATCACGGGCTCCGCGGCGGCGCTGGCCATCTTCCGGGAGCATCTGGGCACGGCTCTGGGAATGATTTTTGAGGGAGCCTTTTCATTCCGCTCGGCCGCCGGGGGCTTCACGGGCCTTATGACTGCGGATGCGGTGCGCGTCGGCCTCGCGCGGGGCACGTTCACCAACGAGGCCGGCCTCGGCTCGGCCTCCATCGCGCACGGAGCCTCCTCCGAGCGGGAGCCGGGCATTCAGGGCTGCTGGGGCATCCTTGAGGTCTTTGTGGACACGATCGTCGTCTGCACGCTGACGGCGCTGGTTCTGCTGGCGGGCGGCTGTGATACGGCGGCGGAGGCCTTCACCGGCTGCTTCGGGGCGGGAGGCGGCATCTTTCTGGCGGCCTCCACGTTTCTCTTCGCCCTCGCCGCCATGATCGGATGGGCCTATTATGGAGAAAGCGCCCTCTCCTTTCTGACGAAACGAAAGAGCGCCTTATATGGCTACCGGATTCTGTTCTGCGCCGCCGGCGTGCTCGGCTCCTGCATCGAGTTCGGCGCGGCGCTCGGCATCTCGGATATCTTCGACGGCCTGATGGCCTTTCCGAACTGCGCGGCGCTGATTTTCCTCTCAAAAGACGTCTTCGCCTCCGTGAGAGGTGCGGAGCGAAACTTTCCGCCTCTTCTGCCGCGGCTTTTCCGGCGCCGATGAGATGCCCGGCATCACTTCCGGAGGCATGCCGGAACGCGGCCCGCTTCCCCGACTGCACCGAGGCTTCGGGTTCGGGATTTTACCCGGCGGGAGCATCTTCCGGAACACGTGAAAGGTTCCGCGGCTTTTTCGGATACACTCAGGCCTTTCCGATCACGGCGGCGGCCTTCTCAAGACCCTTGATGTCCTCGGCGATCAGCACCTCGGCGCCCTTCGCCACGGATTTGACGGCATTCTGCAGGCTGCGGTCCTTGCCGGTGATCAGGAATACCTCGATGCCGTCCCTGACCGCGGCCTCGACGGCCTCGGAGAGGCGGACGGCCTTGATCTGCTGGAGGTAGAAATAATCGCCGGGCAAAAGAATAGATTCCCACTTCTTCCCATATAACGTGGAATAAAGCGGGACGGTGAGATTTTTCTCATGCGGCAGGGCATTCATGGCTTCCCGCATGTGGGAGGCGTAGGCGCTGACGATCATCGAATGGAAGACCGAGGCGTTGTCGAGTTTATAGGAAACGACCTTGTGCTTCGCAAGTTCGTCGAGCGTCGCCTGAATGCCCTCGCGGTCGCCGAGGATCACTGTCTGTTCCGGCCCCTCGACCGCGGTCAGCTGCACGAAGCCGTCGGTCATCTTGTCGGTGACGAGGCCGACGAATTCCTGCTTGACGTTGGTCAGCCGGAAGGATTCCATCGTGCCGGCCTCCAGCGCCTCAAAACGCATATCGGAATAATACGAAGCGGCCTTGACCGCATCCTCATAGGTAAATACCCCGGCGCAGGCGACGGCCGGAATCTCACCGGCGCTGTATCCCAAAACGCCGGAGGGGGCCTCCGGCAGAATCTCCTTCGCGCAGAGGGCGACGGAGAGGGACTGGAGTGCCTGAAGCGGAAAAGCCTTCTGCGGATCGGCGATTTCGGAGGCCTTTCCGGAGACGGAGAGAGCGGCGCAGTCATAGCCGAGATCGACGGAGGCCGCGGCATAAAGCGCAAGGCAGGCTTCGGATTTTTCCAAAAAGGGTTTTCCCATGCCGGGATGGCCGCAGCCATAACCGGGGAAAACAAAAGCGTATTTTTTCAAAAATGTAACCCCCCATGTGTAACGGTTGTGCACAGGGATACTATAACACAGATTTTTACGCCGCACAACGCACCAAAAAAATATTGACAAGGTGAAATTGTTCATGTATTCTTAGTGAAGTAATCGCCCGGGCAATTTTGGAAAGCCCGAAAATATAGTTTGGGAGGCTATTGCCGTGGTATTTGAAAAAGTCAAGGAAATACTCTGCGATCAGCTTGATGTCGAAGAAGATCAGGTGACAATGGAGTCTAACATCGTCGAGGATTTTGGCGCCGATTCCCTTGATATTGTCGATCTCATCATGTCCCTCGAGGAGGAATTTGACAAGGAGATCCCGGATGAGGAGATCGAAAACATCAAGACCGTCGGGGACATTGTCCGTTTCATCGAGACTTCTCTTTAAAAAGGAACAAAAAAAGATATGCGGATGAAATAGTGGAACGGAGGTTCCGCTATTTTGTTTATCTGGCCCTCGCGCTGTAAAGGAGTTGGAACAATTGGAGGAACAGAAAAAAATGGTGGATGAGATCACCTCGATGGAGGATGATTTCGCCCAATGGTACACCGACGTCGTGAAAAAGGCCGAGCTTGTGGACTATTCAAGCGTCCGCGGCTGCATGATTCTCCGACCGTACGGCTATGCGATCTGGGAGAATATTCAGAAGATCCTGGATGCGCGCTTCAAGGAGACCGGCCACGAAAACGTCTATATGCCGATGTTCATCCCGGAGAGCCTGCTTCAAAAGGAAAAGGACCATATCGATGGCTTCGCGCCGGAGGTGGCATGGGTCACCTACGGCGGCAACGAGAAGCTGCAGGAGCGCCTCTGCGTGCGCCCGACCTCCGAGACGCTGTTCTGCGATCATTATGCCCATGTGATCAAATCCTACCGCGACCTGCCCAAGCTTTATAACCAGTGGTGCAGCGTCGTGCGCTGGGAGAAGACCACCCGCCCGTTCCTGCGCACGATGGAGTTTCTGTGGCAGGAGGGCCATACCATGCACGAGACGCCCGAGGAGGGCATCGCCGAGACCGAGCGTATGCTCAATGTGTACGCCGATTTCTGCGAGAACAACCTTGCGATCCCGGTCGTTCGCGGCCAGAAAACCGACAGCGAAAAATTTGCCGGCGCCGAGGCGACCTATACCATCGAGGCCCTGATGCACGACGGAAAGGCGCTCCAGAGCGGCACCTCCCACTATTTCGGCAGCGACTTTGCCAAAGCCTTCGACGTGCAGTTCACCGGCCGCGACAACCAGCTTCATACGCCGTATGAGACTTCGTGGGGCCTCTCCACCCGGATCATCGGCGCCATCATCATGACCCACGGCGACAACAACGGCCTTGTGCTTCCGCCGGCCGTCGCGCCGATCCAGGTCGTCATCGTCCCTGCCGCCCAGCATAAGGAGGGCGTGCTTGAGGCCGCCAACGCCGTCAGGGAACGCCTCGCAAAATTCTGCCGCGTCAAGCTCGACGACAGCGACAACTCCGCCGGCTGGAAATTTGCCGAATATGAGATGAAGGGCGTGCCGCTGCGCTTGGAGATCGGCCCGCGGGACATCGCGCAGAATCAGTGCGTGCTTGTGCGCCGCGACAGCCGCGAAAAACTTGCCGTCTCCCTCGACGACCTCGAGTCCGAAGTCCCGAAGGCGCTCGAAGCCGTGCGCAGCGCCCTCTACCAGAAGGCGCTCGCCAACCGCGAGCACCGCACCTTCACCGCTCTGACGATGGAGGAACTGATCGGGCTTGCCAATACGAAGAGCGGCTTCATCAAGACCATGTGGTGCGGCGACCCGGCATGCGAGGCAAAGATCGAGCAGGCGGCCGGCGTCACCAGCCGCTGCATGCCGTTCCATCAGGAGCATCTCGCCGACACCTGCGTCTGCTGCGGCAAACCGGCGGAAAAGATGATCTACTGGGGCAAGGCCTACTGATTGAAACAACAAAAGGGGACCGGAAGGCATCCGGTCTCTTTTTTTGTTTTTGCATATAAAACTCTTTTCCGGAAAAGATGCCCCGGCTTGGGAATAACTTACAGAAAACGGGCAAAAATAGAGCCGGGAGGTTGCAGAAACACGCGAAAGCGTGGTCGGAATCTTAAAAACCCCACGTTTTTTTCGAAAATGGCGAAAAAACCGCAAAAAAATCCGCCGAAGCTCCAAAAAAATTCTTGACATTTAAATTTGCTATATATATAATATACCTTGCGTGACTGCGCAGGCGGCTTTTTTGGCATGCCTGAAAGGCCGCAAGATATGCGTTGAAGCGGGAGGTTGCTGCCGGTACGGCAGGGAATTTCCGCCGAGTATGTCCGATTTTAAAAACCGGGCGACAAGAAATACTGCACACCCAAGTGTGCCCTTCCGGCGATGAGCCGGCGGGGCGGGGTCTTGTTGTTAAGGCGCGGAGCAATCCGCGCGGTCCGGGAATACCTGTGCCACTCTGGAAGAAACACGTGGCGGCGGGGATTTCCCGTTTTTAATGACGGAGCTTGAAACACCCGGAGCTGTGGGGAGTATTTCAAAAGGTCGTCACCCATTGTGAATCATTGGGAACCAAAACAGGAGGCGATTGAAGTGGCAGTCAAGGAAAAAATCAGGATCAGACTCAAAAGCTACGACCACCAGCTGATCGACCAGGCCGCGGAAAAGATCGTGGAAACTGCTAAGCGCACCGGCGCCCGCGTTTCCGGACCGATCCCGCTCCCGACCGAAAGAGAGATCGTAACCATCCTGCGCGCTGTTCATAAGTATAAGGACAGCCGCGAGCAGTTTGAGTCCCGCACCCACAAAAGACTCATCGACATCTTAAGACCCTCGAACAAAACCGTCGAGGCTCTTACCGGTCTTGAGCTCCCTGCCGGCGTTGAAATCGAGATAAAGTTCTAAGCAACCGCTTTATCGAGAAAGAAGACAAGCAGCAGGTCACGTCGGATACACCGTCCGACCAATAACCGAAGGAGGCAGAAAACATGAAAAAGGCAATCATCGGCAAAAAGGTTGGCATGACCCAGCTTTTTGACGAAAAGGGTAAGGTGATCCCTGTCACGGTCGTAGAGGCCGGCCCGTGCGTCGTCGTGCAAAAAAAGACGTTCGACAACGACGGTTATGAATCCGTTCAGCTCGGATTCGGCGAAATCACTGAGAAGCATCTCAACAAGCCGCTGAAAGGCCACTTCGCCAAGGCGGACGTCGCCGCAAAGAAGTATCTCCGCGAGTTCCGGCTGGAGGATTGCTCCGCCCTCGCCGTCGGCGACATCATCAAAGCGGATACGTTCCAGGTCGGCGACAAAGTCGACGTCGCCGGCAAGAGCAAAGGCCGTGGGTATGCCGGCACCATCAAGCGCTACGGATTCAGCCGTCTGCGCGAGACGCACGGCACCGGCCCGGTCGGACGCCACATCGGCTCCATGGGCTCGAGCAGTGACCCGTCCAGAATTTTCAAGGGCAAAAAGCTCCCTGGTCACATGGGCGTTGTCCGCACCACCATCAAGAATCTTGAGATCGTCAAGATCGACAACGACAACAATCTGATCGCGATCAAGGGCGCCATTCCGGGCCCGAAGGGCGCGGTCGTCAGCATCATCAACACCGCCAAGATCGTCAAGGCGAAAAACACGACCGTCACCATCAGTACGAACCCGCAGAAGAAGTCCGGACGTTCTGCGCGCGGCTGAGAAAGGAGAGAGTTGAATGCCTACTGTTAACGTGTTAAACATGGCCGGCGAAGTCGTCGGCAAGGTTGAGCTCTCCGAGGCCGTTTTCGGCGTAGAGCCCAACACGGTTGCCATGCACGCCGCGGTTGTCAACTTCCTTGCCAACCGCCGTCACGGCACCCAGTCCACCAAGACCAGAAGCGAAGTTCGCGGCGGCGGCAGAAAGCCGTGGAGACAAAAGGGTACCGGCCACGCCCGTCAGGGTTCCATCCGGGCTCCGCAGTGGAAGCATGGCGGAGTCGCCCTGGGCCCGAAACCGCGCAAGTACCATTTCGAGCTCAACAGGAAGGTCCGCCGCGTGGCGCTGCTTTCCGCCCTTTCGAGCAAAGCTGCCGAAGGTACGATCGTTGTGCTCGACCAGCTCAAGCTGGACGAGATCAAGACCAAAGCCATGATCGGCGTGCTCAAAGCCGTCGGTGCCGAGGGCAAGGCCCTTGTCGTTATGCCGGAGGTCAACCTCAACGTGATCAAGAGCGCCAGAAATATCCCGGACGTCAAGACCACGCTGACCAATACTTTAAATGTATATGACATCTTATATTACGACAAATTCGTAATCGTCAAAGACGCCGTCGAGAAGATTGAGGAGGTGTATGCAAAATGACGAAAACCGCTCAGGATATCATCATCGCGCCGGTCATCACCGAAGCTTCCATGGATGCGATTAAGCAGAAGAAATACACCTTCCGCGTCCTGAAGACCGTCAACAAGATCGAGATTGCAAAAGCCGTCGAAGAGCTCTTTGGTGTAAAGGTTGAAAAAGTCAACACCATCAGCGTCCGCGGCCGCAGCAAGAGAATGGGCCTCCACGTAGGCAAAACCCCTGACTGGAAGAAAGCGATCGTCACCCTGAAGGCAGATTCCAAGGGCATCGAGTTCTTCGAGAGCATGCTGTAAGGAGGATGAACTGAATGGCAATCAAGTTTTATAAACCGACAACGGCCGGCCGCCGCGGAATGTCCAGCATCGATTATTCCGGTCTGAGCAAAGACGGCCCGGAACGCAGCCTCCTCGAGCCGCTGAAAAAGCACGCCGGACGCAACAGCTACGGCAGGATCACCGTCCGTCATCACGGCGGCGGCAACAGAACCAAATACCGTGTCGTGGATTTCAAACGCGAGAAGCTCGGGATGAACGCCGAAGTGCTCGGCATCGAGTACGACCCGAACCGTTCCGCCCACATCGCGCTGATCCGGTATGAAGACGGCGAGAAGAGCTACATCGTGGCCCCGCACGGCGTCAAGGCCGGCGACAAGGTCGTCTCCGGACCGCAGTCCGACATCATTCCGGGCAACGCGCTTCCGCTCGTCAACATCCCGGTCGGTACCTTTATCCATAACATCGAGCTTTATCCCGGAAAAGGCGCCCAGCTTGCGAGAGCCGCCGGCGTCATGGCGCAGCTGATGGCCAAAGAGGGCAGATACGCCCTGGTCAGGCTTCCTTCCGGCGAGCTGCGCAACATTCCGAACGAGTGCTACGCGGTCATCGGCCAGGTGAGCAACATCGAGCACGCCAACGTCAACTTCGGAAAAGCCGGCCGTGTCCGCCACATGGGCTGGAGGCCCACCGTCCGTGGTTCCGTCATGAACCCGAACGACCATCCGCACGGCGGCGGCGAAGGCAAATCCCCGATCGGACATCCCGGCCCTGTTACCCCTTGGGGCAAACCCGCACTGGGCTACAAGACGAGAAAGAAACATCAGCGTTCCGATAAATTCATCGTGAAACGCCGCAACAGTAAGTGATCGGGAAGGAGGCACACAGGAGAAATGAGCAGAAGTATTAAAAAAGGCCCGTATGTACAGACCGCGCTCCTCGATAGGGTCCGCGAGATGAATAAGGCCGGAGAAAAGAGAGTTCTTAAGACCTGGAGCCGCGCGTCCACGATTTTCCCGGATTTCGTGGGTCACACCTTTGCCGTTCATGACGGGCGCAAACATGTTCCGGTCTATGTTACCGAAGATATGGTCGGCCACAAGCTCGGCGAATTCGCCCCCACCAGAACGTTCAGGGGCCACGCCGGTTCCAAGAAATCAAACAACGGTAAATAAGGCCGAGAGGAGGATATGAAATGGAAGCAAGGGCTTATTTAAGATATGCCCGCATCTCGCCCCGCAAAGTACAGATCGTTCTTGATCTGATCCGGAATAAACCGATCGACTACGCGGCGGCAGTGCTGAATCACACCCCCAAGGCGGCCAGTGAGCCGCTTGCAAAGCTCCTCAAATCCGCCGTCGCCAATGGAGAGAATAACCATGGCATGAGCAAGGACAGCATGTATGTCGCTGAATGCTTCGTCACTCCCGGCCCGACGATGAAACGGATCCAGCCGAGGGACCACGGAAAGGCTTTCCGTATCCTGAAGAGATCTTCGCACATCACCATCGTCCTGAGAGACAAAGACTAATCGGAGGAGGTAAACAATGGGACAGAAAGTACATCCCCACGGTTTCAGAGTGGGCATCATCAAAGATTGGGACTCCCGCTGGTTTGCCAAGGACGAAGTCTTCGGCGATACACTTGTAGAGGATTACAATCTTCGTAAATTCCTGAAACAAAAACTGTATGCGGCCGGCATCCCGAAGATCGAGATCGAGCGCACCGGCGACGCCAAGGTCCGCATCCATATTCACTGCGCCAAACCGGGCATGGTGATCGGGCGCCAGGGCACCGAGATTGAGAAGCTTCGCCAAGAGTGCGAGGCCATGCTCAACAAGGGCAAACAGGAAAAAATCCAGGTTTTCCTCAACATCGTTGAGATCAAGAGCCCGGATAAAAACGCCCAGCTTGTCGCCGAGAACATCGCCGCCCAGCTCGAGCGCAGAATTTCCTTCCGCCGCGCCATGAAGCAGGCCATCGGCCGCGCCATGAAGCTCGGTGCCAAGGGCATCAAAACCCAATGCTCCGGCCGTCTCGGCGGCGCCGAGATCGCAAGAGTCGAGCACTATCACGAGGGCACCATCCCGCTGCAGACCATCCGTGCCGACATCGACTACGGATTTGCCGAGGCCGCCACGACCTATGGCCGCGTCGGCGTCAAGGTCTGGATCTATGGCGGCGACGTCCTCGCCGATGTGAAGAAACAGCCCCGCAGGGAAGGAGGCAAACGCTGATGCTGCTCCCGAAAAGAGTAAAATACCGCAAGGTTCAGAGAGGCCGCATGAAAGGCGCTGCCCACCGCGGCAATTTTGTATCCAACGGCGAATACGGTCTGATGGCGCTTGAGCCCTGCTGGCTCAAAGCCAACCAGATCGAAGCCGCCCGTATCGCCATGACCCGTTATGTGAAACGTGGCGGACAGGTTTGGATCAAGGTCTTCCCGGATAAGCCCGTCACCGCGAAGCCGGCCGAGACCCGAATGGGTTCCGGAAAAGGCGCCGTTGATCACTGGGTCGCCGTCGTCAAACCGGGCAGAGTGATGTTCGAAATCGCCGGTATCCCGGAGGAGACCGCTCGCGAGGCCATGCGTCTCGCCGCATACAAACTCCCGATCAAATGCAAGTTTGTCAAACGGGAAGAGAAGGAGGCTGATGGGAATGAAAGCTGCTGAAGTTCGCGCAACCAACCAGACTGATCTCGAGAAAAAGCTTTCCGATCTCAAGGCCGAGCTTTTCAACCTGAGATTTCAGCATGCCATTAACCAGCTCGAGAATCCGATGCGCCTCAAAGAGGTCAAAAAGGATATCGCCCGCGTGAAGACCATTCTCCGCGAAAACGAGCTTAAGGCGAAGCAGTAAAGGAAGGGAGGATAAAGCTGTGAACGAAGAAAGAAACCTTAGAAAAACCAGAGTCGGTACGGTCGTGAGCGACAAGATGGATAAAACCGTCGTCGTCCGGATCGCGGACCGCGTTCAGCACCCCCTTTACAAGAAATTTGTAAATAGATCCGTAAAGTTCAAAGCGCACGACGAAAAGAACGAATGCGGAATCGGCGATCGCGTTGAAATTATGGAGACCCGCCCTCTTTCCAAAGAAAAACACTGGAGAGTCGTCCGGATCATCGAAAAAGCGAAATAAGAGGAGCCGGACGGAAAGGAGGAACTATCTGTGATTCAGATGCAGTCTTATCTGAAAGCGGCCGATAACACCGGAGCAAAAGAGCTCATGTGCATCCGCGTGCTCGGCGGCACCAGAAAAAAATATGCAAGCATCGGCGACGTCGTCGTTGCCAGTGTTAAAAAAGCGGCCCCGGGCGGCATGGTCAAAAAAGGCGATGTTGTCAAAGCCGTCATTGTCCGCTCGGCCAAAGGTCTCCGTCGTGAGGACGGCAGCTATATCCGTTTCGACGAGAATGCCGCCGTCATCATCCGCGATGACAAAAACCCGCGTGGAACCCGTATCTTTGGACCGGTCGCCCGTGAGCTCCGCGACAAGGATTATCTGAAGATTCTGAGCCTCGCGCCCGAAGTACTCTGATAGGAGGTGCTACGATTGAAAAAAGTACATGTCAAATCCGGCGATAAGGTCGTCATCATCTCCGGCAGAGATAAAGGCAAGACCGGCAAGGTCATGGAAGTGAGCCCGTCCGAAGGCAAAGTGATCGTCGAGGGCTGCAACATTTCCACCAAGCACGTCAAACCCCGTAAGGCGGGGGAGGAAGGCGGACTGGTCAAAGTTGAAAGCGCCGTCTATGCCAGCAAAGTCATGCTTGTCTGCCCGAAATGCGGCAAGCCGACCAGATTGGCCCACAAGACCCTTGCCGACGGAAGCAAAAAACGCCTGTGCAAAGTCTGCGGCGAAACTTTTTGAGTAGGGAGGAAAAAACATGGCCAGATTAAAGGAGTTTTACACCAGCGAGGTCGCTCCTGCGCTGATGAAGAAATTCAATTACAAGAGCCCCATGCAGATCCCGAAGTGCGAAAAGATCGTCGTCAACGTGGCTGCCGGAGATGCAAAGGATAACAGCAAAGTGATGGACGCCATCCTTGCCGATCTCTCCACCATCACCGGTCAGAAGCCGGTCATCTGCAAGGCGAAAAAATCCGTTGCAAACTTTAAGCTCCGCGAAGGCATGGTCATCGGCGCGAAGGTCACCCTGCGCGGCGAGAGAATGTATGATTTCATGGACCGTCTCTTCAATATCTCTCTGCCGAGAGTCAGAGACTTCCGCGGAATCAGCGCCAACGGCTTCGACGGACGCGGCGATTTCAGTATGGGCCTCAAGGAGCAGCTGATCTTCCCGGAGATCGAGTACGATAAAATCGACAAGATCCGCGGTATGGATATCTGCTTCGTGACCACTGCAAAAACCGATGAGGAAGCCCGCGAGCTGCTCACCTTAATGGGCGCTCCGTTTGAAAAGGTGCAGGGATAGGAGGAATTTGAGAAATGGCTAAAACGTCCATGAAGGTCAGGCAGAAAAGAGAGCCAAAGTTCTCTACCAGAGCTTATACGCGCTGCAAAATCTGCGGAAGGCCCCATGCCTATCTTCGCAAATTTGGCATTTGCCGCATCTGCTTCAGGAATCTGGCCTACAAAGGCGAAATCCCTGGCGTGAAAAAGGCAAGCTGGTAACAAGAGAGAGCAAAGGAGGTTGACGGAATGCATATCACCGATACAGTCGCTGACTTGCTGACCCGAATCAGAAACGCAAACGATGCGAAGCATGAGACGGTCGATGTACCCGCTTCTAATATGAAGAAGGCCATCTCCCAGATACTCCTGGAGGAAGGATACATCAAATCCATCCAGGTCATCGAAGACGGCAAACAGGGCATTATCCACATCACGCTGAAGTACGGCGAAAATAAAACCCCGGTGATCCAAGGCCTGCGCAGAGTTTCCAAGCCTGGCCTTCGGATTTATTCAAACGTTGAGGATATGCCCAAAGTTCTCAGGGGCCTCGGCATCGCCATCCTGTCCACAAACAAGGGCATCATGACCGATAAACAGGCAAGAAAAGAGAACGTGGGCGGCGAAGTCCTCGCGTTCATCTGGTAAGAAGGAGGGAAACGGAATGTCTCGTATCGGCAGAAAACCGATTGTTATTCCGGCCGGCGTCGACGTCAGTATCGACGGCAACACCGTGACGGTAAAGGGCCCGAAAGGCACCCTGATACAGAGCTTTCGGCCTGAGATGACCATCCAGGCTGAAAACGGCGAGATCCTCGTGTCCCGCCCGGATGATTCCAACGAAAACAAGAGCCTGCACGGCCTGACCCGTTCGTTGGTCGCCAACATGGTCACCGGTGTCACCACCGGCTTCACCAAGGAGCTGGAGATCGCCGGTGTCGGATATAAGGCCGCCAAGGAGGGCAACCAGCTGGTCATGAACCTGGGGTATTCCCATCAGGTCTTCATGCCCGCGCCGGAAGGCATCTCGATCGACGTCCCCTCGCTGACCAAGATCGTCGTGAGCGGCACCGACAAACAGAAGGTCGGCCAGTTCGCTGCGGAAGTCCGCGAGAAACGTCCGCCCGAGCCTTATAAGGGCAAGGGAATCCACTATGTCGGCGAAGTTATCATCCGCAAGGAAGGCAAAGCCGGCAAGGGCAAAAAGTAAAGGAGTGAAATGATATGGTGACTAAGCTGGACAAAAACGCCGCCAGGATCAAAAGACACTACCGTGTCCGCAACAAGATCAGCGGCACCCCCGAGCGCCCGCGTCTCAACGTCTTCCGCTCCTCTAAGCATATCTATGCTCAGATCATCGACGATCAGAGCGGCGTGACCATTGCCGCCGCCTCCACCGTCGAAAAGAGCTTCGAGAACTACGGCGGAAACAAGGACGCCGCCCATGAGATCGGCAAACTCGTTGCCCAGAGAGCGGTTGAAAAGGGCGTTACTTCCGTCGTTTTCGACCGCAGCGGCTACATTTATCACGGCCGTGTCAAAGAGCTGGCAGAAGGAGCCCGCGAAGGCGGACTTCAGTTCTAACAAGGAGGGATACAGTTGGCTTTAATCGACGCTTCCACGCTCGACCTCACGGAACGAGTAGTGGCCATCAACCGCGTATCCAAGACCGTCAAGGGCGGACGTATTATGAAGTTCGCGGCCCTCGTGGTCGTCGGTGACGGAAACGGCACCGTCGGCTTCGGGATCGGCAAATCTGCCGAGGTCCCGGACGCCATCCGCAAAGGCATTGAAGACGCGAAGAAAAATCTGCATCACATCGCCCTCAAAGGGACCACAATCCCCCACGAGGTTATCGGCAAATTCGGCGCCGGCCGTGTTATGATGAGACCGGCTCCGGAAGGCACCGGCGTTATCGCCGGAGGCGCGGTCCGTGCGGTTCTTGAGACCGTCGGCATCCGCGACATCCGTACAAAATGCATCCGTTCCAACAATCCCTGCAACGTTGTTTCTGCAACGCTGGATGGTCTGTGTGCGCTCCGCAATGCAGAGCAAGTCGCCGCTGTCCGCGGAAAAACCGTTGAAGAGATCCTGGGCTGAGGAGGGAAAACAGATATGGCAATGCTGAAAATCAAGCTCACGAGGGGATTTGCCCACAAACTGGATAATCAGATCGCTGTCGCGGAATCCCTCGGCCTTCGCAGGATCGGTGACGAGACCATTCAGCCCGATAACGCTGCGACCCGCGGCAAGATCGCGAAAATCAGCCACATGGTCGAGGTTACCGAAGAATAAGGAGGGACACCAGTATGAAACTGCACGAACTCGCACCGGCGCCCGGCGCCGCATGCGATGTCTTCCGTAGAGGCAGAGGTCATGGTTCCGGAAACGGCAAGACCTCCGGCAAGGGCCACAAGGGCCAAAAAGCCCGTTCCGGCGGCTCCATCCGTCCGGGATTCGAGGGCGGCCAGATGCCTCTTCAGAGACAGATCCCGAAACGCGGATTTGTCAACATTTTCAATACCAGATACGCAGTCGTCAATGTCAAGGACCTCGAGATCTTCGACGACGGAGCCGAAGTGGACGAGCAGGCCCTTGTGGAAGCCGGTCTGCTGAAGAAAACGCTCGACGGAGTCAAAATCCTCGGTGTAGGCGAGCTGACGAAAAAGCTTACCGTTCAGGTAGCTGCTTTTTCTGCGTCTGCGAAGCAGAAGATCGAGGAGGTTGGCGGAAAGGCCGAGGTGAAGTAAGATGTTCAAAGTCTTCCAAAACGCATGGAAAATCGATGATCTCCGGAAGAAGATTCTCTACACCCTGCTGATCATTGTGATTTTCCGCATCGGCTCTGCAATCCCGGTGCCGTTCCTGGAAACTTCGAGCCTTGCCGCCATGCTCAACGCCAACGCAGGCAACCTGCTTGGCTATCTGAACATGCTCACCGGCGGAGCTCTTTCTCAGGCGACGCTGCTTGCGCTTTCCATCTCCCCGTACATCACCGCTTCCATCGTCATCCAGCTGCTCACGGTCGCGATTCCCGCTCTGGAGCGGCTCGCGAAAGAGGGCGAGGGGGGACAGAAAAAGCTCAACAAGATCACCCGGTATTCCACGGTCGGTCTTGCGCTGGTCCAGTCCTATGCCTACTATGTGACGCTGAAGAGCTACAACGCCGTTGAATCCTTCCCGATGAAATGGCAGAATATTCTCGTTCTTGTGACGATCCTCTTCATGTTCACCGCGGGCGGCATGCTCAGCATGTGGCTCGGTGAGCGGATCGATGAGAACGGCATCGGAAACGGTATTTCGATGCTCCTCTTCGCCGGTATCGTTTCCGGTGCACCGACCCTCATCAGCACGATGTGGGCCTATCTGCAGAAAGCGCTTTCCGGAGAATACAAATACTGGATCTTTGTTCCGGCCGTGGTGTTGATCTTCCTGATCCTCACCGGGTTCATCACCCTGATCGACAGCTCGGAGCGCCGGATTCCGGTCCAGTACGCAAAGAGAGTCGTCGGCAGAAAACAGTACGGCGGCCAGTCCACCTTCCTTCCTATCAAGGTCAACATGGCAAGCGTGCTGCCGATCATCTTCGCCAGCGCCCTGCTCTCCGTCCCCGCGACCGTCGAGGCTTTCGTAAAAGTCAAAGAGGGCGGCTTCTGGGATGGCCTGTTTTCGATCTTCGATACCGGAAGCTGGAGCTACGCTCTGCTGTACTTCCTGCTGATCATCGCGTTCAGCTACTTCTATGTGGCGATCCAGTATAACCCCATCGAGATGGCCAATCAGCTGCAGAAGAACAACGGCGGCATCCCGGGCATCCGTCCCGGCCGTCCGACCAGCGACTTCATCAGCAGAGTGATCGGCAAGGTGACCTTCATCGGCGCCATGTTCCTCTCGATTGTCGCGCTGCTGCCGATTCTGCTCGGCGCGCTCTTTGAGATGAACATCTCCCTTGGCGGTACGACGATTATCATTGTGGTCGGCGTCGCGCTCGAGACCTCCAGATCTCTGGAATCCCAGATGATGATGCGCCACTACAAAGGCTTCTTGGAATAAGCGGTTAGGAGGTTATCAGCATGAATCTTATCCTTCTCGGAGCTCCGGGCGCCGGCAAAGGCACCCAGGCCGAAGTCCTGAAAGAAAAACTCGGGATTCCGACCATCAGCACGGGCAATATCCTCCGCGAAGCTGTCAAAAATGGGACCGAGCTGGGCCTGCAGGCCAAAACCTATATGGAATCGGGCTCTCTGGTTCCGGATGAGCTGGTTATCTCCCTCATTAAAGAGCGTCTCGCCCAGGATGACTGCAAAAACGGGTTTATTCTGGATGGATTCCCGCGCACCGTTCCTCAGGCGGAGGCACTTGAGCAGTCCGGCATCCGGATCGATCTCGCCATTGAGATCAAGGTCTCGGACGACGTGATTCTTGAGCGTCTCTCCGGCAGGCGCGTCTGCATTCAATGCGGGGCTCCGTTCCACATCAAAAACAGTCCGCCTCCTGCCGATATGATCTGCCCGAAATGCGGCGGAGAGATCATCACGAGGAAGGACGACCTTCCGGAAACCATCAAGGCCCGCCTGAAAGTCTATCATGTCCAGACCGAGCCTCTGAAGGGCTTCTATGAAGAAAGAGGCAAGCTTGTCGTTGTTCCGGGCGAGATCAGTATCGAAGAGACTACTCGCCTGACACTTCAAGCTCTGGGGGTCTGATCATGGTGATCGTCAAAACAGCCACCGAGATTTCGATGCTCCGCGAGGCGGGAAGGATTTCCGCCTTGGCACTGAAGACCGGCGGCGAGGCAGTCGAACCCGGCGTCACGACCGGAGAAATCGATAAGCTGATCCATGACTTCATCGTGTTCCAAGGAGCTACTCCATCGTTTCTCAATTATGAAGGATTTCCGGCCACGGCGTGCATCTCCGTCAACGACGAGATTATCCACGGCTTCCCGGGCAGCCGGGTGCTGGTCGAGGGTGATATCGTTACCATCGATGTAGGCGCATGCGTGGAGGGATACCACGGCGACAACGCTGCGACCTTCGCAGTCGGCAAAATCTCTCCGGAAACCCAGCGGCTGCTGGATGCCACGCGCGAGAGCCTCTATCAGGGCATCGCGCAGGCGATCCCGGGCAACCGGATCGGGGATATTTCCTGGGCCGTGCAGTCCTATGTGGAAGAGAGAGGCTTTTCCGTGATCCGCAACTATACGGGGCACGGGGTCGGCCGCGACGTCCACGAGGATCCGGAAGTTCCGAATTTCGGCAAGCCCGGCCACGGCTTGCGGCTGGTCAGCGGCATGGTCATCGCCATTGAGCCGATGGTCAACGCCGGAGGCCGCTTCACCCATACCGATTCCAACGGATGGACGGTCCGGACCGCGGACGGAAGCAATTCCGCCCACTTTGAGCACACCGTCGCCATCACGAAAGACGGCCCCGTCATTTTGACGCTGCCTTGAGAGGTGCCGGATGCTCAGACAAGTGGTACGGTCGAAGGCCGGAAAAGATTGCGGAGATTATTTCGTGATTCTTGCGGAAAACGAAGGCTTCGCGTATATTGCGGACGGCAGACTGCGTAAAGTGGAGAAGCCGAAACGCAAAAACGTGCGGCATCTGGCACCGACCAATACGGTGCTCAAACCGGAAGACTGCGAAACAAACAAAAAGCTTCGCGCCGCGCTTGCGGGATTCAACATGACAGACGAGGGAGGGAATTTGCTTGTCCAAAGAAGACGTGATTGAAATAGAAGGCATCGTTGTGGAATCTCTGCCGAACGCACAGTTCAGGGTCGAGCTGCCCAACGGCTACCAGATTTTGGCCCATATCTCCGGAAAGCTCCGCATGAATTTCATCCGGATCCTCCCCGGGGATAAGGTGACGGTCGAGATGTCGCCATACGATCTCACCAAAGGGCGCATCACATGGCGTTCCAAGTGAAGGAGGTATAAGTTTATGAAAGTCAGACCTTCCGTAAAACCTATCTGTGAAAAATGCAAGATCATCAAACGCAAAGGCCGCCTGATGGTCATTTGCTCCAATCCGAAACATAAACAGCGTCAGGGCTGATTCAAAAAGAACGGAGGTGCAAGTATTCTATGGCTCGTATAGCTGGTATTGACCTGCCGAAGAACAAGAGAATCGAGATCGGTCTCACTTATATCTACGGCATCGGCCGCACAACCGCTTCCAAGATCCTTACCGAAACCGGCATCGATCCCTCGATCCGTGTCAAAGATCTTAGCGAAGACGATGCTGCCACCCTGCGTGAGTACATCGACAAACATCTTGTCGTGGAGGGCGATCTGCGCCGCGAAACCGCAATGGATATCAAGCGTCTGGTGGAAATCGGATGCTACCGCGGAGTCCGTCACAGAAAAGGTCTCCCGGTCCGCGGACAGAGAACCAAAACCAATGCAAGAACCCGCAAAGGTCCGAAGAAGACCATTGCCAATAAGAAGAAATAATCGAAAGGGAGGGACATAACACAAAATGCCGAAAGCTGCTGCTACTGCTAAGAAAGCTGTCGTCCGCCGCCGTAAAGAGAAAAAGAATATTGAACGTGGTTCCGCCCATATTCAGTCCACCTTCAATAATACGATCGTAACCATTACCGATGTCCGCGGCAATGCGATCTCCTGGGCAAGCGCCGGTGGTCTGGGCTTCCGCGGCTCCAGAAAATCCACTCCGTACGCCGCACAGACCGCTGCCGAAACCGCCGCGAAAGCCGCGATGGAGCATGGTCTCAAAACAGTTGAAGTTTACGTCAAGGGCCCGGGTTCCGGCCGTGAATCCGCAATCCGTGCGCTGCAGTCCG
Source organism: uncultured Oscillospiraceae bacterium (assembly GCA_964391915.1). Lineage (GTDB taxonomy): Bacteria > Bacillota > Clostridia > Oscillospirales > Ruminococcaceae > UMGS1668. The sequence continues at coordinate 39,255 of CAYMNV010000009.1, forward strand.
CCGGTCTCGAAGTGACCATGATCAAGGATGTCACGCCGATCCCGCACAACGGATGCCGCCCGCCGAAGAGACGTCGCGTATAGTTTTATACCATTAATTGGAGGTGTCATTTACACATGGCAAGATATACAGGCTCCGTTTGCAGACTGTGCCGCCGCGAGGGCAAGAAGCTCTTCCTCAAAGGGGAAAGATGCTTCAGTGATAAATGCGCGATAAGCCGCAGAGCCTACGCCCCGGGCATGCATGGCCAGAGCCGCAAAAAGACTTCCGAATACGGAATCCAGCTGCGTGCCAAACAGCAGGCCAAGAGATATTACGGCGTTCTGGAGAGCCAGTTTGCCCATTATTTCGAGCTTGCTACCAAGCAATCCGGCCACACCGGTGAAAACCTGCTCAGAATCCTTGAGAGCCGTATGGATAACGTGGTCTATCGCGCCGGTCTCGCCTCCTCGAGAAAAGAGGCCCGTCAGCTGGTACGTCACGGTCACTATACCCTCAACGGCCATAAAGCCAACATCCCCTCCATCCTGACAGAAGTCGGCGATGTGATTGCCGTTACCGAAAAGAGCCGCTCCAGCGATAAGCTCAAGGCGGTTGTCGAGGCCAACAGCGCGCACCCGACCCCGAAATGGCTGGAAGTTGACCCTGAAAAAATGCTCGTCAAAGTCAGCGAACTCCCGAACCGCGAGGATATCGACCTCGACGTCGAGGAGCACCTGATCGTCGAGCTGTATTCCAAGTAACCAGTTTGCCGAACTAACTGACAGGGGAATGCGGATTAGGGTTTTTTAACCCCATAAAGGAGGGACTTAGATGTTAGAAATAGAAAAGCCGAGAATCGAAGCCGAAGTGGACGAGAACAACCCAAGTTATGGCAAGTTCGTCGTCGAGCCGCTGGAGCGCGGATTCGGAACGACACTCGGCAACAGCCTGAGACGCGTACTGCTCTCCTCCCTTCCCGGCGTTGCTGTGAACTCCGTAAAGATCGACGGTGTCCGTCATGAATTTTCGACGATACCCGGGGTCAAAGAGGATGTCACCGAGATCATCCTCAACATCAAGGGACTGACCGCAAAACTGCACTGCGACGGCCCCAAAGTTGTTGTGATTGATGAGCAAGGCGAAGGCGAAGTCACTGCCGGTTCTATTCAGGCCGATTCCGAAGTCGAGATCCTGGATAAGGATATGCATATTGCGACTTTGGATACCGACGGCAAGCTGTTTATGGAAATTACTTTGGATAAAGGCCGGGGCTATGTTTCTGCCGAAAGAAACAAGCAGAACATGCAGCCCTCCATCGGCGTTATCCCGGTAGACAGTATTTATACCCCCGTGTTGAAGGTGAATTACACCGTAGAAAACACCCGTGTCGGCCAGATTACCGATTACGATAAGCTGACGCTCGAGGTGTGGACGGATTCCACAATTTCTGCAAAGGAAGCCGTCTCTTTGGGAGCCAAGGTCCTCAACGAACATCTCAATCTGTTCGTGGATCTCTCGGAAGACGCCTATCAGGGCGAGATCATGGTGGAAAAGGACAACAACAGCAAAGAGAAAGTCCTTGAGATGACCATTGAAGAACTTGACCTGTCCGTGCGCAGCTTTAACTGCCTCAAGCGCGCGGGCATCAACACGGTAGAAGATCTCATCAACAGATCCGAGGACGACATGATGAAAGTCCGCAACCTCGGAAAGAAATCCCTTGAGGAAGTTGTCGCCAAGCTGCAATCCCTTGGTTTCAACCTCAGCAAGGATGAAGACTGAACCGAAAAGGAGTGAATTTCGATGCCAGGAACAAGAAAGCTCGGGCGCACTTCCGACCACAGAAGAGCGATGCTCCGCGCGATGGTGACCTATCTGCTTGAAAACGGCAAGATCGAGACCACCGTCACCCGTGCAAAGGAAGTCCGCGCTGTGGCCGAGAAAATGATCACGACGGCCAAAACCAATGATCTTACTTCCAAGCGTCACGCGTATTCCTTCATTACAAAAGAAGCCGTTTCCAAAAAGCTTTTTGATGAAATCGCGCCGAAATACGCCGGCAAAAACGGCGGCTATACCAGAATCATCCGCATCGGCCCGCGCCGCGGAGACGCCGCCGAGATGGCCATCATCGAGCTGGTATAAAGAAAAATATCCGGATCAGGATATGGCGGCTCTCCCGGAAGGGACGGGCCGCCTTTTTCGTTTTGTTTCCGGGAGCATCACCGCGGCAAACGCTGCCTGCGGAATGTACAAATTTCGTCAAAAAATACGGATGGGAATATTTTTTCGACCCTTAAAAGGGATGCGCACCGGTTTCGGGGCGGATTCTTTTTGCGGGCTGTTCATGTTTTTTTGATGAATATCCCGTCGTTTTATGCTATAATCCTTTTGTATCTTTTAGAGGGGAGCCGAACAGATGAAAACGGACGTCGTCATTGTCGGTGCCGGGCCTGCCGGCATCTTTACGGCCATCGAACTGATTCGCCGCGGCAGCAAGAAGCACATCACCATCGTGGAAAAGGGCCAGCCCATCGAGAACCGCCGCTGCCCAAAGAGCAAGACCGGCGTCTGCATGAACTGTAAACCCTATTGCCATATCACCACCGGGTTCTCCGGCGCGGGCGCGTTTTCCGACGGTAAGCTCTCCCTGAGCTGCCATGTCGGCGGTGACCTGCCGCTGCTCATCGGCGAGAGCCTCGCGCAGGAGACGATCGATTATGCGGATCAGATCTACCTCGAATTCGGCGCGGATGAGCACGTCGAGGGCCTCGACCATGAGGAGGAGAAAAAGGAGATTCGCCGCCGCGCGATTCAGGCGGGGCTCCGCCTGATCGATTGCCCGATCCGCCACCTCGGCACGGAGAAGGCACAGGCGCTCTACCTCTCCATCGAAAATTACCTGAAAGAGAACGGCGTCGAGCTGCTCTTCGGCTATGAGTGCGACGATCTGCTGTTTGAGGGAGACGTCTGTAAAGGCGTCAAGGTTTGCAGCAAGGAGGGGGAGGCCGAGATCGAGGCCGACGAGACCGTTATCGCCACAGGCCGCCGCGGCGCGGACTGGCTGGAGAAGCTCTGCGAAGGCCACTGCATCCAGCATCGCCCGGGCACCGTCGACATCGGCGTCCGCGTGGAGGTGCGCAACGAGATCATGGAGGAGGTCAACTCCGTCCTCTATGAGAGCAAGCTGATCGGATACCCGGAGCCTTTCCGCAACAAGGTGCGCACCTTCTGCCAGAATCCGGGCGGCTTCGTCAGCCAGGAGAACTACGACAACGACCTCGCCGTCGTCAACGGCCACAGCTATAAAGACATCAAATCCGACAATACCAACCTGGCCATTCTTTGTTCGCACAATTTTACCTATCCGTTCAACCAGCCGATCGAGTACGCGAAGAAGATCGGCGAGCTGACCAACATGCTCGCGGACGGCAAGATTCTTGTGCAGCGCTACGGCGACATCCTCGACGGCAAGCGCACCTGGGAGAAGGAGCTCTCGCAGTCCAACGTCCGCCCGACGCTCAAAGATGCCATCGCGGGCGACATCACCGCCGCGTTCCCCTATCGCTCGATGGTCAACATCATCAACTTCATCCAGGCGATGGATAAGGTCGTACCGGGCTTCGCGTCGAGCGAGACGCTGCTCTATTCGCCGGAGCTCAAGTTTTACAGCAACAAGGTCGAGATGGATAAGGATTTCAATACCAATCTTCCCGGCCTGCACTGCCTCGGCGATTCGAGCGGCTGGACCCGCGGCCTGATGATGGCCTCGGTAATGGGCGTGCTCATGGGACGGAAGCTTGCGGAGCAGGAAAAATAAAATTTCGCCGCCGCACCGCTTTCGACAGAAAAAGAACGGACGAGCCTCTATGATGAAACGCATAGAGGCTCTCTTTTTATTTATCCCGAAAAGAGGAGGCGGGGATATGCCCGTCAGAATATCAACGGACGGCAGAACGCTGACGGCTCGGCTCTCCGGCGAGATCGACCACCACTCCGCTGCGGAGCTGCGGCAGGAGATCGACCGTGCCGTCGAGCGCACCTGGCCGGAATATCTGGTGCTGGATTTTAACGGCGTGACGTTTATGGACAGCTCCGGCATCGGCCTCGTCATGGGGCGCCTGCGGCTGATGAAGGAGCTCTCCGGCGAGATCATGATCGCCAACGCCTCAAAGCAGATCAAAAAGGTTATGAAATTTGCCGGGCTGGAGAAGCTGCTTGCCGCGAGAACGCCCGAGGAAATGGAGGTCTGAGCCTTGCCGTATCAGAAGCCGGTCAATGACATGAAATTGGAGTTTGAGAGCCGTTCCAGCAACGAGGCCTTTGCCCGGAGCGCGGTGGCGGCCTTTCTGACGCCGCTCGATCCGAACTGCGAGGAGCTCGCAGATATTCGCACCGCCGTCTCCGAGGCCGTGACAAACTGTATTGTCCACGCCTACCGGGACTGCCTCGGCCCAGTCTACATACACGTCAAAATCTACGAGGGCGGCCGCGTCGTCATCCGGGTGAAGGATAAGGGCTGCGGAATCGCGGATGTGAAGCGGGCCATGGAGCCGCTGTTCACCACCTGCGAGACCGGCGAGCGCTCCGGCTTAGGCTTTTCCATCATGCAGTCGTTCATGGATAAGCTCCGCGTCCGGTCGGAACTCGGCGCGGGTACGGTCGTCACCCTCGAGAAATTCATCGTGTCGAAAGGGCGGTAACATGGCGGAAACGCTTGCCGGAAACAGAGCGGAGCTGATTGAACGGAACCTCGGGCTGGTGCACGCCTGCGCGCACCGCTTCACGGGGAGGGGCATCGAGTACGACGATCTTTTTCAGGCCGGCTGCATGGGGCTGGTCAAGGCTTTCGACGCCTTCGACCGGGAGCGGGGCGTCTGCTTCTCGACCTATGCGGTGCCGGTGATCCTTGGAGAGATCCGGCGGCTCTTCCGGGACGGGGGCACGGTCAAGGTCAGCCGCACGCTCAAGGAGCTCTCCCTGAAAGTCACCAGGGCGCGGGAGGCCTTTCTGCTCCGGGAGGGCAGGGAGCCCACTATTTCGGAGCTCGCGCAGAAACTCACCGTCTCCGAGGAGGCGGTCACCGATGCGATTTGCTCGGCCACGCCGGTCATCTCGCTGACGGCGGACGATGAGGACGGAAACGGCGGCCAGACGGATGTGCCGATCGATTCGCCGGAGGAAGCTGTCACCGAGCGCCTCTCCACGGCGCAGGCGGTGCAGACGCTCGACAAAAAGGAACGCGCTCTGATTATTCTGAGATATTACAAGGGCATGACCCAGTCCGCGGCGGCCGCACGCCTCGGTATGACGCAGGTACAGGTCTCCCGGAAGGAAAAAAAGATTCTCGAAAAACTCAAGAGGGAACTCTGCGGGTGAGCCTTGCATTGCATAAACGCCGCTGTTATAATAGTCGGGTGATTATTTAAAAAAAGGCGGTGTTTCGATGTTTCGTTTCGAGTGCGATTATAACGAGGGCTGCTGCCCCGAAATTCTGGAGAAGCTCGGGGAGACCAACTTCCTTCAGACGCCCGGCTACGGCGAGGACGAGCTCTGCGAAAAGGCGCGGCAGACCATCAAAAAGCTCTGCGGCAGAGAGGACGCCGACGTCCATTTCCTGGTCGGCGGCACGCAGGCCAACCTCACGGTCATCGCCGCCGCGCTCCGGCCGTATCAGGGGGCGATCAGCGCCTCCAGCGGCCATATCAACTGCCACGAGACCGGCGCGGTCGAGGGCACCGGCCATAAGGTCCTGCCCCTTCCGAGCAGCGACGGCAAGATCACCGCACAACAGATAGAGGAATACTGTGACGCCCACTGGAACGACGCCACCCATGAGCACATCGTGCAGCCGGGTATGGTCTACCTCTCCGATCCGACGGAAAACGGCACCATCTACACGAAGGCCGAGCTCACGGCCATCAGCCAAACCTGCCGCGCCCGCGGACTTTGGCTCTTCATGGACGGCGCCCGCCTCGGCTACGGCCTGATGAGCACCGGGAACGACCTCACGCTGCCGGATATTGCGGATCTCTGCGACGTCTTCTATATCGGCGGCACGAAAGTGGGCCTCCTCTTCGGCGAAGCGGTCGTCATCACAGCCGACGCCCTTAAAAAGGATTTTCGCTATATGATCAAGCATCAGGGCGGTATGCTTGCGAAGGGCCGCCTGCTCGGCCTCCAGTTTGAGACGGCGTTTGCCGACGGGCTCTATTTCCGCGTGGCGAAGCGTGCGGATGAGCTCGCAATGCGCATCCGGGAGGCGTTTGCGGCGAAGGGCTGTTCCTTCCTCTATGACAGCCCCACGAACCAGCAGTTCCCGATCCTGCCGGACGAGGTGCTCGCGAAGCTCGCCGAAAAGTATGCGTATTCCTACTGGACGCGCATCGACGATACGCACAGCGCGGTGCGCTTCTGCACGAGCTGGGCGACGAAGCCGGAAGCAGTGGACGAGCTGGTAAAGGATATCGGCGCGGTCCTCTGATAAAGATACAGCCGGAAGACCGGACGACGGAGCTTTTTAAGCTCTGTCGTCCGGTCTTCCTTGTTTACGGTCTTTTTTCCTGTTCGCAGCGGCCCTGCATCGGACAGCCTGCGCATCCCTCCGGGCGGCCCCCTCCGATAAAATTCCGGAGGCTTTTATACAGAATGGATAACGCGAGCGCGATCAGCGCGAAGGCTGCAAGAACAAAACCGGCCAGAGCCACATCCCGCCCGGCGGATCCTTCCCCGAAAATGCGGCCGATCATGGAGGCGGTCTGATAAAAAGCGAACGAGACGAGCCACGCGACGGCGGTCTGAAAGAGCGCGTTCCGGCAGGCGGCCCGCCAGCTTCCGAGTTCCTTCTTGACCGTGACGAAGGCCGACATGCAGGGCATGTAGAGCAGGGAAAAGAGCATGAAGGAAAAGGCGGAGACCGGCGTGAAGGCTGCGGCGATTCCCTCGGCACCGAAGACGATATAAAGCGTGGAAACCACCGTCTCCTTGGCGGCAAGCCCGGTCAGCAGGGCGGCGGAGGACTGCCAGTTGCCGAAGCCCAGCGGCGCGAAGACCGGGGCGATCCACCGCCCGAAGATGCCGAAAAAACTCCCGGCAGGATCCTCCGCCATCCGGAGCGGCGGCCCGAAATTCTGCAGGAACCAGGCGGCGACGCTCATCGCGAAGATGACGGTACCGGCCTTGACGAGAAACCCACGGCACTTCTCCCAGACGTGCAGCGCGAGGTTCGGGGGAGAAGGCAGGCGGTAGGGCGGCAGCTCCATCACAAAGGCCGATGATTCGCCCCGGCAGACGGTGCCTTTGAGCAGCAGCCCGCAGAGGGCCACGGTCAGCATCCCGGCGAGGTACATCGAAAAAATGACGAATCCCTGATGCTTTGCGAAAAAGATGCCGGCGAAGAGCCCGTAGATCGGCAGCCGCGCGCTGCAGGAGAGAAACGGCGTCAGCAGAATCGTGAGCCGGCGTTCCCTTTCGCTGCCCGTGCCCTTCGCGGCCATGACGGCCGGCGTCGTGCAGCCAAATCCCATGAGCATCGGAATAAATGAGCGACCGGTCAGCCCGATTCTCCGCAGCAGCCGGTCCGTGATGAAGGCGGCGCGCGCCATGTAGCCGCTGTCCTCCAGAACGGAGAGAAACAGGAACAGCAGCGACACCTGCGGGAGAAAGGAGAGCACGCCGCCGACCCCGCCGAGTACCGCGTCAAGGAAGAGAGAACGCACCCACGCCGGTGCGCCGGCATAATTGAGGGCGAGGGTGAGCAGGAGGTCGAGAAAGGAGACGCCGGATTCCACGAGCCTGCCGAGCGCCCTGCCCGGCCCGCCGAAGGTGGCCGCAAAGGTGCCCAGCATGACCAGAAGAAAGAGTGGAATCGCGGTCCATCTGCCGGTCGCGATCCGGTCGATCCGGTCCGAGAGCGTGGCCGCCTCAGGATCCCGGCGTCTGGTGAAGGTCTCCTCCACAATCCGGGCGATCAGCCGGTAGCGCGCATCGGCCATCATCGTCTCCCCGCCGGCCGGCTCGCTTTTCCGCCCGGAGTCGGCACGGATCACCGCGATCTCCCTTTTCTTTTCTGCGCCGAGGCCGATCGCCTCCGCGACGGAATCGTCGCCCTCCAGCAGCTTTGATGCGCAGAAGGGGAGCGGGTAATTCTTCGGGAGATTTGCGTCCGCCAGTACGCAGAGAATCCGGCTGAGTGCATGTTCGGCGGCGTCGTCGTAGCGGAGATGAACGGAATTCCGCAGCCTGCCGCGCGCGAGATCCTCCGCGGTCCTCACAAGCTCCGGGATGCCCTCCCCTCGGCGGGCGACAATCGGCACCGCGGGCACGCCCAGCAGTTCGCCCAGCGTGCGGCAGTCGAGGGCGTCCCCGCGGCTTTTTACCTCGTCCATCATGTTGACGGCCAGCACAAGCGGCAACCCCAGTTCCATGAGCTGAAGCGTCAGGTAGAGATTCCGCTCCGGATTCGTTCCGTCAAGGATGTTGACGACCGCTTCCGGGCGCTCGCCGATCAGGTAGTCCCGGGTGACCGTCTCCTCCATCGTGTAGGGCGAGAGCGAGTAGACGCCCGGCAGGTCGACGATCTCCGCCCCGGAGCCATATTTCCGGAGACGCCCGGCTTTTTTCTCCACCGTGACGCCCGGCCAGTTTCCGACGAACTGGCTGCTCCCGGTAAGCTCGTTAAAAAGCGTCGTTTTCCCGCAGTTCGGGTTTCCGACCAACGCGATCCGCAGGCTCAAGGCCTCACTCCCTTTCCCGTTTCGCGAAGGAGGATGTTCTCCGCCTCCGATTTCCGCAGCATCAGCTCATATCCCCGCAGGCCGATCTCGATCGGATCGCCGAAAGGTGCCGTCTTTCGCAGAAAAACGGGTGTGCCGGGTGTGATCCCCATATCGGCGAGCCGCCGCCGGGTGAGCGCTTCCCCGGCGAGCGCGGCGACGACCGCACGCTCTCCGGGCCGGAGATCCCGCAGCGTTCGTCTTTCCATGGCGATCCCCCCTTTTGTCACGGCTAAGATATGCCGGTTCTCCGCGTTCCATACGGCTCCGGGGATTCCCGCGCCGCAGAAAATCCCGATGCTTCTTTTTTTGAAAAAGTATAATTCGGGCCGCCGGCTCAACACTAAGAAGTGCCTCCGATTGACAATCTCTTCCTGCGGGCCTAAAATAAAATCAGAACGGAAGGGGGCAAAATTCCATGGAGCAAAAATTCGACATCACCGGCATGAGCTGTGCGGCCTGCGCGTCGCATGTGGAGAAGGCGGCCGGTAGGGTAAGCGGGGTGGAATCCGCCTCCGTGAGCCTGATGACCAATTCCATGACCGCCGTTTTTGATGAAAAGGTCTGTTCCCCGGAGGATATCGTCCGGGCGGTCGAGGCCTCCGGCTACGGCGCCTCCGCGAAGAGCACGTTCTTCTCAAGGCAGAAGGCTGCGAGCACCGGAGACAGACTCAAAAAACGGATGATCTGGTCGCTCGTCTTTCTGGCGCCGCTTTTCTGGCTCACCATGGGCGAGATGATGGGGCTGCCGCAGCCGGGTTTTCTGCGGATGGAGGAGCACCCGTTTTCGCTTGCCGCGGTACAGCTCGTCCTGACCCTTGTGGTCGTCGTGCTCAACCGGGAGTATTTCACCAACGGCTTCGGGAGCCTTTTCCGCCTCGAGCCGAATATGGATTCGCTGATCGCCGTCGGTTCCGGCGCCTCGTTCCTCTACGGGGTTTATGAGACGGCCGTGATCGGGGCGGCGGTCCGGGCGGGCGACCTGCATATGGCCCACAGCGTCGCGATGGCGCTCTATTTCGACAGCGCCGCCATGATCCTCGCGCTGATCGACGTGGGCAAATACCTCGAGGCGCGTTCGAAGGAGAGAACCTCCGATGCCGTCTCGAAGCTGATCGAGCTGGCGCCGGATACCGCCTTCGTCGTCCGGGAGGGCAAAGAAGTGGAAATCCCGGCCGCGGAGGTCGTCGTCGGGGATGTCGTCGCGGTTCGGCCCGGGCAGAAGATCCCGGTGGACGGCACGGTATTGGAGGGCTTTACGACCGTCGACGAATCCGCGCTGACGGGAGAAAGCATGCCCGCGGAGAAACGTCCGGGCGACCGGGTGCTCTCCGCGTCGGTCAACCAGACCGGATATCTGCGCTTCCGGGCGGAGCAGGTCGGCGAGGAGACCTCGTTTGCAAAGATCATCCGGCTCGTGGAGGATGCCGTCTCCTCCAAGGCACCGATCGCCCGCATGGCGGATAAAGTGGCGGCGATTTTCGTACCGGTCGTCATGGGAATCTCCGCCGTCACATTTGCCGTGTGGATGCTCTCCGGCGCGGAATTTTCGTTCGCGCTGACCTGCGCGATCTCCGTGCTCGTGATCTCCTGCCCTTGCGCGCTCGGGCTCGCAACGCCTGTCGCGATCATGGCCGGCACCGGCAAGGGCGCGCAGAACGGTATTCTGGTCAAATCCGCCGAGGCGCTGGAACGCGCGGGGTCGGTGGATACGGTTGTGTTCGACAAGACCGGTACCCTGACGATGGGCAAGCCGGAGGTCACGGCCGTCTACACGGCGGAGAACGGCTCCCAAAAAGAGGTGCTCCGCATTGCGGCGGCGCTTGAGCACGGAAGCGAGCATCCTCTTGCTAAAGCTGTGCTCAAAAAGGCGGAGGAGGAGGAAATTTCCCTCCCGGCGGCGGAGGAATTTACCGCGGAGCCGGGCAGAGGAGTCACCGCCTCGGTGGAAGGAAAGACCTATTTTATCGGCAGCGAGCGGCTCGCCGGAGAGGCCGGGCTCGATCTTTCCGGCTGGGAGGCGCAGGCCGCCGAGGCCGCGTCGAAAGGCAGCACGCTGCTCTATCTTGCGGATGAAGAAAAAGTCGTTGGCCTGATCGCCGCGGCCGACACGGTCCGCGAAAGCTCCAAGGAGGCCGTCGCCGCGCTGCGTGCGATGGGGAGAGAGGCCGTCATGCTCACCGGCGACGGGAAAGCGGCGGCATCCCATATCGCGGAGCAGCTCGGCATCCGCATCGTCCGTGCGGAGGTCCTGCCGGATCAGAAGGAGCGGGAGATTGCCGCGCTGCAGGCCGAGGGCAGAAAGGTTGCCATGGTCGGAGACGGCGTCAACGATGCGCCCGCACTCGCGAAAGCGGATCTCGGCGTCGCGATCGGCGCCGGCGCGGATGTCGCCCTGAGTTCGGCGGATATCGTGCTGATGCACGACGACCCGATGGATGCCGTCCGTGCGATCCGTCTCTCCGCCGCGGTGATGCGGAATATCCGGGAAAACCTGTTCTGGGCGTTCTTCTACAACTGCGCGGGCATCCCGCTGGCGGCGGGCGTCTTTTATACGGCGCTCCACTGGCAGCTGACGCCGATGTTTGCGGCCGCGGCGATGAGCTTATCGTCCGTGACGGTGGTCGGCAACGCCCTGCGCCTGACGAGGCTGCGTCTCGGAGCGGAAAAACGTGCGGCGGAAAGCGGTTCCGCCGAGAAGGAAAATGCTGCAGTCATGGAACTGCCAAAGGAGGAAAAAAGGATGGAAACGGTCATCAAAGTCGAAGGCATGATGTGCAATCACTGCGTGGCGCATGTAGAAAAGGCGCTGCTGGGTGTCGAGGGCGTGGAGGAGGCAAAGGTCGACCTTGCCGGCGGAACCGCCGCGGTGAAATACGCCGCGCCGGCGCAGCTTTCCGCAATGGAAGCGGCGATCGAGGCGGCGGGCTACTCCGTCGGGAAATGATTCCGGCCTCGGAGAAGGCATCTGCGCAGACGGAAGGAGCGTTCGGGTTCCCGCCGGCGCTTCCGGCCGCCGCATGTGAAAAAACGGATTTCGCACGCGGGGAATGCCGCCGGGAGCCATGCCGCGCCGGCATTCGGAAGGCGGTTTTGGGGCAGAAAAATGCCCCTTTTCCCAGTGAAAATCACGGAAGAAAAATATTGACAACACAGATTTCTGTTGATATAATGGTAAAGCTGTCATGAAAGACGAGCCATTAGCTCAGTTGGCAGAGCACTTGACTTTTAATCAAGGTGCCCGGGGTTCGAATCCCCGATGGCTCACCAGAATCAGCAGGGGCGAACGCATTCGGATGTTCCAGATCGACTTCACCCCGACGAAAAAAATAGCGGACGGGCGGAAGCCTGTCCGCTTTTTGTTATATTCTTCCGGTTTTCCGGATACGAAAAGATTTTATGAGGTATAACAAAAAGAAAGATGCCGGATCAAGTGAAATTTGTGGGTTTACAGGCGGCCTGAGGCGGAATTCCGAAGAATAAAACATCCATCGGTGTGGCTGCCGGAAGCCCTCGCGCTGCGCGTAAAAGACAGATGGAATCCGCTCGGAAACGGCGGCCCGGTGCACGGAAACTTGAGCGGAGGGGAGGATGCATATGCCGAAAACCAAAAAGATGCTGAGCGACATAAACGCTCCATATATTCAGTCTCTGATGAAGTTCATTGAAACGCAGAGCAAGTCCACGCTTGCGCGCTGGGCGGCCGATTATGCGGAGCAGGTGCTCCTGCCGCTGTGGAGCAGGGAGTATCCCGGCGACCTGCGCCCGCAGAATGCGCTGCAGGCGGCCCGGGAGTGTCTGTCGGGAGCGGTCGGGCTGCCGCAGGCGAAGGAGGCCGTCCTTGCGTGCCGTACCGCCGCGCGTGAAGCGGAGGCGAACCCCGCCGCACAGGCCGCCGCGAGGGCGATCGGGCAGTGCGCCTCCACGGTTTATTCGGCGGGGCAATGCATCGGACTGCCTCTCTACGGGGCCTTGGCGGTCGCGTACGACGCTCTCGGAACGAGTGCCTCATGGGAGCAGTTGGAGTGGCGCGCCGCCGACGAGTGCGGCCGCATGCTCGAAGCGCTGCGTGCTGTATCCGTCGACAGTGAGCCGAATCCGGCGAAGATCGACTGGAAATGCTGACGATGAAAAATGAACTTGATGCGATACGTCCGGTCCATGAGATCCCCGATGAGGTGGCCGACGCGCTCGACAGGAAAGCCCTCTGGGAGCAGTACCGCGCGCGCCCGCCGTATCAGCAGAACGATTATATCGGCTGGATCACCCGCGGAAAGCGCGAAGAGACCCGGGCGAAGCGGCTCGGCGTGATGCTTACGGAACTCCGGGAGGGAGACCGCTACATGGGAATGAAATGGAATAGGAAATGAAGCACGGCCGTTCCGGAAATATCCCAACGGCAAAGCGCCCCTCCTCCGCACGGAAGAGGGGCGCTTTTAAAGCAGCAGATAAAGCAGCGCCAGAAGAAGCTTTACGTCGCAGTGTTCCCGCCAGAGGATCCAGAGCAGCGCGAGAATGACCAAGCGGTCGCCGTCCAGCCCAAAAAAGAGGGGCTCCCCGGGCGGGCAGGGCCTGCAGCAGGGGTTCGGGTCCGGCGGAGGGGGCGGCGGGGGCGGAGGAGGCGGCGGAGCAGGAGGTCTCTCCTGCTGCCGGAAGCTCTCACTGATCCGTCTCGCCTGCTCCTGCATGGAGCGGGCCCGATTCTCCGCCTCCGTGCGGATCTCTTCCGGCGGGGAGAAGATCTCGTTGATCAGCCTTGCACGTTCCTGCATCGCCTGAACGCGGTTTTCCGTCTCCGCGCGCATCTCATCCCTCGCCTCCTCCGAATAGCCGTTGTGGTACCAGTTCAATGCCGCCCGCCTCCGAATAGCCCGCTCTCCCCGAGCGCCGGGAGCACGCTGATCAGCTGCAGGATGCGGATGGCCTCGTCGACACGACCCGGTTCCCGGAGATGCGGGCGCAGCGCGCGGAGCAGGTTGATATCCTTGTCATCTTGATTCATGGAGGACAGCACCTTCTGGATCTTCATCAGGGCGTCGATATCGAGCCCGGGGCCGTCGTTTCCGCCGAAAAGGTTCCCCCCAAAGAGGTTTCCCCCAAAAAGATTCCCGCCGAAAGAGTTTCCGGAAGAGGCTTCTTTCGGGGGTGCATTGGATTCCGTATTCCCGCCGCCGAAGAGGTTTCCCAAAATAGAGTTCCCGGAGGAGGCTTCTTTCGGAGGAGCATTGGATTCCGTATTTCCGCCGCCGAAGGAGGAGAGCAGCGACCGGATGTTTTTCTGCGCCTCCGGGTTGGAAAGAATGGCGGAGAGTTGTTCGCTTAAATCCGACAACGCTTATCCGCCTCCCGCCAGTTTTTTGAGCAGCGCGATCGTCTTTGGGTCGCTGAGCAGGGCCTCCAGCGCCTTCGGGTCGGAGAGCATGCCGTCGATCTTCGGGCCGGCGCGCTTTTTCAGGGAGTCGAAGGAATTGGAGCGGACGGCCCGCTCCAGATCGGCGGGATTGATGCCGAGCTTTTCTCCTGCGAGCTTCAGCAGCATCTGCTGCTGGGCCGGGGTGAACCCGCTGTTTCCGGTATTGTTGTTATTCATAGGCAAAACCGCCTTTCGTCAGATTTCCGTGTTGCGGTCGGGGAAGCGGGAAGATATAATGATTTATATGAGAAATTTGCCGGCGATATGCGGCAGGGGAGGCGGAACCGTTGAGGATTGTCGTACTTTCCGACAGCCACCGTCACTATGATGCGCTGGAGGAGGCCGTCCTGCTCCATCAGGCGGACGCGGATCTTTTCATTTTTCTCGGCGACGGCGAGTACGAGCTGGATCTGCTGCGCAGCGTCCGGCCGGAGCTCAAATTCCTTTCCGTCTCCGGCAACTGCGATTACGGCTCGGATCAGCCGGATTACGGCGTGGCCGAATGCGCCGGCAGGACGGTATTTTACACCCACGGATTCCGTTTCGGCGTGAAATCCGGCCTTGAGGATCTGAAGCGTGAAGCCCGCCGCCTCGGCGCCGACATCGCGCTCTACGGCCACACCCACATCCCGTATGTCTCCTATGAGGACGGGCTCTGGATCATGAATCCCGGCAGCATCGGAAGGCCCCGGGTCGGCGGCCCAAGCTACGGCATCGTGGATCTCACGGCCGAGGGCGTCGCCATGCACACCGCGGAATTGTAAAGGAAAAGCGCCCGGGGATCCGCCCGGGCATTTTTTTGCCGCCGGGCCGGAGAATTCCCCGCAGTGTTCCGGCTGCTTCGCGCGGCTGAAAGCCATCCGCCGAAATGCGCGCAGGGATAAAGAAATGTACGAAGACGGATTCTAATATGGAAAGCGTAAAAAAAGCGTACGGGGCGTACGGAAAGCATCCGAACAGGTGCAAAAACGTTCTAAAAAATTTTTCGCCGTCATAGTATCCTCCGGAAATCATATAAAAGGAGAGGACGGCTATGGAACTGAATGCAGTCAGGCAGACGATAACGGCCTGCCGCGGCGTAAAGGAATGCAGGGAGGAAATCCCGTTTGACTGCGGCATGACGCTGCCGGATTATTACCCGGATGTCATGAAGATCCTCCGCTGCGGGGCGGAAGTGTTTTTCGGGCCGCCGTCCGGCAATCAGGGCGGGGCGGAGGTTTCCGGCACCGTCACGGCGGCGGTCTGTTATCTTTCCGAAGAAGGAAAACTCTGCGGCTGGAGCCAGAAGGTGCCGTTCACCAAGGCGCTCTCCTTGCAGGGGGAGGAGCCGGCGGCGGTATGCGCGAAGGTTCTCGCCAAGGAGGTGCGCTGCCGTGCACTCAACAAGCGGCGGATCGAAGTCTCCGGGAATATCTCGCTGGGCTGCACGGAGCTGATCACGGCACCCGAGGAGGTGCTCGGCTCGGTGGAGGGGAAAGAGGTCCATCTGCTGCACGGGGCGCTGCCTTTCGTCAATATCTCGGGGGAATTTTACCGGCGCTTTACGTTCCGGGAGGAGATCCCGCCGGAGGAGGGCAAACCGAAGGTCGGAAACATCATTCGCAGTTTCGCCGCCGCGAAGGTCACGGAGTGCCGCACGGTTGCGGATAAGATCATCACGAAGGGTGAACTCTCGGTCTCCGTGCTCTGGACACCGGAGGAAGGGGAGAACGGTCCAGGCGTCCTTACCTCCCAATATACCTTCCCCGTGAGCCAGATCATCGACGCGCCCGGTGTCACCGCGGCGCAGACCTGCGATGCGCGGTACCTTGCCGCACCGCCGGATCTGACGATTGCGGAGGACGGCGGTATGACGCTGGAGGTCAAGATCGGCGCCTTTGCGCGCACCTACAGTGAGACCGAAACCGACATCGTCTGCGACATGTTTTCCACGGAATGCGACTGCTCCTGCGGCAAGGAACGGGTCGAAACGATCGGAAAGGTGATCCCGGTCGCGGAGACCGTGGAGGTCCGGGAGCGGGCGGAGCTGCCGGAGAGCGCGAAGAGCCTGATCGCCTGCTGGGCGGAGCCGGGGCCGCCGCCGGAATGC
Source organism: uncultured Oscillospiraceae bacterium (assembly GCA_964391915.1). Lineage (GTDB taxonomy): Bacteria > Bacillota > Clostridia > Oscillospirales > Ruminococcaceae > UMGS1668. The sequence goes on from CAYMNV010000009.1 coordinate 55,513, forward strand.
GACGAGGCCGGAAATCTCGTGGCCAGGCCGAAATTCTGCATGCTTGCACGGGATGAGGACGGCGTTCCGGAGTATTTTGAAAAGACGTTCGAGCAGAAGGCCGGGACGAATCTTCCGCCGGGGAGCACGGTGCCGCTCGCGGATGTCGATCTGACGGCGGAAAATGCGTCGGCCTCAATCTCCGAGGGCGGTGCGGAGATCCGCTTCTCGCTGGTGCTGGACGGAAGCATTTTCCTGTTGAATTCCGCAGAGGCGGTCACGGACTGTACGTTCGGCGAGCGCACTCCGCCGGGTATGAAGCGGATGCCGCTGATCATTTATTATGCGGGAGGAGATGAGACACTCTGGCAGATCGCCAAGAAATACCGGAGCGCACCCGAGCGCATTGCCGAGGAGAACGGGATCACCGATTCCGTTCCGGCGGCGGGAACCGCGCTCCTGATTCCCAGATAATGCAAAAAGGCAGGAAAAGGTTCGATTTTCCTGCCTTTTCTGTTTCCCGAAGGACGACATTTTTCGGGCTATGCCTTGACTCACATATAAAAAAAATATAAAATGAACTATATATCAATAACTCCGTCGAATGCGGAGGGCAGGAAGTGAAGAAATGTTAGAGTATGTTCTCAAACGAGTCGGAATGGCATTCCTGACGGTTGTGGTCATCGCATGCATTACATTTTTGATGATGAACGCAATTCCAGGGAGCCCGTTCCTTGACGAAAGAAGCCAGCCGCCGGAGGTGCTTGCCGCCCTGGAGGCCAAATATGGTCTGGACAAGCCGCTGTATCAGCAGCTGGGGACCTATCTGACCTCTTTTGTGCAGGGCGACATGGGCGTCTCGCTTAAGATGCAGAAAAACCGCGATGTCGCGGAGATTATCTTTGAAAAATTCCCTGTTTCCGTCAGGGTCGGCGTCTGGGCGATTCTGAACGCCATTGTCTGCGGGATCCCTCTGGGGTGTATCGCGGCATATAACCGAGGGAAATGGGTCGACAGCCTGCTTCGCATCATCACCACCGCCGGGGTCGCAATCCCGAGCTTCGTCGTCTGCACCGTGCTGCTGATTGTTTTCGGCGTGCGGCTGAGTCTTCTGCCCACGATGGGCCTCGACAGCTGGAAGAATTACCTGATGCCCTGCTTTGCGCTGAGCTTCTACCCGATGTGCTACATCGCAAGGCTCATGCGCTCGAGCATGCTGGACGTCATCAACCAGGATTATATCCGCACCGCCAAGGCCAAGGGCGTCGCCCCCGTGATGCTGATCTTCAAGCATGCGCTCCGCAACTCCCTGATTCCGGTCATCACCTATCTCGGACCGATGGTCGCCTACACCGTCACCGGCGGCTTTGTCGTCGAGACGGTTTTCAGCATTCCGGGCCTCGGCCGTTACTTTATTCAGAGCATTCTCGCACGCGACTACCCAATCATCATGGGTACCACGATTTTCCTTTCCATACTGATCATTTTCATGAATCTGCTTGTGGATATCGCCTATAAGATCGTGGATCCGCGGATTTCGTTTACGAAAGGAGGCGAATGATCCATGCCGAAAAGCAAAGTTAGGCTCGGAAGCCTCCAGGTGGATGTCGATCCGGTTCTGGATGCAGGCTGCCCCCTTACCGCCGCCGATTTTGAGCCGGCCAGCCAGGAAGAAAAAGCCAGCATGGTCGTCATCAAAAAGCGCATGTCCTATTGGCAGGATGCCTGGCGCCGCCTCAAACGGAATACGGTCGCCATGGTGGCGCTCGGCGTGATCATCGTCATCATTCTTTTTGCGTTCATGGGGCCTTCTTTCGTCCCTTATACTTATTCTCAGCAGATCCGCGGCTCCGAGAACCTCTCCCCGATGACCTATTCCGAAAAGGAGCTTGAGGCCGCCGCCGCAGGAGAAAAGGTCTTTCCGCACGTCTTCGGAACCGACACCCTCGGCCGCGATCTTCTCGTGCGCGTGATGTACGGCGCGCGGATCTCCATGACGGTCGGCGTCACCGCCTCCCTGATCGTTCTGGTGATCGGCTCGATCTACGGCTCCGTCAGCGGCTTCCTCGGCGGAAAGGTCGATGCCGTTATGATGCGGATCGTCGAGCTGATCTATTCGATTCCGGATGTGCTCGTCGTCCTTCTGCTCCAGGTCGTGCTCAAGGATCCTCTGACCGATTTGTTCGATACCTCAACCAGCCCGCTGATCGAGAGCTTCAGCGGAATCGGCGTCGGCCTGTTCAGTATTTTCATCACGTTTGCCCTTCTCTATTGGGTGAGCATGTCGCGCATCATCCGCGGCCAGGTGCTCATGCTCAAGAGCCAGGAGTTCGTGATGGCCGCCCAGTGCCTCGGCGCCTCCAACAAGAGAATCATCAAGCGTCACCTTCTGCCGAACTGCATCGGCCAGATCGTCGTCACCACCTGCCTGCAGATCCCGTCCGCCATCTTCCTGGAATCCTTTCTTTCCTTCCTCGGGCTCGGCGTTTCGGCTCCGCTCGCAAGCCTCGGTTCCCTTGCTTCCGACGGGCTCGGCGGCATCTATTCCTATGCCTACCGGTTGATCATCCCGTCCGTTGTTTTAAGTATCATGATTCTTTCCCTGAACCTATTCGGCGATGGGCTGAGAGACGCGCTTGACCCGCGTCTGAAAAAATAAGGAGGTGCAAAAGATGGAAGAAGAAAAAAAGGAAAACATCGGCACCTCGGAAAAGAAGCCGGAAAAGCTTTTGGAAGTAAAAGACCTCAAGGTCTCCTTCTTTACGCCGGTCGGCGAGGTCAAAGCCGTCGACGGCATCTCTTACGACCTGAATTATGACGAGGTCATGGGCATCGTCGGCGAATCCGGTTCCGGCAAATCCGTGGAGGCGTACTCCATCATCGGCCTTTTGCAGAGCCCGGGCAAGGTCGTCGGCGGAACCATCAAGTTTGAGGGGCAGAACGTCCTCGACTGGGATAAAAGGCGAATGCGTGCTTTCCGCGGCAACCAGATCTCGATGATCTTCCAGAACCCGATGACCTGCCTCAATCCGGTCTATACGGTGGGTAACCAGATGGTCGAGGCGCTCCGCTGCCATCATAGGGAGATCTCCAAGTCGGAGGCCCGGAAAAGGGCGATTGAGATGCTCGGACTGGTCGGTATCAACAACGCCGAAAAGCGGGTGGATCAGTATCCGCACGAGCTTTCCGGCGGCATGCGCCAGCGCGTCATGATCGCGATGGCGCTGATCTGCAGCCCCAAGATCCTGATCGCCGACGAGCCGACTACGGCCCTCGACGTCACGATCCAGGCTCAGATCCTTGAGCTGATGAAGGATCTTCAGAAGAAGACCCACATGGCCATCATTTTTATTACGCACAACCTCGGTGTCGTCGCGGAGATCTGCGACCGCGTCTCCGTTATGTATGCCGGGCATATTATCGAACAGGGCACCTGTGAAGATGTCTTTTACCGTCCTCACCATCCTTATACGCTGGGGCTGCTTCATTCCATGCCGAAGATCGACGCGGAATCCTACGAGCGCCTGATCCCGATCGAGGGCACCCCGGTCGACCTTCTGAATCCGCCGGCGGGCTGCTCGTTCGGCCCGCGGTGCGAGCACTGCATGAAGATCTGCCTGACCAGAAAGCCGCCGCTCATTCCGGTCGGTGAAAACGGCCATATCGCCGCCTGCTGGCTGCTGCAGAAGGACGCGGTGGAAGGGAAGGAGGCGGAGCAGAATGGCTGAAGAGCAAAAAAAGCTCCTTGTCGTGGAAAACCTGAAAAAGTATTTCCCGATCAAGATGGGTTTCAATAAATATAAATATGTACAAGCCGTCGAGGATGTCTCCTTCTCCATCAACAAAGGCGAGACGCTCGGCCTCGTCGGGGAATCCGGCTGCGGGAAAACCACCTGCGGCCGCACGGTTCTCCGTCTTTACGAGCCCACCTCCGGCAAAATCACCTACGACGGCAGCGTCATCTTTGACGGCACAAGCAAAAACAATCCGGATATGCTTTCTTACCGCCGCAGGATGCAAATGATCTTTCAGGACCCCTCCGCGTCGCTCGACCCCCGTATGACGGTCGGCGAGATCATCGGCGAGGCCATCGATATCCACCATCTGGCCGCGAGCAGGCGGGACCGTGACGACATGATCCGGATGCTGCTCGAAGAGGTCGGCCTCAACACCGAGCACTCCAACCGCTATCCGCACGAGTTCTCCGGCGGGCAGCAGCAGCGCGTCGGCATCGCGAGGGCGCTGGCCGTTCAGCCGGATTTCATCGTCTGCGACGAGCCGATTTCAGCGCTCGACGTCTCGATCCAGTCCCAGGTCGTCAATATGCTGGAGGACATGCAGAAGGAAAAGGGCCTGACCTATCTGTTTATCGCCCATGATATCTCGGTCGTCCGCCACATCTCCAACCGCATCGGCGTCATGTATCTCGGCAACCTCGTGGAGCTGGCGGAGAGCTACGAGCTTTCCCGCAACCCGCTCCATCCATATACCAAAACGCTGCTTTCCGCCGTGCCGATCCCGGATCCGGATAAATGCCGCGCGCGCCGCAGGATCGTGCTCGAGGGCGACATTCCGAGCCCGGTCGATCCGCCGACCGGCTGCCGGTTCCACACCCGCTGCCCGTACGCGATGAAATGCTGCGAGGAATCCATGCCGCCGTGGAAGGAATACGCGCCTGGCCATTTTGCGGCCTGCTGGCTGCTTGAAAAGAACGGCGGCTGACAAAAAAGCCGCAGCCGCGTCAAAGACGAGACAGACCGAAACGCATCAGGTTGTCCGCGCACCACAGACCTCTTCCCAAAGCCCCGCCTCCCGGCGGGGCTTTGTTTATAGTGAAAAAACGGGAAGCTGCAGGGGTTTTTCGCGGATATTGCCCAAAGATCCCGCGGCGGGTTTTGTTTCCGGAATGATAACAGTGTTGTAATTATCCTTGCATTTTATATAGATATATTATATACTTTTTAACATAATCGGGAAAACCCGGTTTAAAAAAAGCATTGTCTACTATGATAAGGAGGAAAAAAATTCATGAAGAAAATCATTGCGCTGATCCTTGCCAGCCTGATGATCATCATGGCTTTTGCGGGATGCTCCGGCAAGACCGAGGAGACCCCGTCCGAGTCCGAGTCTCAGCCGGCTGAGGAGACGGAAGAGGGCTTCAATCTTGTGGCCTGCATCGCTTCCGAGCCTGAGTATATGGATCCGACCCTCAACACTTCTGTTGACGGCGGCACCTATACCAGCCACCTGTTCGAAAACCTGATGAAATACAGCTATGTCGAAGGCAACACGGTTATCGGCGACAAAGTCCGCTACACTTCCATTGTCCCCGGCCAGGCCGAGAGCTATGAAGTGGATGAGACCGGTACCATCTACACCTTCCATCTCCGTGACGACATTTATTGGAGCGACGGTCAGCCCGTCACCGCCAATGACTGGGTCTACAGCTGGAGAAGACTGGTCAATCCGACCACCGTCGCCGACTATTCCTATTTCATTGACTGTGTCGCCGGCGCCAAAGATCTCCGTACCGGCGTGACCACCGATCTGACGACCCTTGGCATTGTCGCCCTTGACGACAAGACCCTTCAGATCACCCTGACCGGCCCGACCGCGTACTTCATCGAGATCTGCGCCTTCGGCTGCACCATGCCGCTCCGTGAGGATATCGTCGAGGCCGCCCCGGATACCTGGACTCAGGATCCGACGACCTTCATTTCCAACGGCCCGATGGTCATCAGCGAGTGGGTCCACGACGACCACATCACCATGGTCCCGAACGAAAAGTATTATGACCGCGCCAACATCACCCTTGACTCCCTGACCTGGAAGCTGATGGATGACGAAAACGCGAAGTATGCCGCATGGCAGTCCGGCGACATCGACTTCCTCGATCAAACTCCGGTTGACGAGACCGCGAACCTGATCGCTGCCGGCACCGCCCTCACCGTTGACTACGTCGGCACTTACTGCGTCGTCTTCAACTGCGAGAAGATTACGGACCCGAAAGTCCGTGAAGCTCTGACCCTTGCGATCGACCGTCAGTTCATCACCGACAGCGTCAAAGCGGACGGTTCTGTCCCGGCCACCGGTTGGATTCCTGTCGGCACTGCCGACGGCAACGGCAGCATGTTCCGCGACAACGCCCCGGCTTGGTACGATGCCACCGCCTTTGATGCGAACGTTACTCAGGCGCAGGAACTCCTTGCCGAAGCCGGCTATCCGAACGGCGAGGGCCTTCCGACCATTGAATACGCTTTCAACACCAACGACGCCCACCAGAAGATCGCCGAAGTCATCACCCAGACCTGGAGCGAGAAGCTTGGCGTCAAGACCCAGCTCGCCAACATGGACTGGAACGTCTTCCTGGATATCCGTTCCAAGGGTGAGTTTGATGTTGCCCGTCACGGTTGGATTCAGGACTTCAACGATCCGATCAACTGGCTCGACATGTGGCAGACTTCCGAGATCGACGGCAACAACTATGCCCGCTTCTCCAACGCGGATTACGACGCCCTGATCGCCGCCTCCTACACCGAGACCGATCCGGCCGCCCGCTCCGAACTGCTCTATCAGGCCGAGGAAGTCCTCCATCAGAACTGGGCCGTCGCTCCGGTTTACTTCTACAAGAACATTGCTCTTTGCGGAAGCGAAATCGCCACCGTCGACTACAGCCCCGACAAAGGCTACTTCATCCTGACCTACGCCACCCAGGCGTAATCATCCCGATTCCCATAAAGAACGGATCCGTAAGGGTCCGTTCTTTTTTATATTCGGAACGGCCGTTCTTTTTTTATGGCCTTTTTCGGCGGAATGCCTCCGGCCGGCGCCATGGGAAACCGCGCATAAAAATTATGCAAAAAACTGGAATATTTTATAGAAAAAACTTGACAAAAGTTACAATTATGTTACAATATGAAGGAACTCAAAAGATGTGACGGGGAGCACATTTTTGATGCGTGTGAAAAAGAAAAAGAATGGGAGAAGACGATTATGAAGAAAGTACTTGCTCTTGCGCTTGCTCTGATCATGACCCTTGCTCTGGGCGTCACTGCTTTCGCTCAGCCTTCCGACGACGGCACCACCAT
>CAYMNV010000010.1:0-6271 GCA_964391915.1 uncultured Oscillospiraceae bacterium
CCGCCGCCCGGGGCAAACTCGGGAGAGACGTATGGTTAAAGTCGATGACACCGCTGCCCCCGGCGGCTTTCGGCAGATCACAGGCACATAAAAAATAGTGCCGGAAACCTGCCGGGCAGCCCGAAATTCCCGCGGCGGCTGTTTTTGCGCCCTTGTTATCCTTCGATAATCCCGCGCAGGTCGGCGAGGGTGAGCACGGGCTGCAGTGCGAGGTTGACGGCATCCGCAACGGTTGCGGCCGCGCGGCGGACCAGAATATCGATGTCGCGCGGCGTCAGCGAGAGGCGGAGCCCCTCCGATTCGCAGTCCGCCACGGTCGGCACGCCCACCGTCACGACCGGCACGCCGATGGTGCGCTCCGAGATCTCCCTGCCGCTGCCGGAGACGCCCGAGCCTGGGACGATGCCACTGTCGGAAATTTGGATGGTGCGCCCCAGCCGCCGGGCATCCCGCGCCGCGAGGGAATCCACCGCGATCACCGCGGCCGGGCGGATGCTCTCCACGACGGCGGCGATCAGCTCGGAGGCCTCCATGCCGGTTCTGCCGGAGACGTCGGTGACCATCGCCGCGACCGGGCGCAGCTTGCCTCCAAATAGGTTTTTTATATCCTCGGACATGCCCCTCGTCGCAAGAATCCGCCGCACCGTCTGCGGGCCGAGGGAATCCGGCGTCAGCTCGCCGTTTCCGAGCCCGACGACCAGCACCGTGCCCTGCTCCGGCAAAAGCTTGCGGATCTCCGCCGCCGCCGCCCGGATCTCTCCCTCGCGGCTGCATCCGGGGTCCCCGAAGGCGCCGGTCTCGATCGTGACATAGCAGCCCTCCGGTTTTCCGGCGGTTTCGGATGCCGGCTGCCCCTCCACCGTCACCTTCGTCACTGCGGTGCCGAACCGCCGGTACCCGCTGCTCAGGATGCCGGGCACGCCGCCGGATTCGGGCAGATTTTCCAGCGCAAGATCGCTTCTCCGAAGCAAAAAATCGCCTCCAGACCCGCCTTTCCGCGGGAGATTTCTACTGTTAATAAGGAAAATTCCACTTGACAGAACCGGTCTTATCGTGTATGATGTCTATTTGTGAATGTATCCGGTAGAGAAGGAGGTGTACTGATGCCCAACATTAAATCCGCCAAAAAAAGAGTTAAGGTGACCGCTGTCAAGGCTGAACGCAATAAAGCGATCCGCACGAACCTGAAAACCAATATTAAGAAAGCCGAGCTCGCCTGCTCCACCGGTACGGAAGACCGTGAAGATGTGGTCCGTCTTGCTGTCAAGCGCGTCGACCAGGCCTGTGCGAAAGGTGTTCTTCATAAAAACACTGCTGCGAGAAGAAAATCCGCGCTGGCCCGCAAGCTCAACGCTGCCAACGCCAACTGAAACTACGTAAAAGAAGCTTCGCCTCTGCCGCAAAAAGCAGGGGCGTTTCTTTTTGCCCGGATTTTTTTCTGAGGAGGCCGTCAAGCCGCCCGAAAAGATGCCCGGATCTATTTATCTCTTGGCTGAAAGAGCAGAGCGATCGCCATGCCGAAGAGAATCGACGCCGCGATGCCGGCGGAGGAGGCCGTCAAGCCGCCCGAAAAGATGCCCAGAAGGCCCTTCTCTGCGACTGCCTCCTTCACACCCTTCGCCAACAGGTGACCGAAACCGGTCAGCGGCACGGTCGCGCCGGCCCCCGCGAATTTTGCGAAGGGCTCGTAGATGCCGATGGCGGAGAGGAACACGCCCGTCACGACGTTGCCGACGAGGATCCGCGCCGGAGTCAGCTTCGTGCGGTCGATGAAGATCTGCCCGATCGCGCAAATGATGCCGCCGACCAAAAAGGCCCGTACATATTCCATCAGAAAAGCCTCCTTTCCTCGGCGGTGAAACAGACGAGATGGGCGACGCCCGGAATCGTCTCGCCTTGCTGGATGCTCGTGGGGCTGAGCAGGGCGCCGGTTGCGATCAGCAGCGCGCTGCGGGGGCCCTCGCCTTTCTCCATGCGCGGAAGCAGATGGCACGATGCCACCGAGGCCGCGCATCCGCACCCGGAGGCGCCGGCCTCAACCTGCTGCCGCTCCCGGTCGTAGAGCAGGAGGCCGCAGTCCTGATGCCGGCCCGCGAGGTCGATTCCATCTTTCCGGAGGATCTGATCGAGCAGATCCGAGCCGACCATGCCGAGATCCCCGGTCAGGATCAGATCGAAATTCTCCGGCTGCGTGCCGGTATCCTCAAGAAACGTCTTAATCGTGGAGGCCGCCGCCGGGGCCATCGCCGCGCCCATGTTATTTTGGTCGCTGATGCCGAGATCCTGAATCCTGCCGAAGCAGACCGCCTGAATGAAAGGCGGCTTTCTTTCGGCGGAGACGATCGCCGCGCCCGCCGCCGTCGCCGTCCACTGGGCGGTCGGGGGCCTCTGCCCGCCGTATTCGAGCGGAAAGCGGTACTGCCGCTCGGCGGAGCAGAAATGGGAAGAGGCCACCGCGAACACGTTTTTGCCCGCGCCGGCATCCACAAACACCGCGGAGAGCGCGAGCGCCTCCGTAAAGGTGGAGCACGCGCCGTAGAGCCCGATGAAGGGCACGCCGGAGCTCCTTGCCCCGTAGGCCGACGCGATGCACTGGTTGAGCAGGTCGCCCGCGAAGATGAAATCCATGCCGGACATCTTCCGATTCACCTTGCCCAAAGCGATCTTGCAGGCAAGCTCCTGCATCTTGCTCTCCGCCTTTTCCCAAGTCTCCTGCCCAAAGCGGGAATCCTCCTCGATCAGGTCGAATTCCTTGCCAAGCGGGCCTTCGCCCTCCTTTTGGGAGCCGACCGCCGCCGTGGAAAGCACCGCCGGGCAGGAGGGCGTCACCAGCGTGTCCTTCCCGATTTTATATGCCATTGCGCATTCCTCCATCATTTCCGCTTATGTTTCACCCGTTAGTTTTTCCGCCGGGAAGAAAATTATCAGGGAATCCTTCCGCCGGGCGCGGAGGCGAGGGCGAAGGCCGCGGGCAGGCACCAAATCGGAACCGAATGAACAGCCGCCCAAAAAGGAACCCGCCGCTCTCCGGCAAAACCCCCGCGCAAAAACACGGGATTTTCCCGGGCCGGAACCTGTGCCCATGCCCGCGGCTTTTTGGGAAAAAAACGCCGCCCCACAGGATTTTTTCCCTGTCTTCCGGGAACCGCGCCGGAAAAGAGCGGGAAAACCGTCCGGTTGCGGCGGACAGATTCCCCTTGACAAATAATTTATATTGTGTGACGATATGCATTGTCGTATATTTTCTGACAGAAAGGGAACTCATGAGAATTCAGCTTTCCGACCATTTTACCTACCGCCGCCTGCTCCGTTTTACGCTGCCGTCGATTGTGATGATGGTATTCACCTCGCTCTACAGCATCGCGGACGGCGCCTTCGTCTCCAACTGCGTCAGCAGCAACGCGCTCTCCGCCATCAACATCATGTTGCCGCTGTGCATGATCGCCTCTTCCTTCGGCTTCATGCTCGGCACCGGCGGCAGCGCCATCGTCGCCAAGACGCTCGGCGAGGGGAATCCGGCGCTTGCCCGACGGTACTTTACCATGCTGGTCTTTGCCGTGATCGCGCTTTCCGGAATCGTCTCCTCCGTCTCCATTCTCTTCATGCGGCCGATCGCCTACCTGCTGGGCGCGAGCGACCTGCTGATCGAGGACTGCGTGGCCTACGGCACGATCCAGATGTACGGGAACGTTCTGTTTATGCTTCAGGTGATGTTTCAGTCCTTCCTGATCGTCGCGGAAAAACCGAAGATCGGCCTCTGGCTGACCGTGGCCGCCGGCCTCACCGACATCGCCCTCGATTATCTTTTCATCTATGTGTGGGATTGGGGAATCGCCGGCGCCGCGTGGTCCAATATCATCGGCTGCGCGGTCGGGAGCATCGTGCCGCTTATCTATTTCCTCCTGCCGAACGACAGCCTGCTGCGCCTCACAAAGACGGAGTTCTACCCGAAGATTTTGCTTAAAAGCTGCACCAACGGTTCCTCCGAAATGGTGAGCAGCCTCTCGGCCTCGCTCGTCATGTTTCTGCTCAATTTGCAGATGATGCGCTTCATCGGCGAGGACGGCGTCGCGGCGATTACGGTCATCATGTACGTCGACTTCGCCTTCGCATCGGCCGCTCTGGGCTTCTGCATGGGCGCGGCTCCGGTCGTCGGCTACCACTACGGCGCGCAGAACCATGAGGAACTGCACAACGTCTTTCGGAAATGCCTGGTCATTCTTCTCACCGCCGGGCTTTGTATCACGGTAACCGCCGAGCTGCTCGCCGACATGGCCGCGGGACTCTTTGTCTCTGCGAATCCGTCTCTCCGTGAGATGACCGCCTACGGCTTCCGGGCCTACGCGCCGGTCTACCTGATCTTCTGGGTCAACATCTTCGGCTCGTCCTTCTTCACGGCGCTCAGCAACGGCAAACTCTCCGCGCTGATCTCGTTTCTCCGCACGATGGTGTTTCAGGCCGGCATGATCCTGCTTCTGCCGCAGATCTTCGGTCTTGACGGCGTCTGGGCGGCCATCGTCGCCGCGGAATTCCTGACCGCCTGCCTCATCACCATCCCGCTGCTGATGAAACAAAAAAAGGTCTACGGATACTGAGCCGCAAAGAGGCCGCCGAATCCGTGCCGGGATAACCGGTTTTCGGAAAAATAGAAAAAGACGGGCATTCGCCTTCTTTTCGCCGCAGCCGGCTGCGGACCGCTCCGGGCGGGACCGGAACGACTTTTATAAAAACACATCTGCGGAGCCGGACGGGCTCCGTCGGCCAATCATAAAAAAGCCGCGCGGTTTTTCCGCGCGGTTTTTTTCATGCCGAACCGAACAGCAAGAGGAAGAGGCCGTAGACCGCGCTGGCACAGATCCCGTAGACGATGACCGGCCCCGCGATCGTGAACATCTTGGCGCCGAGGCCGAGAATCCAGCCCTCGCTTTTAAATTCCATGGCCGGCGAGACAACCGCGTTGGCAAAACCCGTGATCGGCACGAGCGTTCCGCCGCCGCCGAACTTCGCAAGGTCGTCGTAGACGCCGAAGCCGGTCAGGATGGCGGAAAGCAGGATCAGCGTGACGGAGCAGGCGGTTCCGGCGAGCTCCTTATCCAGCCCGGCCCGGAGGTAGAGGTTGACCAGCGCCTGGCCAATGCAGCAGATTGCACCGCCGATCAGAAACGCGCCGCTGAGGTTGCGGAGCTCCTTGGTCGGCGGGGACGCTTTTTCATTGAGTTTTTTATATTCTTCGGGAGAAACGGGCAAGGGCAAGCCTCCTTTTCTGGTTGTTTCCGGTGGTAGTTTTCCGCTTTTTTTAAAAAACATGTATCCTGCGCGGAAAACGGCCGGAAAAGCATTGCCGAACCGCCCGCAGCAAAGAAATCCCTCGGGACACATAAAAATTTTGAAAAGGCCGAAGCCGGTGCTCATTTTTTCATACCGCACCCGGCGGCTTTTCATCGCCGGCGCGGCCAAACCGCCGGGGAAGATGATATTTGCGCGCGTCCCGGGGAAACTAACCGCATCGAAATCCATCGTTTAAAAAAGGAGGAATGCGCCGTGCTCAAAAAAGGAGCCGCCCTGCTCTCCGGAGCGGCGGCCGGCGTGCTCAACGGATTTTTTGGCGCGGGCGGAGGACTTGTGGCGGTGCCGGCGCTCGAAAAGGGCGGCCTCTCCGTCAAGGAGGCGCACGCCACCGCCCTCGCGCTGACGGCGAGCCTCTCGGCGGTGAGCGCGCTGCTCTACCTCGGCGGCGGCCGGTTCTCCTTCGGGGAGGCGGCGGCGTTTCTGCCGGGCGGAATTCTCGGCGCGGCGGGCGGGGCGCTCCTCTTCCGGCGGCTGCCCTCCCGGCTGCTGCAAAGGGCGCTGGGCGCCTTCATGATTTATTTTGCGCTGCGGGTGCTGCTGCGATGAGCGACTTTCTGGCCGCGTTCCTCTCCGGCGCGGCGGGCGCGATGGGGCTCGGCGGCGGAACCGTGCTGATCCTCTATCTGACTGCCTGCGCCGGATACGATCAGCCCGCCGCCCAGGGCATCAACCTGCTGTTTTTTCTCGGCTGCTCCGTTGTCTCGCTGATCCTGCACGGCCGGGGCGGCTACATCCGCTGGAAGGCGGCGGCGCTCTGCATCCTTGCCGGGCTGCCCGCCGTGCTCATCGGGTTCTGGATTTCGGGCCTGCTCGGGCCGGAGCGCCTGCGGGACGGGTTCGCGGTCTTTCTGCTGATCCTCGGCCTGCAGCAGCTTTTCGGGCGGAGCAAGACGGAGCCGCATAAGCAGGCCGCCTGAAAAAA
>CAYMNV010000010.1:6371-27609 GCA_964391915.1 uncultured Oscillospiraceae bacterium
AGCAGCTTTTCGGGCGGAGCAAGACGGAGCCGCATAAGCAGGCCGCCTGAAAAAAATTGCCACCTCCGGACAGGATCTCCGCGTATAGATCGCCCGGCATCGGCGGCCGAAAAATCCGGCGCTGAGTCGAAGGGGAAGGTCACGGGCAGGCGTCGGCATGCGGAAAACCCAAGCCCGACGATCAGGCAAAAAATAAGGCCCGGCCCCGGAGATGCCCTCCCCGGAACCGGGCCCTTTTCTCTTTTAAAATCACTCCGCGCCGATCAGGTCGCGCACGCATTTCCCGGCGAGGAAATACCCCGCGGCGGGCGGCACGAACGAGATGCTGCCCGGGGGATGGCGGCCGTTCTCCCCGTCGAAGTGGGCCTTGGCCGGCTCCTCCATGCTGTAAAGGACGGTCAGGTGCTCGATGCCGGCCTTCCGCAGCTCCCGGCGCATGACCCGCGCGAGCGGGCAGCCCGAGCCGGCGGTCTCGGAGAGATCGCCGATGCGGAGCAGCTCCGGATGGAGCCGGTTGCCGGTGCCGAGGCACATGGCGAGCGGAATGCCCCGCGCGGCGCACTCCTTCGCAAGAAAGAGCTTTGCCGTCACGGTGTCGATCGCGTCCACGACGTAATCGGGCTTCCAGTCGAAAAGGAACGCGCTGTTCTCCGGCAGGAGAAACTCGTCGGCGAGCGTGAGGTCCGCTTCCGGCACAATCCCGTGCAGCCGTTTTTCCGCGGCGTCGACCTTGCGCATCCCGACGGCGGAGACCGTGGCGAAGATCTGGCGGTTGCGGTTGGAATCTTCCACCGCGTCGCCGTCGATCAGCAGCAGATGGCCGACCCCGGCCCGGCACAGCGCCTCCGCGCAGGTCCCGCCGACGCCGCCGAGTCCCAGCAGCGCGACCCTCGCGCCCCGCAGCTTCGCTATGTTTTCGCTCCCAATCAGGCGTTCCGTGCGTTCCGTCCAATCCAACGCGCCCCGCTCCTTTCCATTTGCGTCAAAAAACAACAAAATGACCCCGCCTTGTCGAAGAGCCCCGGATTGAAACCCGTCTTGTGACAGGGTGGGTAAGTCGGCCCAGATGCTTCGCGCTCCCTCATAAATGAGGGCATGCGTCTCCGCAGCCGGAGATCGGCTCCCTTTTCAATTTCTGTTGGATTAGAATAAGGGGCAAGTTCTCGTGCAAGGCAGGGTGCGTTTCGTTTTGAAATGATGGCTGCTTATTTCTTTTCGGAATCCTCTTCTTCGTCGTCTGCAAAATCGTAGTATTCCTCGAGGCGATCCATGAAGATCTCGGAGATCTGGTTGAATTCGTCCTCGTCCTCGATCGGCTCCAGGAATTCCTCATCGTTTTCCTGCACGACCTTGAGGATCACCAGCTGGCCGTCCTCGTCGGAGACGTTTTCGGCGTCCTCGGTCGGGATCAGGGCAAAGTACTCGTTCTCATCCGTGTTGAGCGTATCGACGACCTCGAACTCATGCTCCACGCCGTCGTCATCGACGAGGGTCAGGATATCCGGGCCGTACTCGTCTTCGTTTTCTTCCGTCTCTTCTTCCGGGGTCGCGAGTTCTTTCTCGTTTTCGTCGCTCATGCTTTTTTCCCTTTCCTTATTGAAAACAGTTTTGTCGCTATCATATTATATGAAAAATCTCCGCAAGTCAATCCGTCCGGCCCGCAGTTTTTTCCCGCGTCGGCGCGGAGGAGGCTTTTTCCTCGGTTTTTTTTATAAAAATTTCCGCGGGAAGCGGTCCGGCGGCTCCGCGGCTGCCCTCTCTCCGCGGCCGTCTTCAAAATTTATTCGGAGGAGGCGTCCTCAGGAAGAACCGGCTCCACGATTTCGACGGAAGTGATCGTCACCGGAGCGGTGAGCGCGTAGCCCGCCGTCCAGCCGGAGGTTTCGGCCGCCGCCGTCGTCCTGAGCAGAAACTCCCCGGAGACGACCTGCCCGAAGACGGTGCCGGCGCCGGAAAGCTCCGGAACTCCGCCCCGGTCGGCATAGAGCTGCGTCACCGGCGCGCCGACGCCATGATCGCTCAGGAACGCGGTGGATTCGGCGGAAAGGGAATCCGCCGTGACGAAGAACAGGGAGAGCTCCCCGTCCTCCGAGACGAAGCCCGCCGCGCCGCAGATCGGGGCGAGGCCGGTCTCCTCTGCCGTAAGGCTGCCGGAGACGACGGAGGTCTGAAGATAGCTCTCCTTCACGCTGCGCGCGATCGTCATGCCGTCGAAGGCGCCCTCCTGCGCCAACGCGGCAAATTCCTCGGCCGCCGCGCTGCCGGGCTGAAGCTTGACCGAAAAGGTGCCCGCGTCCGTCGTGAAGACGGCGGTGCGGTCATTCTCCGCGGCGGCGGCGCTCTGCCAGATCAGCTCGTCGGAGAGCGTCTCCTCCTGCGAGAGCCCCTCCTCGCCGGATTGGATTCCGCCCCACCCGAAAATTCCGGCGATGCGGCCGCGAAGCCCCTCGGCGGCGGGCAGCAGCCAGACGGCCAGAACCCCAGCCAGCAGCAGCACGCACCCCAGCGTCACAAAAAGCGGCGCCTTCGATCTCCGGTTCCCATATCTTCCGATTCCGTTCATGATGTCCTCCTTATGGTTCGACCAGCTTCACCGCCGTGCGGTACGGCATGCAGACCGCCGTATCGCCGGCCTTGGAGAGCCAGCCGGTGTTTTCACAGATTTTATCGGGGCAGCTCGCCTCGTAAAAACGGATCTGATGATCCTCGATTTTGAGCCGCACATCCGGCTCACCCAATTCCACGATGCCGTCCTGCGCCTCCGCGAGGTCGATCCGCAGAATCTCCTCACTGCCGACGGTCACCACCGCCACCGGATATTGCCCCGCCGGCGCATACCTCCGCGCCAGCAGCACCGTGCCCGCCGCCAGGATCACGAGGATCACCAGCAGCGCATCCCGCTTGGTCAGCAGCTTCCGTTCCATGCCGCGCCTCCGTTTCTTTCTTATAAAGCAGCTCCCGCCGGGTTTGAGAGCAGAAAGCCCTTTGTCGTGAGCCGCACGATATCGCTTTCATGGATGCAGAGCCCGTGCGCCGTGAAGAATCCCTCTCCCGGCCCTATGCGCCCTTTGGTCGGCCGCTCAAGCTCAGTCCCCGTACAGCAGCTCCGCCGTCACCGGGTTCGAGAGCAGAAAGCCCTTTGTCGTGAGCCGCACGATATCGCTTTCACATATGCAGAGCCCGTGCGCCGCAAGAGGCTCCGCCCGCTTTGCGATCTCCCCGGCGGGCGCTTCGGGAAAACGCTCCGAAAGCTCCGCGAGGGAAAGGCCCCGCTCCAGCCGCAACCGCAGCATCGCGAACTCCTCCCACCCGCCAACCGGTATTCCGGCGGATGGATCTCCGCCGGCAGGCCCGCCTCCGGCATCCTCTTCAATCTCGGCCTCCGGGAAATCCTTCTCCATAAAATCCCGATAGCTTCTTTCAAAATAAAAGCGGCGGCCCTCCATCAGCGAATGGGCGGACGGCCCGAGCCCGAGGTAATCCGTGCCGAGCCAGTAGCCGAGGTTGTGCTTTGATTCAAAACCGGGCCTTGCGAAATTGGAGATCTCATACCGCCGATAGCCGAGCTCCGCGAGCTTCTCCGCGGCGGTCTCATAGAGCGCGGCGGCCGTATCCGGATCCGCACAGCGCTCCCGCAGCGGGGAGGAGGCGAGCGGCGTGCCCTCCTCGATCTTCAGCAGATAGGCCGAGACGTGCTCCGGCGAGAGACGGCCGCAGAAAGCGAGCGTCCGGAGCAGGGATTCCTCCGTCTGATCCGGGATGCCCAGCATGATATCCAAAGAAAGATTGTTGAAACCGGCTTCCCGCGCCCGGCGGAACGTCTCCTCCGCATCCGCGGCGGTGTGAATCCGCCCGAGCGCCGTGAGCTCGTTTTGCTCCGCGGACTGCAGGCCGACGGAGAGCCGGTTGAAGCCCGCCTGCCGAAGCTCCGCGAAGTCGGCTTCGATGCCGGGGTTCGTCTCGGCGGTGATCTCCGCCTCCGGCAGAAACGGGGCGCAGGCCCTCGCCGTCTCAAGGATTCGGGCGAGCCGCCGCGCGCCGAGCAGCGTCGGGGTGCCGCCGCCGAAATAGACCGAAGCCACAGGCCGCGGCGCCTTTCGCAGGTAGTGCTCAACGGCCCCGCAAATGCGATTGGTATAATTTTGGAAAATATCCTCCGCAGCTGAAAATGAATAAAAGTCACAATAGCTGCATTTTTTGACGCAGAACGGAACGTGGATATACAGTTCCATCGGCGCTGAAAAATTCATTCCGTTCCCCCCGCTGATCATCAAATCGTTCCTGTCGAAACGGTGCTCGAAATGTCGTTTTCCACTTCCAAATGCTGGAATTTATCGCTTTTTGGAAGTGCTCGTTCGCTTAAAAATCAGGAATTTCTGAGCACTTTTCAACCTTTTCAACTATATGTCTGTGGAAAACCCAACTTTTTTGCCTCATTTGAGGCTGCAAACGGTGGTTTTCAACATTTTCCACCGATTCATCCACCAAACGGCTTAAAATATGGATTTGTACATTTGTTCTCGGTGGAAAGCCGTTTTTTCATACTTTGGGGTATGCATTTCGACAAGTTTCCACAAAATGGAAGTCATGCATGCCCGTCCATTTTTTGATGCACGGAGCACCGGAATATTCATTTTGTCTTGATGCATATACCCATATATTCCCATTTACGGGCAGTAGATTCCGCCTCACCGGGCACCGGTTAGGACCTCTTCGGCGAGCCGCCCGAGATCCTCCGGCGTGGAGAGTTCGCCGCACTCCCGGCGGAATGAGGCCGCGCCGGGCATGCCTTTTATGTACCAGGCGGCGTGCTTGCGCGTCTCCCTCATACCGATATAAGTGCCCTTGTAGGCGCAGAGCAGCCGTGAATGGCGCAGCAGCATCTCCATCCGCTCCTCCGGCGTGGGCTCCGGGAGCAGCGTGCCGTCCCGGAGGTAGCGTTCGATCCGGCGGAAGATCCAGGGGTTGCCGAGCGCGGCCCTTCCGACCATGACGAGCGCACAGCCCGTCTCGTCGTACATCTGCTTCGCGGCCTCCGGCGAATCCACGTCCCCGTTGCCGATGACCGGCACCGAGACGGCCTCCACGACCTGCCGGATGATCCCGCGGTCCACCGGCGGCGCGTACATCTGCATCCGCGTGCGGCCGTGTACGGTCAGCGCGGCGGCGCCGTTTGCCTCGCAGATTCTCGCGAATTCCACGGCGTTCCGGTTTTCTTCATCCCAGCCGGCACGGAATTTAACCGTGACCGGCACCGGCACCGCATCCGCCACCGCGCGCACGATCCTGCCGGCGAGCTCCGGGTCCCTCATCAGGGCGCTGCCGCCGCCGCTGCCGGCGATCTTGGGCGCCGGGCAGCCGAAGTTGATATCGATGGCGTCGGGGTGAAATTCCATCGCCATCTGCGCGGCCTCTGCCATCACCTCCGGCTCGCTGCCGAAGATCTGCACCGCGGCGGGGCGCTCCTTTTCGGTGATCTCCAGAAGCTCCGCGGTCTTTCTGCTGCCGCAGGTGAGCCCCTTGGAGGAGGTCATCTCGCAGACCTCCCAGCAGGCGCCCATCTCGCGGCAGAGTTCCCGCATCGCGCGATCCGCGACGCCCGCCATCGGGGCGAGAGCCGCGGTTTTTGGTAATTCGAGGCTGCCGAGCTTCATCTGCGGCCCTCCTTCAAAAACAAAGAATCGGATAAGGACGGCGGCCCCCTAAAAACGAAGAGGGAAACCGGCAGCCCAAAATTGAGAAAGAAAGATCAGGTGGGGTTCTCTGAAAGGCCGCGGCAAAGCGCCCCCAAGTGGGAGAAGACAGGCCCACCGTCTCCCAACGCCTAAAACAAGAGATCCGGAGCCGAGCCGAGCAGGCCGAACGGCGGCCTGAGGCCACAGGACACCGGTTCCGGATACCTTAAAACAAAAGCTTCAGGCAAAAAGCGCTGTCTCCCAACGCCTAAAACGAAAGATCCGGAGCCGAGCCGAGCAGGCCGAACGGATCCGTATAGACGCGGCCGACCGAGATGGCGAAATGCAGGTGATTGCCGGTGGAAAGGCCGGTGGTGCCGACCTCGCCGATCTGCTCGCCGCGCGCCACCGTATCACCGGTTTCGACATAAAGCGCCCGCATATGGTAATACCATGTCTTGACGCCGAGGCCGTGCTCAATGAGCACGGTATTGCCCGTAAGCTGAAGAAATCCCGCGTAGAGCACAACCCCCGCGCCGGAGGCATAGACCGGCGTGCCGGCGGGGCAGGCCATGTCGATGCCGTTGTGGCGCTCCGAGGCGCCGGTGCTGTAATCGCGCCAGAGGCCGAAGCTGGTCGTAACCTTGTAGGGCGTCTTGCCGAGCGGATTCATGAACGTGCCGTCCCACAGAACCTCCGGCGAGGCCGTGTCCCGCAGCGAATCGATGACCGCGTAATATTCGTCGGAGGCCGCCTGATTGTTGAGCGTCTCGTCCGCCACCTCGTCCGAAACTTCGAGATACTGATAGGCGAACTTCGTCTCCGTGATGGAGAAGGCCGCCTCGCAGACGGCATCCCCGGCCCGGACCGAGAGCACATAGCTCCCGATCTCCGCCGCGCATTTGACCGGAACAATCGAGAGCCACCGGTCCTCATAGGCGAAGAACTGCCGCTCGTAACCGAACGGATCGGTGTAGACGGGTCCTTCCTCCCCGGCATAATGGAGGAGCTCCGCAACAAAGTAGCTGCCCTGTGCGGTGGAATCGGAGGAGAGAAGAAGCTCCGGCGCCGCGACCGGCTCCTGCGAAACGGCGGAAGACTCCGCGGAAGGCTCCGCCGCGGAGGATGATTCCTCCGAAGAGAGCTCCGGCAGGGACTCTGCCGCGGAAGAGGACTCCGCCGCGGAACTCTCCGGGGCCGGGGAGACGGTCAGCTCGCCCTCCGAGGAGATCACGTCCGGCTCTTCCTCAAACAGGGAGCACGAGCAGAGCGTCATCAGCAGGGCGAGCAGCAGGGCGAAGCATCTTTTTTTCATTCCGGACAACCTTTCTCTGATCTGAAACAATTCTCTCTGTCAATTATAGCAGAAGGGATTTCTTTATGCTATAATATCTTCATGAAACTTATGGAAAGGAAACGGCGCGATGAAACTTCTGGCGGTGGATTCCAACAGCATCATGAACCGCGCGTTCTACGGCATCAAGCTCCTCACGACCCGGAGCGGATTCTACACCAACGCGGTCTACGGCTTCCTCAACATTTTTCTGGCCACTATCTCTGAAGTGCGCCCGGACGCCGTCGTCTTTGCATTCGACATGCACGGGCCGACCTTCCGGCATAAAATTTATGACGCGTACAAGGCCGGCCGCCACAAGGCCCCGGATGAGCTGACCGCCCAGTTTCCTTTGATTAAGGAGCTGCTGCGGGATCTCGGCTACCCGATCCTCGAGTCGCCGGGCTTCGAGGCGGACGACATCCTCGGCACGCTCGCCGACGCCTGCGAAAAGGCCGGCTGGGAGTGCGTGATCTCCACCGGGGACCGCGATTCCCTTCAACTCGTCACCGATAAAGTGAGCGTCCGGCTCGCCTCCACCAAGATGGGCGCGCCGGTCTCGACGCTGATGGGCCGGGCGGAGATTCTTGAAGCCTACGGCGTGCAGCCGAAGCAGTTGATCGAGGTCAAGGCGCTGATGGGCGACCCCTCCGACAACATCCCCGGCGTGCCCGGCGTCGGCGAGAAGACCGCCCTCGATCTCGTTGCGAAATACGGCTCCGTCGACAATATTTATAAGGACCTTTCGGCCCTCGAAATCAAGCCCGGCGTCCTCAAAAAGCTTGAGGAGGGCAGAGAGAGCGCCTACCTGAGCCGCACGCTCGGCACGATCGCCACGGACGCGCCCATCCCGCTCGATCCGGCCGGCTACACCCGCGGGGAACCGGACGAAGCCGCCGCCTGCTCTCTGCTTGCGAAGCTTGAGATGTATAAGATGCCGCAGAAGCTTGGGCTCGATCCCGCCAAGGTGCCGAAAAAGCCCCTTGAGCATGAGGAAGAGGCGGCGCCGATGAAACTTTCCGCCGCGGAGGCCGCGGTGCTCGCGGATTGCGAAACATGGGAGCGTGCCTATCTCCTGCCGGAGGCGGAGGGCGACGACCTCACGGCCGCAGCGCTCTCCGACGGTGAAAAGATCTATCTTTTTGAGAACGGCGGTCTCTTCTTTGAGAGCGCCCTCGTGAAATTCCTCGCCTCGGACTGCCCGAAGCTCTGCGACGATCTCAAGTTCCTCTGCCGCTGGGCCGACGCCCGAAGCGCAAACGTGCGCCGCTGCGTCATGGATACCGGTCTTGCCGGATACATTTTAAACGTGACCGGCGACGATTATTCCCCGGAAAAATTATCCGCCCTTTATGGCGCGGAAAAGCGCGAAATCCATGGGGATGCCCCCAGCCACGAAGATTTGATCAAACGGATGTCCTCGTTCCCCTCGCTCTGCCAAAAGCTGCAGCGCGAGATCGATCAGAATAATCAAAATTCGCTCCTCAACGACATCGAGCTGCCGCTCGCGAAGGTGCTCGCCGATATGGAGCTCTGCGGCTTCGAGATCGACCCCGCGGGGCTCCGGGCATACGGCGGGGAACTCTCCGAAAGCATCAAGACGGCGGAACAGCGGGTTTACGAGCTCGCCGGCGAAACCTTCAACATCCTTTCTCCGAAGCAGCTCGGCAAGGTGCTGTTTGAGGATCTCGGCCTGCCCTCGAAGAAAAAGACAAAGAGCGGCTACTCCACCGGCGCCGACGTTCTTGAGGAGCTGCGCCCCTACCACCCGGCGATCGACGCGATTTTGGAATACCGCAAGCTGACGAAGCTGCGCTCCACCTACGTGGACGGGCTGCTTGCGGCGCTCGCCCCGGACGGCCGCATCCACACCCGCTTCAACCAGAAGGAGACGCGCACCGGCCGCATCAGCTCGCTCGAGCCGAATCTCCAGAATATCCCGATCCGGAGCGAGCTCGGCAGCCGGCTCCGCGGATTTTTCCGCGCGAAAGAGGGCTCGGTGCTGATCGATGCGGATTACTCGCAGATCGAGCTGCGCGTGCTCGCCCACATCGCCGACGACGAGGCCATGAAGAGGGCCTTCCTCACCGGCACCGACATCCACACCCAGACCGCCGCGCAGGTCTTCAACCTGCCGGAGGAATTCGTCACGCACCAGCTCCGAAGCCGCGCCAAGGCCGTCAACTTCGGCATCATCTACGGCATCGGCGCCTTCTCGCTCGCAAACAACATCGGCGTCTCAACCGCCGAGGCGAAGCAGTACATCGACAGCTACCTCGCCCACTACTCCGGCGTCGACGCCTACATGAAGCGCGCCATCGAGGACGCGAAACAACACGGCTACGCGGAGACGCTCTCCGGAAGGCGCCGCGCCCTGCCGGAGCTTCAGTCCTCCAACCACAACATCCGCGCCTTCGGGGAACGCGTGGCCCGGAACATGCCGATTCAGGGCGCGGCGGCCGATATCATCAAGCTCGCGATGGTCAAGGTGAGCCGCCGCCTCGCTGAGGAGAAGCTCGACGCAAGGCTGATCCTGCAGGTTCACGACGAGCTGATCGTCGAGGCCGCGGAGGCCGACGTTCCGCGCGCCGCGGAGATCCTGAAATACGAGATGGAACACGCCTACCCGCTCTCCGTGCCGCTGACCGTCGACGTCGGCACCGGAAAGACGTGGCTCGAGGCGCACTGACCGCCGGAAGCACTCCCGCCGGGGATCTGCCGGGCAGGCAGAATCCCTCCGAAACCGTTTTTTCTGCGTTGCGGGCCGTCCGGCCAAAAGCCGCCGGGGCAAAGGCGGCCAGAAATATCCCGGCGCCGCGCCCGGCATCCCTCTACACGGATATCCGGAAGGCGGAAGCTGAGCGCAGCCCGAAAGGCTTTCCAAACGATAAGCCACGACGCCCCGACGGGGCAAAAAAACACCTATCAACGAGAAGCAAAGGGAGAGTCGCTTCCCCTTCGCCGGTTTCCGCCCGCCGGGCAGGAGACCGCGGGCATGGGGAGCGTGGATCGACATGAAAGACATAAAAGATATTTTCGATTTATTTAAAAAGATTGAGCGTCCCTCCGGCCCGCCGGAATTCGTGATCGCGGGGCTCGGAAATCCGGGGCAGGACTATCTGCGCACCCGGCACAACACCGGCTTTATGGCGCTCGACCGGGTCGCCGCCGCCTGCGGCGTCAAAATCGACAAAATCAAATTCCGCTCGCTCTCGGCGCTTGCGGAGCTCGGCGGCCACCGCGTGCTGCTGCTGAAACCTTCCACCTTCATGAATAATTCCGGCGAGGCCGTGCGGGACGCGCTGGAGTTTTACAAGCTCGATCCGCAGCATCTGATCGTCGTCTACGACGACACAACCCTCGCGCTCGGCAAGCTGCGCATCCGCAGGAAGGGCAGCGACGGCGGCCACAACGGTATCAAGAGCATCCTCTATCAGACGGGCAGCGACCAGTTCCCGCGCGTCAAGATCGGCATTGGCGAACGCCCCAACCCCGGCTACGATCTGGCGGACTGGGTGCTCTCGAAATATTCCGACGCGGAGCTCACGGTGCTGAACACGGCCTTCGACAACGCGGTCGCCGCGGTTTTGCTCATCATGGACGGCAAGATCGAAGAGGCCATGGCGAAATTTAACTGACTCCCGGCAAAACCGTTTTTCCGAAAGCGGCGGCCGCAGGCAAATCCGGCGCATCGCGGGCCGCGAGCCCCAAAGAGGCCATGACAAAATATAACTGACCTCCCGCAATTTTTTCATCAAACTCTCATAAGAGGGATTCTATGCTGCTGAAACTCATGGACGGCATCGCGCAATTCCGACAGGTGCTTGAAGCGCTTGGGCGGCGTTTTGCCATGCCCGTTTTTGCCGCCGGCCTCGCCGGCACCCACCGCGCGATGCTCGCCGCGGCCGCCGCGGAGCGCACCGGCAAACCCGTTTTATTTCTTACGCCGGACGAGGCCTCCGCGGTTCGCGCCGCCGAGGATCTGAACCGGTTTCTCGGCGAAGGGGCCGCGCTCGTTTACCCCGCGAGGGATTTCAACTTCCGCAGTGCGGAGGGCGCCTCCGCCGAATATGAGCACCAGAGGCTCGCCGTGCTCGGCAGCATCCTGAACGGAAGCTGCAAAGCGGTCGCCGCCTCCGCCGAGGCCGCGCTGCAGTATACCATCCCGCCCGGCACCTATACCTACAACACAATCGTGCTCAAAAAAGGCGCCACCGAGGATCTTACGAAACTCGCCGCCCGCTTTGTGCGCGCCGGATACGAGCGCCGCGAGGAGGTCGACGGCATCTGCCAGTTCTCGATTCGCGGCGGCATCCTCGATTTTTACTCCCCGCAGGCCGCCGCGCCGACGAGGGCCGAATTCTGGGGCGACGAGATCGACTCGCTCGCCCGCTTCGACATCGAATCCCAGCGCCGCACCCGGGAGCTTGATTCCTCCGTCATCGCGCCGGCGAGAGAGGTACTGCCCGATTCGCCGGAGCAGCTCCGGGCGATCCTGCTCGAGCAGAAGATTCTCCAGAAGGGCAAGCAGGGCGTCGCCGTCAAAAAGCAGCTCGACGCCGACCTCACGCGCCTTGAGACCGGGCTTTCCGTCTCGGCGCCGGATCGCTACCTCCCCTTGGTTTATAAATTCCCGGCGACGCTCTTTGATTATTTTGAGGGCGCCACCGTCTTTGTCAGTGAATTCATCCGGCAGAAGGAAATTCTCAAAACCCTCGCGGGCCAGTGGAATATGGATCTCTCCATGCTCTACGAGGAGGGCGTCCTCTTCCCGGGCTGCGACAAATTCAGCCTCGATTTTGAGGAATACTGCTCGCAGCTCGAAGCCTCCGACACCGTGCTCACGGACGTCTTTTTGCGCGCGATTCAGGAGCTGCCGATCCGCACGGTCGTCGATTTCGCCGGCATCCAGCTCTCCCTCTGGAGCGGGGAGCTCTCGCTGCTGCTCGACGACGTGCGCGACTACCTGCTGCGGGAATATACGGTCGTCATTTTAGCCGGCACGGAGCGCGGCGCGAAGGCGCTCGCCTCCGACCTTGCCGCAAACGGCATCGAGGCCATCTGCGCGGAGGATGCCTTCGTCAAAAAAGGGCAGGTTTTTGTACTGCCGGGCTCGCTCAGCGCCGGCATGGATTTCCCGACGGCCCGGATCGCCGTCATCAGCCACGCCGGAACCGCCGAGGCCGCCGGCAAAAAACAGCGCCGTGCCCGGAAGGCGCAGAATCCGCTCAAGAGCCTCGAGGATCTCACGCCCGGCGACTACATCGTCCACATCAACCACGGCATCGGCGTCTACGACGGCATCGTCAAGCAGGAGATCCGCGGCGTCGTCAAGGATTACATTGCGATCCGCTACGCCGGCACCGACATGCTCTATGTGCCGGTCACGCAGCTCGACCTCGTCTCCAAATACATCGGCACCGGCGAGGACAAGGCCGTCAAGCTCAGCAAGCTCAACTCCGCGGAGTGGCAGAAGACCCGCAGCCGGGTCAAGGCCGCCGTCAAGGATATGGCGAAGGAGCTGATCGCCCTCTACTCTAAACGTATGCACACGCCGGGTTATGCCTACGGCGCGGATACGGACTGGCAGCGGGAATTCGAGGAGCGCTTCCCCTATGAGGAAACCGAGGATCAGCTGCGCTGCATCGAGGAGGTCAAGCGCGACATGGAGCAGCCCCGCCCGATGGACCGCCTGCTCTGCGGAGACGTCGGCTTCGGCAAGACCGAAGTCGCGGTGCGCGCGGCCTTCAAGGCGGTAATGGACGGCAAACAGGCGGCCGTGCTCGTGCCCACCACAATCCTCTCGTGGCAGCACTATCAGACTTTTTTGCAGCGGATGGAGGGCTTCCCGGTCACGGTGGAGCTGCTCTCGCGCTTCCGCACGCCGAAGCAGCAGGCCGATATTCTCAAGCGGCTCCGCACCGGCGAGATCGACATCCTGATCGGCACGCACCGCATCCTTCAAAAGGATGTAATTTTCAAGGACCTCGGCCTCTGCGTCATCGACGAGGAGCAGCGCTTCGGCGTCGCGCACAAAGAGAAATTCAAGGAGCTTAAAACCTCCGTCGACGTGCTGACCCTCTCGGCCACACCGATTCCGCGCACGCTCAACATGGCGATGAGCGGCATCCGCGACATGTCCACCATCGACGAGGCCCCGCAGGACCGCTACCCGGTGCAGACCTACGTCGTCGAATACGACCGCGGGCTCGTGCTCGAGGCGATCAAAAAGGAGCTGCGCCGCGGCGGGCAGGTCTTCTACCTCCACAACAACATCGACGACATCGCCGGCTGCGCCGCGAAGCTGCAGGCCGATCTGCCGGACGCGCGCATCGTCTTCGCGCACGGCCGCATGGGTGAGGAGGAGCTCTCCGAGATCTGGCGGAGCCTCGTCGACCAGGAGATCGACATCCTTGTCTCCACCACCATCATCGAAAACGGCGTCGACGTACCCAACTGCAACACCCTGATCGTCGAGAACGCCGACCGCCTCGGCCTCGCCCAGCTCTACCAGCTCCGGGGCAGGGTGGGGCGCTCCAACCGCCGCGCCTTCGCGTGGTTCACGTTCGTGCCGGGCAAGGCGATCTCCGAAATCGCCCAGAAGCGCCTCGCGGCGATCCGCGACTTCACGCAGTTCGGCTCCGGCGTCAAGATCGCCATGCGCGACCTTGAGATCCGCGGCGCCGGCAACATCCTCGGCGCGAATCAGCACGGCCACATGGAGGCCGTCGGTTACGATCTCTACGTCCGGCTGCTCTCGGAGGCCGTCGCGGAGGAGAAGGGCGAGCCCCTGCCGCCGGAGACCGAGGAATGCGCCGTGGACATCGCGCTCGACGCGCACATCCCGGAGAATTACATCTACAGCGTCAACCAGCGCATCGACGTCTACAAGCGCATCGCGGCGATCCGCTCCGAGGAGGACGCGCGCGACGTGATCGACGAGCTGATCGACCGTTTCGGCGACCCGCCGGACGGGGTGCTCGGCCTGATCGAGGTCGCGACGCTGCGGAATCTCGCCTCCTCCCTCGGCATCACGGATATCGGCCAAAAGGAGACCGAGCTGCACTTCTACCCGAAAGAGATCGACCTCGAGCGCGTCAGTATGGCGTCGGGCAGACTCGCCGGCCGCCTGACGATGGATTTCGTCAGCGCGAAGCCGCACCTCGTCTTCCGCATGAAGCCCGGCGAGCAGCCGGTCGCGACGATGAAGAAGGTCCTCTCCGCAATGAAATACGATACGGAAAAATAAAAAGCGCCCGCTCTTTGCGGGAAACGCCGTTCAAAAAACGCCTTCCGATACTCCGGAGGGCGTTTTTTTGTGGGGAAACGGGCGGAGCGGAGGGCGGCGTGCCGCAGCCGCAAAAAACGCCCGGCCTGCCCGGCGGCATAACCTGCCGGATCGGGCGGCCCTTAAAATGCCTTCCGGCACTCCGGAGGGCGTTTTTTTGTGGGGAAACGGGCGGGGCGGAGGATGGTGTGCCGCAGCCGCGAAAAACGCCCGGCCTGCCCGGCGGCATAGCCTGCCGGATCGGGCGGCAAACCGAAAGAGCCGGCCACGTGGGAGCTTCGGAATCTGCGAAGATTTTGAAAACATGCGGGCGCGGATCCTATCCCCGGCAAAAGGCGGCGGGCAGCCTTGTTTGAATGCCCGGCGCGCCCCGATCGCGGGAGAACCGAATTCTTTCAAGCCTCCCGGCGTGCGGTTTCGGGGGTGAAAATCGCCTGCCGGATTTCCGAAAACGCACAGTTGTTTCCTATGCGGGAACAATGTGCGGATTTCAAAAATATTGCAGGATTTCTTTCAAAAAACACTTGATTTTTAAAAACCTTCATGTTATGATGTCCGCGGATGAAGAACAAAACATATAATACGAATGAACAGGCCGATCCGTCGGAGAGCGCGCCTGCCAAGTCAGAAAGGATGAATGGCTATGTACACAATCTCGATGAACGATTTTCTCTGCCAGATTGAAGACCGTGTGCCTGAGTACCCCACCTGGGCAAAGGACGAAGAGATTTACAACTGCGAGAATTACAAGGCCGCCGTCAGCATGGAGAAACCCTCCTTCGTCAAAAGACTCTTCGGCGGTTCGTTCGCCTCCGTAATCTGACCGATCAAACGAGCAACACAACAGGACGGGTCCCCGGAATCCGGGGGCCCGTCTTTTTTCGCCGATCTGTCCTTGTGATGAAGACACCTGTCGGTTTATCTCTTTGTCCCTTTAGCATGATATTATGCAAAAACGGCGGATATCCTGCAAAAAAGCCCGGAAGGCGTGGGCCTCTCCGGGCTTTTTCTTATGGCTGTGGGGCGGCTTCCTCTGTCCCGACGGGGACCGCCGGGCTGCGAAAGAATCCGCAGAACCCCGGATATGGAGGGCAAAACGCTCCGGGCTCCGGCGGCAGATCGCTCACGTCGGGCCGCAGCGCTGCCGGCGTCTGCAAAGGCGGCCGGGCAGGGAATCCGCGGCGTCAAAAATGCCGCTGCGGTCCTCCGCTCCGTCCTCCGGTTTCTGCCGGGATATTGGGAATCAGTCCTCGTCCCCGGGTTCCGGGCCGGCGGATGCGGTTTTCTCTTCCGCTTCCTCCGCTTCTTCCACGGAGACCTCCGTCTCGAGGTCGTCGTCCTCCGGCTCCTCTTCGGAACCTTCCGCGGCGTCCTCCTCGGCTGCCTTGGGCGGCACCGCGAGGCTCACGACGCGGCTGTCGTCCGCGACCTTCATGACGCGCACGCCGCCCGCGTACCGGGACTGGATGTTGATTTCGCCGACCTTCATGCGGATGATGACGCCGTCGCTGTTGATGAGGATGATGTCGTCGTCGTCCTCGACCGCGCGGATGCCGGCGACGCGGCCGCTCTTAAGGTTCCGGATGCCCTTGCCGCCGCGGTTCTGCAGGCGGTAATCGTCAAACGGGGTGCGGCGTCCCTGGCCGGTTTCGCTGACGGTCAGGAGCTTTGCGCCGTCGCGCACGATCTCCATGCCGACAATCCAGTCGTCCTCATCGAGGCTGATCGCGCGCACGCCTCTCGCGGTGCGGCCGATCTCGCGGGCATCCTGCTCGTTGAAGCGGATCGCCATGCCCTTGGAGGTGGCGGCCACAAGGTCGTCGCTGCCGGAGGTGATCCGGACCCAGCGCAGCACGTCGCCCTCGTCGAGGTTGATGGCGATCAGGCCGGATTTGCGGATATTCCTGTAGGCGTCGATGCGGCTGCGCTTGATGACGCCGTTTTTCGTAATCATGCAGAAGTAGCCCTCGGATTCGTCGAGCGCGCCGACCCGGACCAGCGAGGTGACCTTCTCATCCTGCCCGAGCGGGAGCAGGTTGACGATGTTGGTGCCCTTGGAGGAGCGGCCGCTGTCCGGGATCTCGTAGGCCTTGAGGCAGAATGCCTTGCCGAGCGTTGTGAAGAACATCAGCATGTCGTGGCTCGAGCAGATGAACAGGTCCTCGGCGAAATCCTCCTCGCGTCTTGTCATGCCGGAGATGCCGCGGCCGCCGCGTTTCTGCAGCTTATAGGTGTCGACCGGCTGACGCTTGATGTAGTTGAAATGCGTCAGCGTGACGACGGAGTCCTCCACCGGAATCAGATCCTCGATATCCATTTCGCCGCTGACCGCCTGGATCTCGGTGCGGCGCTCGTCGCCAAATTTGTCGCTGATCTCGCGCAGTTCCGCCTTGACGATCTCGTCGACCCTGTGTATGTCGGCGAGAATCTGCTCGTAGTCCTTTACGCGGAGCAGGATCTCGGCGAGCTCGCTCTCGATCTTCTCTCGGTCGAGGCTGGAGAGGCGGCCGAGGCGCATCGCAAGGATGGCGTTGGCCTGAATTTCGGAGAGGCCGAAGCGCTCCATCAGGCGCGGGCGGTTGTCGTTGTCGTCACGGCCGCTGCGGATGATGTGGATGACCTCGTCGATATGATCCTCACAGAGCTTGAGGCCCTCGAGCACGTGCTCGCGTTCCTTCGCCTTTTTTAAGTCGAATTTTGTGCGGCGGATGATGACCTCGCGCTGAAAGTCGATATAGCACTGCATGATCTCTTTGAGCGTGAGCACCTTTGGCTGGCCCTTATCGAGCGCGAGCAGGATCACGCCGTAGGTGATCTGCATCTGGCTGTAGCTGTAGAGCTGATTCAAAATGAGCTGCTCGTTGGCGTCGCGCTTGAGCTCGATGACGATCCGCATGCCCTGCCGGTCGGATTCGTCGCGCAGGTCGCTGATACCCTCGATGCGCTTATCCTTGACGAGGTTTGCGATCTCCTCGATCAGGCGGGCCTTGTTGACCATATAGGGCAGCTCGGTGACCACGATGCGGCTGCGGTCGTTCTTCCATTCCTGGATCTCGGCCCGCGAGCGCAGGGTCAGCTTCGCGCGCCCGGTCGCGTAGGCCGCGCGGATCGCGCTCCGGCCCATCAGGATGCCGCCGGTCGGGAAATCCGGCCCCTTGACAAATTCCATCAGCTCGTCGAGGCCGGCATCGGGGTTGTCGATCAGGCAGCAGATGCCGTCGGTGATCTCGCGCAGGTTGTGCGGCGGGATGTTGGTGGCCATGCCCACGGCGATGCCGGTGGAGCCGTTGGCCAGCAGGTTCGGGAAGCGCGAGGGCAGCACGACCGGCTCCTGCAGACGGTCGTCGTAGTTCGACATGAAGTCGACCGTCTCGCGGTCGATATCCTGCAGCATCTTCGTGGCCATCCGGGCCAGGCGGGATTCCGTGTAACGGTAGGCGGCAGGCGGGTCCCCGTCGACGGAGCCGAAGTTGCCGTGCCCGTCGACCAGCGGATACCGCAGCGAGAAATCCTGCGCAAGGCGGACCATCGCGTCATAGACCGAGGCGTCGCCGTGCGGGTGGTATTTGCCGAGCACGGAACCGACGGTATCCGCGCACTTGCGGTAAGGCTTCGAGGGATCGAGGCCGTTTTCGTACATGGTATAAAGAATCCTGCGGTGAACGGGCTTCAGCCCGTCGCGCACATCCGGCAGCGCCCGCGAGACGATAACCGACATGGAGTAATCCAAAAAGGATTTGCGCATCTCGTTCTCGAGCATCACCGTGATCAGCTTGGACTGGGGCAGATCCTCTTCGGTCTCCTCCCCGGGCTGCTGATTCAGTTCCTCGTCAATTCCGTTTTCACGGATCTCGTCGTCCAAAATTCCATCCTCCAACTTTCCAGAGTTTCCGTATCGTTTCGGGGCCGGGCGGTCTTTCCCTTTTTAGGGAAGAGACGCCGCGCGGGCTCCGGTTTTATGCGTTTTCATCCTCCGCAGCCGCGGAAGACGGGGTTTCGGCGGGATTTTCCTCCAAAGGCTCCTCTTCGGATTCTTCCGCGGATCCCTCCGGCAGAGCTTCGAGGGCTTCCTCCTCCGCAAGTTCCTCGTCGGAGAGCTCCTCGTCCTCGTCGGGCGCGAGCTTCGCTTCCTCAATGTGCGCGTTTGCGTAGGCCATAAACTCCTCTACGGTGTAGCCCGCCGCCGTGACGGAATCCTTCGCAACAAAGATCTGGTTCGCGAGGTTGAATTCCAGATAGACGACGTTATCCGTCTCCCAGCAGCGCTGAAATTTCTTCCACGGGAAGAAGGCATCGCGCGGGGCGGCCTTTTCGAGCACGCCGGTGTCGTAGAGCGCAAGCGTCAGGTCGCCGCTCAGATACTTGCTGGTCCGGTAATATTCGGCGGTCGCCTTCTCCAGTTTTCTGTTGAAAAACAGTTTGTAGAAGAAGAATGAGTAGAATCCGATGCCGAAAAACAGGAGGCCCGCGGCAAGGTAGGTCAGCAGGCTCGAATACCAGATCAGGCGCCAGAAGTCGCCCCGGACGTAGTCGAGGTTAAAAAAGCACAGCACGAAGAAGAAGAGGGCGACCGCAAAGGCGAGAATTCCCCAAAACCTCTTGAGCTTTTTATCCTGCCGGATCGCCGCGGCGGAGACCGCCATATTCATTTCGCGGAAATTCTCCAGCGTCAGCCTGTGGGGGATGAAATAGGCCGGCTCGCCGTATTCGATGGGATCGATCCGGGCGATATGCTTGATGCGCTTTCGGTTTGCCTTTTCGTAGAGTTTGTCGAAAATCATGCGTTTTTTCCTCCGGTTTTTAAAAAATGGTTGAAAAGATCATCAGATATCGAGATTCTTGACGAACCGCGCGTTCTTTTCGATGAAATCGCGCCTCGGCTCGACCTTATCGCCCATCAGGATCGTGAAGACCTCGTCGGCGGCGGCCGCGTCCTCGGTCTCGACCCTGAGCATGATACGGCGCTCCGGATCCATGGTCGTCTCCCAGAGCTGCTCGGGGTTCATCTCGCCGAGACCTTTGTAGCGCTGGACCTCGCTCTTGGAGGAGCCCTCCGGGAACATCTCCCTGAGCAGCCGGTCGCGCTCCTCGTCGGAATAGGCGTAGCGCACCTTTTTGCCTTTTGCGATGCGGTAGAGCGGCGGCTGGGCGATATAGACGTGCCCCTCCTCGACCAGCGGGCGCATGAAGCGGTAGAAGAAGGTCAGCATCAGCGTGCGGATATGAGAGCCGTCGACATCGGCATCGGCCATGATGATGATCTTGCCGTAGCGCAGCTTGGTGAGATCAATCTCGTCGCCGATGCCGCAGCCCAGCGCGAGGATGACCGGAGTCAGCTTGTCGTTGCCGTAGACCTTGTCGAGGCGCGCCTTTTCGACGTTGAGCATCTTGCCCCAAAGCGGCAGGATCGCCTGGAAGGTGCGGTCGCGCCCCTGTTTGGCCGAGCCGCCTGCGGAATCTCCCTCCACGATATAAATTTCGGTGTTGACGTTGTCGCGGTCGGAGCAGTCGGCGAGCTTGCCCGGCAGAGAGGCGCTTTCGAGCACGGATTTGCGGCGGGCGGTCTCCCGTGCCTTGCGGGCGGCCTCGCGCGCTCTCGCCGCGCCGAGCGCCTTGTCGAAGATCGCCTTCGCAACCGCGGGGTTCTCCTCGAAATAGGTCATCAGCTTATCGTAGACCATGGCATCCACCATGGTGCGCATCTCCGTGTTGCCGAGCTTGGTCTTGGTCTGACCCTCGAATTCGGCGTTCGTCAGCTTGACGGAGATGATCGCCGTCAGGCCCTCGCGCACGTCGTCGCCGGAGAGGTTTTTATCGTTGTCCTTGAGGATCTTCTTCTCGCGGCCGTAGTCGTTGAAGACCCGCGTCAGCGCGTTTTTGAAACCGATCTCGTGCATGCCGCCGTCCACCGTGTGGATGTTGTTGGCAAAGCTCATCACGAGCTCGTTGTAGCTGTCGTTGTATTGCATGGCGACCTCCGCCAGGGAATCGCCGTTCTGGGTGCTGAGGTAGATGACATCCGGGTGGATGACCTCGAGGCCCTTCTTTCTGTGGATGTGCTCGACAAAGCTGCGGATGCCGCCCTCGTAGCAGAGCTCCTCCCGGCGGAGATTTTCCTCGTCGCGGCTGTCCGTCAGGATGAACTTGACGCCGGCGTTGAGGAAAGCCTGTTCCCGCAGCCGCGCGAGCAGTGTTTCGTAATCGAATTCCACCGTCTCGAAGATCTCGGTATCCGGCTTGAAGGTGATGACCGTGCCGGTCATGTCGGTGTCGCCGATCACGATGAGCTCCGTATCCGGCGCGCCGCGCTTAAAAGTCTGGCGGTAGGTGTGATGCCCGTCGTTGACCTCGACCTCGAGCCACTCGGAGAGCGCGTTGACGACGGAGGCGCCGACCCCGTGCAGGCCGCCCGATACTTTATAGCCCGAGCCGCCGAATTTGCCGCCGGCGTGCAGCACCGTCAGCACCACGGTGACGGCCGGGATGCCGAGCTTCGGCTGGATGCCGACCGGGATGCCGCGGCCGTTGTCGGTGACGCGGATGATGTCGCCCTTGAGGATCTCGACCTCGATATCCGTGCAGAAGCCGGCGAGCGCCTCGTCGATCGAGTTATCCACGATCTCGTAGACGAGATGATGGAGCCCTTTCGGCCCGGTGGAGCCGATATACATGCCCGGGCGTTTGCGCACCGCCTCAAGCCCCTCAAGGACCTGAATTTGGTTTTCGTCGTAAATTTCCTCGGATTTATCAATGCCAAAAGGGGTATTTTCCACAGTTTACCTCCTGAAAATCACGGGTGCGGCGTCCTTCTTTGGCGCCGTCCCCGCGCTGATGGTAGAAATGATCCTCCGCAACCCGAAGGGCTGCGGTTTCGCTACCCGAAGGGTTGCGGTTTCGCTACCCGAAGGGTTGCGGTTTCGCTCTCCATAGGGCTGCGGTTTC
>CAYMNV010000010.1:27709-36814 GCA_964391915.1 uncultured Oscillospiraceae bacterium
TGCGGTTTCGCTACCCGAAGGGTTGCGGTTTCGCTCTCCATAGGGCTGCGGTTTCGTAGCCACGCGGCGGTGCGGATTCCGTATTTTATCGTAAGTGCGGAGGCCGCACATTATCGGTAATAAAAATTTTGCGTTTTATTGCCGGCGCGGTGGCCGCACTTGCCGGCTGAAAGCGAACCTTAAAAGCACAGGTCTTCCTCCTTGGGAAAGCCGGTCTCCGGCTTCAGAGGCCGCCGGCCCGCTTCTTGATGGTCGCGGGGTTCGCCGAAAGGAGCCAGATCCGTTCACCGGCCTCGTCGTCGGTGATGCAGAAGCTCTTGGGCAGATCCTCCGCCACCGTGACGACTTTCTGCTCCCGCTGCGCCCGCGCGAGAAACTCCCGCGTGCTTTTCGCAACGGTCGTGTTGTCGAGGTCGAGGACCGCAACTACGCTTTTTTCGGGCACCACGGTGTCGCCGCCCAGAAACAGGTACATCTGCGTCCCTCCCTCGGAAATGTTGCCCCATGCGGAGGCGGATCCCCGCTCGCCTGGCCGGAACCGTTCCCGGCCGGGCGGATGATCCGCATGAAGCGGAGGCGAAAGGCGGGGAAGGGCTTCCAAAGAGGCCCTCTCCGGCGGATTTCTTAACTAAACGTAGCGTAACTTCGCGTTGGGTAACTTAGCGTATAGTAGCTCAGCGTAGAGTAGCTCAATATAACTCCGCATCGTACAACTTAGCATAGAGTAACTTCGCATAGCATAGGGCAGCTCAGCTTTCCTCCTGCAGGATGCCGTTTCGCATCGAGAAGGTTCTGCCGCCCGAGAGCCCGGCAAACAGGCCCGGATCGCAGCAGGTGAGAAAAATCTGGCTCCCGCCGATGCTGTTGAGGATGTATTCCCGGCGCGAGGAGTCGAGCTCGCTCATCACGTCGTCCAAGAGGATCAGCGGCGGCTCGCCCATCTTTTCGCCGAGGAGCTTTGCCTCCGCGAGCTTGAGCGCGAGGATGCAGCTTCTCTGCTGCCCCTGTGAGCCAAAGGCCGGCGCCGGTTTGCCGTCAAGCGAGACCGGAAGATCGTCCCGGTGCGGCCCGCAGGAGGTCGTTCCGTGCTCAAGGTCGGAGGCTCTGGCGGCGCGGAGTTTCTCCCACAAGAGGCCGCACCATGTCTCCGTGCTCATCTCGGGATCGGCCTCTCCGCCTTCCGGCAGGGCCGTGCTCATATAGCAGGCGGAGAATTCCTCCCGCCCGCCGGAGATGCCCTCGTAGATCTCGCGGGCCTTCTCCCCGAGGCTCCTGCCGTAGCGGACACGCGCCCGTGTGAGGATGCCGCCGAGCCGCGCGAGCTGCTCGTCGTAGACATCCAGCAGATCCAGGAGCTGGGCGTGAGATTTCGCATCCCGGAGCAGGCTGTTGCGCTGCTCGGCCACTTTTTTATAATCGGAGAGCACCGAGAGGTACTTCGGCGAGATCTGACACAGGGAGGTGTCGATCAGCCGCCGGCGCTCCTTGGGCCCGTCGCGGAAGAAATTCATCTGCTCGGGCGAAAAGACCACGCCGCCGCAGGTTCCGGCATAATCGGAGGGGCTGCGGATCTCGATGCCGTTTTTCTTCATGCTTCTGGCGGGGGAGAAGGCGATCTCCGCGGTTTGATCCCGTCCCTCGCTGAAGAACGAGGCCCTGAGCGCGGCACGCTCGGTGCCGAACCGCACGAGCTCCGTATCCTTCGGCCGGCGGAAGCTTTTGGCCCCGGTAAAGAGCCAGAGCGCCTCGATCAGATTCGTCTTCCCCTGGGCGTTGTCGCCCCAGATCACGTTGACCCCCTCGCCCGGCGAAAAGGAGAGGGATTCGATATTTCGGAAATTTTCGAGAGAAAGCGTTCGGAAGATCATGCCGGCCCGGTTCCTCCGGTGCCCTCGGTCCCCCCGGCAACCCGGTACCGGCCCCCGCCATAGGAGACGACGTCGCCCGGGCGCAGCTTTTTGCCGCGCATCGTGCAGACTTCGCCGTTGACGAGCACCTTGCCGCCCTGCACAAGCTCCTTGGCCTCCCCGCCGGAAAGGACCGCCCCCGAAAACTTCAGGAAGGAGTCGAGCTTAATATATTCGTCACGAATTGCGATCTCCTTCGGGGCGGCTTCCGCGCTCCCCGCGGGATTCATCTTTTTCGATGGGCCCGCACTTTTTTCCGAACCGGCGCTCCCTGCGGGGCCGGCTTCCTTTGCGGAGCCCGGGTTCCCGGAGAAATCGGGGGTTCTCTTTATGACAAATTTCTTTTTTTCCATCTCATGCGCCGCATTCTTTCCGGGCGGCGAAAACCGGGCGTCTTTTTTGGGAATTTTCTTTGCAGGCCGGCGGCCGGAAGATTTCTTTCAAAACGCCGCCTTCTTTACCGCGCTCTTTTCGGAGACGGCTTTCCGCAAAATAAAAATCCGCGTTTTTCTTACATATCGCTCTTCATTCTGACCGGGAGGACAAGGAACAGGAAGCTGTCGCCCTCCATCGGAAGAATTTTTACCGGCGAGAGCGGGCTGTTGATCACGAGGCGCACCTTGTCGCAGCCGGTCGCGCGCAGGGCCTCGAGCAGATAGCGGTTGTTAAAGCCCATCTCGACTTCCTCGCCCTGCATCTCGCAGGAGACGGTATCGTTGACTCTGCCGAGCGCCGTCGCGCAGGAGAGGTGTATCTCGTCTTTAAGTACGGAGAGGCGGATCGGGCTCTTGAGGCGCTCGCTGATCAGCAGCGAGGTGCGCTCGATGCTCTCGAGCAGTTCCCGGACGCTGACCGTCACGACCGTGGCGGAGGTCTGCGGGATCGAGGAGCGGAAATCGATGAAGTCGCCTTCCAAGAGACGAGAGATCACGCTGTAGCCGCCGATGCGGAAGACGATGTGCTTGCCCGAAAGCTCGAGCGTCACGTCGCCGTCGCCGCCGAGCAGCTTCGCGACTTCGCCAAGCGTCTTGCCCGGCACGATAAAGGAGAGCTCATCCGGGTAGTCGGTCGGCTCCCTGCGGATTGCGAGACGGAAGCCGTCCACGGAGACGAGCGTGGCCTCGCCGTTTTCGAAGATGAATTTCGAGCCGGTATGGACCGGCTTGAAGTCGTTGACGGCAACCGCGAAGATCGTCTGGTCGATCATGCTCTTTAACGTATCCTGCTTGAAGGTGATCGAGGCGCTGCCGTCGACCTCGGGCAGCTGCGGGAATTCCTCGGCGTCGATTCCGACGATCCTGTACTCTGCCGCGCCGCCGCGGACCTCGGTCTGGAATCTCTCGTCGCAGGAGATCTCAATGATATCGGAGGAGAGGCGGCGCACGATATCGAAGAAAAGCTTCGCGTTCAGTACGATGGCGCCTTCCTCCGCGACCTTTGCCTCCATGGAGGTGCGGATGCCCATTTCCATATTGTAACAAACGAGGGAGATGCCGTCCTCGTCCGCCCGGATGAGGACTCCTTCCATCGCGGGGTGGGTGGATTTTGTGGCGACGGCGCGTGTGACGCTGTTAAGCGCCTCGGAGAGATCGTTCCGGTTGCAGATGATCTTCATGGATGAGTTCCTCCTGTCAGATAAAAGCATCATTTAGTAGTAGTAGTAGGGGCCGCAGAAAAGTGGAAAGACCGGAAAAACCCTGCGGACATGCCCTTTGGAACACCTTTGTTTTCCAGACGGCAGGTCGGAGTTATTTTTGAAAAGTGGAAAAGGGACGAGCCCGAAATCGGCGGTGGAAAAGAAAAAGTTAAACTGTGAACGGGCGGTTAATTTAACAGGTTTTGAATGCCGCGCTGTGTGGAAAGCGTGGAAATCCATGCCGAAAGGGCACGGACACGGGCTTTTTTCGTGGGGAAAAGCAGCCTGAGGCTGGCAACCTGAGGCTGCGGGCACCTAAGGTTCAAATTTCGCCTTCCAAATTCTCGGGACGGCTTTTCGCAAGATATCCGGAGCAGGGTGTCATTTTCCTCTCAATGTAGGAATTTTTAAGGGTGCCGGTAAAAACCGATTGCCGTGCGGGCGGTACGGGTTTTTATCAGTTATCGCGGATATTTTTGGTGATATCCTCGACGGTCTCGCGGTAGCGGGAATCGTGGGCCATATTCTGGTCGACCTGGCTGATCGCGTAGACGATCGTCGAGTGGTCGCGCCCGCCGAATTCCTCACCGATCGCCGCCATCGACATCTGGGTGATCTCCCTCACGATGTAAATGGCGATCTGGCGCGCCTTGCTGATATTGGCCGCGCGCTTGTTGCTCTTGATATCCTGCGGCGAGACGCTGTAGGTGCGGGCGACCTCGGAGATGATGCGGTCGATCGTGACCGGCACCGGGCGGTTGTCGTTGAGGATGTCGCGGATCGCGTTCTGCGCGGTCAGGATGGTCGGCGGCACGTCGGAGATGAGGCCGTTCGCCTGCAGGTTCCGCACGGCGCCCTCGAGCTGACGGATGTTGCTTTTGAGCCTGCCGGCGATGTACTCCACCACGTCGTTCGGGATCTCGATCCCGAGGCGCTCGGCTTTGCGCTGGATGATCGCGATGCGCGTCTCAAAATCCGGCGCGTGGATATCCGCGATGAGGCCCATCTCGAAGCGGGTGCGCAGGCGCTCCTCGAGCGTCTTGATCTCCTTGGGCGGGCGGTCGCTCGCCAGAACGATCTGCTTGCCGGATTCGTATAAGGTATTAAAAGTATGGAAAAACTCCTCTTGCGTGGAGTCCTTGCCGGCGATGAACTGGATGTCGTCCACGAGCAGGTAATCCGCCTTGCGGTACTTGTTGTGGAACTCGGCGGTGTTCTGGCGGCGCAGGGCCTCGATCAGCTCGTTTGTGAACTCCTCGCCCTTGACGTAGATGACCACGGCATCCAGGCGGCGCCTCTGCACCTCGTTGCGGATGGCGAAGAGCAGGTGCGTCTTGCCCAAACCGCTCTCCCCGTAGATGAAGAGCGGGTTGTAGTTGCTGGCCTCGTGCGTCGCAACCGCCATCGCCGCCGCGTGCGCGAATTTGTTGGAGGAGCCGACGATGAACGTATCGAACGTGTAATCGTAATCGCCGGCGTCCGATATGGGCTTCGGCGCGGCGGGCTTCGGCGCCTCGGCCGGGTTGACGCATTCGATCCGGACCGAGACAGGGAAGCCGAGCGCCTGCTCGAAACCGCGTTTGAGCAGGTCGCTGTATTTTTCGCTGACGAGGTTTTGCTTAAATTCGGAATTGACGCCGAGCCGCGCGACGTCGTTTTCGAGCCCGAGCGGAACGATATCCCGGATCCAGAGGTTGTGCGCCACCTCGGTCATCTGGGTGCGGCAGTAGTCGCTGACTGAACCGAAAATCTCCTCAAAAGAATCCATAACTTCCTCCGGAAAAAACAGAATGAGAATGCCCGGGCCGGTCACCGGGATCCGCCCGGGCAATTCAGGAAATTCCGGATAGATTATACCACAAAATGCAGGTGTTGAAAAGGTTTTCCACAATAATTTACGAATATATTTATAATTGATATTATTATTAGAGCGTATCCGCCGGCAGCCGGCTATGCAAAAATTGAAAATATGCAGGTTTCCCCGAGGGAAAAAACTCCGGGGAGCGAAGCCGGCCGGGCGCGGATTCTTCCCCAAGAGGCCCGCCGCTTTTTCTCCGTGGAAAAATCCGGAAGAAACGGCATGAGCATCGCCTATTGTATAAAAACTGCCGCGGCGGCGGAACCGAGCCGCCGGAGAATTTTGCGAAAAGGGGGTTCCGGGCGCGGCTCCGGGCGCGGGCAGGCTTTTGTGCGGGAAGGCTCCCGGCCGGAACCGGAGGAGGCTCCGTTTTTTCCGGCCGGCGCGGCGGGCGGCCCGGGCGGGAGGACGCATGGGCGCGGAATCCGCTTTCCCGGCCGCGGATCTCGGCCGCACCGGGCTTGCTGCGCGGGAAATGAGGTTCCGAAAAGAGAAGTTATTGACAATTTCCCTTTACAATGTTATATTGTTAATTTGCAAGGCCCATGGGAAAGGAGGGAATAGAGTTGAAAAGAACGTATCAGCCCAAGAAGCTTCAGCGCCAGAAAGTGCACGGCTTCATGAAAAGAATGTCCACCAGAAACGGACGTAAGGTTCTCGCCGCCAGAAGAGCGAAAGGAAGAAAGCAGCTGAGCTATTGACGACCGCCGCTGTGTGGCCGTTTTTTTACGGCCGCCGCAGTTTTACAGCCGCTGCGGTTTCGCAGCTGCTGCGGTTTCGCAACCGCCTTCTGATTCGCAAAAGGAATGAAGCGATGAAAATCCCCTCCATTACCCGCAATACGGACTACCTGCGGGCATACCGCCGCGCGAAATCCGCCGGTCACCCCTACGTGATCTGTTATGCGCTGCCGAACCGCCTCTCTTATTCGAGGCTCGGCCTTACGGCCAGCAAGAAGATCGGCAACGCCGTGACCCGCAACCGCGCGCGCAGAGTCCTCCGGGCGGCATTTACCGAGGTCGCTCCCATGCTCAAGCCGGGCTGGGATATCGTCCTCGTCGCCCGAACGCAAACAGCCTCCGTCAAGTCGACCGCTCTGCCCCCCATCCTGACCGCCCAGCTGGAAAAACTGGGCGCCCTGCAGAGCAAAGAGCACTTATGAAAAAGCTGTTTCTGTTTCTGATCCGCTTTTATCAAAAGTATATTTCCGCATACACGCCGGCCTGCTGCCGGTACTATCCCACCTGTTCCGCATATGCCGTCACCGCGATCGAGCGTTTTGGTGCATTGAGGGGCGGGTTACTCGCAGTGATGCGGATCCTGCGCTGCCACCCCTATCATGCCGGCGGGTTCGACCCCGTCCCGGAGGAGTGGGACCTCCACTATTATAAGAAACAGAAAAGCTGCCGTAAACGGGAGGACAATCAGACATGCAATTCTTGATGAAAATTTTCGGCTGGCCCTTCGGCTGGGTCATGCTGCTGTGCTACATGGTGAGCGGCAACTATGCCATCGCGCTCTTCCTCTTCACGCTTGTCACGAGGATCGCGCTGTTCCCGCTCTCTCTCAAACAGCACATGGAACAGGCCAAAATGGCCGTTTTCAAGCCGAAGCTGGATAATCTCCAGCAAAAATACGGCAATAACAAACAGAAATACAACGAAGAGGTACAGAAGCTCTATCAGGAGGAAGGGTACAGCCCGCTCTCCGGATGCCTGCCGGCGATCATTCAGTTCCCGGTCCTCTTCGGCGTCATCGATGTCGTTTACAAACCTCTTTATCATATTCTCCGCCTGAGCACCGATCTGATCACCCAGCTCGAGGCCGCCGCCGAGGCTGCCGGCTACAGTTTCAGCCAGAGCTACGCCTCCCAGATCGAGCTGATGAACATCGTCAAGACGAACCCCTCCATCTTTGCGGGATTTGACGCCGACGTCATCGGCAAAATCGCGAGCTTCAACATGACCGCGTTCGGGCTGGATCTCTCCGCAATCCCCCAGCTCAAACTCATGCTGGACGGCAGCTTCAACTGGCTGCTGATGATTCCGCTCTTCTGCGGACTGACCAGCCTTGCGACTTCGGTCTATACCTTCAAGCGCGGCATGAGCGGCCAGGCGGGCGGAGCGGCCGCCGCGGGCACCTCCTTCGGGATGATGCTCTTCATGATCGGATTCTCCGTCTATATCGCGTTCATCGTTCCGGCGGGCGTCGGCATTTACTGGGTATTCTCCAACCTGCTGATGTTCCTCCAGACGGTCTATCTCTACTGGAAGCACGACCCCAAGAAGCTCGCGGAGAAGATCGCCGCCGAGCAGGATGCCGCCAAGGAAAAGAGACGTCAGGAGCGGGTCGAGGCACGCCAGAAATATAACGACGAAAAAGCCGTCGGCGCTATCGGCACCGCGGGTGCCCCGGGTGAAAAAACCATGGGCCAAAAAGAATCGAACCGCCGCAGACTCGCCGAAGCCAGAAAGCGCGACGCAGAGAAATACGGCGAGGAGTACGTTGAGGTCACGGACGAGGACCTCAAATAAGAAAGAAGGACACTCCTTGGAAAAAGAAATCATCGCCACCGGCAGCAC
This sequence comes from uncultured Oscillospiraceae bacterium, assembly GCA_964391915.1. Classification (GTDB taxonomy): domain Bacteria; phylum Bacillota; class Clostridia; order Oscillospirales; family Ruminococcaceae; genus UMGS1668. The sequence continues at coordinate 35,693 of CAYMNV010000010.1, forward strand.
CTACGAGGAAGCCCTCGAGAAGGCCTGCCAGCAGCTGGGAGTGGAGCGTTCCGACGTTGAGTATGAAGTACTTGAGCGCCCGAAAACCTCATTCTTCGGCTTGAAAAAAGTTCCGGCAAAGATCAAGGTGATCCTGACGGACGATTATCTTTTCAAATTCTCCCCCAAAGAGGAGACGCGGAAACCGGAGCGGAAGCCGGAACAGAAGCCCCAGCAGAGACCCGAGAGGCCGCAGGAGGCCCCGCAGCAGAGGCCTGCTCCTGCGTCCGCGCCGGAGCAGAAGAAGGAATTCCGCCCCGAGCAGAAGCCGGCCCAGCCGGCCGCGCAGGCTCCGGCGGCGGCTTCCGCGGAACAGAAGCCTCAGCAGAGACAGGATCGGCCGCAGCAGCAGCAGCAGAGGAGACCGGAAAAACCGGATCGCCCGCAGGCCGCCGAGCGGCAGGCCCAGCCCGCATATAATCCGCCCAGAAAGGCCGCTCCGAGACCGGAGGCCGGGCCGGAGACGGCGGAATTTGATCCGGAAGCGATGCCGAAGCGGGAAGAACCAAAGGAGATCAGCCCGGAGGTGCTGGAGCAGAAGGGCTCCGCCTCCGCCGCATATCTGAAAGAGATCCTCGGTGAGTTCGGCTACTCCGACACCGAGATCACCTATACCCAGAAGGACGGCACGATCGTGCTGCAGCTGCTCGGCGACAGCCTTGGCTCCGTCGTGGGCAGAAGAGGGGATAACCTCGACGCCATGCAGTACCTCGCAAGCCTCGTCGCCAACCGCAGCGAGGGCGCCTACGTCCGCGTCGTGCTCGACGTGGACGACTACCGCAGCAAGCGGGAGGCGAGCCTTCAAGCCTACGCCAGAAAGACGGCGAATCAGGCCATCCGCGCCGGCAGATCCATCACGCTTGAGGCGATGAATCCCTACGAGCGCCGGATCGTCCATTCCGCGGTGCAGACCGTGGAGGGCGCCACCAGCAAATCCATCGGCAGCGAGCCGAATCGCCGTGTCGTCATCAGCCCGGTCGAAGGGGCAAGACCCCAGCCCGACCGCGGCATGGATCGTGGCGGAGATCGTGGCGGAGATCGCGGCGGCGACCGCAGGGGCGCAAGAGGCGGAGACCGCGGCGG
>CAYMNV010000010.1:36914-45079 GCA_964391915.1 uncultured Oscillospiraceae bacterium
CACCGCGAGAGCCAGAAGGTCATTGTGCCGCCGAGCGATGAGCCGAAAAAGGATGATACCAGCGCCATCTCGCTCTACGGCCGGATCGACCTCGGCTGATCCTGCGAGCGACGAGCCGAAGAAGGACGACAGGCGCCATCTCGCTCTACGGCCGGACCGACCTCGGCTGATTCTGCAAACCAAGGCGGGCGCTGAAGCAAAGGCGTCCGCCTTTCCTTTTTGATTTTTTACGGGAGGAATCCGCATGAGCACCATTGCCGCCGTCAGCACGCCGCTCGCCGCATCCGGCCTCGGCGTGGTACGCATCTCCGGGGAGGAGGCCTTCCGGGTTGGGGACGCCATGTTCCGCCCGGCGGAAAAAGGCCGCAGCCTCGCGGAAATGCGGGGCTATACCTGCGCCTTCGGGCGGGTTTTCGACGCGGAAGGCGACATCGACGAGGCCGTCGCAACGGTCTTCCGCGCGCCAAAGAGCTACACCGGCGAGGATACGGCCGAGTTTTCCTGCCACGGGAGCCCGGCGGTGCTCAAACGGGTGCTCCGCGCGGCGCTCGCAAACGGCGCGGCGCTCGCGGGGGCCGGTGAATTCACCAAGCGAGCCTTTTTGAACGGCAAGCTCTCCCTCGACGAGGCGGAGGCCGTCGCCGATATGATCGCCGCCCGCTCCGCCGAGGCCGGCAAGGCCGCCCTTGCGATGATGGACGGCAGCCTCTACCGGGAGATCTCCGGCATCCGGGACGATCTTTTGGCGCTGGAGGCGCACTTTGCGGCATGGGCCGATTATCCCGAGGAGGATGTGCCTGAGCTTTCGGCCGAAAACATCTCCGCCGCGCTCGCCCGCACCGACGCCGTGCTCAAAAAGCTGATCGCCGGCTACGACACCGGCAGGATGGTGCGGCAGGGCGCCGCGGTCGTCATCGCCGGCAAGCCCAACGTCGGCAAATCCACGATTATGAATCTGCTCTCCGGCCGCAGCCGCAGCATCGTCACAGAGGTTGCGGGTACGACGCGCGACGTGGTCGAGGAATCGGTGCTGATCGGCTCTATCCCGGTGCGCCTGCTCGACACGGCCGGTTTGCGGGAGACTGCGGACCCGGTGGAGCGCATCGGCGTCGACCTCGCCAACGCGGAGATCGCGCGCTGCGACCTGCTGATCGCGGTCTTTGATTCGAGCCGGGAGCTTGACGCGGACGACCTGCGTCTGCTGGAGGAACTCGGCACGAGGCCCTCCCTTGCCGTTGTCAACAAGTCCGACCTCGTGCAGAGGGCGGATACGGCCCTGATCGCGGCGAAGGCCGCGCACTGCGTGACGATTTCGGCGGAATCCGGGGCGGGGATGGATACTTTCCGCGCCGGGCTCGAAATGATCCTCGGCGCCTGCGATTTCGACCCCTCCGCGCCGGCGGCGGCGAACGAACGGCAGCTCGACTGCGTCCGGCGCGCGAGCCTTGCGGTCGCCGACGCCGAAGCCGCGCTCGATTCGGGGATGACGCTCGACGCGGTCGGCATCTGCGTGGAGACCGCGCTCGACTGCCTGTTTGAGCTGACCGGCGAAAAAGCCTCCGACGCCGTGATCGACGAGGTATTCTCTCAGTTTTGTGTTGGTAAGTAATAAACAACGCAAAACGGCTTTGCCGTGGGTAAGTAGTAAACCACGCAAAACGGTTCTGCGTTGACAGGGATCAGTATGGCATAGAGCGGTTCTGCGGCGGGCAAATAAGAAACCGCACAAAACGGTTCTGCTGTTGGCAACAACAGCCCATACGGACTTTGCCGCCTGAAACAACGGACGGTGCGAAAAGTCCGGGGCAGGCGGCGGATAATGCAGAAAATTTTCATCGGAATGAACGAACCGTTCGGGGGATTCTGCGCCGGCCGCAGCGGATGGTGCGGACTTTGCCGTCAGGAGTAACAAACCATGCGGAAAATCCGCCGGCAGGAAACGGACAACCCGGAACGGATTTCTCGTAATTTTGATTTTTTCATCGGATTCGAGGCTAAAAAACATGGAAACATACTGTGCGGGAACCTATGACGTCGCGGTGGTCGGCGCCGGCCACGCGGGCATCGAGGCCGCGCTTGCCGCCGCAAGACTTGGCGCGAGGACGGTGATCTTCACGCTGATGCTTGACCAGATCGCCAACATGCCCTGCAACCCCTCGATCGGGGGCACGGCGAAGGGCCATCTGGTGCGGGAAATCGACGCGCTCGGCGGCGAGATGGGCAAGGCGGCCGACAAGACACTGATCCAGGGCCGCATGCTCAATCTCGGCAAGGGGCCGGCCGTCCACAGCCTCCGCGCGCAGGAGGACCGGGCGATCTATCACCTGCTGATGAAGCACACGCTCGAGCAGCAGGAAAATTTGGATATCAAGCAGGCGGAGATCGTCGAAGTCCGAGGCGACGGCAAGGGCGGCGTCGCGGGCGTGATGACGCATCTCGGCGCCTTCTATCAGGTGCCGAACGTCATCCTCTGCACCGGCACATACTTAAAGGGAATTATCTACGTCGGCGACCGCAAGTGGGAGAGCGGGCCGGATAACTGCCGCCCGGCCGACAGCCTCTCCGCGAGCCTGCGGGCGCTCGGTGTGCCGCTGCGCCGCTTTAAGACCGGTACTCCGGCGCGCGTGCTCAAATCGAGCATCGATTTTTCCAAGCTCGAGGTGCAGCCCGGCGACGAGGAGGTCGTGCCGTTTTCCTTCGAGACGACCGAGACGCTCGTCAACAAAGAGGTCTGCCACATCGCCTACACGAACGAAAAAACCCATCAGGTCATCCGCGACAACATCGGCCGCTCGCCGCTCTATTCCGGCAAGATCGAGGGCATCGGCCCCCGCTACTGCCCGAGCATCGAGGATAAGGTCATGCGCTTCCCGGATAAGGAGCGCCATCAGGTTTTTGTCGAGCCGATGGGCCTCCACACCGAGGAGATGTACCTGCAGGGCATGAGCTCGTCGCTGCCGGAGGATGTGCAGCTCGACATCTATCATTCGGTCAGGGGCTTTGAGCACGTTATGGTCATGCGCAACGCCTATGCCATCGAATACGACTGCTGCGATTCGCTTGATCTCAAGCCCTCGCTGGAATTCATCGCCGTGCGCGGTCTTTACGGGGCCGGGCAGTTCAACGGCACCTCCGGCTATGAGGAGGCCGCCGCGCAGGGCCTCGTCGCCGGAATCAACGCCGCCCGTGCCGTCAAAGGGCTTGAGCCGGTGATCCTTTCGCGGTCAAGCTCCTATATAGGCACGCTGATCGACGACCTCGTCACCAAGGGCGTGATGGACCCCTACCGTATGATGACCTCCCGCTCCGAATACCGCCTGCTGCTCCGGCAGGATAACGCCGATATGCGCCTGACGCCGCTCGGCCACGAGATCGGCCTCATCAGCGACGAGCGCTACGCACGGTTCGTGGAAAAGAAGCGCCTGCGCGATGAGGAGCTGGAACGCCTTGCCGCGCATTCGATTCCGCCGACGCCGGAACTCAACGCGATGCTCGAGGCGAAGGGCACCTCCCCGGTCACGACCGGAACGAGGCTCTGCGAGCTGCTGCGCCGGCCGCAGGTCTCCTATGCCGACCTTGCGCCGTTTGACCCGGGCTGCCCGCATCTGCCCAAGGCCGTCGTCGAGCAGGTTGAAATCGAAATCAAATACGAGGGCTATATCAAAAAGGAGCTTCTGCAGGTTGAGCAGATGAAACGGCTCGAGGAGCGGAAACTTCCGGAAGATATCAATTATAAGGAGATCAAGGGGCTGCGTCTCGAGGCCCAGGAGAAGCTGAACCGCGTGCGCCCGCTCAACATCGGGCAGGCGTCGCGCATCTCGGGCGTCAATCCGGCGGATATCTCCGTGCTGCTGATCTGGCTCCAGCGGGGCATCTGAAACGGACCGTGCTCAAACCCCGGCCTGACGGCCAAAATTCTGCAAATTCTGTCCCGGAAAACGCCCGGAGAGGGAACCCGCGGCGAAACGGAAAAACCGCCTGCCCCGCCTGATTTCATACTCGAAAAAACACAGGGAAAGCGCGTCGGACGAAGAGCCGGTGCCGCCCCGAAAACATGCCCGGAGGGAACCATGATTATCGAGATTTTAAAGCCCCTGCTGCCGGAATACGGCCTTTCGCTCGGCGAGGAAGCGCTCGCCGGGCTTGAAACCTATGCCGCCGTGCTCAGGGATTGGAACCAGAGGATGAACCTCACCGCCATCACCGACGACGAGGGCATCGCCGTCAAGCATTTTCTCGATTCGCTGGCGCTGCTCCGGTATCTGGAACTGCCGCAGGGCGCGCAGGTTGCGGATGTCGGCACCGGCGCGGGCTTTCCGGGCGTCGTTTTGAAGATCGCGCGGCCGGATCTGCGCCTGACGCTGATCGACGGGCACGGCAAGCGCATCACCTTTTTGGAGGCGCTGCTCGGCGAGCTCGGATTTTCGGCGGAATGCCTGCATCTGCGCGCGGAGGAGGCCGGCCGGAAACCGGAACTGAGGGAACGGTTCGATCTGGTGACCGCGCGGGCGGTTGCGGGCATGAATGTGCTCGCAGAGTACTGCCTGCCGCTCGTGAAGCGTGGCGGCGTCTTTGCGGCGATGAAGGGCCCGGAGCCGGAGGAGGAACTGTCCGCCGCGAAAAAAGCGCTCCGGGTGCTCGGCGGCGCGGAGACGGAGCTTCAGAGCTACCGCCTGCCGAACGGGGACGGCCGCACGCTGATTATGGTCCGCAAGACCGCCCCTACGCCGGAAGCCTACCCCCGCTGTTCGGCGAAGATCGCAAAGCAGCCGCTGTAAAAAGACCCCACAGTGCAAAACCTATCAGCATATGCGCGCGGGCCGTGATCCGCAACAAAAAGAATTCGCAAAACGGGGCATCTTTCCCCGAAAAAACGCCTTTTCCCTTCTCCGCAGACAGAGTTTTCGCCGGAGAAGATCGAAACGGCTTATTTTTTGCGGCCGATTTATCTGGAAAAATCTGGGATGTCATGATATGCTTTTTCATGTAAGGGAGGCGGTGCCTTGGGTATGCTGGATTTTCGGAAAAATCAAAACAGGGTTGTTTTCGTGCCTGTCGATCAAGTGCATCCGAATCCCGCCCAGCCGCGGAAAAGCTTTGATTCCGCAGAAATCGCCTCCCTTGCCGAAAGTATCCGGGAAAACGGGCTGATCCAGCCGATTGCGGTGCGGAAAATAAGCTCCGGATACGAGTTGATCGTCGGGGAACGCCGGCTGCGGGCCTCCGCCTCGATCGGAGAGAAGCAGATCGCCGCGATCGTCTATGATCTGAGCGACCGGGAAGCCGCCGTCTGGGCGCTGACGGAGAATCTGCAGCGCTCCGACCTCGATCTCTTTGAAGAGGCCGAGGGTATCGCCGAGCTGATCCATATCTGGGGCGTCAGCCAGGAGGAGGCCGCCCGGAAACTGGGCCTCGCCTCCTCGACCTTATCCAACAAGCTCCGTCTGCTTCGCCTGACGGAAGGGGTAAAGGCGGCCGTCCGTTCCGGAGGGTTGACGGAACGGCATGCCAGGGCCTTGCTCCGGATCCCGGACGATACGGGGCAGCTGCAGGCGGCCGAGCACATGGTCCGGTCGTCTCTGAGCGTGCAGGAGGCGGAAGCCTATGTGGATGCGCTGCTCCGCTGCCGGCAGGAGCGGCGTCCCCCCGCACAGACCCGGTATCTGATCCGGGATGTGCGCGTCTTTCAGAATACGATTGAGCACGCCGTTGAAGTGATGAGATCCTCGGGCATCGAGGCCATGAGCACGATGACGAGGGAGAACGGCTATCTCTGCTACATGATCCGGGTGCCGGAAGAAAAGGCGATGGTGCTGCCAAAAAGCGCCGCAGGCTCCTGCACCGGCGCCTGACCGCAAAGGCTGTAACGGCGTGTTTTCCGCATACGCGCCTGCAGTGATATCAGACACATTCCCCTGAAAACACAAAAAGACCGCTTCTCCCGAGCGGTCTTTTTGTGTGGGATATGCTCATTTACTTATGCTCTTTACGAAATCCGTTTGCCGCAAAACTGCCGAAACGGGGAAAGCGCTCCTTCAGGAAAAGAGACAGAAATTGCCCCGCGCGTTTTATATGCGCGAGCTCATCCGTCGATGATCTTCACATAATAAATCCGGCCGCGGAGCTGCCGGAATGGGAAAAGCGCCCTTCCGAAGATAAGAGACAAAAATGCCCCGCGCGTTTTATATGCGCGTGCTCATCCGTCGATGATCTTCACATAATAAGTCCGGTCGCGGGGACCGTCAAAGTCGCAGAAATACACATCCTGCCAGACGCCGAGCAGGAGCCGGCCGTTTGCGACGATCAGCGTCTGCGACGGGCCGAACAGCGTGGTCTTCATATGCGCATGGGAGTTGCCTTCCGCATGGAGATAATGCGGATCCTCCGACGGGATGGCCTTTTCGAAGCCGTAGAGCATGTCGCGCACCACATCCGGGTCGGCGTTCTCATTGACGGTGATGCCGGCGGTGGTGTGCGGCGACCAGACGACGGCGATGCCCTCCTGCACGCCGCTCTCCCGGAGATCGGAGAGAATGGACGCCGTGATTCTGGTCATGGACTGTGCCCCGGCTGTGCGGAGCTTATGGGAAAACAGGTTCATAAAACTTCCTCCCTGTGCGGTTGGCCGGAATCCTTCCGGGACCGATTGCGGAATTCCGCTTTTTCTGATATACTTCTATTACTTTCTTTTATTATACCATAGTTTATGGCGAAAAGACAAAATTCCGGGAGGTGCGGTGTATGGTACGCGGCGGAGAGACGGATACTTTTGAAGAGAGCAGCTTCCGGCTGCCGGAACGGATCGAGACGGAGCGGCTGATCCTGCGCAAATGGGTGCCCGACGATCTTGGGGATTTTTATCACTATGCGCAGGACCCTGAGGTCGGCCCGCGGGCGGGATGGAAACCCCATGCGAGCGTGGAGGAATCCGCAGAGAAGCTGGCGGAATTCATCGCCGGCGAGGAGGTGCTCGCCATCGTGCTCAAGGAGAGCGGAAAGGCCGTCGGTTCGGTCGGCCTGCACCCGGATAAGAAGCGCGCTGCTCGGGATCTCCGGGAAATCGGATATGTGCTTGCGCAGGAGTGCTGGGGTAGGGGCCTGATGCCGGAGGCCGTGCGCGCCGTGATGGACTGGGCCTTCCGGGAGGGCGGCCTCACCATGCTGACCGTGTACCACTTCCCGGAAAATCTCGCCTCCGGCCGCGTGATCGAGAAATGCGGCTTCCGTTATGAAGGGACGCTCCGCCGGGCGTGGAAGGTCTGGGACGGAAGCATCAAGGACGAGCGCTGCTTCTCCCTGACCAAAGAGGAATATCTGGGGAATCCCTGAAACGGGCAGCCGGAGGGCCGCCGCTTCGGGGGATGCCGAAACCGGCCGCGTGAAAAAACACGCGGCCTTTTTTGCGCGTTTGTTTCTCCGGACAGGGCGAGCACCGGATGAAGAAATCAAAAACGAGCACGAAATTTGTCCGAAAGAGGGAGAAAATCCAGAAATTTGAAGAGAATCAAAACCGGAGAGGAAAATGAAGCAGGGATGGTTGACAAAAGAGATATTTAGTAATATACTATTTCAGTAATTTACTGAATGTATGGAGGCAATTAAAATGGAAATCCCAATCAACTTGAAACATAAACCAGTATTCCTCTGCCCGGATTACGACGAGGTCGACGGCCGGGAGGCGGGGAACTCGGAGACGAAAGGCCTGTCGCTCGGGCTCGCGCAGTGGAACGACCGAGGCAGCGTCGACATCTCGGCCAAAGTCTGGCGCAAGAGCGGGGAGCGCTGGTCGCGCCAGTCGGAGGAACTGCCGATCCACCGCGTACTCGATCTTGCGCTGCTGATCACGGAGGCCAAGGCGTTTCTCGCCGATTCCTACCGCTTCCCGAAGCTCTATGACGAAAAGAACCCGCTGATCGCGAGAATCGGCCTGCAGGGAAGCGCCATGACGGTGGAGGTCTGCGACCAGAATCCGATGCTGGATACGGATATCCGCCTGTTCGCGGAGGCACTCTCCCGGGACGACGAGCTGATCTCCGAGCGCATGAGCTGTCTGGCCGACCTGCTGAACGACGCCGGCTACGGAAAGAACGCCGGGAAATGAAACACGGCGGCGGCCCGCCGCGGCATATTTTGCCCTCAGGCATGTTCGCCCGGGGGCATTTTTG
>CAYMNV010000010.1:45179-58831 GCA_964391915.1 uncultured Oscillospiraceae bacterium
GCGGCCCGCCGCGGCATATTTTGCCCTCAGGCATGTTCGCCCGGGGGCATTTTTGTTGTACAGCCCCGGTCGCCTATTTTGCCGGTCGCCCGACCTCCGATGCCGAGGAGGGCAGGGCCCTTCCGGTCCCACCTCTGCCGAAGCCGCCCGCCTGGGAGAGACGGAAAAACGGTGTAACATGTTCCACGTGGAACCTTTACGGAAAACCGAGAGACAAAGCGCCTTTCCGTTTCTTCGCTATTCTCTCGTTCCCCAGTCGCTGACTGCCAGGCACTCTACTTCCCAACAGCACCGGCCTCTGCCCAAAGCACGAGGAAGAGCCTGCCCCGGCACACGTCGGCGGCCCCCCGCGACATATTTTGCCCTCAGGCATGTTCGCCCGGGGGCATTTTTGTTGTACAGCCCCGGTCGCCTATTTTGCCGGTCGCCCGACCTCCGATGCCGAGGAGGGCAGGGCCCTTCCGGTCCCACCTCTGCCGAAGCCGCCCGCCTGGGAGAGACGGAAAAACGGTGTAACATGTTCCACGTGGAACCTTTACGGAAAACCGAGAGACAAAGCGCCTTTCCGTTTCTTCGCTATTCTCTCGTTCCCCAGTCGCTGACTGCCAGGCACTCTACTTCCCAACAGCACCGGCCTCTGCCCAAAGCACGAGGAAGAGCCTGCCCCGGCACACGTCGGCGGCCCCCCGCGACATATTTTGCCCTCAGGCATGTTCGCCCGGGGGCATTTTTGTTGTGCAGCCCCGGTCACCTATTTTGCCGGTCGCCCGACCTCCGATGCCGGGGAAAACGAAAAAACGGCACAACATGTTCCACGTGGAACCTTCGCGGAAAATCACGAAGCAGAGCGTTTTTCCGCCTGCCGCCCGGATTCCGCTGCGGAAAGCTGCCTGCCTGTCCGGGGCATGGGCGGAAGGCCGTTCCGAATGATATGTGCCGGCACCTCATGGCGCATTCTGACCAGATGCATTCCCGACCGCAGGCTTTTTATGATACGCTTCCGCCGCGGGAGCCGCCTGCTCAAAAAAAGCGACATGTTCCACGTGAAACCTTTTTAAAAAAAACGGATGCGGGGTTCCGCACGGAACAATTCAAAGGCCTTTTTGCAAAAAGAGAGGGCAATTTTCCCGCTTTTCCTTGAAAAAAAGCGCATATATGATATAATTCTAATATCATACGGAAATTTACGGAGGCAGAAATGGGAAAAACCATCGCTTTCGCCAACCAAAAGGGCGGCGTCGGGAAAACCACCACCGCGGTGAACCTTGCCGCTTCCCTGGCGTACCGCTGCCCGGGCAGGGTGCTGCTCGTGGATTCCGATCCGCAGGGCAACGCGACCTCCGGCGTCGGTATCAACAAGCGCGAAATGAAGCATACTATCTACGATATCTTCACAGGCGCCTGCCCCGCGGAGCAAACCGTCGTCCGCACAAAGTTCCAGAATCTCGATCTGATCCCCTCCAGCATCGATCTCGCGGGCGCCGAGATCGAGCTTGTTGAGATGGAAAACCGCGCAATGAAGCTGCGCGAGGCGCTCGCATCCGTCAAGGGGCGCTATGATTATGTCTGCATCGACTGCCCCCCTTCCCTTGGGCTGATCACGATCAACGGCCTCGCCGCCTGCGACACAATCCTTGTGCCGATCCAGTGCGAATACTACGCGCTGGAGGGCCTCTCGCAGCTGATGGCGACGGTCCGGCAGGTCAAACGGCTCTACAACAGCACCATCGACCTCGAAGGCGTGCTGCTCACCATGTACGACGGCAGGCTCAACCTGACGGTGCAGGTCGTGGACGAGGTTAAAAAGTTTTTCCCCCAGAAGATCTTCCGCACGATCATTCCGCGCAATGTCCGGATTTCGGAGGCGCCGAGCTTCGGCGCTCCGGTGCTGTATTACGACCAGGCGTCGAAGGGCGCGCAGTCGTACCTCGCACTGGCGGACGAGATTCTGGAGAAGAACAGAACGGAGGGATAGATTGGAAAAACGAAGAGGCGGGCTTGGAAAAGGACTCGACGTGCTGTTTGCCGACAACGGGGCGGAGACGGGCGGCGTCAGCATGGTCCGGATCTCGGAGATCGAGCCGGATCTCTCCCAGCCGAGAAAAGATTTTAACGAGGATGCGCTGGCCGAGCTTGCAAAATCCATCGAGGCCCACGGCATCCTGCAGCCGCTGCTGATCCGGCCGACCGCGAGCGGCATGTACCGGATCGTGGCCGGCGAGCGCAGATGGCGGGCCGCGCGGATGGCCGGGCTCTTTGAAGTGCCCGCGGTGATCCGGGAGCTCAGCGAATCGGAGGCTGCCGAGGCCGCGCTGGTCGAAAACCTGCAGCGCGAGGACCTCAACGCGGTCGAGGAGGCGAAAGGCTTCCGCCAGCTGATCGATAAATACAGCTTGACGCAGGAGCAGGTCGCCGACGCGGTCGGAAAATCCCGCCCGGCCGTCACCAACGCTCTGCGGCTGCTCTCCCTGCCGGGCGAGGTCGTCAAACTCGTCGAGACGGGCGCCCTGAGCGCGGGCCATGCGAAGGCAATTCTCTCCGCCGGGGAGGAAAAGCGCGTCGCTCTCGCCAAAAAGATCGCTTCAGAAGGACTTTCCGTGCGGGAGGCGGAGAAACTCGCCTCCAAAAGGGAGAAACAGCCGAAATCCACGCCCGCGGCGTTCCCAAAGAACAGCTGGTATAAGGAAATGGAGATCGCCCTGACGCAGGAAACCGGCCGCCCGATCAAAATCACCGAGGGCAAAAAGGGCGGATTCCTCGAGATTCCGTTTTATAATAAAGAGGAGCTTGCGGAGATCTGCGAGCGCCTGGCCAATAAAAAAATATTTCAATGACATAAGGAGAAAAAAGTATGCTCGATATTCGTTTTATCAGAGAGAACCCGGATACGGTAAAAAATGCCTGTAAAAGAAGAAATAAAGACATGGACGCCGACGTCGACGAGATCCTTGCGATCGACGCGGAACGCAGAAAGATCAACACCCAGGTCGACGAGATCAAGGCCGAGCAGAACCGCGCCAGCAAGCAGATCCCGATTCTGAAGCAGAACGGGGAGGACGTCTCCGGCATCATGGCCGAGATGAAAAAGCTTGCGGACGAATCCCGGGAGCTCGGGAACAACCTCTCCGAGCTCGAAAACCTGCAGCGGGAGATCATCCTGCGCATCCCGAATATCCCGCACGAAAGCGTCCCTTATGGCCGCGACGACCGCGACAACATAGAGGTCCGCCGCTGGGGAGAGCCCAAAACCTTCGACTTCGAGCCGAAAGCGCACTGGGATATCGGCGCCGCGCTCAACATCCTTGACCCGGAGCGCGCCGCAAAGGTCACCGGCACCCGGTTCCACTTCTACCGCGGCTTCGGCGCCAAGCTTGAGCGCGCGATCATGAACTATTATCTGGATTTCCACTCCGCCAACGGCTATACCGAGGTGTTCCCGCCCTACATGGCCAACACGGCCTCGATGACCGGTACCGGCCAGCTCCCGAAGTTCGCCGAAGAGATGTATAAGATTGAGAACGAGGATCTCTACCTGATTCCGACCGCCGAAGTGCCGGTCACCAACCTGCACCGGGACGAGATCCTTGACCGCAGCCAACTGCCGATCAAATATTGCGCCTACTCCGCCTGCTTCCGCGAGGAGGCCGGCAGCGCAGGCAGAGATACAAGGGGACTGATCCGTCAGCATCAGTTCAACAAGGTTGAGCTCGTCAAATTTGCCGATCCGGATCATTCCTACGAGGAGCTCGAGGATCTGACCCACGAGGCGGAGCTCGCCCTGCAGGGCCTCGGCCTGCCGTACCGCGTCGTCGTCCTCAGCACCGGCGACGTCACCTTCTCCAGCGCCAAGACCTACGATATCGAGGTCTGGATGCCCTCCTACGGCAGATACGTCGAGATCTCGAGCTGCTCCAACTTCGAGGATTTCCAGGCCCGCAGGGCTTCGATCCGCTGCAAGGGCGGCCCGAACGACAAGCCGGTCTTCGTCCACACGCTCAACGGCTCCGGCCTCGCCATCGGCAGAACCACCGCCGCCATCCTTGAGAATTATCAGAATGCCGACGGCACCGTCACGGTTCCGGAGGTGCTCCGCAAGTATATCGGCACCGATCTCATCAAATAAGAAAACAACGGATTTTTTCCGGGGCGGGCGAAGAACCCGCCCTGTTTTTTTGCCTATTTTATAACCTCCGCCCGCAGCCGACGGTACGCGGCCGCCTCTCCATGCGCAGGGCGGTACATTCCCGCAGGCCCCGCCGGCAAGCCCGCCCGCAGCATGGAAAAGTGCCGACGACCGGCCCGGAGAGAAGCTGCCATCCCGAAAAACGCCCCGCCGACATGCAGGCTGCCGGCATCCCGCGGCGATGAACGGGAGTATCGCGGTTTTAAATAAGAACATATGTTCTTATTCCGCGAAAAAGTGAGCCGCGGCCCGGAAAAAGGGCCGGAGAAAAAATTTCATCCTGCAAAACGGAAAACAAAAAGAAGTTCCTTCTTGCAAAACGAAAAGTAAGATGATAGAATAACTTAAATATACATCCGAAGCCTGTTTTTCCATAATTTCATATAAAAAGGGGAATCTTATGCTGAACGCGAATTACGAAAACAAGTTTGTAAAAGAAGGGCTCACGTTCGACGATGTGCTGCTGATCCCGGCGAAATCCGACGTGCTGCCCAAAGAGGTCGACGTCGCGACGACGCTCGCCCGCGACATCAAGCTGAACGCGCCGATCATGACGGCCGCGATGGATACGGTCACCGAATCCGCGATGGCGATTGCCATTTCGCGGGAGGGCGGCATCGGTATCATCCACAAGAACATGACCATCGAGGCGCAGGCCGACGAGGTCGACAAAGTCAAGCGCTCCGAAAACGGCGTCATTGTCAACCCGTTTTTCCTTTCCCCAGATCATCTGGCCTACGACGCCAACGAGCTGATGGCCAAATACCGCATCAGCGGCGTGCCGATCTGCGACGAAAAAGGATACCTCGTCGGTATCATCACGAACCGCGATATGCGCTTCCTGACCGATTTCAACGTCAAGATCAGCGAGGTCATGACAAAAGAGCATCTGGTCACCGCCCCGGTGGGCACCACGCTTAAGGAGGCGCAGGAAATTCTGCGCACGCATAAGATCGAAAAGCTGCCGCTCGTCAACAAAGAGGGCAAGCTCAAGGGCCTGATTACGATTAAAGATATCGAAAAAGCGGTCCGCTACCCGAATTCCTCAAGAGATAAGGATGGCAGGCTGCTCTGCGGCGCCGCGATCGGCGTCACAGGCAACGTGCTCGAACGCGCGCAGGCGCTGGTGGACGCGGAAGTCGACGTGCTCGTGCTCGATTCCGCCCACGGCCACAGCGCGGGCATCATCCGCTGCGTCGAGATGGTCAAATCCGCTTTCCCGGAGATCGCCCTGATCGCCGGAAACGTCGCGACCGCCGAGGCCACGGAGGATCTGATCAAGGCCGGCGCCGACGCAATCAAGGTCGGCATCGGGCCCGGCTCCATCTGCACCACCCGCGTGGTCGCCGGCATCGGCGTGCCGCAGATCACGGCGATCTACGACGCCGCCTGCGCCGCGCAGAAATACGGTATCCCGGTCATTGCCGACGGCGGCATCAAATATTCCGGAGACATCGTCAAGGCGCTGGCAGCCGGCGGAAACGCGGTCATGCTCGGCTCCATGATGGCCGGCTGCGAAGAGGCGCCGGGCGAGATGGAGATCTACCAGGGCAGAAACTTCAAAGTCTACCGCGGCATGGGCAGCCTCGCCTCGATGGCGAAGGGCAGCAAGGACCGCTATTTCCAGGAAGATAACAAGAAGCTGGTTCCGGAGGGCGTTGAGGGCCGCGTGCCGTATAAAGGCACCGTCTCCGAAGCGGTCTTCCAGATGCTCGGCGGCCTCCGCGCGGGCATGGGCTACTGCGGCTGCCGCACGATCCCCGAGCTGCAGGAGAAGGCGCAGTTCGTCCGGATCACGAACGCCGGCCTCCGCGAGAGCCATCCGCACGACATCTATATCACCAAAGAAGCGCCGAACTACTCCGTCCATGTTGAATAAGCCCGTCTATCAGGGAAGCCGGTGGTTCGGCCACCTCTGCGCAGGTACGGCGATGTTTTTCTGGAACACCTCCTACCTTTCGACAAAGGTGCTGCTCGAAGACTTTACGCCGATGGAGCTCAGCTTTTTCCGCTTCCTGCTGGCCTATCCGCTGCTCTGGCTGATCGCGCCGCGGAGCATCCCCTTCCGCGGCTGGAAGAAAGAGCTTCCGCTGATGGGCCTCGGCATCACCGGCGTCACCGCCTACTACTTCTTTCAAAATACCGCGCTGACGCTGACGACCGTTTCGAACGTCGGCGTGCTGATGAGCGTCTGCGGCCTGATCATCGCGGTGCTGAATCGGGCTTTTTATAAAGAAAGAACCTTTACGCCGACGTTTGTGGCCGGCTGCCTGATGGCGCTCGCCGGAGCCGTGGTCGTCACGCTGGAGACGAGCGGCGCGATGGATTTCCGCCCGGCGGGAGACCTGATGGCGCTCGGTGGCGCGCTCTCATGGGCCTTTTACAGCGTCCTCAACCGGAAGGTCGGCGCCGAGGGTTACCCCGAGATCGCGCTGATCCGGCGGACCTTCTTCTGGGGCATCGTGTGGATGCTGCCGATTCTGCCGTTCACGGAGTTCCGGATCGGGGCGGAGCGCTTCCTCCGGCCCGACAACCTGCTGTGCTTTGCGCATCTGGTGCTGTTCTGCTCGATGTTTTGCTACATCCTCTGGAACATGGCGGTGCGGAACCTCGGCATCCTGACCACCGGCCTCTATATCTACGCCGGGCCGGCGATGGCGGTGCTGATCTCCGTCGTCATCCTGCACGAGCCCATGACGGCCGTCTCCGCCGCCGGCATCCTGCTGATCCTTGCGGGGTCGCTGTTTGCCGGAAAGAAACGGTCGGAGGAGGAGCCGGTTTCCCCTTGAAAACAGATTTTATAAAAAATGAGCACCGCCGAAAAGCGGTGCTCATTTTGTTTTCGGAGAAAATTTCCTTCTGTGGAAGGCTTAATACTGGCCGGGCAGATATCCGGGCAGCTCGCTGAAGTCGGAGAAACCCAGACCGTGGGCCTTCTCGCGCATCACCTCGTAGAGCTCGGCTCTGGAGGCCTCGACGTAAGGCATCAGGAAGTGGAAGCCGATGCCGCAGGTGAAGATACAGAGCAGGTACCAGCCGAGGAAGGAGAGCTCCATCACGAAGATCTCCCATTTTTCGCCTTGGGTCATCCGGCGCGAGAGCTCGAACGCGCGGTCCATGGAGATATTCGGGTTTTCGGAGAGGATATACGGGATCATGTAGTACTCGTAGGATTTGACGATGCCCGGAATGACGAACAGCAGGGACCAGAGAAAGATTTTCAGCTCCCGGATGAACATGATCTTGACGATGTGCAGGTAACTGCCGTGGCCGAACGCCCAGAAGAGGCGGCCGAACCCGGATTTGAAGCCACGGTTTTCCATGAAATAGCGGCGCATGCCGACCTGCATCGGCAGGACGACGAAGGCCATGTATCCATAGGAGATAGCCATCGCAACGACGACGGCCACGACGATCATCAGGGTCACCGAGATCGCCACCGCCGGGTTTTCCAGATACCGCTCAAGCTTGTCGCTAAATTCCTCCCAGAACGGGTGGAAAGCCCCGATCCCGGCTCCGGTTCCGGAGAAGGTAAAACTGTCGAAGAAATTGCGGACCGAAGAGCTGCTGTACGCCCCGGAGAAAAATCCGCTGCCGCCGCCGGAAATCAGGCCAAACACAAACGTGACCAGGAACGGCATCCAGTAATTCCGGCGGAGGATTCGCTTTGCCTCTTCCTTCAGTCTTGATCTTTGCCACATGATAGATCCCTCGCTTTCTGCAAGCAATTATATCGCAGAGAAAAAGAACTTTGATAAACAAAATGTGAATTCTGAGGGAATTTTTTAAAAATCCCCTGCCTGCGTTTTCCTTTGGAAGTATCGCTTCCAGTATTCGTTTAGGGAAGTATCGCTTCCAGCGTTTCTTTTGGGAAGCATCGCTTTCTGTATTTCATTTGGAAAACGGAGGAATCCCCTAAACTTCCCCGGAGGACGTTTCCGGGCGCATAGCCGGCGGCTGTGCCAAGACCTTGCGGTGCGGCCGGTTTCGTGGGCGGCGCGGCGGATGCCCGGTTTCGGCGGGCGGGAATTGCCGCACGAGAGAGGCCCCCCTTCATGGGATTTTCACAAAAAAATGCCCCGCGCCGGAAAAGGCCGCGGGGGTGCCCGGCGTGCTCAAAAAAACGCGCCGGCCGGAATCGGAGACAGGCCGTAAAAAAAACGCCCTCGCGGGAGGGCGTCGGGTCAGAGCAGATACAGGTATTCGGGATGCTCGGCGAACCACCGGATCGCATAGGAGCAGGTGGGGCTGGCCTTGAGCCCGGCAGAGCGGATCTGTTCCACCGCGGCGGTGAGCAGCTGATCGGCAACGCCCTGGCCGCGCAGGGCGGGATCCACATAGGTGTGGTTGATGTTGGCAACGCCGTTGGAAATCGGGAACGTCACTTCCGCGATGCGGTTTCCGGATTTGTCGGTCGCGTAAATACTGTCTTGCTCGTGTTGGAATTCCACAACAATCACCTCAAGGATAGTATATCAAATTTTTCCAAAAATACAAGGGACAACCTGCGCGGGAAGAACTTCCAATAAGAAACCGCCCTCCGGCATATATCCGCCTGCGGTGCGTACCCGATTTCCGGCGGGAAGGAAGAGACACGGCCGGTTGCCGCAGAAGGAAAGCGTGGGGGAACCTCCGGCGAATGCCCGCCTGATCGAAAAGGCTGCAGCAATTACAAATGGAAAAATGCCGCATAGGACCGAATTTTTAACTGCGTGGCGGGAGAGGGGAGGCGCACCCGGCTGCATGCGGTTTATGGCCGGGAGCCTCCCGAACGGGAAAAGCCCCGTTCAGGAGAACGCCGACGCGATAAGCAGCCCCAGTACGGCCCCGTAGATCGTGGAAGAGAACGGATTCGATGTGATCGGGCAGGAACCGGAAGGGCAGCCGACGAAACGGTAATACAAAAAACCCGCCGCAGCGCCGACGAGGCCGCCGATGATGTATTTCAGCATATCCAAAACTCCCTTCATTCAGGATAGCTTCATGATACAGGAGATTCGGGCGGAGTTCCGTAACTTGGTTACAAAAGGCCGTCCGGGCACACTGCCCGGAGCCGGCGGGGAAAAACCGGACGGAGAAGCCTGGGATCGGCGTTCTTGGCGGCGGGAACGTAAAAATTCCCGAAAAAAGGACGCGCCCCGTTTGGGGCGCGTCCTTCGAAGTCACTTTTTATTTTTTGAAACAATCGCTGCAGTAAACGGGGCGATCGTTGCGGGGCTGGAAAGGAACCTTGCAGGGTTTTCCGCACTCCGCGCACACCGCGTCGTACATCTGGCGGGTGCCGCCGTTTCCGCGGGATTCGTTTTTACGCGCGTCGCGGCAGGCCTTGCAGCGCTGCGGCTCGTTCGTAAAACCTTTTTCAGCATAAAATTCCTGCTCGCTGGCAGTAAAAGTGAATTCTTGTCCGCAATCCTTGCAGACGAGGGTCTTGTCTTTGTACATGAAATACCTCGATAAAAAAATTATGCGATGCACATTCGCATGGCATATTGTAAGTATAACGTATCGAAAGTGAATTGTCAATATGTGTAAGCATATCTCTGCTGTAATATTTTTCCGCGATCTAAAGCGCGAATATTTCTGAAAAAGCCCTCATCAGGAAAAAAAGCACCCGGCTTATTCGGCCGGGCGCTTTTTATCGTAAGATGGGCTATGCGTCGGTTTTGGTGTGGCAAAGATGTACGTTTTCCCTCTCCATCGAGCGGCGGAAGGTATCGAGCTCGTGCTGCCAGATCGAAACGGCTTCCTTTTTCTCTCTCGCGGAAGCGGCCGCCTCGCTGACCTCGATCCGCCTCAGGTCAGACAGGCATTGGGAATCATCTTCGTCCGATCTCCGGGAGGGGAAATCATATTCGTCTTCGCTGTCACTCTGAAAACCCGCTTCATCATTTTGAATGACGGAGTCATCTCCCATATTCATCCCTCTTTCTGCCCGGACGGGTCCGCAGGGGATCCGCCCACTGCATGAATTATGGACATATTCTATCATGAAACGTGCCATGGTCAATACCTTTTTGGAAACTTCAAAAAAAATTCAAAATTTCCGACTTCAGGAAGCTTTTTTGCCCGGAAGCGGGGTCGTGCAAAGGAAATTCTCTCCGGAAAACCCGTTTTCCGGGAATCCCACGTGCGGAGATACTCCGCAACGAGGAGATACTCCGCTTTGCGGAGAAGCCGGTTTTTCCGCCGGAACGGCATACCAGCATACGGCGCGGTAATCCCGCGGATGCATACGGGCTTCTTTTTGCACGGCGCGGCCGGCAAGAGCGGCTTTTTCCCCAAAAAACGGGCGATTTTAAACATCCGCCTGCCCGCGGACACTCCTGATAGGTGGGCCGCCGCGGATGGGGAACCGGCTGCGCCTCTGCCGGCGGTGAGATCGGCCGGGGGCTTCCGCTTTCTCTTTTGTACGGGGGCGTCCGGCCGCCTTCCGGAATTCCCACCAAAAAGGATATGCGGCTTCCCGTAAAAGCTTTGGAAACCGGAATAAGATATTCCCACCATTGGGTGGGGATTCCCACCATTGGGTGGGGATTCCCGCCATTGGGCGAAGATTCCCGCATGCGCGGGGCAGACCTCTCCGGAGCGCTTCCGCCGGGAAAAAAGTAAAGAAAAAAGGCACCCTGAAACTCAGGATGCCTTTTGGTGACCCGGGCGGGAATCGAACCCACGTTACAGCCGTGAAAGGGCCGTGTCTTAACCGCTTGACCACCGGGCCTGGTAGCGGCAAATGGATTTGAACCATCGACACTTCGGGTATGAACCGAATGCTCTAGCCAACTGAGCTATGCCGCCATATTCGTCCCATCACAGGGACGAGTAACATTATATTCTATCGGGAAGTGCTTTGTCAATACTTTTTTCAAGAAGATTCCGGGCCCCCGGCGGTGCTCATCAGGGCGGCCGCGGCGGCGATCACCGACTCCGCATAGGAACTCCGGATCACGAAGCGCACCTTTCCGTTGACGCCCACGTAATTCTGGCGGGCCGGCCCCTCAAAAAATTCGAGCGTATCCTCGCCGTCGGCGTAACGGTACGTCACCTTCAGCACGGAGACGAGCTCCATGTCGGCGGGAATTTCGGCCCAGCCGTCGTTCTCGGCGCCGACCAGCATCTCATAAAAGGCGGAGAAGGTCTCCGCGTCGGAGAGGACGGCGGAGGAGGGGGTATCCGGATAGGAGGACCAGGCGTCCGCCGTGAGGAAGGAGCCGGCCTCGCCGTGCTGGATACCAAACTTAAAATCGCCGTCCGGCGTCTCGAGCGAGAGCTCGTCGACCTCGGAGACCGAGGGCATCAGCATATAGGAGCTGACGTAATCCCGATAATCGGCGCAGTACCACGAATCGCCGGCCGGCTCTTCGATCGCGTAGATCACGGGAATCCCCTCTACCGTTACGCAGACGCGGCCGTCCGCATCCGGCTCCGAGGCAAGGAGCTTGAAGTGTACCGGTTTTTCCTCCCCGGTACCGTCGCCGACATAGGTCGACTGAAGATCGACGGTCGCCCACGGATCGTCGAGCCCGCAGGCTGCGAGATCTTCATCGGTGGAGAAGTAGGAGACGATGTCGGCCGCATCAAGATCAAAGGGGGAGTAAATCAGCTTGAGGCAGGTGTCGGAGGCCATCGGATAGACCTCCCCGCCGACGGAGATCACATCCGCGGTGAAGACGGCCGCGGAGGAACTGCCCGGATCGGCGGCGCTGACAATGAACGGCTCCGCAAGCCGCCGGCCGCCCACGGTCATCGAGACGAGCTCATAGAGGTAGCTTCCGGTGGAGGAATCGGAGGAGGTCGGCGTGATATCCGTGTCGAGATACTCCTTCGGCTCCATCAGAAAGTATTTCAGGTGGGCGTTATACATCGTATAGACCTTCCCGTCGAAGAGCACATAGTTGCTCGAAGGGGAGGCCGCCGGGACCTCATCTCCGATACGGAGCGTGACCTCGGCGCCGTCCGTGTATTTCACCGTGACGACGGGGCCGTCGTCATCCGCGAGGCCGAAAGCATCGAGGCCGGCGGAGGCGTCGATCTCCCGCTGGGCGGTCATCGTGGTGGCGTATTTGGCGATGTAGGCGAGCGACCCGGCGTTGACCGGCAGGCCCTCCAGCGCCGGAATCTCGGTGGTGGCATCCCCGGTGCCGACCGCATAAAGCGCCCCTGCGCCCTTGACGGAGACGGAGACGAGCTCCGAATATTCCCGCGCGACAAGCGGGATGGATTCGGCTTCGGATTCCGATTCCGCGGGCTCCTCCGCGTCATCACCGGGATTTGTCAGCAAAACGGCGGCGAGCGCCCCGCAGAGCAATACGAATACGCCGAGCACGGCGATCAGGGTTTTGGTCTGTCTTTTCATGGGCGGCCCTCACATCCGGTGGCGGCGGACCAGCATCCAGATGCCGGCCGCGAGCACGCAGAGCGGAATCACGACAATAAACACAGCCGAACTTATGATGACGTTGGAGCCGGTCATCGTGTTGGCCTCGCCGGAGACGTTCTTCGGTGCAATCGCAATGGCATCCTCCCGCTCCGTCAGCTTGTTGAGCACGCCGACGATATACTCCGCGTTGGAGAGCACGCTCGTCGTCAGAAAATCGGAATCAAACGAATAGGTGGAACCGAACAGGAAGACCTTGCCGCCGGTCGAGGCGTTCTCGCTCTCGGCAGCGACCGTCACGTTGCCGACGATGTCGGAATCCTGCGGCGTGTAGTTGTTGATGAGGCTCGGGTCGTGATAACCGGAAGTCTCCGAGAGGGAGAGCAGCACCTTGGCCGAGACGTCCCCCTTGCTTTCAGAGAGAACGGTGAGCGGCCGCGCGAGATAGAAGGCAACGTAGGTGCCGGAAGTCTCAAGCCCGGAGGAGTACTCCGTGTCGTCGAAGTCGACGATCGGGAAATACGGCGCCGTGCCCACCATCTTGGAGGAATCCGTCTCAAAGGCGAAGCCGTCGAGCGCCCCAAGGCCCCACTCCGCAAGGAATGCGGAGAGAACGGGCTGTTTGGCGCTGCTGCAATAGGGGTCCGTAAAGAGCAGCAGCTTTCCGCCGCCCGCGAGGAACGTGTCGAGCTTTTTGAGCGTGTCCTCGTCGGGGTCGTTCTCCGGCCCGAACCAGACCGCGATGTCGGCGCCCTCCGGGGCTTCCTCCGTCACAAGGTTCCATGTGACGGCCTCGTAGTTGTTGCCCTTCACAAGGGTCTGCAGGCTGTCGGAGGCGAGCTCGCCGAAGCCGCCGATGAACGCGACCTTCGGGCGCACGCCGCTCACCACATACAGGATCTCGTTGAGCACGCTCTGCTCCACATGAGAGGTGGAGGTGAGATTCTGGTTGTCGTCGTAGGCGTAATCGAACATGTCGGAGAAGTTGAGGACGGAGACATTGCCTCCGGCGGAACCGTCCACGACGGAACCGTCCGCGACGGAGCCGTCCGCGGCGGAGCTCTCAAAGATCACGTCGTAGGCCTTGAGATCGTA
>CAYMNV010000010.1:58931-61753 GCA_964391915.1 uncultured Oscillospiraceae bacterium
CGGAGCCGTCCGCGGCGGAGCTCTCAAAGATCACGTCGTAGGCCTTGAGATCGTAATCCGGGTAATTGGCGGCGAAGGTCGGGTTGGCGGCCAGATCGACGTAGTCGATCGTAATTTTATCGGAATTCTGCGCGAAAGCGTCGAGCGTCTTGCCGGCCTGTACGAGATCCATGTAATCATAGGAATAGGCGAGGCTCTCCTTCGTCGCAAGGACATGAATCGTGACGTCCTGATCGAGGCTCTGAATATAATCGATCGTCTCGTCCGAGATCCCGTAGAGGGAGCCGGAGGTGAGATCGATGCTCAGCGGATAGCGGTCCATCAGCACGCCGGCCAGCACGTTGAGCACCACAACGGCCGCGACCACCCCAACGGTAATCAAGGTGGCGACAAGGCCGAATCTGCGGCGGCGTTTTTGGGCGAGGCGCGAATCCAGCGCCGAAACGACGGCGGCATCCTCGGCGGCGTCCGCCTTTTGCTCGGCTTCGGCCTCTGTGGTGACTTTCTCCTCGATCTCATCGAGGGCTTCGTCCACGGAGGTCTCTTCCGCGGCGGGAGTTTCGGCTTCCGGAGTTTCCTCCGAGAGGTTCTTTTCCTTTTCGTTCATGCGTGTTTCCTCCTTTCAGCTCCATCTCTGCTTTTCAAGGACGCGGGCGGTCAGGAACAGGAAGACGCCCGTCACCGAGAAAAAGAAGAAGACGTCGGAAATATCGATCACGCCGAGCGTGAGGTTAAAAAAGCGGGTATAAAAGCTCAGGCCGAGCAGGGCGTTTTTTATGGTTTCGGAGGAAACCACCGAGGCAAACTGATCCAGAATGGAGAGCAGCAGCATCGAGACGAAGCCGAGGACGGCAGCGATGATCTGGTTTTCGGTCAGCGCGGAAAAAAGCATGCAGATGGCGATGCTGGCCGCCCCCAGAAGCAGGATGCCGACGAGGCTCGTAAAATAGACCGGCCAGTCGAAATCCGAAAAGGCCGAGAGTACGACAGCCTCCGGAATCGTGACGGCGATGCCGAGCGCAAAGACGAGAAACGCCGCAAGGAATTTGCCGGCGACGAGCTCCGAGAGGCGCACGGGAGACGTCAGCAGGAGCTGGTCGGTGCGGAGCTTGCGGTCCTCGCTCAGCAGCCGCATCGTCAGAAGCGGAATCAGGTACATGCCGATATAAAACGAATAGGCAAAGGTGTACATCATCGAGGAGAGCCCGCTGTAGACGATGATGAAATAGATGACGCCCGTGAAGGCGAAAAACAGCGCGAGGTACACATAACCGATCGCGCCGCGGAAATAGGCGTTCAATTCACGCCGCAGAATCGCTCCCATTACGCGTCGCCTCCTTCCGTGGGATCTTCCGTGAGCTGCAGGAAAATGTCTTCGAGGGAGAGCTCCGAGCTGCGCATTCCGAGCAGCGCCCATCCGTGCTCAAAGACCGCTCCGGAGACGCTCCTGCGGATGTCGTATCCGGAGGCGGCCTCCACGTTGAAATCGAAGCAGCCGGGCTCGCGTTCGCCGAGTGAGGCCGCTTTGTCGATATGTTTGAGACGGCCGAGAGTCTCCAGAATCGCCGCTTCCGGCCCTTCGACCCGGACCGTCAGCTTGTGGTCGGTGGAGAGGGCGTGGGAGAGCTCCTCCGGCGTACCGTCCGCCACGAGCCGGCCCTTGTTGATGACGATGACGCGGTCGCAGACGGCCTGCACCTCCGGCAGAATATGTGAGGAGAGGATTACGGTGTGGTGTTCGCCGAGCTCCCGGATCAGCGTGCGGATCTCGATGATCTGCTTCGGGTCGAGGCCGACGGTGGGCTCGTCCAGAACCAGCACATCCGGGCTCCCGAGCAGTGCCTGCGCCAGACCGACCCTCTGCCGGTAGCCTTTGGAGAGGTGCCGGATCACCCGCCCGCGCACGTCGCCGATGCGAACCAGATCGCAGACTTCCTCAAGATGCTGCTGCTTGGGCAGTTTGACTTTTTTCAGGTCGAACACGAAACTAAGATATTCCTCAACCGTCATGTCGACGTAGAGCGGCGGCATCTCCGGCAGATAGCCGATTTTTTTCTTCGCCTCCAGCGGCTCCTCCAGGATCTCGTGCCCGTCGATGGCCACGGTCCCGGAGGTGGCGGAAACATATCCGGTCAGGATATTCATCGTGGTGGATTTTCCCGCGCCGTTCGGGCCGAGAAAGCCAAGGATCTCGCCGTCGCGGACCGTGAAGCTGATATCGTCGACCGCGCGCTTCGATCCGTACTGTTTGACGAGATGCTGTACCTCAATCATTGCCATCCCTCCAATTTCCTCTCTGTGAACATGGCTATCATATCAGATTCCCGGAAGGAATTTGTGAATTTCCTTTTAATTCATCGTGATTTTCTTGTGATAACAGAAAGAAATTTCCTTATTATTATATATTCCTTATATATTATATCAGCGCACAAAGGAAATGCAAAGGGATTTGATTTTTTGGAAGAGATACAGTATAATAAGTCCAACACGCAAAGGAGGCGATCGCTTTGAAAATCGACAAGGATAAACTGAAAGACAAACTGGCCACGGCACTCATTGCCATTGGGTTCGTCGCGGCGTTCCTTTTCCTCTATGCGTTTTTCGCCCTTAAGAGCACACTCTTTTGAGTACACCGTTCTTTGGACAAAAATGGGAGAAGATGCTCATCCTTGATCCGGTCAAGCTATGTGCAAAATGACCGGAATATTTTTCGCTTTTTTGGAGAAATACATCTTGACACCGCTTGTCCATGATGGTATACTTGCAGAGCTGTCTCAGAAAAGAGACAACGCCCAGGACCTTGAAAATTGAACAGCATAGGA
>CAYMNV010000011.1:0-57562 GCA_964391915.1 uncultured Oscillospiraceae bacterium
AAATCGCGTAGGGGTCAAAAGCTCCTCAAGAGTTCAAATCTCTTCATCTCCGCCACTAATGAAGGCCGAGAGCCGCATGTTTATGCGATTCTCGGCCTTTTCATTTTTTGAGCGACACCGTTGTCGATACCGTTTTTTTGTATTGTTGATTTACGATGTCTCCTACCATCCGCCGCGCTCCATGATGTACTTGTCCGGCACTCCGAGGGCGTGAAGCAAACGATGCCGTGCCGAATCCCGTATCCAAAAAAGGATGCGGGATTTTTTCTTTTTCCGACGGCAGATGTAGGAAAATCCGCCGACCATGAGCCGTCCCGGAAGCGAAACGGGCTGCTTTCTGCGCATAAAGTCGGAAGTTCCATAAAATATAGAAGAGTCGAAGGAAAATTGTTGCATTTGGCCGGGAAATGTCATAATATGAGTATTGTGATAAAATGGTGTTGCCAAGAGCAGACACCGTGGGAGGAATTTTTTGTGCATAAAACAATGCTGGTTCGTGTGATGGCGGCTGTATTGGTTCTTCTTATGATGAGCACACTCAGCGCATGCGGAAAGCAGACCTATACGGTCAGCTTTAATCTGAACGGCGGCGAGCTGGTTTCCGGCGAGACCGAGCAGCGCGTGGAAGAGGGTTCCTCCGCCGTGGCTCCCGTGGCGGCGAACGGACAGCTCGAACTTTCCTGGGACAAGGATTTTACCAATGTCACCGGCGACATGACCGTAACGGCACAGTGGAACAGGGTAGCCATGAATACCACCGATCTGGCCGCCTACGTCCAGGAACGCACGGTCACCGTAAACGTGGAGACGATCACCGGCAACAGTGCCTCCGGCTCCGGCTTCTTTATTGACGATCAGGGTACGATCGTCACCAACTACCATGTGATCGACGGCGCCACCTCCATGAGCGTGGAAGTCAGCGACGGCGCCACCTATCCCGTAGAGAAGATTATCGATTTCAGCCAGGTTTACGATCTGGCCATCCTGAAAATCGATGTCTCCGGCAACT
The DNA here is from genome assembly GCA_964391915.1 of uncultured Oscillospiraceae bacterium. Taxonomy (GTDB): domain Bacteria; phylum Bacillota; class Clostridia; order Oscillospirales; family Ruminococcaceae; genus UMGS1668. Next base: position 1,010 of record CAYMNV010000011.1, read on the forward strand.
CCTATCTCGAATTGAGCACGGAAAGCGTGAAAACCGGTGAGCAGGTCTACGCCGTAGGCTCCGCTCTGGGCACGCTCACGGGCTCCTTCACGGCGGGCACCGTGTCCTCCACCTCCCGCACCGTCGGCATGATCGACTGCATCCAGATGGATGCCGCCATTTCCAGCGGCAACAGCGGCGGGCCTCTGGTCAATATCTACGGCGACGTAGTGGGCATCAACACCTACAGCTATGTGGACGGCGAGAACCTCAATCTTGCCATCAAGACCTCCACGCTGGACGTCCTGCCCCGCGACAAGAACTACACCATCAACGACTACAAAGAGTGGTACATAACCGAGACCTCCCGCTCCTTCAGCCCGTATGACGGCACCAATTACTATTATTCGACCGTCAATACCTATCAGGTGGTCACCGGCGCCGAATGCCTGTATTCTGTCGACAGCTACGGCAACTATTCCGAGGGCTACTACGACTGCAGCGAGTTTTATATGTATAATTACGTCGTCTCCGAATACGACGCGTATGTGGCCTATCTGAAAAATATCGGCTTTGTATTCCAGGACAGCGAAACATTCGACGAGGGCACCTCTTACTACTATCTGAACGAAAAAGACGGCGTCCTGGTGGATCTGTTCATCACGCTGGACAACGCGAACCTCTGCATCTGGGTCACCGAATAATGCCGTTCCCGTATCATGCTGCCGGAATTCCGGCATTCATGTAAAACCTGTCTGCGCGTTTCATCCAATTTATATTCTATATTTAAAAATCCCTGTTCTTTGGAACAGGGATTTTTCTTATACAGGCCGGGTTCCCGCCGAATTTGGCGGCGGCTGCGGAATGCCGGCGTTTCTGCGGCTGCATGGCCGTCTTCCATCGGGCCGCTTTACAAAGGGGCGTGGGCTTCTGCGGCGGAGAACAAAACGCCGCCCCTTATTCAGGACGCCCCACGCTTTCCCTCCCCATGACCTTCTTGATGAATTTTACAGCTTCATACCACAGTACGGATGCGGCGGCAAGAGCAAGGGCGATCAGCGCCTGCGCTGCGGAGAGAGGGGCAAGTTTAAGGAAACCGCACAGCGGCGTATAAAGGATGCTCAGCAAAAACGCCAGCGTGCCAAGATGGATCGCCCACATCACCCGGTCTTTTTTTATGCGTCTCATGGAGGAAAGAACAAAATCGCGGTCGGAACTATTGACCTGCACCAGAAACAGGTTTGCCAGCATGACCACGGAAAGCCCCATCGCCCGCGCGGCGGACGCGTTGGACGGATCCCCCGCCAACATAGAAAAATAGGAACCGAAAGAGGCGGCAAAGATTGCGAACCCCTGAAGAAGACTTTTGCAGAGGAGAGGCCCGGTCAGCAGTTTTTCCTTCGGGCTGCGCGGCGGGCGCCCCATGATATCCGCCTCCGCGGGCTGACGCTCCAAAACCACGGAGGAAGTCGGCCCGATCAGGACCTCCAGCAAGACCACATGGAGCGGAAGCAGCAGCAGCGCCGCCGGAGCGATTCCCAAAAACGGCGCCAGCAGCGACCCCAACGCAATGGGCATATGAATGGAAAACACATACCCCACCGCTTTTCGAATATTGTCATAAATACGGCGGCCATCCTTGACCGCTTCCACGATGGTCGTAAAATTGTCGTCCATCAGGATCAGGTCGGCGGCTTCGCGGGAAACTTCGCTTCCGCGTTTGCCCATGGCGATGCCGATATCGGCATATTTCAGCGCCGGCGCGTCATTGACGCCGTCACCGGTCATGGCAACGATCTCACCGTTTTCCCTGAACGCTTTGACGATACGCATTTTGTGCTCCGGGATGACGCGGGAGAAAATCGAGACGTTTTTTACCGCCTTCCGGAGTTCCTCATCGTTCATGGCTTCCAGCATATCCCCGGTGATGATATGATCGCTGCCCGGGATGCCGATTTTCTTTGCAATGGCCGAGGCGGTAATCCCATTGTCGCCGGTAATCATGACCACGCGGATTCCCGCCCGGCTGCAGACGGCGATATCGTCCCCGACGGTCTCCCGCGGAGGATCGGAAAGTCCCACCAAGCCCAAAAAGGTCAAACGGCAGTCCGCAAGGGAAGCCGGAACGGAAGCGATATCCTTTGGATATTCCGCCGCGATGGCAATGACCCGCAGTCCCTCGCCGGATAAGGTGCGGATCTGCCGCTCGGCCGCTTCCCGCCGGTCTTCCGTCAGATCACAGACCGCAAGAATCCGTTCCGGACTGCCCTTGGCCGCAACGACCAGTTCCCCGTTTTTGCGCCAGACGTGGCCCATCATTTTTAACTCATGGGTAAAGGCATACTCGCTGATAAATTCGTTTCCAAAGAGGCTTTCCCTTGAAATGCCGTGCTGCTCGCAATAAACCAGCATGGCTTTTTCCATGGGATCATAGGTATCTGTCTCGCAGCCGAGACCCATTGTTTCAAGCATGCCCTGCTCCGTGCCGCAGGCCATCCATGTTTTTTGCACGGTCATCCGGTTCATGGTGATGGTGCCCGTCTTATCCACGCAAAGCACCGAAACCGCGCCAAGAGTTTCCACGCCGGGAAGACTGCGCACCAACGCGCGTTTCTTTGCCAGCCGCCATGCGCCCATGGAAAGGAACACGGTAAGGATCACCGGGAACTCCTCCGGGATCATCGCCATGGCAAGGATCATGCCGGAGAGAATGCTCTCAATCAGCCGGTCGCCCAAATCGTGGTCCGGGATATTCAGCCAAGTAAAGATGCCCACCAGGAAAAAGAATCCGCCCGCAAGAACCGTGCAGGTTCTGACCAGCATATTGATCTGTTTTTGAAGAGGCGTGCCCTCCTGCGGCGCCGAGGTCACGCTCCGTCCGATTTTTCCGTACTCCGTGGCGGCGCCGATTTTATCCACCTTTATGGTGGCGGTGCCCTGTGTTACGAGCGTACCGGCATAGCAATAGTCCTTGCGCCAATAGTCGGCGGAGGGCTCCGCGCTTTCCGTCGCTGCTTTCCAGACGCCCTCGGCCTCTCCGGTGAGAGAGGATTCGTCCACGCAAAGATCCGCACAGCGCAGCACCGTACCGTCCGCCGGGATCTTTACGCCTTCACAAAGAAGCATGAGATCGCCCGGCACCAGATCCGCGCTGGCGATCGTCTGTTCCTTTCCATCCCGGATGACGGGAATGTGAGGCGCGGATAAATCTTTCAGGGCGTTCAGCGTCCGGTCGGTCTTCCACTCCTGAACGACGTCGATGCCGACGATGATCCCAACAAAAACCAGCATGACCGCGCCATCCCTCGGCTCGCCAAGGATAAAATAAAAAACAGCGGTAACCATCAGCAGCAGAAACATCGGCTCACAGATGATATGAAACGCTTTTTTGATAAAGCTTTCTTTTTTTTGAGAAATCAGTTCGTTTTTTCCGTATATCTCCTGCCGCTTTTTTGCTTCGGCAGAAGTCAACCCTGCTATGTTTGATGGGTTTGTCATAAAAGAACCTCCGTTTTCAGCGGCATCTGAATTCTCCTATGGCACTTCATTTGAGGTCGGTTGTTCCACAAATATATAAAAATACACACCTGCGGAACATACTACTGTCCTGCAGATGTGCATCACACGCATCCTGCTGCCGCTCTTTGGGCGGCCCGGCCCCACGCCCGTGCGGGCATCGCCTGCTCAGTTTGTACTGTTGATCTCCCATTTCAGTTTCGGTGAAATGTAATGCAGTGCAAAGAGTTGTTTGATTGTATTATGAGAAACTGAGCTTATCAATATGGTCTTTTATGGGTCTCACTTTTCAAAAAACAGTCACCGCTGTAAACAATATATGCGGAAAATATACCTTTGTTGACCGGCCATGAAAGATGCGCATTCGCGGCTCGCTCCCTCATGTTCCATCCTTTTTTAAAAAAGCAAGGCAGGGATATGCGAAATGCCCGCCTTCATAAAAAGATCCCTGTTCCAAGGAACAGGGATCTTTTTATACATATCTGCCGCGGGAATGCTCCGCGTTTTTTGCGATGCGCGCTCAGAAGCCGCGTCCGCCGCCGCCGTGCGAGGCGCCGCCGCTCGACGTATGGACGGCGCTGCCGCCTCCTCCGCCGAAACCGCTGTTATCGTTATCCTTCGGGTGCGGGATGCGGACGACCGTGGTACTCAAGTACTGGTCCGTGCGCGCGGTGACGTCGAGATTTCCGCTGCTGTGGAAATTATAGTGATAGGTGCTACCCTTGAGCTCGTAGCTGCGGCTGACGAAGAAAAACGGCGCCGCGAAGCCCGCTCCGCCGAGCAGCAGAGCGATCGGGACGAAGATCCAGTTGAAACGCTTTTCGCCCTCGCGCGTCCCGACGATTTCCCCGGTCTCAGAATCGTAGGCATAGGAGCCTCCCGAGGGCGGGCCGCTCTTCGCGTAATCTTTGCAGATGCCGAGAACGCCGTCCGCAGCGTTATAATACGCGCCGTCGCTGAGATAGCCGTTCGTCTCGTCGAAGACGGAGCTGATGCGGCTGTCCGTCAGGATGTAGATCATCTCGCCCGAGGTGCTGATCCATGCCTCGCGGTTATACATGTCGATCAGGTAGAGCATGCCGTCGGCGGCAAAGCCGTTTTGATCGTAGAAGTCGTCCGCGCGCTCCATCGCGGAGGAATAGGCGTCGCTGGCCGTCAGGATCACGAAATCCATACCGGTATCCGTGCGGAAGGCGGCGGCCTTTTCCTCAAGATCCGCTTCCTCCGTATCCGTAAAGAGATCCGCGTTGTCGTAAACCCACTGGTCGGCAAAGGCTGTGACCGCGGAAAGACCGAGTAGCAGGGCGGCAATCAGGATGGAAAGCATCATTTTTTTCATGCGAACAGCCACCCCGCAATCAATGTCAGAATCGCAAGCGACCCGCCGACCGCCGCGCCGAGAGCCGCCACTTTGCCTTTATCGACCGGCAGCTTACCGCAGAGGGTGCCGGTCTGGCCGTTCATCGCGTAGTGCCAGAGCTTTCCGGCGTGATCTTTATAAGTAACGATCCAAGTCGGCAGCAGAACATAGCGGTAGCGCTCCCCCTTCGGGTTGACGAGCGTGGTGCCGCTCACGTTGGTATAGTGCATATCCTCCCGGATCAGCGTATCCGTATAGTCCTTGAGCTCGCCGATGATCTCCGGACGCACGGTATCCTTGTCGATGTCGCGCTTCTCCGCAAAAAAGCCGGTCAGGTACGCCATGGAGAACGGCTTCAGGCTCTCCATCCGGTAGGGGTGAATGCCGTCGCCGAGCTTGCGGTCCTGCTTTTTGAGCGCGGAGCGCATGACGTCGTGAAATTCGCTCTTCCCTTCCCGCGCCACGGCGTAATGCTTCGTGGTGATGATATCCTCGTCGCTCGTGGAGATCTGGGTGACAATCTCGGCGGTACCGCTGAATTTGGCCTCCATTTTGTAATCCGCCGCCCAGTAGGGGTAGTAGATTCCGGAGAGGTTGCTGATTTTCTTTTTATCGAAGAAACCGGTCGGGACAAATTTCTTTTTGGCGGTCCAGCCGAGGAAGCGCTGCACGGCGTCCTCCTTCGTGACGGTGAAGGGCAGCACCGCATCCGGGCGGTATTCGTCGGTCAGGCGGCCGGAGAGCACAACCGGGTTCTGACAGAAATAGCAGAATGTCGCGGCGGTGGTCCCATCGGTGACGAGCTCCGCGCCGCAGTTCGGGCAGACATAGACAAGGCCCGGCTCCTGCTCCTCCTGCGGTTCCTGCCGCTCTTCCTCTTTTGGTTCCGGAGCCGCTTCCTCTTTTTTGGCCCGCTCAGCGGCACGGCGTTCCTCCTCCTTCGCGAGCTGCTCGAGATAGGGCTGCTCAAACTCGGAATCGCAGAATTCGCAGTGGAATTTCTGGTTCTCCGGGTTAAAAAGCAGCCCCGCGCCGCAGTTTGGGCACTTGAATGTGACGGTTGACACTTCGATCCCTCCTGTTCTCCCGTTATTTTAGCATACTATTATGAAGAATTCATCCCTTCGGCAAAAATCATGAGCTTTTTTTCCGGGCGGCGGTGTGCTATGATAGGCGTATGTCTTTGGAAAGGAGGCGCTGCCATGACGGAGATTCTTGCTCCCGCGGGCGGCAGGGAACAGCTGTTCGCGGCCATCCGCTGCGGCGCGGACGCGGTCTATCTCGGCGCGAAGAACTTCAACGCGCGCCGGAACGCCGAAAATTTTGAGGAGGAAAGCCTCGCAGATACGGTCGCCTACTGCCATGCGAGAAACGTCGCGGTCCATGTCGCGCTCAATACGCTCGTCATGGACGGCGAGCTGCCGCTGCTCGAAGCGGAGGCTGCCTCAATCGCGGAATCCGGCGCGGACGCGGTGATCGTGCAGGATCTTGCCGCCGCGAAGCTGATCCGGGAGTGCTGCCCCGGGATCGCCCTGCACGCCTCCACGCAGATGACGGTACACAACCTCGCGGGCATCCGGATGCTCGAGGACCTCGGTTTTTCGCGGGTGGTGCTCGCGCGGGAACTCTCCTTTGAGGAAATTGCCATGCTCACGGCAAAGGCGGCGATCGAGACCGAGGTGTTCGTCCACGGCGCGTTGTGCATGTGCGTATCCGGCGGGTGCTATCTTTCCTCCGTCCTCGGCGGAAGGAGCGGCAACCGCGGCCTCTGCGCCCAGCCGTGCCGGCTCGACTTCAACAACGGCGAGCGCGGCCACGCCCTCTCTTTAAAAGATATGTCTTACATTACTCATATAAAAGAACTCGCCGATGCCGGCGTCGCCTCGCTGAAAATCGAGGGCCGGATGAAGCGGCCGGAGTATGTGGCCGCCGCCGTCGCCGCCTGCCGGGAGGCGCTCGCGGGCCGGGAGCCGGATCTCGACACGCTGCGGGCGGTCTTTTCGCGCCAGGGCTTCACCGACGGCTACTATACCGGCAGGCGGACGCCGGAGATGTTCGGCTACCGGAGCCGCGAAGACGTCGCCGCCGCCGAGCCGGTGCTCAAAGAGCTTTCTCATCTTTATGCCGCCGAGCGGCAGACGGTTTCGGTGGAGATGGCGCTCTCCGTCTTTGAGGGAGCCGAATCCGTGCTGACCGTCTCGGATGGGCAAAACTGCGTCTCCGTCGGCGGGGCGGTACCGGAAAAGGCGGTGAACCGTCCGACCGACCGGGAACTCGCGGAGCGGAGTCTGTTTAAGACTGGCGGGACGCCGTTTCTCGCCGAAAGGCTGGATTTTTCGAGCGACGGCGGGAGTATGCTCCCCGTCTCCGAGCTCAACCGGATGCGCAGGGAGGCGCTGGACGCGCTGCTTGCGGAGCGGGAACGCCCGGCGCCGAAACCGTTCCTGCCCGGCGAAAAGGCGGAGATCATAAAACACCGGTTGCCGGCCGCGCCCGAACTGCGGCTGCGCTTTGAAACCTACGGGCAGGCGGCGCCGTTTTTTACGGAGGATGAGGCCGATTCGCCGCTCTCCGGAGCGAAGGTGATACTGCCTCTTGGCGAAATCGCCTCAAACCCGGAATCCGCCGCGCGCTTCGGCGGCAGGCTGATCGCCGAACTTCCCGCGCTGATCTTCCCGAAGGACGAGGAGGCGATATCGGCGCAGCTTGCAAAGCTCAAGGCACTCGGCCTTGAGAACGCGCTGGCAGAAAACCTCGGCGCGATCCGGCTGATCCGGGAGGCGGGGCTCCGGCCTTACGGCGGGCACGGGCTCAACATCCTCAACAGCACCGCGCTTGCGGAGTACGAAAAACTTGGCCTCGCGGAGGCGACCGTCTCCTTTGAGCTGCCGATGGCGAAGATCTCCCGTCTGGGCGGAACGCTTCCGCGCGGAATTCTGGGCTACGGATACCTGCCGCTGATGCGGTTTCGCGCCTGTCCGATCCAAAAGCGCGGCGGCTGCGGGGCCTGCCCCGGCTCCGGCGTGCTCACCGACCGCCTCGGCAAAGCTTTTTCCGTGCTCTGCTCCGGAAGACGATATGCCACGCTGCTCAACAGCCTGCCGCTCTGGATTGCGGATAAAGAGATCTCCGGCGCGGACTTTCTGACGCTCTATTTCACCGTGGAAAGCCCGGAGCGCTGTCTATCAGTCTATCGGGCTTTTCAAGAAAATATGCCTCCGGATACGGAGCGTACGAACGGGCTCTACTTCCGGGAACTGCTGTGACTGCCCTGCGCTCCGGCTGCTTCAAAACTTTGGACGCCCCGATCCTGCATACCGGATACCCTCCGGAGAGTACGGCAGGCATATCCGGGAATCGTTTATACAAAAAAACGGCATGGCCTCCCAAACGGGAAGCGATGCCGTTTTTCTTATTTCATCAAGGCTTCGAGCACTTTTTCCGCGCAGCGGAGGCCGTCCGCCGCGGCGCTCATGATGCCGCCGGCGTATCCTGCGCCCTCTCCGCAGGGGTAAAATCCTGCGGCGCCGACCGCCTCAAGGCTCTCCCCGTCCCGGACGATGCGCACCGGCGAACTGGTTCTCGTCTCCGGGCCGGTCAGCACGGCCTCCGGGTCGTCGAAGCACCGAATCCGGCCATGAAACGCGCGCATGCCCGCCCGGAGCACGGAGATCATCTCTTCCGGATAAAGCGCTTCGAGATCCGTCTCTTCCACGCCGCGGGAGTAGGTCGGCGTCACTTTGCCGAAGCCCGCTTTCCCGCCGCCGAGGAATGCCCCGACGGTCTGTGCGGGTGCCTTCCCCTTTCCAAGCGTAAAAGCCAAACGTTCGGTCCTCTCCTGAAACGCCATGGCACGGAACGGGTCGCCGCCGAAATCCTCCGCCGAGAGTGAGCACACGAGCGCGGCATTGGAATTCACTCCATCGCGGGCATGCATGCTCATGCCGTTTGTGACGATCGTACCCTTCTCGCTTTCGGCAGGGACGACGAACCCGCCCGGGCACATGCAGAACGTATAGGCGCAGCGCCCGCCGATCTGCGCGGAGAGTTGGTAGTCCGCCGCGCCGAGCGCCGGATGACCGGCAAATTCGCCGTACTGGGCGCGGTCGATGTCCGCGCGCAGATGCTCGATCCGGAATCCTGCGGAAAACGGCTTCGCCTCCATCAAAAGCGGCTTCCCTTTCAGCACGGCGAACGTCTCCCGCGCGCTGTGGCCAGCCGCGAAGATAACCTGCCGGGCCGGGATGCGCTCCCCCGAAACGACGACCGCATGGATTTTGCCCTCCGCGATCTCGAACTCCTCCGCCTTGGCGAGAAACCGCACCTCTCCGCCGAGGGAGAGGATCTCCTGCCGGATCTTTTTTACGACCTCGCGCAGACGGTCGGTGCCGACATGGGGTTTTGCTTTGATCATGACGTCCTCCGGCGCGCCGTGGGCCGCGAATTCCCGGAGCACGAAGCCGCAGCGCGGATCTCCGATGCGGGTGGTGAGCTTGCCGTCGCTGAAGGTGCCGGCGCCGCCCTCGCCGAACTGAACGCTCGCGTTTTCGTCAAATGCCCCGCCCCGCCAGTACCGCTCTACGGCCGCCGCACGCTCCTCCACCGCGGCGCCGCGCTCAAGGATCAGCGGCCGGGCACCGGCTCTTGCGAGATACAGCCCCGCGAACATGCCCGCCGGGCCGAATCCGACGATGACCGGACGATATTCCGGCTCTTTGGAAAGCCGCGGGATGACTTCCTGCGGCTCCTCATAAAAACGGAGATTCCCGGATTGCAGACGGCCGGCCGCTTCCTTTGCGCCGTCAAAATCCAGCGCGACGGAATAAACGAGCTTCACGTCGTCCTTGTGACGTGCGTCGACGGAGACTTTTGAAATGCCACAAAAGGAGAGCTCCTCCGGCTTTTTTCCGAATAGGGCGGCGGCTCTGTGCAGTGCGGCCTCCTCCGGTTCCTCCGGGGATAATTTGATTTCCGATACGACAACCGGCACGGTGCAGGCCTCCCTTTTTTCGTTAAATAGAAAAAGGGCCCGGATCTGAGCCCCTTTCTTCATTTGAAAACCGCTATCTTGCCGTCACGGTGACGGCGCCGGAATAGCTTCCCTCCGCCCAGACATCCTCGTGGTTGGGGACGACAACCCGGAACGCAATCAGGTACTGGCCGGCCACGATGTCGCGGTCGCTGAGGTCGACCTCGACCACGATGTCGTCGGAGGAGAGCCCTTGCAGAACCTCGGCCGGCCCGATCAGCATCACTTCGAGCTGGCGGGCGTTAATCTTCACGTTATAAGAAACTGGAATCGTTGTGGTGATGAAGTTCTTTGTATAGAACGTCTGCTCCGCATAATCCGCGAGATCAAAATTCACCTCGACAAAGTTGATGTTCTCGGTGTTGACAAAGCCCTCCGGAAGGTTGACTTCAAACAGGAAGGTCGAGGTCCCCTTCGTGATGTTGCGCATGTCGATATAGCCGAGGAAAATATCGCTGTATTTGTTGACGGATTCCACCGGCGCCGCGACCGTGATGCTGTCGGCGGAAAGCGTATAGGAAAGGCTTTCCGTATTGAAACTGCCGGGCACATTGAGGAACTCAAAGCGAAAACTGAGTTTCTCCGTCTTGAGCATCGGAAGCGTGACGTTGATGCTTTCGGCGCTGACGCTGACCTGCGTGCGGTCCACGGAGATTGCCTTTCCGTCCGCGTCGACCAAAGTCAGCGGCGCGGTGACGGTCGTCGTCTGCGTCAGCGTGCCCTCCACCTGCGCCGTCGCGATCGCTCCGGCGATGCCCTCTATGTCCTCCTCCGGGCCGGTGACGGTGATCTTCTTCTCCGAAAGGACGACGTCCTCCTGAAGATAATCCTCCGGAACCTCATATTCACCCTCGATCACATAGGCGACCGGAATCTCCTTTTCGACCAAGCGGTCGAAGCGGACCTTCATCACCTGCGGTGAGATCGAGACGATCTCAAAATCCTTGCCGCTGTTATTTGCAGCAACCAGCGCGAGCTCGTAGGTGCCGGCACCCGTGACCCCGGAGAGCGACGCCGTCACGGAGATATCCTCCGCGCTGATGCCGCCGATAATGTTTCTGGAGCCGCGGATCACGACGTCGACGGTGGTCTCTCCGCCGTCGATCGCGTTGAGTCCCATCTCCCCGATAAGCCCCGCCTGCGTATCGATGTTGACGCCGACGCCCTGCAAGGTCACGTCGCCGGTCGGATTGATGAGCGTAGCGACCAGGAACCACCCCAGCAGCGCCACGACAAAGGAGACGATCGCCAGAACTTTTTTATTTTTCAGCAAGGCTCCCTGCTCTTTCATGCCTGTTCCTCCGATTCTTTCTGCGCTTCGGTCTGCGCTTCCTCAGGCTGTCTCTCCGTGATGAGCAGCATTTCCAGTTTGCGCCGCAGCGTGGCCGGATCCAGTTCCCGGACCAGTTTGCCGTCCAGCGCCATCGTGATGATGCCGGTCTCCTCGGAGACGACGACCACCACCGCGTCGCTGTTTTCGCTCATGCCAAGGGCCGCCCTGTGGCGGGTGCCCAGCATGTTGCTGATGTCGTAATTTTCGGAAAGCGGCAGAAAACACCCGGCGGCATAGAGCCTGCCGCCGCGCACGATCAGCGCTCCGTCGTGAAGCGGCGCGTTGTGGAAGAAGATGTTGCCGACCAGCTCCTTGCTCGGATCTGCGTTGATGATCGTGCCGGTGGCGATGATCTCGCCGAGCTTGGTCTCGCGCTCAAACACGATCAGGGCGCCGACTTCCGCCTTGCTCAGCTCCGCCACGCCGTCGCAGATCCGCTTGACGGCCCTGCGAACCACGGTAGCCTCGTCCGGTTTTTCATAATTGAAAATCGGGAATTTGGAAAACTTGGATTTTCCGACGCTCTCGAGCATGCGGCGCAGCTCCGGCTGGAACACGACGATGATCGCGATGACGCCGAAAGAAAATACCTGACTCAGAATATAGGACGTGGTTTTTAGATCCAGCTCCTGCGCCAGAGCCGCCACCACGATCAGAATGGCAATACCCTTTACCAACTGGCCGGCGCGGCTGTTCTTCGCGAACTGAATCCCTTTATAGACGATGTACGCAACGATCAGAACGTCGACAAAATCAAAAAAACCGAATGTTTTGGCGACGTTGATGAGATTGTTCCAGTCAAATGTGAGTCCGTTCATGGTAGCTCTCTTTCCATCCTGTACTTTCGTCTTTCACTATATGGATATTTTATTCCTTTACATACAGTTTTTCAAGCCATTCCGGCGGGTTCACAGAGATTTAATAATCGTATAAATTTTCCTGAGCACGCTTTCCGCCTCGGAAAGACGGTTCATCGGGCCGACGCTGAGCCTGCAGGTGCCGCGGTCGTCCGTGCCCATTTTCCGGTGCGCCAGCGCCGCGCAGTGGAATCCCCCTCTGGAGGCGATCCCCTGCTTTGCCAGCAGCGCGGAGGTCTCTTCGCCGGTCTTTCCCTCGATCGCGAACGACAATACCGGCGCGCTCCTGCCGGACTCCGGCCTCGGGGCAAACAGATCGATATGCTCCATGCCGGAAAGGCCGTCGTAAAGGGACTCCGTGATTTCCATTTCCCGCTTTCTGATTGCGTCCCGGCCGACGCGCTTCACCCAACCGATCCCTGCGCCGAGACCAAGGATCCCCGGAACATTCAGCGTGCCGCTCTCGTACCGCTCGGGCAGTTCGTCGGGCTGGCCGGCCATCAGGGACTGGCTTCCGGTGCCACCGTACATGAGCGGCTCTGGGAGGACGTCTCCCTTCAGCACCAGCAGCCCGGTGCCCATCGGGCCCATCAGCCCCTTGTGGCCGGGAGAGGCGATAAAATCGTAGCCGTCCGCAAGGCTGATGTTCTCGGCACCGGCAACCTGCGCCGCATCCAGAAGAAACGGGATGCCGTATTCCGCGCAGAGCGCGGCGATCTGCCTGACCGGCAGCAGGGTGCCGAATACGTTGGAAGCGCCGGTGGCCACGACGAGCTTCGTCTCCGGACGGATCAAATTCCGGTAACTCTCCACCGCGGCCTCCGGCTCGGAAAGCGGCACTTCCGCGCAGTTAAAGCTGACGTTCCCGTCCCGGGAAAGCGCATAGACCGGCCTGAGCACCGAATTGTGCTCCAGATCGGAGATCACGCAGTGGCCGCCTCCCTTGAGCATGCTCAATATGACAAGGTTCAGGGATTCGGTACAGTTTCGGGTGAAAATCACATTCTCCGGTGGAGCGCCGAAGAATTCCCCTGCCGCGACACGGGCCCGGTACACTTCGCGGGCGGTGTCCATGGACATCGGATAGCCGCTCCTGCCCGGATTGCCTCCGAAATACCGAAAAGAACCGCTCACTGCGCGCAGCACTTCCGGCGGCTTCGGAAAAGTCGTCGCGGCATTGTCGAAATACAGCATCAGCGCTCCACCTCCTTCGTTCCGGATACCCGGATCCCTCTACCCCAAAGCAACTCCAGCATCTTTTCCCGGTCGCCGGTCGCGCGCACCACATAGCCGCAGCCGACCGGATTGATCCCGGGATCGCGGAAAACCATGGCACGCTGACCTGCCTGCTGCAAAATGCTTTCCGCTTTCATTGCCGTCGTCACCGAACTGATTAAATAATAGGTTTCTTTCAAAATCATCACCGCCGTCCATCTCTGGATCTCCGTATCAGTTTCAGTATATGCCGGAAAAACCACGCTGATAAAAAAGCGGGAACCTTCGAAAAGGTTCCCGCTTTCCCGCTGTTTTTGATTTTAACCGGCGCTTTCCGCCGCGGAACTCTGTCCCTCCACCGAAGAGTTGACCGCATCGGCGTATGCGACGTTGGCCTCGTGCTCCTCCATCGTGGTGGCATAGTAGAAATTGCCGAGGTCGTCGGTGACGAAGAAATAGTAACCGGTACTCGCCGGGTAGAGCGCGGCCTCAATGGCATCAAGGCCCGGGTTGCAGATTGGCCCGACCGGAAGGCCGAGGCAGTAGTAGGTGTCATAGGCCTCGTGGTAGGCATCCTGCTGCTCGGAGCTTGTGATCTTCTCATCCCCGAAGATCTCATCCCGGTAATAGAAATAGGTCACATCCGACTCAAGATTCGGGTAATCGGACGGGTCGGCAAGACGGTTGTGGAAGACCGAGGAGATGGTCTCCATATCCGTGCGCACGCCGGCCTCCGCCTGAATCACCGACGCTAAGGTGATTGTATCCTCGAGCGACAGGCCGAGCTCCTGCATGCGGTCATAATAGGAAGACGTGACTTTGTTGTTGAAGTTGCTGACCATCTTCATCATGACGCTCGAAGGCTTCTCGTCCACATAGAAATTGTAGGTGTCGGGGAAGAGGTAGCCTTCCCATTTATGATAGATCAGCGGATCGGTGCCCATCTGGGACTCAAAGTCGTAGCCGTATTCGGCGGTATCCACGACCTCCATGAATTCATCCGCGTCACAGACGCCCTTTTCCTCCAGCAGCTCGGCGATCTCCCGCGTCGTCATGCCCTCGTAGATTGTGACGCTGACTTCCTGCACCGCGTACTCGCTGGCACGGAGCGCAAGAAAAATCTGGTCGTAGCCGAGGTTGGAATTCAGCGTATAGGTTCCCGCATAGAGGCGGTTCTGCATATTCTTAACACGGGCGTATACTTCAAACGCAAACGGCTCGTCGATCACGCCTTTTTCGGTAAGCAGGTCCGCGATTTCGGAGAGCGTGGCGCCCTCCGGGATGGTAACCTCAATTTCTTCGCTCTTTTTTTCGAATCCGACGAGGTCGTTGATGCTGGTGATGGCAAACACCGAGAGATAGGCTGCGGCCGCCAGCACCGCCACCACCCATAAAACCGTAATGAGCCCATTAAGTCCGGTCATGCGGCGGCGTCTGCCGCCGGATTTTGCCCCCACCGGTCTCTGCGTCTGTTTCTCGGCGCCCTCCTGAGGCCGGACGGGCGGTTTCCTCTCCGGATTTTTGGGAAGCTCCCGGTTTTCCGGAGCTGCCCGCCGCGGAGCGCCTTGTTCGGCATTTGCACTTCGCGCGGCATCCTCCCCGTCGGCATCGCCGGGCGGAGGAGGAAAAATTTCCCCGCCGGAGCCCTGCTCCTGCACGGAGGCGCCCTGCGGATCCTTTTTTCCGCCGCGCGCCGCATCCTCGGCAAAAAATGCCGAGAAGTCGTCAAGGCCGCCGCCGGGAATGCGGTCGTTCTCCCGGCCGTTTTCATCTGCTCCTTCAAAGAAGCGGTCGAAATTTCTCTTATCTTCGCTCATAAAGACCTCCGTCCCCGGTTCGGATGGAACCATCCTGCGGCCGGTTTCATAATATGTAACATACCGGCGCCGGCGGCGTATTTCATAGCCGCGCCCGTATTAGATTATTCTCGTGAGGTGAATATCATGTTCGGAAACAACAACTGCTGCTGGTGGATTATCATCCTGATTCTCCTCTTTACTTGCGGCGGATGCGGAAACAGTTGTGGGTGCAACAACGGTTGCAACAGCTGCAACAACGGTTGCGGCGGCTGTGACAACGGATGCGGATGCAACAACAACTGCTGCTGACGCATTGCTCCATAACCGGCTGCCCTGCGGATAACGCAGGGCTTTTCTTTTTTTAGAAGGATGCCCGCAGCGCCGCGGCGGCTTTTTCGCCGAGCGCCGCTTCCACAAGCAAAAAAGCAAATTCCGGGGACGCACCGGGCCCGTCCGCGGTGATCAGATTCCCGTCCCGCTCCGTGCGCATCCCGGTGTAGCGGCCCTCTGGGACCTCAAATCCCGGATAACAGGTCCAGCGTTTTCCGCAAAGCGCGCCCGTGCCGGCCAGAACGACGCCCGGCGCCGCGCAGATCGCCCCGATGATCTTGTTCCCCGCAAGGGCAGCCCGGATCGCTTGGGATACGGCCGCGGAATTTTTGAGGTTCCGCGCGCCGGGCATCCCGCCGGGCAGCACGATCATATCCGCATCGGACAGGCCCGCGGCGTTTTCCGAAACATCCGTCTCCACCGTGAGGCCGTGCGCGCCGCGGATAACTCTTCCGCCCACACCGGCAATCGTAACCGAAAGACCCGCACGTTTCAGAACATCGTAGGTGGTGACGGCCTCCGTCTCCTCAAAGCCGTCCGCAAGATAAAGGCAGACCATGCTTATACCTCCTCCGCCGCAGGAACCCAGCGAAACCCGTCAGCGGCTCCCGGATCCCGCATCCCGATTCCGAAAAACGATTTTCTATATTTGCAAATATCATATTATCCTTTCCGTAAAACACGGAAAATTGTCACGGATACGGCTTGAATCCGCAATTTTTCAGAGAAACTCCTTCGTGCGCGGGCGGCCGCAGGACATTTTTCCCTCCGGGCACGGTCCGGCGACACAAGGCGGCCCCGCCTTGGCGAACAGCGTCGGCGCGACTTCCTTGCAGAGGCGCAGCATCTCATCCGCAACGGCGCGGATTTCCCATTGGGCGCGGTTGCAGCAGCGGAGCCGGAAAAAGTTCCGCAGGCTGCGGGCGTTCATCGTCACGATCATCTTGGTGTCGCAGGCGTTTGGCAGGACGAAACGCGCATCCTCGATGGCCTGTTTCTCCGCCTGCCTGTGGGCCTTTTCTTCTTCAGCCCCGGAAGCAATCAGATCCGCGGCAAAATTTTTTTCGAGGATCGCGGCGAGGCGCTCGTAGCTCTCCGATGCGGCATCCATGGCTTTCCGGAATTCCGCCGAAGCCTCCGGATCCCCGGCGATCGACGGCGGAAGAATATAGTCGAAGGAATCCTTTCGGACGTAACGCTGGCTCTGAACGCTGTAGGAGGCGATGCGGTGGCGCGTCATCTGCGCCAGAAAAACACGCGAGACGCCCTCCACGGTAAACGTGAAGCTGACGTGCTCGAGCGGGCTTTCGTGGCCCATCTCGGCCAGCATATCCACCAGTTTCTCGGCACGCTCCCTGCTCATGTCTTCAAACAGCACATCCGCCCCGACGTTGCTGTAACAGAGCCTCGCCGCGGCGGCGACGGTCTTTTCCGGGTCGGGCGTATGGGAAAGCAGTTTCACGCTCGGCATGTCCCCGCCTCCTTCGTAAAATTTCTTGAAATACAGTGTAGCACAGAAAAGAAAAACACGCAATCCTGAGCGAAAATGGAAAAAAGCGGAGGTCCTACGGCCCCCGCTCGGTAAAAAATCCGCCCGTTATTTGACCGTAAAATTCATGCTGATTCCGTCGAGGTATTTGCCGGCCTGATCGAGGAACGTGACCGTCGCCTGGAAGGTTCCCGTTTTGAGCGTCTCCAGTTCGAAGCTGCCGTCGGCGTCGAGGCGGCGGATCTCGGTGCTCGCGACCGTCTCGTCGCTGATCACCAGAAAAGCGTTGGCGCATTCATCCGTGACCATCACCGGGATGGAGATCTTATCCCCGACGAGATAGGAGGCCGGGATATCGTTGATGTTGCCCTTGATGCCGTAATTCGCGATATGGAAGACCCAGTCGTCCTTTTTGATCTCGCCGACGTAGCCTTGGATGTCGTCCACGTAAAGGACTTCGCCGCCCATCGTGACGTAGTAGGAATGGCCGGCCTGAAAGCTCTGGGAGGTCAGGCAGATCAGATAGCTGCGGAGGTTGTCGGTGTCGTTCTGAAAATAGACATCCTCGGTGGTTCGGATGTCGTAATCCTGAAAAACGGTGCCGTCTTCATTGTAGATCGTGATGTTGCCCAGCACCGTCTCCGTCGTCGGAGAGTTGGTGACGATCTGGACGCTGTTGCTCCCCGCGGCGAACTTCATGGAATCGTTCTCGCTCTTTGGATAATAGTAGACCTCAAACTCTTCCGGCGTGACATACTGTTTCTTGGCCATCGCGGCGCACCCGGAACTGAGCACGACAATCAAAATTGCGGAAATCAGCGTAAAGAACAGCTTTTTCTTCATATTCTCCGTACATCCTTTCGGCTTTTGGCTATGGTAAGTATTATAATATGAATCCGCCGCAAAATCAAACAGTATTTATGAGCGCCCGAAAATTTGACAAATTATTCATATTCGCACGGGATGGGTTTCCCCTGTGCGGCTTCCGCATGAAACGGGTTTTTCCCATGCGGCTTCCGCATGAAACAGGTTTTTCCTATGCGGAAGCCGTCCGGCGGGATTTTTTCGGGCAGCTCATCCCAGAGAAAATATGTTGGGGAAAGATGTTTCCCGAATGGCTCCGGACCGGCGGAAAAGATTTCGTTTGCCGGAGGAGCCCCCGCCGCCCCGCGCCCGCAGAAAACCCGGCCGGGGATCGGAAACGATGTCTTCCGGAAGACAAAATTCAAAAAAGCGCCGGTTCCATGTCAATTTAAAGCGATACAGTGTAAAATTGTTCAGGATTTGTTCAAAATTCAGGGGGAATTTTGTATAAATATGTATAAGATTTAATTTATTAAAAAATCATGTTGCATTTTTTTAACATTAGGAATATAATCTCTTCAATTCTTCCTATTTTTCAGCCATTTGTTCAGGAGGAAGGTGCTGGAAGGTGCAGAACTTTTCCGTAAAAAATTCATAGGAGGAAATGAAAATGAAAAGAGTATTGGCAATCGTTCTCGTCGTTGCCATGATGTTCGGCATGACGGCATGTTCCGGATCCGGCAGCGACACCATTAAAATCGGCGTTATTGCACCGCTTACCGGCGACGTAGCCGTCTACGGCAATGCGGTCAACGATGCTGTAAAGCTTTATACCGACAAAGTCAATGCCGAGGGCGGCATCGACGGCAAACAGATTGAGCTCGTCGTATATGATGACAAAGGCGATGCCACTGAGGCCGTCAACGCCTATAACAAGCTCGTCTCTTCCGACCAGGTACTCGCCATTATCGGCGACGTCACCAGCACCCCGACCATCGCCGTTGCCCAGGCCTCCGTTGCCGACAACATTCCGATTATCACCGGCACCGCCACCCACCTCGACGTAACCTCTTTCGGAACCAACATGTTCCGCGCCTGCTTCATCGATGACCTCCAGGCCCGCACCATGGCCAACCTCGCCGTTGCCCAGGGCGTCACGAAGGCCGCCGTCATCTACAACGCGAGCGACTCCTACTCCACCGGCCTTCGCGATTCCTTCAAGACCTATTGCGACTCTCTCGGCGTCGAGGTTGTTGCGGATGAAGCCTATGCCAAAGGCGACGTCGACTTCAACGCGCAGCTGACCAACATCGCTGCCGCCAACCCCGAAGTCATCTTCATCCCGGAGTATTACAACACGTTCTATCTGATCGCCAGCCAGGCCCGCGCCATGGGCATCACCGCCACCTTCTACGGCGTTGACGGCACCGACGGCGTTCTTGAAATCGACGGCGCCGATATCTCCGTGTTTGACGGCATTTACTTCTCCAACCACTACACCACCGACGATCCTTCCGAAGTCGTGCAGAACTTCATTACCGACTATAAGGAAGCCTATGGCCAGACTCCGAATGCCCTTGCCGCCCTTGGCTACGACGCAGCCATGATCCTCTTTGATGCGATCAAGCGCGCCGGCGTCTATGAGCCCAGCGCAGAAAACTGGCAGTCCATCATCGATGCCCTTTATCAGACAGACATGCAGTGCGTCACCGGCCACATTACCTACGATGAGGGCAACGGCACACCGAACAAGTCCACCAAGGTCATCACCATTGAAAACGGAGTCTACGGCTTCTACGGCGAATACTAATCCCGTTTTATTTTCATAGGGAACGGCGGGACGCCCGCCGTTCCCTTTACTTTTAGGGCAAAGGACTGATACAATGACTTTTCTCACCCAAATCCTGAACGGTATCCAGATCGGCAGCATCTACGCCCTCGTGGCCCTGGGGTACACGATGGTCTACGGCATCATCAAACTGATCAACTTTGCGCATGGCGACATCATCATGGTAGGCGCCTACGTAACCTGGTACCTGATTGCCAAATTGTATATGTCTGAGTGGGCCGCCATCGCTCTGGCGGTCGTCGGCTGTACCGTGCTCGGTATGGTGATCGAAAAGGTGGCATACAAACCGCTGCGCAAATCCGCCCGGATCTCCCTGCTGATCACCGCAATCGGCATCAGCTTTTTGCTGGAGAACGTGGCTCAGCTCATCTTCACCGCCAACCCCAGAATGTTCACCAACCTCTTCCCCGGCAATATGAATCTCGGAAACCTGACCATCCCCAACAACACCGCCGTCACCATCGTCGTCTCCGTTGTGCTGATGGTCGGTCTGACACTGCTTGTCGACAAGACCAAGATCGGCAAGGCCATGCGAGCCGTTTCCGAGGATAACGACACTGCCCAGCTCATGGGCATCAACGTCAACAGCACCATCAGCTTTACCTTTGGCCTCGGCTCCGCGCTGGCGGCGCTGGCGGCCGTTCTGTACTGCTGCTCCTACACACAGATCAACCCGACGATGGGCTCCATGCTCGGCCTGAAGGCCTTCGTGGCAGCGGTCCTCGGCGGAATCGGAAGCCTGCCCGGCGCCATGGTCGGCGGCTTCGTCATCGGCATTGCCGAGTCCCTGACCAAGGGATATGTCGCCTCCAGTTACGCCGACGCCATCGTGTTCGGCATCCTGATCGTGGTCCTGCTGATCAAGCCGACCGGCTTCTTCGGGCGCACGATGAACGAAAAAGTTTAAGGAGGGCGGCAGATGGAAAAATTTCTTTCTAAAATGAAAAACCGCTATCTCCTGAATACGGTTCTCGTCGCGGCGGTGTACGGCATCATCATGCTGATTATTCAGGTCGGTATTCTGAACCGCTATCAGGCCAACATGCTGATCCCGGTTTGCTATAATATTATTCTGGCCGTCAGCCTCAACCTCTCGGCCGGCTATCTCGGCCAGCTGCCTCTGGGCCACGCCGGATTCATGTCCGTCGGCGGCTACACGGCCGCGCTGATCACCCTTGCACTCGACCTGCCGGCCGCCGTTGAGTTCCCGATCGCGCTGATCGCGGGCGGCCTCGTCGCCGCCGTATTCGGCTTTGTGATCGGCCTGCCCGCCCTGCGCCTTCGCGGCGACTACCTTGCCATCATCACCCTCGGCTTCGGCGAGATCATCCGCGTGGTCATCACGAACCTCGGCTTCACCGGCGGCGCATTCGGCCTCTCCGGCATTCAGAAGCACACCACGCTCACGATTGCTTTTCTCTGCACGGTCATCACGGTCTTTGCCGTGCACGCGCTGATGAAATCCCGCCACGGCCGCGCGATCCTCTCCATCCGCGAGAATGAGATTGCCGCAGAGTGCTCGGGCATCCCGACCACCTACTACAAAACCATGACTTTTACGATCTCCGCTTTCTTCGCCGGAGTCGCCGGCGGGCTGTATGCTCATTATCTGTGCATCCTCGACCCGTCGACTTTCGGCTTCATGAAATCCGTCGAGATCCTGATCATGGTCGTGCTCGGCGGTCTCGGCTCCATGATCGGCTCCATCACCGCGGCCTTCGGCCTGACGCTTCTGCCGGAGCTGCTGCGTGACTTTTCCGACTACCGCATGGTCGTCTACTCCCTGCTGCTGGTCGTCGTCATGATCTTCAAGCCCTCCGGCCTCTTCGGAACCTATGATTTCTCGATGAGCCGGCTCCTGACCGACTTCAGCAAAGGCGATCTGTTCAAAAAGAAGAAAACTGAAAACCAGGAACCGGTAGCCGATGAGCTGAAAGGCGCGGAGATCGCGCCCGACACCTCCATCAGCGCCGACCCGGACATTCCCCCGGAGCCTGCGGAAACAGAAGGAAAGGAGGAATTGTGATGTCCGGTCAATCCATTCTTGATATTGAAAAACTGGGGATCGATTTCGGCGGCCTGCATGCGCTGGACGGCTTCAGCCTCCACATTGAGCCGGGCGAGATCGTCGGCCTGATCGGCCCGAACGGCGCCGGCAAAACCACGGTCTTTAACCTGCTGACCAGCGTCTACGCCCCGACCAGAGGCAAGATCGAGCTTCAGGGCGAGGATACGAAGGGCAAAAAGACCCATCAGGTTGCGAAACAGGGTATCGCCCGCACCTTCCAGAATATCCGCCTGTTTGGTCACCTCACTGTTTTGGACAATGTCCTGATCGGCATGCACAACAGCATGAATTACTCCATGTTTGAGTCCGTCTTCCGCCTTCCGCGCTACTGGAAGGAGGAGGCCGCCGCAAAGGAGAAGGCCCTCGAGCTTCTGGATGTCTTCGACATGCGCGGCGTGGCGAACGAGCTGGCCGGAAGCCTGCCCTATGGCGCCCAGAGAAGGATCGAAATTGTGCGCGCGCTCGCCACGAATCCGCAGGTGCTCCTGCTGGATGAGCCGGCGGCCGGCATGAACCCTTCCGAGACGGAGGAACTCATGGAAAACATCCGCCGCATCCGCGACAAATTCGGCATCGCCATCTTTCTGATCGAGCACGACATGAGCCTCGTCATGGGCATCTGCGAGCGTATCCTGGTCCTCAACTACGGACTGGTGATCGCGGAAGGCACGCCGGAGGAGATCAAGGGCAATCCGACCGTCATCGAGGCTTACCTCGGACAGCAGCGCAGTGAATGAGGGGGTGCAGAATATGAGCGCATTTCTTACGGTAAACGATATCAACGTCTATTACGGAGCGATCCACGCCATCAAGGGCATCTCCTTCCACGTCGACGAGGGTGAAATCGTCACGCTGATCGGCGCGAACGGCGCCGGCAAAAGCACCACACTGAAGACCGTCTCCGGCGTGCTCCGCTCCAAAACCGGCTCGATCGAGTTTTGCGGAAAGGATATCGGCAGCATTCCCGCCCACAAGCTGGTCTTTGAAGGGATCGCGCAGGTTCCGGAAGGGCGCCGCATCTTTCAGCAGATGACCGTCACCGAAAACCTCGAAATGGGCGCCTACAGCCGCCCGAATTCGGAGGTCAAGGAGAGCATCGAGCGCGTCTTCGACCGCTTCTCCCGCCTGAAAGAGCGGTACAAGCAGGTTGCCGGAACGCTCTCCGGCGGCGAGCAGCAGATGCTCGCCATGGGCAGGGCTCTGATGAGCCGCCCGAAGCTGATGATGCTCGACGAACCCTCCATGGGGCTCTCTCCGCTGCTGGTCAACGAGATCTTCGACATCATCAAGGAGCTCAACGAGACCGGTACGACGATCCTGCTGGTGGAACAGAATGCAAAGATGGCCCTCTCCATCGCGGACCGCGCCTACGTTCTGGAAACCGGGTACATCCGCAAGGAGGGCAGCGCCAAGC
Source organism: uncultured Oscillospiraceae bacterium (assembly GCA_964391915.1). GTDB lineage: Bacteria > Bacillota > Clostridia > Oscillospirales > Ruminococcaceae > UMGS1668. Next base: position 24,052 of record CAYMNV010000011.1, read on the forward strand.
AACTGCTTTCCGACGAGGACGTCAAGAAGGCGTACCTCGGCGGCTGATTCTTTACAAAGCTATAAAAAAGCCCGGCGGGCCTGTGCTCCAACCGGGCTTTCCCTTTGCAATTTCATGACTGGAAGGCGGTGAAGCAGGTGACGGAAACTTCACCCTACCGCTGGCAGGACGGCCTCCGGGACGGACTGCCGATCGGGCTGGGATATCTGTCGGTCTCCTTCGGATTCGGCATTTCGGCCGTCTCCCTCGGGCTCCCGGCAATTTCCGCAATCCTCACTTCTCTGACAAACCTGACCTCCGCGGGCCAGATGGCCGGCATCGCCATCATCGCTTCCGGCGGCTCGCTTGCGGAAATGGCGGCGGCCCAGTTTGTTATCAACCTGCGCTATGCGCTGATGAGTCTCTCGCTGACGCAGAAGGTGGACAATAGCTTTACGCTGCCGCAGCGGATGATTCTGTCGTTTCTCATCACGGACGAGATCTTCGCCGTCTCCTCCACCAAGGAAAAGCGGATCGGCGCGCGCTATTTTTACGGCCTCGGTCTTTTGCCGATTGTCGGATGGGTCCTCGGCACGGCGCTCGGCGCCTTTGCGGGCATGGTGCTGCCGCAGGATCTGACCGCCGCCCTCGGCATCATGATTTACGGCATGTTCCTCGCCATCCTGATTCCTCCGGCGAAAAAGGAGCGCGGCGTGCTCGCGGCGGTCGTCATCTCCGCCGCCATGAGCTGCTGTATCCGCTACATCGGGGCGCTCTCCTTCCTCTCAAGCGGCTTCTCCATCATCCTCTGCGCGGTCACGGCTTCGGCCGCCGCCGCCCTTCTGAGGCCCGTGGAGGTGAGTGACGAATGACGAAGGATTTGTTTCTTTACATAGGCATGATGGCGCTCGTCACCTATCTGATCCGGATGCTGCCGCTCGCGGTCTTCCGGAAGAAGATCCGCTCGCGCTTCGTTCTGAGCTTTCTGCACTACGTCCCCTATGCGGTGCTCGGCGCCATGACGATCCCGGGCATCTTCTACTCGACCGGTAGCGCGGTCACGGCCTTCGCGGGCTTTGCGGTGGCCTCCATTATGGCATACAAAAACTATGCGCTGCTGCCGATCGCCTGCGCCGCCTGCGCCGCCGCATGGCTCACCGGGCTCGTCTTCTGACGGTTTCCAAGTGAAGACGGAGGCCTCCGGGAATTCCCCGGGGCCTTCATTTTTTATATCCGTCCCGCGCTCCGGCCCTCCTCTTTTGCGGGGCCGGAACCTGCGGAGACAGAACCGGAAAAGCGGGTTCCCTGCGAAAATTTCCCCTCTGCGGGCTGTTTTTGCGGTGCCGCGCGGGGTTTCCCCGGAAAATTTCCCGGAGATTCCACCGGATTCCCGGTTGACAAGCGCTTTCTGCGGAAGGATAATAATTTCTGATAAACAAAAAACCGGAAAGGAGCGGATCGGCCATGACGGCAAGGAGCGAATGGAACGCACTGGAGATTGTCCAAGGGATGGTCGCCTCCCGGGTGAAGCCGGGGGACTTCTGCATCGACGCCACTGCCGGAAACGGCGGCGACACGGCCTTTCTCTGCGGCCTTGTCGGGCCGGAGGGAAAGGTGCTCGCCTTCGACATTCAGGAGCAGGCGATCGCGGCCACCCGGAAACTCGCCGAGGAACAGGGCTTTGCGGACCGTGTGGAAACCGTGCTCGCAAGCCACAGCGAGATGGACCGCTACGCCGACCCGGAGAGCGCCTCCTGCATCCTGTTTAACTTCGGCTGGCTGCCCGGCGGCGACCATAACGTGATCACCCGCACGGAGACCAGCATTCCCGCGATCCAAAAGTCGCTCACGATCCTCCGGCCGGGAGGACTGCTGAGCCTCTGCATCTACTACGGGCGAAACAACGGCTTTGGCGAACGGGATGCAATCCTTGATTACCTGTCGGGCATCGACTGCCGCGCCTATACGGTGATCCGGTACGACTTTCTGAACCGGCCGAACAACCCACCCTTCCCGATATTTGTGTTTAAGGAGGACTAAACTGTGAATCGGACGGAGCAGTTTCTTGAAAAATATAAAGAGCTTGAAAACGCCGCCGTCGGCCTCTACGGATTTGCGGAGGACGGAAAGGCGATCGCAAACCTCGCGGAGATGACGGAATTTCGGAACATCCGCATGGAGCTCTCCTACTGCCGCGAGGTGCGGAATCTGCTGCAGCATCGCGTACGCCTCGGCAGCGAATACGCCGTGGAGCCGAGCGAGGCGATGATTCAGCTCCTCGGCGATACCGTCGAAAAAGTGAAGAATCCGCTGCGCTGCAGGGATATCGCCATCCCCTGCTCGCGGCTCCTGTGCAGCCGGCCGGAGGCCTTTGTGCTCCCCGCCATGAAGGAGATGCGCCAGCGGGGCTTCACCCACCTCCCGATCATTGAGGGCGGCAGGGTGGCCGGCATTTTCAGCGAGAGCCGCGTCTTCTTTTACTGCACCGACCACGAGGCCGTCGGCATCCCGCAGGACCTGCGCTTCGAGGATATCCGCTCCTACCTTTCCCTCGACATGCACCACTCCGAAATCTACGCCTGGATGCCCTGGGACGCCTTTGTCTCCGAGGCGGAGAGCCTCTATGAGGACGCGTATATGAAAGGCAAGCGCCTCGGCATGTATTTTCTTACCCAGAACGGAAAGCCGGACGAAAAACTCCTTGGCATTGTGACGCCGAACGACATCCTCGGAAACTGAGATCTCACAACCGGAGCGGCAGCCGCTCCGGTTTTTTGCCCTCTGTTCACAGATTATTCAGTGAATCCGCAAGCGGCGTTAAAGGAATCATCACGGACTCAACACAAAATCATTATATGATCCGTATCAGAAACCAGAAAGGGTGTGTTGCTTGTGAGCAGGCTTCTGATTGTCGACGACGAACTCCGCGTCCGCGATTTGATCAAGAAATATGCAAAATTTGAAGGATATGAGGTCTCCGAGGCCGCAAACGGCCTTGAAGCGCTCGAGCTCTGCAAAAGCCACGATTTCGACCTCGTCATCATGGATATCATGATGCCGGAGCTCGACGGCCTCTCCGCCAGCCGCGAGATCCGCAAATTCAGCGTCGTGCCGATCATTATGCTCTCTGCCCGCGGCGAGGAATACGACAAGATCCACGGATTCGAGTATGGCATCGACGATTATGTCGTCAAGCCGTTTTCGCCGCGCGAGCTGATGATGCGCGTGGCCGCGGTTCTCAAGCGCAGCGGCGCGCCCGCTCCGGAGCCGAAGGAGCTTTATTCGCACGAGGGGCTCTCCGTAGACTTCACCGGCCGGATCGTCACCGTAGACGGGGAACGCGTGGAGATGTCGCCGCGGGAATACAGCCTGTTTTTCTTTCTCGTGCACAACCGCGGCATCGCGCTCTCCCGGGAAAAGCTGATCAACGAGGTCTGGGGATACGACTTCTTCGGGGACGACCGCACCATTGATACGCATATCAAACAGCTCCGCAAGATCCTCGGCCCGTACGCCCGCTGCATCACAACCCTGAGAGGAGTCGGATACCGCTTTGAAGAATGACCGGCTTTCGATCCGCTGGAGGTTGTTTCTCAATTTCACCGGATTCGCGTTCGTTCTGCTCTGCCTGCTGTGGCTCGTGCAGACCGTCTTTTTGGAGGATATCTACAGCTCCATGAAGGAGCGCACCGTCCACACCCAGGCGGACGTGATCGCCTCCAACATCGACAACGAGGAACTGGAAAGCCTCGTCGTCGGAATTTCCCAGGAGTACTCCATCTCGGCGTATATCGTCAGCGAGGAGGGGCTGGTCCTTTTCTCTGCGCAGCGGATGCCCGGCATCTCCGTGGGCAGGGCGACGAAGGACATGTACAACCTGTGGGAACTGGCCGCGGAAAACGACGGAACCTATCTTGAGGAGATTGAAACCAGCGGCTTAATCAACGACAACGGCAGGGAGCTGCCGTATGACCCCGGCCATTTCAGCGGGCCGGTGCCGCGTGCCGAGCAGTTTGAAAAAGTCGGCGTCATCTGCGCGAAGATTGCGCAGACGGAGAACGGCGGTGAGATGCTCGTGGTGCTCAGCGCCTATCTGCAGCCGATGGATTCCACCGTGAAGGTGCTCAGGATCATCCTGATCATCGTCAGCGTCGTGATGTTCGCGCTCTCCCTCCTGCTCGCCTTTGTGATCGCGAGGAGGTTTTCCCGTCCGCTGATCGGGCTCTCCGCTTCCGCAAGGGAGCTTGCGAACGGCAAATACGACGCGGCTTTCACCGGCGGAGGCTGCCGGGAAATCACGGATCTCTCCGACGCACTGAACTACGCGGAGGGCGAGCTCTCCAAGGTGGATCACCTGCGCCGGGAACTGATCGCAAACATCAGCCACGACCTGCGCACGCCCCTGACGATGATCACCGGCTACGGCGAGATGATGCGCGACATTCCGGGCGAAAACACGCCGGAAAACGTCCAGATCATCATCGACGAATCCAACCGGCTGACAAAGCTCGTCAACGACCTGCTCGATCTCTCCAAACTGCAGAGCGGCAACGAGGCGCTGAATCTCTCCGTCTACTGCATCACCTCCGCCGTGGAGGACATCGTCGACCGGTACGCGAAGCTTGTCGCACCAAACGGCATCCACCTGCGTTTCATCAACAACGGCGGCATCTATGTGGAGGCGGACGAGACGAGAATCGCCCAAGTCGTCTACAACCTCATCTCCAACGCCGTCGCCCACAGCAAGCGCGACGATACCGTCACGGTTTTTCAGACGTTAAACGAGGGCCATGTGCGGATCTCCGTTGCGGACTGCGGGCCCGGCATCCCTCAGGAGGAACTCCAGCAGATCTGGGAACGCTACCGCAAGGGCTCCCGCAGCGAAAACCGCAGCGGCACAGGGCTCGGGCTCGCCATCGTCCGCGCGATCGTCGAGCTGCACCACGGCGCCTACGGCGTGATGAGTACGGTCGGTCAGGGCAGTGTCTTTTGGTTCGACCTGCCCGTCACGGACAAGGTTCCGGAGCTGCCGGAAAACAACGTCAATCCATAAAGCCCGCCGTTTTTGCAGAAAACGGGAGCGGATGGAGCATCGGTCGACCGCTCTTTTATAAGGCCCCAAATATCCACCCCCTTGCTTGCCCCACGAAAGCATTTTCCTTGCACCGGCGTGGCCGGCGATGGTATGGTGTGGAAATCACGGCAAGAAAAAAAATCCCTTCCGGAATCGATCCGGAGGGGATTTTTTATAGGAAAACAGGAAGGTTCCCCCTTCTGTTCCGGAAAAAACACAAAAAATATGCCCGGAAACCGAAGCGGTTCCCGGGCATACGATGGTTTTGTTTTTTCAGGAAAGGGCCGCGACGCTCTCGTGGAGCTTCGTGATGCGCTCCTGCAGTTTTGCGAGCTTGTCGCGCTCGCCGCTGACGACCCGTTCAGGCGCCTTGTCGACAAATCCGGGGTTCTCAAGGCGGGCGGCGATTCCGGCGGCGTCCTTTTCACACTGGGCAAGCTCCTTATTGAGGCGGGCAAGCTCCGCTTCGACGTCGACGAGCTCCGCCATCGGGATATAGATCTTCGCCGCGTCGGTGACGATGAGCACGGAGCCCTGCGGATCGAATCCGGAGACGATCTCGGTCTCGGCGGCCGAGGCGAGCCTTGCGAAGAAGGGTCTGCCCTGCTCAAAGACCTCCGGGAAGGCGGTCTCTATGAAGAGACTTGCTTTCTTGGAGGGCGGGACGTTCATCTCGCTGCGGCGGTTGCGGATCGCCTTGATGGCATCCATAACCTTTGTGAAGTCGTCGGCCTCACCGTGGAAATCAAGCGCCTCCTGCCAAACCGGCCAGGCGGAGACCATGATGGACTCGCCCTCGTGCGGGAGCGCCTGCCAGATTTCCTCCGTAATATACGGCATGAACGGATGGAGCAGCTTCAAAACGCCGATGAGCACGTAGACGAGCACCTTTCGGGCGCCGTCCGCGGAGGAATCGTCCTGCAGGCGGGCCTTGGCAAGCTCGATATACCAGCTGCAGTAGACGTCCCAGATGAAATCGACCAGCTTCTGCTCGGCGACGCCGATGTCGTAGTTCTCGATGTTGGTGGTGACATCCCGGACAAGATCGTTGTACTGCGAGAGAATCCACTTATCCTCGAGCGCGAACTCCTCCGGCAGACCAATCTCCTCGTACCCTTCCGGCAGATTCATCAACACGAAGCGGGCGGCGTTCCAGAGCTTGTTGGCGAAGTTGCGGCAGGCGGTGACTTTTTCGTCGGTGAAGCGGGTGTCGTTGCCCGCGGAGATGCCGGTCACGAGCGCCAGACGGAGCGCGTCGGCACCGTAATCGGCGATGATCTCCAGCGGATCGATGCCGTTGCCGAGGGATTTGGACATCTTCCTGCCCTGCGCGTCGCGCACAAGGCCGTGGATGACCACATCCCGGAACGGACGCTTGCCGGTGTAGTTAAGCCCGGAGAAGATCATTCTGGAGACCCAGAAAGTAATGATATCGTAGCCGGTGACGAGGACGTCCGTCGGGTAAAAATACTTGTATTCCGGCGTCTCCTCCGGCCAGCCGAGGGTCGAGAACGGCCAGAGGGCGGAGCTGAACCAGGTATCGAGCGTATCGGGATCCTGGTGAATGTGCGTGCCGCCGCAGTGCTCGCAGCAGGAGGGCTCGCCGTCCGCGACGACGGTCTCTTTTCCGCAGTCGTCGCAGTACCAGACCGGGATGCGGTGGCCCCACCAGAGCTGACGGCTGATGCACCAGTCGCGGATGTTCTCCATCCAGTAGAAATAGTTTTTGCTGAAGCGGTCCGGGAAGAAGCGGATGTCTCCGGTTTTGACGGCCTCGACGGCCGGCTCGGCGAGCTTTTTCATCGCGACGAACCACTGCTTGGAGACGCGCGGCTCGATCGTGGTGTGGCAGCGGTAGCAGGTGCCGACGTTGTGGCTGTATTCCTCGACCGCCGTCAGATAGCCGCCCTCCGTGAGATCCCTGATGACGGCCTCGCGGGCCTCGTAGCGATCCATGCCGGCGTATTTGGGATAGTCGTCGGTCACCTTCGCGTCCGGCGTGAGCATGTTGTAAATCGGCAGGTTGTGCCTTAGGCCCACCTCGAAGTCGTTCGGATCGTGCGCGGGCGTAATCTTGACGACGCCGGTGCCGAATTCCATGTCGACATAGTCATCCGCGACGACCGGGATCTCCCGGCCCACCAGCGGCAGAATGACGGTCTTTCCGACGGCGTCTTTATACCGTTCGTCGTTCGGGTTGACGGCCACGGCGGCGTCCCCCAGATAGGTCTCCGGGCGGGTGGTGGCCATCTCGATCCAGCCGGAACCGTCGGCGTACGGATAGCGCAGATGCCAGAAATGGCCGGGCTGATCCTCATATTCGACCTCCGCATCGGAGATGGAGGTCAGGCAATGCGGGCACCAGTTGACGATGCGCTCGCCGCGGTAGATGAGCCCCCGGTCGTAAAGATCCTTAAAAACCTTTCTGACGGCTCTGGAGCAGCCCTCATCCAGCGTAAAACGCTCGCGCGCCCAGTCGCAGGAGCAGCCGAGTTTCTTGAGCTGTTCGACGATCGCGCCGCCGTACTGGTCGCGCCAGGCCCATGCCCTCTGCAGGAAAGCTTCTCTTCCAAGATCATCCTTGGTAAGTCCCTCTTTGCGCATCGCCTCTACGATCTTCGCCTCCGTCGCAATGGAGGCGTGGTCCGTGCCGGGCATCCAGAGGGCCTCGTAGCCCTGCATCCGCTTCGTGCGGATCAGAATGTCCTGGACCGTCTCGTCCAGCGCGTGGCCCATGTGAAGCCTGCCGGTGATATTCGGCGGCGGGATCACGATGGTGAAAGGCGTCTTATCGGGATTTGGCTCGGCGTGGAAGAATCCGCCGTCCAGCCAGAACCGATAGATGCGGCTTTCGACCTGCTGGGGATCGTAGACCTTATCGAGTTCTTTACGCATGTTGTTTCCTCTTTTCTGCAAAGTAGACTAACAAAAGAAATTATACTTTATTATTCCTTATAGTTCAATATAATAAGATAACAAAAAAAGCCGGAAATCACGGCATACGAGACGTGACCTCCGGCTGAAAAGCTCTTTTGGGCCGCTCAGATCTTCCGAACGAGGAGATGATCCTCGAATCCGCCTATGTACGGATCCTCAAAGGATTTCTCGTGGAAGAATCCCATGCGGGTATAAAGCTTCCTTGCGCGGGGGTTCCAGTCGTTTACGACGATCCCAACTTCTTTGTATCCCATACATCCGGCTACGCCCATGTAGAACTGGATCAGGAGCTCGCCGATGCCGCGGCCGCGGCAGGTATCTTTGACGCCGAGCAGCGTGACATCCGGATAGCCGAACATACCGTTCATTTTGAAGCTGATCCAGCCGACTGCAGTACCGTCGCGGTCCAGCGCCACATAGGCCTGCCCTGCGGCGATATTTTCGGTCAGCCACTGATCGAGAAGCTCCGGATTCTTTTTGAAATAGTGGTTGTAAAGCGCGCTGTTGTCAAAAATCCGCTTGTACTCTTCGATCTTTTCCGGAACGGCCTTCACGATATCGATTTGATTCGCCTTGACGTAGCTTTCAGATACAAAGCCCATTTTTTCTCCTCCTTTGGATATATAGCGGGCAGCTTCAGCCGTTTGCGGGGCAGCTGCGGGATTTTCTCATCAGCAGATAAACGCTGTTGGAAGGATCCATGGCATCCGGATACTGTGTCATCTTTTGGAAGCCCATCCTCACATAAAGGGCGCGCGCCCTCGGGTTAAAATCGTTGACGGCGATGAAGGCTCGGTCGAAACCGAGCTTCTCGTAGACGGCGATGAAGAATTCGATCAGCTTCCGGCCGACGCCGTGGCCGCGGTAATCCTTCCGCACCCCGAGCAGATTGATGTACGGCATGCCGGCGTAGACGCTCTCCATCTGCATCCACATCAGGCCGACCGGCTCGCCGTTCCGATCCTCGGCGATAAAGATATGGCCTTCCTCAAGGCCCGCCCGGATCCAGTTGTTGAGTTCCTCACCATAGTGGATCTGGAGCTTGGAACCGTCGAAAATATGTATGTACTCCTCATACCGCTCCGGGACTCCCTGGACGATATGCACCTCATGGAATGCCATCCAATCCCCCCGAACAAATAGTAAAATCCATCGTTAGAATACAACGATTTTGCGGGAAAGTCAAGCCGGGTTTTGTATAAAATGAGAAAAGATTCCTCCCCCCGCCCACTCCGGAACACGGAATCGGGAACTTGCAAAACATGCAGGAAAACCGTCCTTTCGGTTGACATGCGCGGACAGGCGAAGTATAATAAAAAATATAGAAATGGGTATTGGAGGAAAGGCAATGTCTCAGATGGATTATCAGTTTCGGGTCAATTTTGTAAAAGGCGACGTCTCGAAATGGGATCAGTATGTGGAGATCTTTGATAACAGCCCGCTTTACGAGCATTACTTCAAGGGCACCGATACGCTGAAGGAATGGGTCTACAAGCCGCTTCAGGAGGGCAACGTCATCATCGCCGAAACTCCGGAAGGCGAGCCCGTCGGCCTGATGGTCTACGACCTGGCCGGTATGTACGGCGAACTGCCGTATCTGGCCCTGCTCGGCGTCAAAGAGAGTTGCCGCGGCAAGGGCATCGGCAGCCGGCTGATCGACATCTACTGCGGCATCTGCGAGCAGATGGGCTTCAAGAAGATGTTCATGGCGGTCTCCGACTTCAACCCGAGAGCGAAGGCCCTCTATGTCAGAAAGGGCTTCAAGCCGCTGTGCATCGTCCCGGATCTGCTCAAGAAGGGCATCTCCGAATGGCTGCTCCTGAGATCCGCAGACTGAGCACCGCTTTTCCGCACAGATATTTTTATGGATTTCCGTATAACCTCTCTCCATCCGGGGAGAGGTTGTTTTTATCCAAGCCCGGTTTCCGGACAAAAAAAGGCGCCTTCCGTTTTCCCCGGAAGACGCCTTTGCTTTTTAAAAAATTCAGAGGATGTTGCCGACGTAAGAGAAGCTGTCGTTCGTCGTAAATTCCGCGGCATCGACGAGGCCGCTCATCCAGTCGTTGTACCGGTCCTCCGCCATCTGGTCGCCGACGTAGGCGGTGAGGTAATTCTCCCCTTCTCCGACAAAATACATGACGTGGTAGCCGTAGGTGCTCTTGACGATGCCGGTATTGCCGGGTTCGCGGGCCGTATCGTAGCACCAGTCTTCAAACGCGGTGACCATCTGGCCCCGGTAGACGTTCTCATAGAGGCCGCCGTTTGCCTTGGAGCCGTCGTCCTCGGACTGTGCGGAAGCGAGCGCCGCAAAGGCCTCTTCCGTCTGTTCGCCGGCCTCAAACTCCGCGAGAGCCGCCTCGGCTTTGGCTTCGGCATCCGCCCAGTTCTGGTCGGAGGCAATACCGCTCTCATCCGTCGCCGGCTTGAAGAGGATGTGGCGGACGTTGACGGTGGTATAATCCGGTGTATTTCTGCTGAGGAAGAAGAAGACGTAATACCCGGTGTCGCTCTCGATCACGGTGGTGTCGCCGGAGACATGATCCGCGAACAGCCAGCCGCGGAAGGTATCGGGGAGGTCGTCGTACGTGATCTTTTCGATCAGCGTTGCCTCGTCGGTTCCGTAATACTCCTTATCCTCCTCGGGCGCATTCGCGACGACAGCGGCGACGAATTCTTCCTCGGTCTTCGCGGTGGAGGCAAGCGCATTTGCCTTTTCCTCCGCCTCGGCCATCAGGGCCGGATCAACTGTCTCTTCGGATACCGCCTCGGATGCCGCTTCGGATACCGCTTCAGACGCGGCTTCGGACACGGCTTCGGATACGGCATCGGATGCCTCCTCCGTTGCGGCTTCGGATTCCTTCTCCGGTTCTCCGCTGAAGAAGGCGAAACGGAACGAGACCGTATCGTAGAGGTTCGTGTCCGCCTCATAGGCCGTACGGATCTCCTCGTCGGTGAGGCCGAACGTGCCTTCGCGGGAAGCGGCGTATTCGGAGGCCTCCGCGAGCAGCGTCGTCATGCGTTCAAAAATCTCCATGGTCGCGCCGTGGCCGTAGTATTTGGTGAGGTAGTCCGTCTCGGTTATGCCGCTCTGTACCGCGGCGTTCGCAAGATTCGCCTTCTGGGTGGCGACGTTCTCCGCCACCGTGTCGGAATAGGTATACCCCTGCGCCGCCGCGTCGTTGATGAGCGCGACGATACTCTTGACGGAATACTGTGTGTACTGAAGCAGATAATCGTGCCAGGTGAGATCGCCGGAATAGGTCTGTTCATCCAGCGGCTTGGAGATATCAAGAATATAGGAAATGCTGTCGCCGTAACTGCTGTAAAGCGAGCTGTACACATTCTGGAAACACTGTGCGTAGAAGAAATCCATTTCAGCGACGGTGAAATCCTGCCCGTCTACCGTGACGCAGACGTCGTCGTACACGGCGGGATCGATGGTTTCTTCTTCGCTCTCTCCGGATTCCGCTCCGGATTCTTCCCCGAGCTGCCTCGAAACCTGGCAGCCGGAAAACAGCATACAGAGCATCAGCGCGGCGAGAAGGATCGCAGTCAGTTTTTTCATACTCAGACTACCTTTCGGCAAATAAAATGACGGGACGGCTTGCCAGAGCCGTCCCATTTAAAGAGATCAAAGACTGCGGCCTCTGGCCATCGCAGGCTTTTGAACCGCTTCATATTGCGAAGTCAAACCGTCGACCCACGAGGCGTATGCTTCGTTCCGGATCGTGCTGCTGACCTTGGTGGTGTAGTAGCTGTCGCCCTCGCCGATGAAATAGATCAGGTGATAGCCGTAATCGGTCTTGACGACGCCGATATCGCCGGGGAGTCTTGCCGCGTCGAAGCACCATGCGTCAAACGTCTCGACCATCTGGCCCTTGTAGATGTTCTCATACAGGCCGCCGTTCTCCTTGGAGCCGGTGTCCTCGTTGTACATGGCCGCCAGAGTCTTGAAAGCCTCCTCGGACGGGTTGCTGTTGAAGTCGACAAGGTACTTCTCCGCGTTGGTCTTTGCCTGATCCCAGCCGGCGTCGGTATAGCTGCCGTCGTCGTTGGTTTCGGTCGGCTTGACCAGAATCTGGCGGACGTTGACCGTGTTGTATTTCGGGGTCACGAGCTCCTTGAAATACAGGACGGTATAGCCGGTGCCGGTATCATAGACATAGGTATCCCCCGCGGCGCGGCTCGCATCGAACAGCCAATCGGCATAGCCGGAATTGGTGGAAGAATAGGCGGCATAGCGGGATACGGAGACTTCGCCTTCGCATTTTTCGGCCACAAGGGAACGGAACTCCTCCTCGGAGGCTGCGGCGGCGATCGCGTCGGCCTTTTCCTTCGCGGCGGCAAGCGCTGCGGTCTCATCGGTGATCTCCTCCGTGGTCGCTCCGCTGACCGTATAGGAGAGATACGTCACGGTATTGAAATCGTTCGGGTTCTCCGCATATCTCGCGTCGATATCCGCATCGGTAATTTCGACGCTGCCGGAATAGTTTTCCGAATAGGCGGCGGCATACTCGTAAAGCTCCGTCATCTTGCGGACGACGTCCTCGTTGACGCCCTTGCCGTAGAGAGCAATCAGATAATCGTCAAAGGCATAGCCGCTGCTGGTCGCCTGAGATTCGATGGCGGCGATCTCGTCCTCGACATCCTGCTGGTATTCTTCCGGCAGCTCGAAGCCGTTCGCCGTGCCGTCGTTGTGCAGGGCGGTGAGCTGTTTCAGCGTCGCAACGGTCTGATCGGTGATGAAATCCTCCCAGGTCTGATCCTCGGAATACTTCTGCTCGCTGAGTGGCTTGGACGTATCGAGGAAATAGGAGGTGTAGTCGCCGTAGGTGCTGTAAAGATTGTTGTAGTAGTTATAGAACGTGGTCGCGTAGAGGAAGCTGAAATCCGCGATGGAATACTTCGTATCCCCGACTTCCACCGCGGTGAGCTTGCGATTGATCATGTTGGATTCGTAGACGGCGAGGACGGCAAAAACGATCACGAATGCGATCACGCCGACGCGAATCCAGATTTTCTGGCGTTTGCTTTTGGCAGCCGCTTCCTCTTCGGCGCGGCGTTTGGCGATGACTTTGTTTTCCGCCCTCGCCTGCTCCGGTCTCACGATGACGGTCGGCTCGCCGATCTTTTTATCCGCTTTCTTTTCCTCGGCGGCTTCGCTGTTCTGAAGCTTTTTTTCGCTTTCGCTCATAATTTTGATCCATCCTTATCTGTATCTCGCCGGGAAATCCGGCTGATGAGAGTGATAACTATGTTATTATAACTAATAACATAGGGGTTTGCAAGAGAAAAGAAAAAAACAAATTGTGAACCCGGGAGAACGGCCGGCGCCGAAAAGCCGCCGTCAAGCGCCGCCCCCGGACCGGCCGCTTCCGCTTTACGGATCCGCCGGACAGGTATATACTCATTGTGAACCGCCGGGACGGGCCGCCGCGGAACCTCCGCTTCCTCAGAATCGCCCGCCGGCCGGAAAATGCCGAAAATAAACAGTCTTGCGAGGAGGGCGCCCATGGATCCGTTTTCAAAAGAAGATTTGGAAGAGGCACTCCGGGCCATCGCTTCCACGATCGGCAAGTGCGAGAAAGTGGAGCCGAAACTCAAGCCCGGTTCTTCCCAGCACACCCTGCTGGAGCGCAGAATCAAGGCGCTCCATATCGCAGCCGAACTGATCCGGAGAGAACTGGGCCCGTGAGCGGATAGGCCGCGGAAAACATTTCGATAAAATACCGGGCGCCGCAGGGCGCCCGGTATTTTTGCGCAATTTAAAATGTTTTTTCGGCGGAAACCGCTGAAAAAAGGATGGCTCAGTTCTCCGCGGTGCGGCGGGCCTGCTCGATCATCATATCCTTGATCTTCATCAGCCTCGTCAGGTTGCCGCGCTCGTTTTCGTCCAGCTTCTGCGTGATGGAGCGGATGGTCTCCTGCAGGGCCGGAATCTGCACATACTCCAGCGCGTTGACGCGGCGGCGGGTCTTCTCAATCTCCTCGGCCAGCCTCTGGGCGGATTTCTCCTGCTGGGCCAGCATCAGAAGATCCGGAAGCACCTCTCCCAGCGCCGCGGCGGAGTCGTCGAGCTCACCGGAGGTCGCCGCGAAGCCGTAGGAGCCGAGATCGCCGGACGCGCCGCTGAAGCGGAAGACCGGCACTTCGACGCTCATCACGTTGCGCATGCCGACTTCCAGCTCGACGCTTTCCTTCGGCAGCATCAGGGCCTCCTCCAGCATGGCGGGGCTCATGACGGCCGCCGCGGACTGGAAGCCGCCGTAGACCTCTTTCATCCGTTCCTCGACCTTTTCGCGGAGATCCATGTTCTCCCGCACAAGCTCGAGGAATTTTTTCATCATATCGTCCCGTTTGTCCTTCAGGAGCTTATGCCCTCTGGTTGCGGTGCGAAGCCGCGTTTTCAGGCGGAAAAGCTCCATGCGGGTCGGGCTGACGTTCATTACTGCCATGGCCGGTACTCCTTACTGTTCCCTTTTGGGCAGGTACTTCTCGACAAGCTCCGGCTTGATGCGCTTGAGCTCCGTGACCGGCAGGATCGACAGCAGATCCCAGCCGAGATCCAGCGTCTCCGCGATCGGGCGGTCGGCGTCGTAGCCTTGGGAGACATAGCGGCGCTCGAATTCGTCGGCAAACTTCGCATAGAGCTTATCCGTGTCGGAAAGCGCCGCCTCGCCGAGAATGGTCATCAGCTCTTTCGCGTCCTTGCCTCTCGCATAGGCCGCAAACAGCTGGTTCATCGTGTTGGCATGATCCTCCCTCGTCTTGCCGACGCCGATGCCCTTATCTTTCAGACGGGAAAGGGACGGCAGCACGTCGATCGGCGGGAGGATATTTTTGCGGTAGAGCTCGCGGGAGAGGATGATCTGGCCCTCGGTGATATAGCCGGTCAGGTCCGGAATCGGGTGGGTCTTGTCGTCCTCCGGCATCGTGAGGATCGGGATCATCGTGATGGAGCCGGTGTAGCCCTCTTTTCTGCCGGCGCGCTCGTAGATCGTTGCAAGGTCGGTGTAGAGGTAGCCCGGATAGCCGCGGCGGCCCGGAACCTCCTTGCGCGCGGCGGAGACCTCGCGCAGGGCCTCGGCGTAGTTGGTGATGTCGGTCATGATGACGAGGACGTGCATGCCTTTGTCGAACGCAAGGTACTCTGCGGCGGTCATCGCCATACGGGGCGTCGAGATACGCTCGATGGCCGGGTCGTTCGCAAGGTTGACAAACAGGACGGTGCGGTCGATGGCGCCGGTCCTGCGGAAATCGCTGATGAAGAAGTCGGCCTCCTCAAACGTGATGCCGATGGCGGCAAAGACGACGGCGAACTTTTCGTTGCTGCCGAGCACCTTCGCCTGACGGGCGATCTGGGCGGCAAGCTTCGCGTGCGGCAGGCCGGAGCCGGAGAAGATCGGCAGTTTCTGGCCGCGGACGAGCGTATTGAGCCCATCGATGGCCGAGACGCCGGTCTGGATGAATTCGGAAGGATAGGCCCTCGCCGCCGGATTCATCGGCAGGCCGTTGATGTCGCGGCGGTCCTCCGGAATGATCTCCGGGCCGCCGTCGATCGGTCTGCCCATGCCGGAGAAGACCCTTCCGAGCATATCCTCGGAGACCGGAAGCTCAAGGCTCCGGCCGAGGAAACGAACTTTGCTGCTTTCGAGGTTGATACCGGCGGAATTCTCAAACAGCTGGACAAGCGCGTTGGTGCCGTTCACTTCCAGCACCTTGCAGCGGCGCACTTCCCCGCTCGACAGCTCGATCTCGCCGAGCTCGTCGTACTTGACGTTCTCGACATCCCGGATGAGCATCAGCGGTCCGGCAACTTCCTGAATGGTACGGTATTCTTTCAGCATCAGTCCTCCGCTCCTTTCGCAACAGCGGCCGCGATCTGGTCGGCAAGCTCTTTTTCCGTCTCGGCGATGCTCTCCATGACCTGATCCTCCGGGACGTATTTCGTTCTGGCGATGCGGTCGCGCACCGGCATGGCGAACAGGTCCCCGGCCTTCGCGCCCTGCTGCATGGCGGTCTGAGCATCGTCATAATATTTGAGCACCAGCTTGAGCATGGCGACCTGTTTCGGAAGAGACGTGTAGGTGTCGACCTCGTCGAAGGCGTTCTGCTGCAGGTAATCCTCGCGGACGCTTCTCGCCGCTTCAAGCGTCAGGCGGTCCGGCGCGGAAAGGGAATCATAGCCGACGAGCTTGACGATCTCCTCAAGTTCGGACTCCTTCTGAAGCAGCAGCATGGCCTCGGTGACTTTTTTGGTCCAGTCGGGGTCCACGTTGTCGCGGAGCCATTCGCCGATCTGGTCGTTGTAAAGGGAATAGCTCTGAAGCCAGCTGATAGCCGGGAAGTGGCGCTTGTATGCGAGATCTGCGGTCAGGCTCCAGAAGACCTTGACGATCCGGAGCGTCGCCTGCGCAACCGGGTCGGAGAGGTCGCCGCCCGCCGGGGAGACCGCGCCGATTGCGGTCAGGGTGCCCTCCCGGTACTCCGTGCCGAGGCAGACCGCCTTTCCGGCGCGCTCGTAGAACTGGGCAAGGCGGCTCGTCAGATAGGCCGGGTAGCCCTCTTCGCCCGGCATTTCCTCGAGGCGGCCGCTCATCTCACGCAGCGCCTCCGCCCATCTGGAGGTGGAGTCGGCCATGATGGCCACGCTGTATCCCATGTCGCGGAAATACTCCGCGATCGTAATTCCGGTATAAATGGAGGCCTCGCGCGCCGCGACCGGCATATCCGAGGTGTTGGCGATCAGCACCGTGCGGTACATCAGCGATTCGCCGGATTTCGGGTCCTTGAGCTCCGGGAATTCGCGGAGCACGTCGGTCATCTCGTTGCCGCGCTCGCCGCAGCCGATGTAGACGACGATGTCGACGTCCGCCCATTTGGCAAGCTGGTGCTGCACGACGGTCTTGCCGGAGCCGAACGGGCCCGGAACCGCCGCGGTGCCGCCCTGCGCGATCGGGAACAGCGTGTCGATGACGCGCTGGCCGGTGATCATCGGGGCCTTCGGGGAGAGCTTCTGTTTAAAGGGGCGCTGAATGCGGACCGGCCATTTGCGGAGCATCGTGATGGTTTCCTCCGTGCCGTCCGCCTTTTTCACCTTTGCAATCGGGTCGACGACGGTGTGTTCGCCGCCGTCGATGGAGACGAGCTCGCCCGCGACGCCGTTCGGAATCATGATGCGGTGAACGATCAGCGGCGTCTCCTGTACGGTGCCGATGATGTCGCCCGCGGTGACCATGTCGCCCGGTTTGGCCGTCGGAACAAACTCCCAGAGTTTTTCGTGATCGATGGAGGAGACGGAGACGCCCCGGCGGATATTCGCGCCGGTCATTTCCTTAATTCTTTCAAGCGGGCGCTGGATGCCGTCATAGATGCGCTGGAGCAGCCCGGGGCCCAGCTCGACGGAAAGCGGCGCGCCGGTGGAGACGACCTCGTCGCCCGGTCCGATGCCCGCGGTCTCCTCGTAAACCTGAATGGAGGCCCTGTCGCCGCGCATCTCGATGATCTCGCCGATCAGCTTGTTGGCGCCGACCCGCACCACGTCGAACATGTTGGCGCTGCGCATTCCCTCGGCGACGACAAGCGGCCCGGAGACCTTAACCAGTTTGCCCTTGGCATTGGCCATAGTTTTCACCTACTTCTATAATCTTCAAAAAATCTTCCGGCAAACTTACTCTTTGAACAGAATGTCTGCGCCGACGGCGCGTTCCACGCTCCTGTGGACGTTCTGCAGGCCGATGCCCTCGCTCCCATGGATGCCCGGAATCGGGATGATGGAAGGGAGCATGGCCTCTTTATATTCGCTTAAAATATCCTTGATCGGCAGGAGCGCCTCCTCGGTGACGAAGATGATGCCGTACCCCTCTTTGGCAAGGGCGCGGATCCGATCGGCGGTCTCCTGCGGCTCCTCCGTCTCAAAGACGTCGAAGCCCACCGTTTTAAAGCCGAGGACGCTGTCTTTTTCGCCGACCACCGCGATCTTACTGCGCATACGCATCCCTCAGCCTTTCCATGATTTTTTCCGGTGCGAGGCCGGATTTCTTGCCGCTGAGCACGATGCGGAGGCACTGGGCCTCGTTTTCCTTTGCCAGCAGCCACGCGAGCACGGGCTCCGCGCCAAACGGAATATAGCGTGCCCTTTTGAGCACGGCCATCTCCGCCCCGTCGCAGAGCTTCTCGAATCCCGTGAGCGCCCCGCCCTTTTTGAGATCCTCAAGGGCAGGCTCGATGCTCTTTGCATACGGGGATCTGCGGATCAGGGCAAAGATCTCGTCCCAGCCCTTCTCCTCGGCCTCTCCGAGCTCCTCCGCCCCAAAGGTTCCGCCCGTCACCGCCGCCTGCCTCATCAGCCCGGCATCCGTACCCATCCGCTTGATACGGACGAGCGTGCGGATGTTGGTGACGTCGGCTTTCGCCTCCACGACGGCGTGCAGATAGTCGTTTTGATAGCCCCCGGCTCCACCGGCCAGCGCCTCATAGGCACCGCGGTCGATCAGGATATCCGCCATGCGGGGATCCCGCGTCTTGGCAAGAGATGCCGCGGCCTCTTCCGCCGCCTTTTTGAGCTGCGGAGCGACGCCTTCGATGCTTCCGGCCGCGTAATGCTCCGCCAGCTCCTCCGCGGGGACATTCCCCAGATCGGAGAGCAGATAGGCGGCGTCCTTCCCGACGGCTCGGCTCTTGACCAGCACCTTCAGGTTGTGGGCGTCGTACCTCAGGCGAAACAGGCCGACCAGTTCCTTGTCTTTCAGCAGCTCCTCCGCCAGCGCATAGGCATTCTTTAAAGAAGCGGAGATCGCGGCCTCGTATTCCTCCGGACCGTAGCCGGAACAGATACCGGAATCCGCCGCGGCCTTGAAAGCCTCTTCGGGCGTGCCGGCCTCCGCCATCTTGCGGAAGGTCTCTGCCGTCAGCAGGTTCCTTTCAATGGCGCGGATGCGGGAGGACGCATAGAGGAACTCGGTATCGATCAGTTTTTTCAACCTTATGCCTCCTTATCCGAACAGCAGCCCGGCAACTTCTCCCTCGAGATCCTCCCGGACCGCGCCGGTCAGCACCTCGAACGTCCCGTTGGTTTCGATCAGGCCCTCTTTGAGGATGAACCCGCCGGCAAACGCGCCCGTCTGCGCGGAGAGCGTCAGCGGCAGGCTGCCCTTTGCGGCTTCGATCAGCTCGGCGCCCAGCGCCGCCTTATCCTCCGCGTTGAGGATCACCTCCGCCGCCTCTTTTTGGACAGAGCGGATCATCCCGGCCAACCAGCCGAGATACGTCTTTTTATCCATGGAACGAAGCGCCGCGAGCGACCGGTCAAACGCCTTCGAGACCGCCTCCCGCCTGGCGGCAAGCCGCATGTTGCGGGATTCGATATCGCGCTGGGAGGCGAGGCGGAGGGCGACATTGCCGGCCTTCCGGTCCGCTTCCGCGAGGATCTCGGCCGAGGCCTTCTCCGCCTCCTGCCGGCTCGCTTCCAGCGAAGCCTCCGCGTCGTTCCTTGCGGCGGCGGCGATCTCAGCCGCCTTCCGCCGGGCTTCTTCCAAAATTTTTTCTTTTAAATCGGTAACCGCATTCACTGTAGTCACCCCGTCAGGCGATTCTTTCGATCTGGATGTTAAACACCATCAGCATGGAGATCAAAAATGCAAGGATGGCGTACGTTTCGACCATGGCGGCCAGAATCATGGCCTTGGAGACCTGATCCGGGCGTTTGGCGACGATGCCCACGCCGGCCGCGGAGACTCTGCCCTGATGAATGGCGGAGATGAAGCCGACAATGGCGATCGGCATCGAGGCGGCAAAGATGGAGGCGCCCGTCATCTCCGTCAGGGTTCCCATGGTGCCGTTGAGCATGCCGGTCTGGAGCATAATGATGAAGCCGATCAGGAAGCCGTAGATGCCCTGCGTGCCCGGAATGGCCTGCAGAACGAGGAGCTGGCCGAATTTATCCGGATCCTCCGTGATGATTCCGGCAGACGCCTCGCCGACGATGCCCACGCCTTTCGCGGAGCCGATGCCGGCGAAAAGAACGGCACAGGCCGCGCCGAGATAGGCAAGAAAGTTACCGTTGTGAAAAAAGTTGATCAGCAATTCGGACATAAGACATTACTCCTTTTCCTCACAGGGAGCCATGACGGCTTCCGTGTATTTTGTGTTGACTGTGAGCGGACGGAAGACCTTTCCGCCGCCCTCATAGAATTTACCGAAGAATTCCACATACTGGAGCCTCGACGAGTGGACATAGGATCCGAGCGCGTTGATCGCGAAGTTGAGGGCGTGCCCGCCCGCGCCGACGACGATCAGCATGAGAACGCCCAGAATGTTTGGGCCGGGGAGTGTGCCGAGAATGTTGATGACGCTGGAGATGACGCCTGTCGCAAGCCCGAGGGCAAGGATCCTTGAATAAGAGAGCACATCGGAGAAATATCCGGTGATGCCATACAGCCCGACGACGCCGGAGCCGAGCCTGAGAAGGATGTTTTTCTTCTCGCGTCCGTGCATAAGCACCACCGCCAGAGCGCCGACGGCCGCCATGCCCATCCCGATTTTCTGCCAGACGCCGGAGAGCAGCAGCATCAGCATGCCGATCAGAATCAAATACCAGACGCCGACATCAAAAATCGCACCGAAGACGTTATGCCGTTTGCACATCAGGTACATGGAGAGCGCCATGCCGACGAAGGTATGCAGAAGGCCGAGCGCCATCGAAAGGACCAGTACGGTCATCGGTTCGTTCAGCGGATCGATCAGCATCGGCAGCGCAAAGTCGGAGTTAAAAAACGTTGAGGCGACCACCGCGGGCAGATCTCCGAAGAAGCTGCCGTAGATGAGGCCCCAGATGATCGTCGATACGCCGCAGATGGTGAGCATTCGGATCAGCTTTTTTCCGCCCGGGCCGAGATGCGCTTTTTTGAGCAGGAACAGCCCGCCCAGAAGAAGAATCAGCCCGTACCCCGCGTCGGAAAGCATCATCCCGAAAAAGACGAAATAGAACGGCGCAATGAACGGATCCGGATCGATGCTGCCGGGCATTGGGAGCGCATACATCTCGGTGATGGCCTCAAAGGGCCGGACCCACTTGGGGTTTTTCAGAAGCACCGGTATCTCCGGATCATCCTCCGGCACCTCGGTGAACTCATAATAACAGGTATATTCCGAAAGAAGCTCCCGGATCTGCTTTTCTTCCTCCTGCGGCATCCAGCCGCAGAGCAGGAAGGTCCGCTCCGTATGGAAGAGCTTTCCCCCGGCCTTTGTGCGCTCCATGGAGAGCAGCAGGCTATCGCTTGCGAGCCGGACGGCGTCCATGCCTTTTGCGATCTCCGGCCAGAGCGCCTCCGCTTCGGCAAGTTCCTTTTCGATCTCCTTCGAGCGCCTGTCCGCCTCCGTGATCTGCTCGAGAGGCGTCCCCTTTTTCCCGCCGAGCGGGAGTCTGCTCACCCCCAGCGGGCGGAGCGCCTCAATGACCGCGTCACGGTCGTTTTTATGATAAATCAAAAGGTAGTAGTTTCCGGCAATATCCGAGCCGGACTCAAAAACCGCGGCACCGGCCTCCTCGGCCGTCTTTTTCAGCGTTTCCGCGGAAACCGTGGTTTTGGCGAACAGATACTCGATCTCGCAGCGGGCGGTGGAGGTGATCTCCATCGGCAGGTCGGATTCCTTCCACGGCAGCAGGGCCTCTTTTTGATCCGCAAGAGAGACCAACTCGGCTTTCAGGGCGGAGATGTGTTTTTTGTTCTCCTCCGCCTGCCTGCAGATCCCGGCGGCCGCGTCGACGATCCCCTGCTGGCCGTATCGGTCATAGGCGACCCGTACCCTCGGTTGGAACATCGCCATGCCCTTTTTCTTTACATATGGGTTGAGAAGCTCCATCGCGGAACGGTACCTCGCGGCCTGCTGCTCCTGATCGTAGAGAACGGCGCTTTCCTGCCTGACGGAGCCGGAGAGCTCCGACAGATCTTCCACCGTCTCCGGATCGCGGAGCTCCACGCAGCCGCGCCGCATCAGTTCCCGCAAGATCCTCTCCCGGTCTTCGGAGAGGCCGCAGAGCGCGAGCTTCTCCATTTTTACAATCATTTGGCCACGATCCTCTCCGCAATCAGTTTGGCCGCCGCGTCAAGCTTTTGTTCCGCCTGTAGAGAGAGCTGCTCGGCTTCGGCCTTTGCCTTTTCCCTGGCGGCGGCGAGCTGCGCTTCCGCTTTCTTTTCCGCGTCGGCGATTCTTTGGGCGGCTTCGGCCTCGGCTTCGGATTTTTTCTCCTCCAGAAGCCGTTTACCCTGTTCCTCCGCTTCCGATTTAATGTACTTTGCTTCGGAAAGCGCATCCAGGCGGATCCGTTCGGCCTCGGCCTCCGTCTCCTTAATTTCATTTATTACGTCAAGCATTCGTTCACCGCCTCATTTCTGCAGGTCCGGCCGCTCCGTGTCGTAGGGGTGGCGGCCCCTGCAGTGATAATA
The DNA here is from genome assembly GCA_964391915.1 of uncultured Oscillospiraceae bacterium. Classification (GTDB taxonomy): domain Bacteria; phylum Bacillota; class Clostridia; order Oscillospirales; family Ruminococcaceae; genus UMGS1668. The sequence goes on from CAYMNV010000011.1 coordinate 46,489, forward strand.
ATGATTTCTTAATTCATACAGCTGATCGAGCCGCTCCTGCGGAATCGGTTTCGCACCGCCGAGGAGCTTCGCGTTGAGGGAGATCTGCGCCCAGTGCTCGAGCGTCTCCATCGCAAAATAGGCGCTCATCAGATCGGCGCCGACGGTCAGCGCACCGTGGTTGGCAAGCAGCACCGCGTCGTGATTCCGGAGCAGCGGCGCGATGGAATCCGGCACTTCCTCCGTAGAGGGCGCCGCATAGGGCGCGACCGGCACCTCCCCCAGATTGATGAAAGCCTCGATCAGCGCGTCGTCCGCCAGCGGAACTCCGGCCGCCGCGTAGGCGGTCGCCGCCGTCGGATGGGAATGCACCACGGCGCCGATATCCGGGCGCTCCGCATAGCAGCGCAGATGCATCTTGATTTCGCTGGAGGGGCGGTGGCCTCCGAAGGCCTCGACGATATTTCCCGTTTCGTCGATAACAACCAGCATGTCCGGTTCCATCAGCTTTTTGCTGACGCCGGTGGGTGTCGCCAGGAACCTGCCTCCGCCGAGCCTCACGCTGACGTTTCCGTCGTTGGAAGCGCCCCAGCCGTTTTCTCCCATCATGTGGCAGACCTTGCAGAGCTGCTCTTTGATTTCGTCGATTTCCATAATGACCTCCATTCGAAACGATGCCGCCAGGATTGCAGAACCACGCCCGGGCGGCAGGGAACCTGTGCCGGTCGGTGATCCGAAAAGCAGAAAGCCTGCGCGGATCTTTCCGGAGATTCCTCGCGGCAATGCAACGTTATCTAGTAATTATATAATATTTTTTGTTTTTTGGCAATTGCGGGCAGGCAAAAAAGTGTAAAAATTATGTTAAATTTCCGGTTTTTTCGATGCAAAAGACGTTGCCGGAATGCGCCGTTTGTGCTATATTCCATCTGTATTCTTTTCCGAAAGGGGACGGCGTCATGGAATTGCCTGAGCGGTGCGCGCTCTGCCCGCGCAGATGCGGGATCAACCGAAAAAATGGGGAAACCGGCTTCTGCGGCGCCGGAATTTTGCCGAAAGTCTGCCGGGCGGCGCTTCACTACTGGGAGGAGCCGTTCCTCAGCGGCGAGAGCGGCTCTGGCACCGTCTTTTTTTCAGGCTGCACGCTGCGCTGCGTCTTCTGCCAGAACCGCGAGATCAGCCGCGGAAAGGCCGGCGCGGAAATTTCCGTCGGGCGTCTCGCCGAGATCTTTCTCGAGCTTCAGGAAAAGGGCGCAAACAACATCAACCTCGTCACGCCGATGCACGACGCGCCGCAGATCACCGAGGCGCTGGACCTCGCGCGGAGGGACGGCCTCGCCCTCCCGATCGTCTGGAACACCGGCGGCTGGGAGCTTGCGGAATCCGTCGCCGCAGTCCGGGAGTACGCGGATATCTGGCTCACGGATTTCAAGTATTTCGACGACGAGACGGCGCGGAATTTCTCTGCGGCGGACGACTACTTTGAGGTGGCTTCCGCCGCGCTGGATCAAATGGTCCTTCAGACCGGGGAGCCGGTCTTCGATGAGCACGGCATGATGAAGCGCGGCGTCATCGTCCGGCATCTGATGCTGCCCGGCCACTACAACGACACGAAGCGCGTGCTCGAATACCTCTCCGAGACTTATGGGAACCGGATCTGGGTGAGCCTGATGAACCAGTACACGCCGTTTTACGACGGCGACCGCTACCCGGAGCTGCGGGAGACCGTTTCGGATGACGAATACGCCCGGGCCGTCGCCTGCGCCGAAAAAATGGGGATCGAGAACTGCCTGATCCAGGAGGGCGGTGCGGTCGGCGAGAGCTTCGTCCCGCCGTTCGACCTCGAGGGCGTATTTAAAAAATGAGGAGATTCTCCCCTTCCGCCGAAAAAGGCGGAAGGGTTATGGAAAGATGCATTTTTTCGGTCCTCCTATTTGGTATTTTCAGGAAAACAGCAGTGCCGCGGCCCTTTCTGATTCCGGCCGCGGTATTTTTTTGAAATAATTATAAAAACCGCTTGCAAAATCGAATTCCGGGTGTTATATTGTTTTCATGACAAAAACAGATGTTTTCAGGGGGTGGACTTTATGGCTAACGACAACCGGCGGATTCTGGTCAACGCCGATCTTCTTCCCGAAGTTTTGCTCAAGGTGCTGGAGGCAAAGCGCCTTCTTGCCCAAGGCAAGGTGCACAACGCCTCCGAGGCCGCGAGGGTGGCCGGCATCTCCCGGAGCGCGTTCTACAAATACAAGGACGGCATCACGTTTTACAGCGACGAAAGAACCGTGAAGATCGTCACCTATTCGCTGACGCTTTTGGATGAGCCGGGCGTGCTCTCCTCCGTGCTGGATCAGATTTCGGAGAGCGGCGCCAACATTCTGACGATCAACCAGAACATCCCGGTGGACGGCGTCGCACCGGTGACGGTCTCCTTCAGCGCGGGCTCGCTCAAGATGCCCGAGTCGGATCTGCTCGAGGCACTCTCCTCGCTGAAGGGCGTCGTCGGGTGCCGCTCCCTGACGGAGAATCCCTGATTTTTTGCGCGGCCCTTTGCCGGAATTCCGGCCTTCGGGCCTTCGCATCCATATTTCCACGAAAGGACGGTTTGCCCATGAAAATCGCGCTGATCGGCCACGGCGTCGTCGGCGCCGGCGTTGCGGAGCTGCTGCTCAAGCAGGCGGACGTGATCAAAAAACGAACCGGCGGAGAACCCATCGATCTGAAATATATCCTGGAGATCCGGGATTTCCCGGATCTTTCCTATTCTGACCGTTTTATCCGGGATTTTTCGGTGATTGAAAACGACCCGGAAATTTACGCCGTCGTGGAGGCGATCGGCGGCGTCGGCGCGGCTTACCGCTTCGACAAGGCCGCGCTCCTCGCCGGGAAAAGCGTCGTGACCTCCAACAAGGAGCTGGTGGCTGAAAAGGGCGCCGAGCTGCTCGCCATCGCGAAGGAAAAAAACGTCAATTTTTTGTTTGAAGCCTCCGTCGGCGGCGGCATACCGGTCATCCGGCCGCTCTACCGCTGCCTCGGCGCCGCAGATATCCGACTCGTCGGCGGTATCCTGAACGGAACCACCAACTATATTCTGACCAAAATGTTCCGGGAACACACAAGATTTCAGGACGCGCTGCGGGAGGCTCAGGCGCTGGGATACGCGGAGACGGACCCCACCGCCGACCTCATGGGCGACGACGCCTGCCGGAAGATCTGTATCCTTGCCTCCCTCGTGTTCGGAAAGACCGTGCGGCCGGTGCAGGTGCCGGCGGAGGGCATCATGGATATTCAGCCCGAGGACATGGCCTGCGCCGAATCCGTGCGCGGCGCGGTCAAGCTGATCGGCTGTGCGGAGCGGCTGGATGACGGAAGTCTCTCCGTCTGGGTGGCTCCGGCGTTTCTGCGGGAGACCTGCCCGCTGCGCACCGTCGACGGCGTCTTCAACGCGCTGCTCGTCCGCTCCGGAACGGCCGGGGACCTGATGTTTTACGGCATGGGCGCCGGCAAGCTCCCGACGGCCTCCTCCATCGTGGCGGATTTGATGGAATGCGCGGAGGCGAAGGGCCATCTCCGCGGCGTCTTTTGGGAGGACCCGCCGAAGCCCGTGACCGCGAATCCCGCAAGTGTGCCCGGGAAGCATTATGTGCGGCTTGCGGGGCTGGACGACGCCTCCGTCGAAAAGCTCTTTGGCCCGGTCGAATATCTGCATCCGGAAGGCGCTCCTTCCGGGGAACGCGCGTTTCTTACGATCCCGATCTCTCCGAAAACGCTGGAGATGCTCCTCGGCCTCGCCCGCGAACAGGGCGCGGAAATCCGGTCAAAACTGCGTGTTTTTGAATAACATGAACCGGGAAGTTGAATGAAGGAGACGTCATGATCAAAGTCAGAATTCCCGCCACCAGCGCGAATCTGGGCTCCGGCTTCGATTCGCTCGGTCTTGCGGTAACTTTATACAATTATGTATTTATGGAAGAGGCGGAGGGCTGCCGGATCACGGCCATCGACGGCGCGGAGATCCCGACCGACGAGACGAATCTCGTCTATACCGCCGCGAAACACCTCTATTCCCTCTGCGGCCGGCCTTTCCCCGGCCTGCACATTCTGCAGGAAAACAACATTCCTCTTGCAAGGGGCCTTGGTTCCAGCTCGGCCTGCATCGTCGGCGGGCTCTTCGGCGCCAACGCGCTGCTCGGCGAACCGATCGGCCGGGATGAGATCATCCACATCGCCGCCGCCATCGAAGGCCACCCCGACAACGTCACGCCCGCGATTCTCGGCGGCCTCGTCACGACCGCGCTGGATAACGGAAAGGTGTATTACGTCAAGCAGGAGATCGCCACGGACCTGCGCTTCGTGACCTTCGTACCGGACTTTGAGCTGCAGACCTCCGTCGCGAGGGCCGCCCTCCCAAAAGAGGTCAGCCACAGGGATGCGGTGTTCAACCTCTCCCGCGCCGCGTTGATGAGCGTGTCGCTCTATTCCGGGAAGTACGAAAATCTCCGCGTGGGAGCGGACGACCGGCTCCAGCAGCCCTACCGTCTCTCCCTGATCCCCGGAGGAGAGCAGGCGGTTTCCATGGCATATGACCTCGGCGCCTATGCCTCCTATATCAGCGGAGCCGGCACCACCATCATGGCCATCATCGACGCGAGGGACGAAAGTTTCGTCGCGCGGGCAAGAAAGGCGCTGGACGGTCTCGGCCTGCAGGCGTGGGGCTGCACGGAGTATTCCATCGACAACACCGGTGTGCAGATCTTTTAATTTATAAAACTAAGGGGTACACATATATGGCACTTATCGTACAGAAATTTGGCGGCACCTCCGTTGCCGACGCAGAGAGGCTCGACCATGTGGCCGGGATCATCACCCGGACCTATGCGGTGGGCAACAGCGTCGCGGTGGTGGTCTCCGCACAGGGCGACACCACCGATCACCTGATCGAGCAGGCGAAGGGGGTCAACCCAAACGCCTCCAAGCGCGAAATGGATGTGCTGCTCTCCGCCGGGGAGCAGATGTCGATGTCCCTGCTGGCCATGGCGATCGAAAAGCGCGGCTACCCGGTCATTTCCCTGACGGGCTGGCAGGTCGGCATGGTGACCGATTCCAACTATGGAATCGCGCGGATCCGCCGCGTCGACAAGGAGCGGCTGGAGAGCGAACTGGGCAAGAAAAATATCGTGATCGTTGCGGGATTTCAGGGCATCAACCGCTACGACGACATCACCACGCTCGGCAGAGGTGGCTCCGACACCTCGGCCGTGGCGCTCGCCGCCGCCCTGCACGCGGATCTGTGCCAGATCTACACCGATGTGGACGGCGTTTATACCGCCGATCCGCGCATCGTGCCGAACGCGCGGAAGCTCGCGGAGATCTCCTACGATGAGATGCTCGAACTCTCAAGCCTCGGCGCGCAGGTGCTCAACAACCGCTCGGTGGAGATGGCAAAGAAATACTGCGTGCCGCTGGAGGTGCGCTCCAGCATCGAGGACGAAAAACCAGGAACGATACTGAAAGAGGTAGTGAAAGTGGAAAAGACGCTGATCAGCGGAGTCGCCTGCGACAACAACGTCGCAAGATTCTCTTTGATTGAAGTCCCGGATATGCCGGGAATCGCATTTCGGATTTTCAGCATGCTGGCTGCAAAAAACATCAACGTGGATATCATCCTGCAGTCCATCGGCCGCGGAAACACCAAAGATATCAGCTTCACGGTCTCGAAGGCCCAGATGGAGGAAACGCTGGACGTCATGCCGGAGCTGGTCGATCTGCTCCACGCGCAGCGCTTCGTCTGCGATGATCATATCTCCAAGGTCTCCGTCGTCGGCGCCGGCATGCAGAGCCACCCCGGCGTCGCGGCGAAAATGTTCGAGGCGCTGGCCGACGCCAACATCAACATTCAGATGATCGCCACCTCGGAGATCAAGATCTCCGTCCTGATCGGCCAGGAGGAGGCTGCCAAGGCCGTCAACGTCATCCACGAGGCCTTCGAGCCGTAAACCGGTGCGCCTTCCGGCCATGCCCGCGTTTTTCGGGCGGAGCCGATGCCCGGAACCGGAACCGGCGGGCGGCCCGCATACGGACAGAATTCCTGCCGCCCAAAAGCGGCTACATTTTAAAAGAAAAAGCGGAAAGGATCCGTCAGAGATCCTCTCCGCTTCTTTTTTTATCTGCCGCGGGCGCCCCGGAAGGAGTTCCCGTCATTCCGCGATCTGCTCAAGCAGGAAACGCATGTAATTTGCGTAATGCGCAAACACGATGCCCGGCTCCTGCAGATCCGGGCACCAGCGCTTCACCCACTCGAGCGAGATAAAGCCGTCGTACCCCTTCTTCTGCAGCAGGGAGAGCGTGTCGTAGATCGGGACGTCACCGTAGCCCATCATGCGGTATTCTACGCCGTTTGGGCCCATCACGGAATCCTTGACGTGGATATAGCGGATGGAACGGCCCACGTTGGCATAGGTTTTTTCCGGGCTCTCGCCGAAGTAGCGGAACGGATGGTGGACATCCCAGAGCACGCCGGATCCCTCCTCCGGGATCCCCTCAAGAAACTCTTTGAGCACGGAAGAATCCGCAAGCACGCCGTTTGTTTCGATGAGCATGCGCACGCCGGTCCCCGCCGCATACTCGGCGAGTTCCTGATAGAGCCGCTTTGCGAGCGGAAGATCCGTCTCGGCCGGCTGCGGCGTCGCGGTGCACATCACGCGGACATACTGCGAGCCCAGACGCACGGCGAGGTCGGCATAGGCCTTCGCCTCCGCGACAAAGGCGCCCGTATCCCCGGCGCCAAGGCAGCAGGCGGAAGTCAGCATCGGCACTTCGAGCCCGGCTCCGGCGAGCCTCGCCTTGGTGGCCTCGAGGTTTTCGGGACGGAACGGGCGCGTCTCCGGGGCGAACATCTCATCCTCGATGCCGCGGATTTCGATCCCGTCCATGCCGAGGTCCTTCGCCGCGGCAAAAATTTCGTCCCAGCTCCAGCCCGGACAGCCGAGCGTCGAAAAAGCAAGCTTCATCGTCTCATCCTTTCTTGGCCGGAACTTCCGGCATCCTTCCATTCAGCTTCTTACGACAATGACGCGGGAGGAGCCCTCCTCCCCGGAGCCGTCCTCTTCCTCGCCTCCGTCGGCCCTCTCGTTGGCGCCGTAATAGAGGTAGACGCGAACCGTGGTGCCGCCGACGACAACGCTGTCGCCCTCCACGAGCTCCGTGCGGTTTTCATTCGTCTGGGAATAAACCACCCCGTATGCGTGATCCATGCTGTAATTCGGAACAAGCTGGTAGGTGATATTTTTCTCTTTCAGCGCCTTCTCCGCATCCTCAACCGTCTGCCCGACGAAATTCGGCATCTCGGTGGTCTCCGGGCCCTTGCTGACTTTGAGCGTAACGGTCATGCCCGGTTGAACGCTCGCCTTCGCGTTGACGGACTGCTCAAAGATCATGCCCGACGGATATTCGGCGTTGTATTCCTCCTCAAAGGTGAGGCCAAAATCTTCATACAGGGTGTTGCCCTCGACATCCTCGCGCATCCTGCCGATAAAATTCGGCATCGTCACGGTCTCTTCCCCGCTCACATCCGTCTCGGAGGTCAGCGGGTTGTGGGAGGAGGATTCCTCCCTGCCGAGGGTATTTTCGTATTCCTTTAAAATCAGCATCACAATCACGATCAGCACCGAAAGGAACACGATGCCGGTGATCAGGCCCCAGCGAGCTCCCGTATGGGCGTTGGTGCGGACCTTTTTGGGTGCCGTCTGCGGGCGGGCGGGCGGTTTCTGGGCCGGAGCCGCTTTTCTGTGCTCCGGAGGCCTCTCCGGAAAGACGCCGGTATCCTCCTCGAACCCGATGGAGACGCCCTTTTCATCCTTTTTGGGATGCGTTTCATAGATCGCGGTGTTGGAATCCGGGGATTCCAACAGCTCGGCGGTGAATTGATCCACATTCTGCGTGCGGAAATCGATCTGCGTCTGCATGGCGTGATGGACGGCCTTCGCCACATTGGTCGGAATATAGGGGTTGAGCTGCTCCGGCGGGCAGAGACGGTCAATCTCCATGCGGGAGTGCGCATCCGCCGGAAGGGTGCCGGTCAGGGATTTATACAGCACGGCCGCGGTCGAATAGACGTCGGTCCAGGGGCCCTGCCAGCCCTTCTCGGAGTACTGCTCCGGGGCGGCGTATCCGGCGCAGAGGTCGGAATCCAGCTGCGTGCCCTCGGTGCGGACGGCGCCGATGCCGAAGCCGCAGAGCAGAAGCTGACCCCGCGCGTTCACGCGGATGCTTTTGGGATTGATGCCGCGGTGAACGATCCCGGCGGCATGCAGATTGGATATGCTCGTGAACAGCGGCATGAAAAGTTTTTTAACCTGCGCCCAGGTAAATTCGCCGCCGTTATGGAGAAGATAATCTCCATAGGAGATCGTCTTGACGTATTTGTAAACGGCATAGGCGGTGTTGCGCTCGGTAAATACGTTAAGTATCGGCAAAATCGCCTGACAGTGGCGCAGATTCTGCAGCGCGACCGAGAGATCCCGGTAATCGGAGAGCAGCGTCTTATACTGCGGCTCCAGGCCCGGCAGCGGCAGGATGATGCCCGTGAGCTCGTTGCGGCCGGCGATCTTCTGCGGCATGAATTCCCGCACAAACACCCGTTCCTCTTTTTCCTTGTCAAACCCGATATACGTGATGCCCTCTCCGTTCATCTCCAGCATCCGGCCGACCAGATAGCGTCCGCCGACGGTGGTTCCCGGAGTCAGGCACGCCGGATCGACGGGCACCTCCGCGTCGTAGCCGCAGCGGCATTTCCCGTTTTCATCCAGCTTGGACATGCAGCCCATGCAAAGGTTCAGTTCCTCAGTTTCCATAGATTTCTCCCCTGCTCAGATCCCCTCCTGTTCCTTTTTCTGCAGGTTCAGATAGTCCGCGGCCCATTCTCTGAGGCGGAACTTCTGGATCTTGCCGCTGGCAGTCATCGGGAAGGAATCTATAAATACCACATAGCTCGGCACCTTATGCCGCGCCAGTTTTTCGGACATATAGTCTTTGATCTCCTGCTCGGTCACCTCGGAGCCCGCTTTTTTGATGATGCAGGCCATGACCTCCTCGCCGTAACGCTGGCTGGGCACGCCGATCACCTGGACATCCGAGACCGCAGGATGCAGATACAGGAACTCCTCGAGCTCCTTCGGGTAGATGTTTTCGCCTCCGCGAATGATCATATCTTTAATCCTGCCTGTTATTCTATAATAACCCATTTCGTCCACAGTTGCAAGATCCCCGGAATGAAGCCAGCCGTCTTTGTCGATGGCTTGTTTTGTCGCTTCCTCCATTTTATAGTAACCCTTCATCGTGTTGTAGCCGCGGGAGCAGAATTCGCCGGTCTCTCCTGGGCCGAGATCCCGCCCGGTCTCCGGATCGACGATCTTCGTCTCGACAAAGGGCATGTGCCTCCCGACCGTCGCCACGCGCAGCTCAAGCGCATCGTCGGTCGTCGTCATCGTCGTGGCGGGGGAAGCCTCCGTCAGTCCATAAGTAATCGTGATATCCCGCATGCCCATCTCGTTCACGACTTGCCGCATGACCTGAATCGGGCAGGGAGAGCCCGCCATGATCCCGGTGCGCAGATGGGAAAAATCGAATTCCCGGAACTGCGGGTGCTGCAGGATGCCGATGTACATCGTGGGCACACCGTGGAAGGCCGTGCACTTCTCGTCGGAGATGGCCTTCATGACCTTGAGCGGCGAATAACAGTCCACCGGAACAACCGAGGTGGCATGCGTCAGGCAGGCCATGATCGCCAGCACAAGCCCGAAGCAGTGGAAAAACGGCACCACCACGCAGAGCTTGTCGTTTTCGGTAAATTTCATGCAGTCGCCGATGGCCATGCCGTTGTTGACGATGTTGTAATGCGTCAGCATGACGCCCTTGGGAAAACCGGTGGTACCGCTCGTGTACTGCATGTTGGCAACATCCTGCGGGTCGATGGAATCCGTGAGCGCCCGGAATACCTCCTCCGGAACGGCATCCGCCATCGGATAAAGCTCGTTCCAGCCGAACATGCCGGCAGGCGTCTCCCCGTTCCCGGCATAGATGACATCCTTCAGGAACGGAAGCATGGGATTCCGATAGCCGCCGGGAGCGGAATCTTTAAGCGTCGGGCAGAGCTCATTGACGATATCGACATAGCTCACATCCTTGAAGCCGTCGATCAGCACCAGCGCCTTGGAATCGGACTGCCGGAGCAGATATTCCAGCTCGAATACTTTATATGCCGTGTTGACGGTGACGAGAACCGCACCGATCTTGGCGCTTGCAAACAGCGTCATCAGCCAAGCCGGGACGTTGGTTGCCCAGATGGCGATATGATCGCCCTTGCCGAGGCCCATCGCCATGAAACCGCGGGCGATGCGGTCCGTTTCCTCATCGAATTCCTTCCAGGTTCTGCGGTAATCCCGATCGGTGTAGTTGATCATTTCCCGATCCGGAAACCGTTTCGCGTTCTCCGTGAGAAGCTTTCCCACCGTAATGGAAATCAGTTCGTTCATGGTCTGCCTCCAAATCGCTGAATTTTTGTTCGGCGGTCTGTATTGCCCCGTTTTTTGGGCAATAAAAAACCGCCTTTCGAAACAAATCGAAAGACGGATCTTCCCATATCCGCGGTACCACTTTCGTTGACGCAAAAAGCGCCCCCTCTGCCGCGGCACGATGGCCGCGCTCCCCGTATACCGGCGGGAAATGCCCGTCCTGACTTAATTTCCCGAAGGATTTCGGCCGGCCGCTCAAGGGTGAGTTCACTGATCCGGCCCTGCCGCCTTTCAGCATACGGCGGCTCTCTGGGAGGGCAAAGGAACGGCTACTGGTCCCTGTCAAAGCGTTGAAATTATGAAATTGCAACTATTCTATCAACTCCGGGAGCGTTTGTCAATAAAAAAAATGGGATTTTGAAAAACTGCTTTTTCAGACGGCATTTTCGGGGAATAAAAGGCAAAAAGCTCCCGAAAGCGACGGATTCAGCGGCCCACGAAGCAAACGCCCGCCGGCCTTCGGGTGGTCTAAGACGAGTTCGCCGGTTTTGGCGAAGCCAAAATCGCACTCTTACTTTTGGAGCGCG
>CAYMNV010000012.1:0-4430 GCA_964391915.1 uncultured Oscillospiraceae bacterium
GGGAATTGTGCGTTAGTCATAGCTCCGTACGACGGAGACGACCTTTCCGAGGATCGTGACCTCGTCGACGAGAATCGGCTCGTAGGCGTCGTTCTCCGGCTGGAGGCGGAAATGCCCGTTTTCCTTAAAGTAGCGCTTGACGGTGGCGTCGTCGCCGACCAGGGCGACCACGATCTCGCCGTTGACCGCGTCCGGCGTCTGGCGCACAACCACGATGTCGCCGTTCAGGATGCCGCATTTGATCATACTGTCGCCGCGCACCCGCAGCGCAAAGAGGCCGGCCGTGCTGCCGTTCCACGGGATGTATTCCTCGACCCGCTCCTCCGCAAGAATCGGCGAGCCGGCGGCGACGCGGCCGAGCACCGGGATCGTCCCGGCAGGAGCGGCCTCGTTGAGCGTGATGGCGCGGTTCTGATTCTCGCCCATCGTAATCCTGCCCTCGGCCTGCAGCTCGCGCAGATAGCGGTGCACGGTTGAGGTGGAACGGATGCCGAGCTCCGCGCAGATCTCGCGGACCGTGGGCGGATAGCCGAATTCGTTGAGATGCTCGGAGATATAGGCATAGATTTCGTCGGATTTCTGCGTCATGATAAAGGCTCCTTTCACGAAAAAAGGTTCCGGTTTTTCAAAAGCAGTATATCACATCTTTTTCCAGAATGCAAACGTATGTTCGGGTTTTCTGAAAAAAATTTTGCCGGGAATTCCCTTCCGGCGTGCAAAATCCGGTTTGCCCCCGGTTTCCGCAGAAAGGGAGGCCCGTTTTGCTTCGGAGAGAAGAAATCGGGCGGGGGTTCCCGGCCACGCGGCGGGAGGGGCGGGCTTTCTTCCGGCGCGGGGCGGCAGGTGCTTTATTCATAAAATATCCGATATTTCCTGGGGAATGTTAACCATTACTTAACAAAGTATTTTTTCTACATGTTATAATATGGATGTACCCGAAAGGAGCCGCAAGCTTTTCGGTGTACACCCTCCTCAAAACAACCCTCAAACTAAAATCACTCAAAAAGAAAGGCACCGGAAGTTTTCCGGTGCCTTTCTTTTTGCGGAACTTTTTGTTTTTGCGGCGGTTTGGACGCCCAAAAACATGCCGCGGCATGCTTTGGAGAGGGGCGCTTCCGAGTAAAATCCGGGAAGATTTCCGCCCGGCCGAAGACGCGCGGGCCGGGGCCGGAAGAAGGCGGAGCCTCCGCGTGCGGCCTTTCGTAAAGGCGAGCACAGGGCCCGCCCGCGAAAAAAACAGAGCCGGAGAATAAGTCCTCGGCTCTGTTTATTTGGACGATTCAGCCGGCAAGCTCCATGCCGAGCCGCAGGGCCTGCATGTTTTTTTCGATCAGGTCGGCCTTTTTGGCCGGGACAATCTTTTGGAAGCAGGCCTCGAGGTTTTCGGGCGTGGTGAAGCCGGTTTTTTTGAGCAGAGCGCCCAGCAGGATGATGTTGGCGAGCCCCTGCAGGCCGTTCTCCTGCGCCGTCTGTGTCGCGGGGAGGAAGACGGCGATGATGTCGGTACGTTCACAGGAGCGGTCGACGAGCGTGCTGTCGACGACCGCGACGCCGCCCGGCACGACCGCGCCGATGAAGCGGTCGTAGGAAGGGTTGTTCATCGCGACGAGGCAGTCCGGGCTCAGCACCAGCGGGGAGCCGATCGGCTCGTCGGAAAGGCAGACCGAGCAGTTGGCCGTGCCGCCGCGCATCTCCGGGCCGTAGCTCGGCAGCCACGAGACTTCGCGCCCCTCCATCATGCCGGAGTAGGCGACGGCCTTGCCGGCAAAGAGGACGCCCTGCCCGCCGAAGCCGGCGAACAGCATGTTGTGGGAAGCAGCCATCTCACTTCGCCTCCTTGTCGATGTCTTTATAGACGCCCAGCGGATAATACGGGATCATGGCGGAATCGACCCACTTCATGGCCTCCTCCGGCGTCATGCCCCAGTTGGTCGGGCAGGTGGAGAGCACCTCCACAATCGAGAAGCCCTTGTGGTCGAGCTGATTCTGGAAGGCCTTTTTGATCGCGGCCTTCGCGTGCCGGATATTCGGCACGGTGTTGACGGCGACGCGCTCGGCATAGGCGGTGCCGCTCAGCGTGGCGAGCATCTCGCAGATGCGGATCGGCCAGCCCGCGGTTTTCGGGTCGCGGCCGTAGGGCGTCGTCTGGGTGACCTGCCCCGGCAGCGTCGTCGGGGCCATCTGGCCGCCGGTCATGCCGTAGATCGCGTTGTTGACGAAGATGACGGTGATGTTTTCACCGCGGGTGGCCGCGTGCACGGTCTCGGCGGTGCCGATGGCGGCAAGGTCGCCGTCGCCCTGATAGGTGAAGACGATGTTGTCCGGCAGGGCGCGGCGCAGGCCGGTGGCGACGGCGGGCGCGCGGCCGTGGGGGGCCTGCACCATGTCGCAGGTGAAGAAGTTATAGGCCATGACCGAGCAGCCGACCGGCGCGACGCCGACGGTGACCGGTTCCACGCCCAACTCCTCAATGACTTCGGCGACGAGCTTCGTGATGATGCCGTGGCAGCAGCCCGGGCAGTAGGAGAGCGGCGCGTCGGTGAGGCAGCTTGATTTTTGATAGACGATCGCCATTACAGCTCACCTCCCGCAAGTTTTTTGATCTGGCCGAGGACTTCCGCCGGCGAAGGGATGATGCCGCCGGTGTGCCCAAAGAAGGAGACGGGCTTCGCGCAGTTGAGGGCGAGCTTCACGTCGTCGACCATCTGGCCCATATTCATTTCCACAACGAGCACATCGTGAGCATGCTCACAACCTTCCCGGATCTGTTCCGCCGGGAACGGCCAGAGCGTGTAGGGGCGGACCATGCCGGCTTTGATGCCGAGCGCGCGGGCGCTGTTGACCGCGGATTTGACGATCCGGGAGGTTGCGCCGAAAGCGGCGACCACGACGTCCGCGTCCTCGGTCAGATAAGTCTCCGCCTTCGGCAGGAGGCGCTTGACCTCCTCGTAGCGGGCGAAGCGGGCAACGTTGGTATCCTCCAGCTCTTTCGGGGAGAGATAGAGGGAGTTGACGATATTATGGCTGCGTTTGCCGTGACGGCCGTCGACCGCCCACGGTTTCTCGTATGTAACCGTCTCGCGGTCCGGGAAGACGACCGGCTCCATCATCTGGCCGAGCAGGCCGTCGGCCAGCACCATGGCCGGCATGCGGAAACGGTCGGCGTTCTCAAAGGCGTCAAACACGGCGGTGACCATCTCCTGCACGGAGTTGGGCGCGAAGACGAGCAATTGGAAGTCGCCGTGGCCGTAGGCCTTGGTCGCCTGCCAGTAGTCGGATTGGGAGGGTTGGATGCCGCCGAGGCCGGGCCCGCCGCGCATGCAGTCGACGATGACGCAGGGCAGATCGGAGCCGGCGATGTAGGAGACGCCCTCGGATTTGAGCGAGATGCCCGGCGAGGAGCTTGAGGTCATCGCGCGCACTCCCGCAGCCGCGGCGCCGAGAACCATATTGATCGCGGCAATTTCGGACTCCGCCTGAAGAAAGACGCCCCCGACCTTCGGCATCTGGCGCGACATATAGGCGGCGATCTCCGTCTGGGGCGTGATCGGGTAGCCGAAGTAATGGCGGCAGCCGGCGCGGATGGCGGCTTCGGCGATCGCCTCGTTGCCCTTCATAAGTACTCTTTCAGCCAACATACTCATCCTTTCCCGTTATCCAAAATACAGGATAAAATTATTTGTCTGCGCGGGCGGGGCGCGCCGTCATTTTTCAACGGTGATCGCGCTGTCCGGGCAGATGATGCCGCACATCGCGCAGGCGATGCACAGGGACTGGTCGGTCATCTCCGCGGGATTGTACCCCTTCGCGGAAATCCGGTCGGGCGCCAGACGCAGGATCTTTTTCGGGCATACGGATACGCAGAGCCCGCACCCTTTGCAGACCGACTCATCAACGGTTACTTTCGCCATAAGGCAACCCTCCAAAAAATGAAATAACAAAATGAAATTGAAAAAGCGGCCGCAGAAAGGCATTTCGCCCGGCTTTTCGCCGAAACCGGCCCCGATTCCGCGAGGAAGCGGCCCCGGCGGTGCGGCGTACTTCAGCAGCAGTTCCCGGGATTTCGCAGATAAAACGGGCAGCTGCCCTCTTTCAGAACGCTTTCCGGCTTCTCCGCATATTTTACGCAGGAGGAGGCGGAGCCTTTTTCTTTATAAACACAGGTCCGGCAGATCAGCTCCCGATTGGAGACGAGCCCCTCGTCCGTGGCCCAGAGCTTTTGCTCGGCGGGACGGTTCTTTTTGTGTGCACCGCAGGCGCACGGGGTCTTTTCCATGATCCGACAGCTCCTTTCCGATAAAACGGCCTGCTTATGGCCGGCAAAATAACTCCCGGCATGAGTCTGCCCTGCGTTTTGGTTATCGACGAAGTTTGCCGGTTTGCGAAGCAAATGCCCGCCGTCCTACAAGGCGGGCAAGGCAAACTCGCAG
>CAYMNV010000012.1:4530-22204 GCA_964391915.1 uncultured Oscillospiraceae bacterium
GCGAAGCAAATGCCCGCCGTCCTACAAGGCGGGCAAGGCAAACTCGCAGCATAAATCCGCCCGGCATTTTGGTTACGACGAGTTTTCGTTCCATGCGAAGAACGGCACACGGTGCCGCATGGCGCCGGCAAAATAACTCCCGGCATGAGTCTGCCCTGCGTTTTGGTTATCGACGAAGTTTGCCGGTTTGCGAAGCAAATGCCCGCCGTCCTACAAGGCGGGCAAGGCAAACTCGCAGCATAAAATCCGCCCCTGCGGATTTTATGCGCTCTCCCACGGGAACTTCACGAGGATCTCCACCGGGAAAGGCTCCGGCACTTCTGCGGATTCGCAGCTCTTGAGCACGCAGGTCGCGAGCAGCGGCAGCCCGATGAGCACGGATACGCGCGCGGCGTAGTCCACGCTTTGCTCGATATCCCCGGCACTGGTTTCCCGCCCGAAATTTGTATTGTTGACGAGGAAACTTCCCTTGAGGTGGGAGGCCGCCTCGATTTCATTGAGGATCTGCGCCGCTTCCTCCGGCGTACCGGTCAGGTTGCGGCTCTTGTTGACGACGTAGAGCATCGCGTAGCCGGCCTTCCGCAGCTTCGCGGCATATCGGCCCAGAGCGGCCGCGCCCGCGTCGTCGCCGCCCGCGTCGAGGATCAGGCGCTTTCCGGAGAGGATGGCGGCGTCGGTCTTTGCGGAGAGAGAGGGCGTATCCAGCGTGGTGCCGAGAAAAGTGGGCGCGATCAGCTCGCAGGGGAACTCCCCGGCGTAGTCGCCCGTGCGGAAGTAGGGGTTGACGATGTCGAGGTCGCAAAGCACCGGGGTCTCGCCCGCCGCGAGCAGGTACTTCGCAAGGTTCAGGGTAAAATTGGTCTTGCCCGAGCCGTAATGCCCGGTCACGACGAGAATGTTTTCCTCCGGCAGCTTCACCCTTCCAGCCCTCCCGCAAAAAAATTTAATCTTTATTATAGCATTCCTGAAAAGGGGATTCAATGCTTTTTTGCGGAGGCCGTGAGAGAAATCCGGGGTCCCGGGGGAAAAATCGCCTTCCGGTGCCGGCGGAGAGTCCGGGAAAACTCTATATATAAAGGGAAAAGTCACCCTTTTCCTCTCTTGCAGAGTGAAAAATTTGACATTCTTCCCCATTTCGGCTATAATAGGCCG
This sequence comes from uncultured Oscillospiraceae bacterium, assembly GCA_964391915.1. GTDB lineage: Bacteria > Bacillota > Clostridia > Oscillospirales > Ruminococcaceae > UMGS1668. The sequence continues at coordinate 5,683 of CAYMNV010000012.1, forward strand.
TACTTTTCGGGGAGGCGCATCATGAGGAAATTTTTAGCGGGTGCACTCCGGCTTTTTGCGTTTCTCGGCTCGCGGCAGTTTCAGCTGATGCTGTTTGCGGCGGCGGCCTCTGTGCTGGTCTTCTGGATTCCGGCACAGATCCGTACCGTGCGCATCGACAACGGCGGGGAGATCTTCGCCGTCCGCACGACCGAGGACGATCCGGAACGCATCCTTGAAAAATACGGCATCACGGTCGGCTACGGAGACTCGCTCTCCGTGACCGGCTTTGAGAGCTCCGGCCTTATGGCGGATTACGGGGACGTCACGGCGGAGATCCACGTCGCCCGGGCCTTCGAGGTCGATATCCTTGCGGATTCGCTGACCTACCACCTGCAGATCGCGGGCGGAACGGTCGCGGATGCCCTTTATAAAGTCGGAATCGAGCTGCGCAGCACGGATCTCGTCGACCGGCCGATCCAGAGCCTGCTTTCCGAAGGGGAGCGCATCCGGGTCACGCGGGTCGACTACACCACCACCACGGAGGAGGAGCCGATCCTGCACGGCGTCAGTTACCGCGGCACTTCGCTGCTCCGGGAGGGGAAAGAGGCGCTGCTCTCCTACGGAAAGGACGGCACGAGGCTTCTGACTTACGAACAGAAGACCGTCGACGGCGTGGAAGAGGGCCGGACTCTGCTCTCCGAGGACATCATCAAAAAACCGACCGACGACCTCTATCTCCGGGGCGACAACGGGCCGATCTCCGATCTGGATTTCGGCTATGAGATCGTGAACAACCGGCCGACGGAATATGTATCCCTCTTCAGCAGCGCCCGTGCTACCGGCTATTACGCCAAGCCCGGCGCGGGAACCGCGACCGGCGTCCGCGCGGGGGTCGGCTATGTGGCGGTGGATCCCTCGATCATCCCCTACGGGACGAAGCTCTGGATCTGCGCGCACGACGGCGGCAGCAGTTTCGTCTACGGCTACTGCATCGCGGCGGATACCGGCGGCGCCATGCTTTCCGGGAAAAACATGGTGGATCTCTACTACCCCACTTACTACGAATGCGTGCTCAACGGCCTGCGCTATGTGGATATCTACGTGCTCGAATGGGGCTGAGCCCGTCTCCCTCCCTACAGAGCCGCTTTGCCGGCGGGCGCCTGCCCGGCGGCTTTTTTGTGCGGCAAATTGATTTTTTGGAAGAAAAAGATTGACAAGCCGTTCCGCCGCGAATATTTTTTCAAAGGCGAAGCCAAAAATGGGAACCGAGAAAAAAAGAGATTTCATGAGAAAACGTGAGAAAACGAAAGAATTCATTCTTCAAATTGATTTTTTAAGAGAAAATGATTGACAAGCCGTTTCCGCGCCGTTATAATAACGATTGTCGCTTTCTGAACGAAACTAATTTTACAAAGGATTATCGGAGGTTTTACCATGAACACCACCATGCCGAATGCCTCGACCATCGAGCGCAAATGGTACATCCTCGACGCTGCGGATAAGCCCCTGGGCCACACCGCCGTCGTTGCCGCCGATCTGCTTCGCGGCAAATACAAACCCGACTTCGCGCCGCACGCCGACTGCGGAGACCACGTGATCATCATCAACGCGGCCAAGGCTGTCCTCACCGGCAAGAAACTCGAGAAGAAATTCTACTATCATCACACCGGCTATATCGGCCACATGAAAGCGGTCAGTTACGGCCTGCTGATGCAAAAAGACCCCTGCTTCGCCATGATGAAGGCCATCAAAGGCATGATCCCGGATAACACCGTGGGCGCCAATTCGCTCAAGAGAATCCGCATCTATGCCGGCGCGGAACATAAACAGGAAGCTCAGGCCCCGCAGGCCTGGGAGCTCTGAACGGAAGGAGGAAATCAGACATGTACGAATCCAACCCCTATTTCTATGGAACCGGAAGGAGAAAATGCTCTGTTTCCCGTGTCCGCATCTATCCGAACGGCACCGGCGCCATCACGATCAACGGCCGTGACATCGACAATTATTTCGGCCTTGAAACCCTGAAGCTTTTGGTCCGCCAGCCGCTCGAGCTGACCGAGACCGCAGGAGCTTTCGACATCATCTGCACCGTCGAGGGCGGCGGCGTCACCGGCCAGGCCGGAGCCATCCGCCACGGCATCGCCCGCGCCCTGCTCCAGTATAACGAAGAGCTCCGCTCCCCGCTCAAGAAGGCCGGGTTCCTGACCCGTGACCCGAGAATGACGGAGCGTAAGAAATACGGACTCAAAAAAGCCCGCCGCGCACCGCAGTTCAGCAAACGTTAACCATCCGCAAAAAAGAATTGTTCTCCGGGGCCTCCCAAGGCTCCGGAGATTTTTTTGGCCCGAACCTCTTCCCCCCCGGAGGCCGCGGCCGCCGGGCGTGGGGGCGGATGGGGCCTGGACGGGTGACCGCCGGGCCGTTTGCCGCCTGACGTAGATTCTCCCGTGGAATCTGCGGTCTCCGCCATGATTGGCATCCGGCGGAAGACGGCCTCTTCCCCCGCCTGCCTGCGGGGGAGGGAAAAAGATCTCCGGCGGGCGTGGGGATAGGCGGAGCATTTCCGGACGCTTTTGGAGAAAGCCGCCCGCTCTCCGCCCGCAAAAAGGCGGCTGCGGGGGGAATCCTCCGATTTCGTGAAAAAAAGTGGGGTTTTTAGGAGGCTTTTGTTTTTTTCCGTTTATTTTAGTTTTGGAGGATTGTTTTTCCGGAAAAAACATTATAAAGTAGGCGTGGAAGAAAGAACGATGCTTGAGGATGAGAGGAGGCTGCCGCATGGGACAGGAACCAAAAATGACGCCGGATTGGATCAAAGATCCGGAGACGGATTTGCCGGAGGGATCGGGCCGCTTTGCCGAAGGCGAACCGGAGGAGACACCGCAGGAGTCGGTGATGATCGGGGGATACCGCGCCCGGGAGCAGGAGAGAAAAAATGAGACGGACGGTTTGAGGGAACCCGACCGTTTCGCCGACGGCGAGGTGACGGATTTCGGCGGCATCTGCGACCTGGTGCTCCGCGGGATCGGGATCGGCATGGGCGTCGCGGTGACGGTGCTGAGCACGCTGGGCGCGATTCAGTCCGGCACGGCCTTCATTATGCTGGGCGTCGGGCTCACCGCGGTTGCAATCAGCGTGATGAAAAAGATGTAAGCCCTTCCATAGGCCGGGCGTTCGGGATTTACCTGCCGGGCATGGGGCCCGCCTTTCCGGTAAAACATAGAGAGAAACCCCTCTCGGCTCATGGGATTCACTCACCGTGCAGCCGGTAAAAACAAAAGAACAAAAAAGCCGGCGCCTTCGGGACGCCGGTTTTTCTTATATCCTAATTATATTAGGCGGCCGCATGCGGAAGCGGTTTCCGGAAAGCTCTCCGGCGGCTCCGGAGGAATCATCTTCCCTCGAAGACAACCGGTTCCGGATGCTCGAGGCCCCAGCCGCAGATGCTGCCGCGCTGCAGGGCGCCGACGATCCGCCGCGCGACGCTCTCGTAGCCCTCCTCCGCCTCGAGGCGCAGGATCAGCTGCTTCACATGCTCGCGCTCGGTGTGCTTGTTCGCCGGGCAGGCACTCTGCATCACCGGCAGGCCGAGGCTCTGCGCCGTCGCGAGAACATCCGCCTCCCGGCAGTAGATGAGCGGCCGGATCACCGTGATGTCCTTGCGGCTCATGTAGGTGACCGGCGAGAAGCACTCCGCCCTGCCCGCGTCGAGCAGATTCATCAGGAAAGTTTCGGCCGCGTCCTCAAAGTTGTGGCCGAGGGCGAGCTTGTTGCAGCCGTCCTCTTTTGCGGCGTCGTGCAGCATCGCGCGGCGCATGCGGGAGCAGAGGCTGCAGGGGTTGTGCTCCTGCCGCGTCTCGAAGATGATGGTGCCGATATTGGTGCGGCGGATGTCGAGCGGCACGCCGAGCTCCCGGCAGTGCGCCTCCACGGCCGAATAATCCGAATCGGCGCCGCCGAAGCGGGGATCCAGCGCGAGGGCGACGAGGCCGAAATCCGGACCGATGTGCTCCCGCAGCATCCAGAGCGCCTCGAGCATCGTGAGGGAATCCTTGCCGCCGGAGATGCCGACCGCGATCCTGTCTCCGGCATGGATCATGCCGTAATCCTGCACGGCCCTGCGCAGCGCGCCGACGATCTTCTGAATTCTTTCCATAACGGCCCTGACCGCCTTTCTGATCGGAGTTTTTGGAATACAAAACGCTCTCGGATTTCGGGAGAGGCCGGCGTTCCGCCGCGAAAAGCGCGCCGGCGCCGGGGAACGGAACTCATAAAAAACGGAGGCTTCTCTCCCCCAAATACGGAAAAAAACGGCGGCTCCGGCGGCTTCCTTTTTAAGAGAAACCGGCCCGCCGCCCGCAAAAGCCGCCCGGGGCGGTTCTTCCGGAGCCGGTTGGGCCCTGAAAACGGCCCGGCGCGGCGCCTTTTGCGGGCATCCGGCGCTCGGCCTATTCCCTGCCGCCGTGCAGCTCCATGGCGTCCTGACGGAGGCCGGCCTCTGCCCAATCAAACTTCCGGAGCGAGCCTTTCCACTGCAGCTCCGGGTAATCCCACTGGCGCAGCACCTCGTAGGCGGCGATCGCCACCGAATTTGAGAGGTTGAGGCTGCGCAGCGTCGGGCGCATCGGGATGCGGACGGCGGTATCCGGATTTTGAAAGAGCAGTTCCTCCGGCAGCCCGGCGTCCTCCCGCCCAAAGACGAGATAGCAGCCGTCCGGGTAGCGGACGTCGCTGTGGCGGGAGAGGCCCTTCGTGGTGAAATAATAAAAGGGCCCTTCGTTTTTTGCGAAGAAGTCGGCGAGATCGTCGTAGAGGGTCACGTCGAGCAGATCCCAGTAGTCGAGCCCGCAGCGCTTCATCTTCGCGTCGTCGAGCCGAAAGCCCATCGGCCCGACCAGATGCAGCCTTGCGCCGGTGACCGCGCAGGTGCGGGCGATGTTGCCCGTATTCTGCGGGATCTGCGGCTCGACGAGAACAAGATTGAGCGTCGGCATATAAACCACCCCGGTCTTTCAGATTCATGGCCGGAGATCCGGCCGAAGGCCATTCCCTCCGGCGGGAAAACGAAGAGAATCCCCCCCGCCCAAGGCGCCCGGAGGAAGGCCGCCTGTTCTTTTTACAATCAAATGTCCGGTACGAGTTCCGCCTCAGGATTCCTGCCGCGCCGGGCATTTTGCAGAAAAGCCGCCTGTCTGCGGCCCGTTTTTTACAAAAAGACAAATCCCCCGCCGCCGGGCCTTTTCGGGCGCCTTGGGCGGGGGACGAAATCCGCGTCTTATCTGCCGCAGCAGTTTTTATATTTTTTGCCGGAGCCGCAGGGGCAGGGGTCGTTGCGGCCGACCTTCTTCTTTTTGACCGGAGCGGCCGGAGAAGAGCCGTCCCCGCCGACGCCCATGTCGGGTTTCGCAACCTGCTCGCGCTCGGGAGCGGCGCCGGCCTTGACCTTGACGGTCAGCAGCATCTTGACGGTATCCTCGCGGATCGCGTCGACCATCTGGTCGAACATGTCGAAGCCCTCCATGCGGTACTCGATGACCGGGTCATGCTGGCCGTAGCCGCGCAGGTAGATGCCCTGCTTGAGATCCTCCATCGCGTCGATGTGTTCCATCCACTTGAGGTCGACGTTCCGCAGCAGCACCACGCGCTCAAGCTCGCGCATCAGTTCCGGCCCGAACATCTTCTCGCGGACGGCGTAGTATTCCTCCATGCGGTCCAAAAGCGCCTTTTCGATGTCGGCCCTCGTCAGCTTCGCAAGCTCCTCCTTCGGATAGCGCAGGTCCCCGTCGGAGAGCATCCATCCGAGGTAGTAGTCGCGCAGGCCGTCGAGGTTCCAATCCTGCGGGACGCTGCCCTCGGCAAGATAGGTGCCGACGGTCTTGGAGACGCTCTCCGCGCGCATCTGGGCGACGTAATCCTTGAGATCTTCGCCGTCCAGCACCTTGGAGCGCTGTCCGTAGATGATCTCGCGCTGTTTGTTCATGACGTCGTCGAACTGCAGCACGTTCTTGCGGATGCCGAAGTTGCGGCTCTCCACCTTCTTCTGCGCGTTCTCGATGGAGCTCGCGAGCATCCGGTTCTCGATCGGCATGTCCTCTTCCACGCCGAGCGTGTCCATCATATTCTGGAGCCGCTCGCCGCCGAAGAGCCGCATCAGGTCGTCCTCAAGCGAAATATAAAAGCGCGATTTGCCGGGGTCGCCCTGACGGCCGGAACGTCCGCGCAGCTGGTTGTCGATGCGGCGGGATTCATGCCGCTCGGTGCCGATGATATAGAGGCCGCCGGCCTGCTTCACGAGCTCGGCCTGCCCGGCGATTTCCTCCTTGTGTTTTTCGTAAAGCTCCTGAAAGAGCCCCCGCGCGGCGAGGATATCCTCCGCGCCGGTCTCAAAGAAGGCATCCGCGGCGTTGATCAGTTCCTCCTCGTAGCCCGCCTTTCTCATATCGGCCTTGGCGAGGTATTCCGCGTTGCCGCCGAGCACGATATCGGTGCCGCGTCCGGCCATATTGGTTGCGATCGTCACCGCGCCGTACATGCCGGCCTGCGCGACGATCTCGGCCTCCTTATCGTGATGCTTCGCGTTGAGCACGTTGTGCTGGATGCCGCGTTTCTTGAGCATGCCGCTCAGCAGCTCGGATTTCTCGATGGAGATCGTGCCCACCAGCACCGGCTGGCCTTTTTCGTGCGCGTCGGCGATCTCGTCGATGACCGCGCTAAACTTGCCGCGCTCGGTCTTGTAGACCACGTCCGGGGCGTCTTCGCGGACGATCGGCTTGTTGGTCGGGATCTCGATCACGTCGAGGCCGTAGATCTCGCGGAACTCGGCCTCCTCGGTCAGGGCCGTGCCCGTCATGCCGGAGAGTTTATCGTACATGCGGAAATAGTTCTGGAAGGTGATGGTGGCGAGGGTGCGGTTCTCGTGGGCGACAGTGACGCCCTCCTTCGCCTCGATGGCCTGATGGAGGCCCTCGTTGTACCGGCGTCCGAACATCAGGCGGCCGGTGAATTCGTCGACGATGATGACCTCGCCGTCCTTGACCACATAGTCCACGTCGCGCTGCATCACGCCGTGCGCCTTGATCGCCTGGCTGATGTGGTGGACGAGCGTCATGTTGTCCGGATCATTGAAGTTTTCGAGCCCGAAGGCCCCCTCCGCCTTGGCGACGCCTCTCGGGGTCAGGGTGGCGGTGCGGGCCTTTTCGTCGACGATATAATCCGCGTCGATGTCGTCGCGCTCCTCCTTCTCGTTCTCCTCCTTCACGCGGATGGCCTTGAGCGTGCAGGCGAAGCGGTCGGCCTTCTCGTAAAGGTCGGTGGATTTTTCGCCGCGGCCGGAGATGATGAGCGGGGTGCGCGCCTCGTCGATGAGGATGGAGTCCACCTCGTCCACAATGGCGTAGCGGAAGCCGCGCTGAACGCGGTTTTCCTTATAGGTGACCATGTTGTCGCGCAGGTAGTCGAAGCCGAATTCGTTGTTGGTGCCGTAGGTGATATCACAGGCGTAAGCATCCCTGCGGCTGCCGGTCTCCACGTCGTGCGTGACGAGCCCGACGGTGAGGCCGAGGTAGTTGTAGACCTTGCCCATCCATTCGCTGTCGCGCTTGGCGAGGTAGTCGTTGACCGTGACGATGTGCACGCCCTCGCCGGTCAGGCCGTTGAGGTAGGCCGGCAGCGTGGCGACGAGCGTCTTGCCCTCGCCGGTCTTCATCTCGGCGATGCGGCCCTGATGGAGCACGACGCCGCCGACGAGCTGCACCGGGAACGGGCGCATCCCAAGCACGCGGTCGCAGGCCTCCCGGCAGGCGGCGAAGGCCTCCGGCAGCAGGCTGTCGAGGGATTCGCCCTTTTCCCACCGCGCGCGGAACAGAGCGGTCTGCCCCTTGAGCTCGGCTTCGCTCATGGCTTTATAAGTCTCCTCGAGGTCGAGAACCTTTTTGACGACGGGGTCGATGCGTTTGAGCTCTTTCTGGGAGTAATTGCCGAAAATCTTTTCAAGTAAACTCATGTTTTCTCCTTATCCTGGGCGGCCGTTTTTTCCACCCGAAAGAAATGCCTAATATTCTATTTTCTTATTTTATTCTTAAGATATTTGCAAGTCAATGAACGGTCTGTTAAATCTGTTTGCCGTTTTTGCGGCCGGCGATCGTTTTCAACGGAATTTTCCGTAGAAGAGGGCGATTATTTGGAAATACTCCACATTGATTTAACGTTTGATTTCTTATATAATTTAGGCGGGTTTGACGGAAAGTTTGCAAAACGTCCGTTTTTCCGAAAGCCCGCTCTCATTGCCTATTATAATATTTATCATAGAGAGGAAAGGAGCTGCCGCATGAACTGTTCGAAAGATGTGGAAAGAATGTGCAGCGTGACCAAGGGCCCGAACCACGGCCCGGCACCGATCCCGGAGGAAGGCAGATGGGTGAAATCCACCCAGATCACCGATATCTCCGGCCTGTCGCACGGCGTCGGGACCTGCGCGCCTCAGCAGGGGGCGTGCAAGCTCACGCTGAATGTAAAGGACGGCGTGATCCAGGAGGCGCTGGTTGAGACGATCGGCTGCACCGGCATGACTCATTCCGCGGCCATGGCCGGCGAAATCCTGCCCGGAAAGACCATTCTGGAGGCTCTGAATACCGACCTCGTCTGCGACGCCATCAACGTGGCCATGCGCGAGATCTTTTTGCAGCTCGTCTACGGCCGCAGCCAGACCGCCTTTTCCGAGGGCGGCCTGCCGATCGGCGCCGGGCTTGAGGATCTCGGTAAGGGGCTCCGCTCCGCCATCGGCACCATTTACAGCACCGGCGCCAAGGGCGTGCGCTACCTCGACCTGACCGAAGGCTACATCACCTCCCTTGCGCTCGATAAGAACGACGAGGTCATCGGCTACAAATTTGTCCGCCTCGGCAAGATGATGGAGGATATCCGCCACGGCACGGATCCCGCCGCCGCGCTCGAGAAGGAGACCGGCACCTACGGCCGCTACGCCGACGCGGTGAAATACATCGACCCGCGCGAGGAATAACGCCGGGCAGCCTCGGGAAGACGGCCCCGCAGCCTGCGGAAATCCGCGCCGCCGGGGCCCCCGACAATCTGAGTGGAAAGGATGGTCTTAAGATAAATGGCAGAGTTTGAAGGAAAAGAAAGAAGATTGCCCAAGATCACGGCCTGCCTCGAAAAATACGGGTTTGCTTCCCTTGAGGAAGCCGCGGCGCTGGTCAGGGAGGCCGGCGTCGACCCGGAGGCAATCGTCAAGGGCGTGCAGCCGATCGCGTTCGACAACGCGGTCTGGGCCTACACCCTCGGCGCCGCCATCGGCATCAAAAAACAGATCAAATCCGCCGCGGAAGCGGCCGTCTGCCTCGGTGAGGGACTTCAGGCCTTCTGCATCCCCGGCTCCGTTGCCGAGCAGCGCGGCGTCGGCCTCGGCCACGGCAACCTCGGCGCCATGCTGCTGAGCGAGGAGACCAAGTGCTTCGCCTTTCTGGCCGGGCACGAGTCTTTCGCGGCCGCGGAGGGCGCCATCGGCATTGCCCGCAACGCCAACAAGGCGCGCAAGACCCCGATCCGCGTGATCCTGAATGGGCTCGGCAAGGACGCCGCCTATATCATTTCCCGCGTCAACGGCTTTACCTACGTCCAGACGGATTATGATTTCACCACGGGTGAGCTGACCGTCGTGCGCGAAGTTCCGTTCTCCGAGGGCGAGCGCGCGGCCATCCGCTGCTACGGCGCAAACGACGTCAATGAAGGTGTCGCCATCATGAAGCATGAGCACGTCGATATCTCGATCACCGGCAACTCCACAAACCCGGTCCGCTTCCAGCACCTCGTCGCCGGCACCTACAAGAAATGGTGCGTCGAGAACGGGAAGAAGTATTTCTCCGTGGCCTCGGGCGGCGGCACCGGGCGCACTCTCCATCCGGATAACGTGGCCGCCGGCCCCGCCTCCTACGGCATGACCGACTCGATGGGCCGCATGCACAGCGATGCGCAGTTCGCGGGCTCCTCCTCCGTGCCGGCGCACGTCGAGATGATGGGCCTCGTCGGCATGGGCAACAATCCGATGGTCGGCGCGACCGTCGCGATGTCCGTGGCCGTCTACGAGGCGGTTCGCAGGATGAACGCGTAAGGTTTGCCTCAGGCGGGCCTTTTGCGTCGGACAAAATGAATCCATACCCGTGTTCCGTCCGTTTCGGATGGGACGCGGGTATTTTTTTGCGTGCCGCGCGCAAAGCCGCGGACGGCGGGGCTGCGGGATGCCGCGGATTTTTATGTGTTCCCGCCTCGCCTGTGCGGATACGGAAATTTCACCGCCGGAGAGACGGCAAGCTCCCTCCTCCCCCGCGGCGGTTTATTTTTTTGCGTGCCGCGCGGAGCACGACAGGTTACCCCTTGATTTTTCCTTTTATTTGGAAGATTATGGAAACTGCTTGAGCAAAGGCCCGGTACGGCCTCCGCGAACTGGATGAGGATGCCGCCATAGGTTCCGAAAAAAGGGGAGAAATGGGCATGAGAGGGATACGGATCATCCGCATTGCCGCAGTCGGGGCCGCATTCTGCCTGACGGGGGCGATGATTTTGCAGATGGTGATTTTTACATACCGGCAGCGCGTGTCGGCCATGAAACCACAGGCGGATATTTTTGAAACGGCCGATTCCCGGGAAGGGGTTTCCCCCGAGACGGAGGATACCGGCGCGGCATCCTCCGAGGCCATGGCGCCTTCCCTGACGGACGGCTTCGCGGCGGTCAGCAGCGCCGAGCATAACAACAACGAGCTGAGCGTCTACGAAAAGGAGCAGGTCTCCTTTTCGGGCGGCGATACCGTCGTGCTCACGGCAAAGCGCAAGGGGGAAGGCTATGCCTCCGGTATGGCGGAATCGACGCAGGGTTTTCTTTACGGGGAATTCTCGTTTACGGTCACGGTTCCGGAGGGGGCGGGCCTCTTTCCCGCAATTTGGATGCTGAGCACGGCGGGGACGGCGCTCCCGGAGATCGATATCTATGAGCACGTCGGTACCGAGCCGGACTGCTATTCGGGCGTGCTTCACTATTTTAGCGGCATACAGAAAAAAGCCTATTTCATTTATAATTTTGAAAACGGGATGCCGCGGCAGTATACGGTTGGCCTCTCGTGGCAGAAGGATCTGCTGATCTGGACGCTCGACGGCGAGGAGGTTTTCCGCACGGAGTCCCATGTTCCCGACGAGCCGATGTACCTCATCATGAATCTCGCCGTCGGCGGGAATTGGCCGGGGGATCCCGACGAAAATACGGAGTTCCCGGCGTGTTTTACGGTGAAGATTGAGCGGCTGGAGCCGGAGAGCGCCGCTCCGCGGCAGGAAGAGTAGCCATGTTTATAAAACGAACGGAAAATAAATATCTGCTCACCACCGTGCAGGCCGGGGCGCTTATTGGAAAGCTGTCGGCGGTGCTGCCGCAGGACCCGCACAATGCCGGGGGCCGCGGATACCTGATCCGGTCGCTGTATTACGACACGCCGGATAACCGCTGCTGCACCGAGAGGGAGGACGGCATCTGCTGCCGGGATAAGATCCGCCTGCGAGTCTACCCGCCGGAACTCGGCTTGGCGAAGATGGAGATCAAACACCGGGAAGGCGACGCGCGGTCGAAATGCTCCCTGCCGCTGACCAGGGCGCAGGCCGAGGCGGTGCAGCAGGGAAATTACCGCCCGCTGCTGGAGCTGCCGCAGCCCGAGGCGGTGCAGCTCTACTGCCGCATGGAAAAGGAGATGTGGCGCCCCGAGGCCATCGTCCAGTACCGGCGAATGGCCTTTGCGGTGCCGCTGTGCAATACGCGCATCACGTTCGACAGCGATATCCGCGTGGAGGAGAGCGGCCCGGATCTGTTTTCCACGCCGCGGCTCTGCCCGGCCACGGAGGCGGACGTCTGGGTGATGGAGGTCAAATTCAGCGGCTATCTGCCGGATTACATCCAAGGCCTGCTTGCGGATCTCCTCGGCGCACAGGAGTCCTGCAGCAAATACGGGATTTCGCGCCTGCCGAACCGGATCACGGTTTACTGAAAATAAATAGACAGAAAGCCGGGAACCGGCCTGCGGATTCCGCAAATAGGAGTCGGAGCCTGTCTGCCGGGCCGGATCCGGGTTTCCTGAAAATATAAAGCGCACGAAACGGAGCGGAACCATGAAACAGTACATTCTGGATAACCTTCTCCAGCAGGGGGAGCTCGATTTCTTCGACGTCACGGTCCGCGTCGGCGTGGCGGTTGCGGTCGGTATCGTCATCTATATCGCCTACTATTTTTCCGCCACGCGGGTAACCTTCTCGCGGCGCTTCGCCGTCTCGCTGATTGCGATGTCCGCGATCACGGCGGCGATCATGGCGGTTATCAGCAGCAACATCGCCCTCTCGCTCGGCATGGTGGGCGCGCTCTCGATCATCCGCTTCCGCACCGCGATCAAGGATCCGCAGGACGCCGTACATATCTTCTGGTGCATCATGGTGGGGATCTGCTGCGGGGTTGCGCAGTACGTGGTCGCCCTCACGGCGACGGCGCTGGTGTTTCTTCTGCTGCTCGTCTTCGGCAGGATCCGGAAGGACAGCCGCTACCTGCTCGTCGTGCGCAGCACGCTGGAGCGCAGGGAGGATACGGAGACAGAAGTCTTTAAAACCTATCCGGGCAGCCGGCTTCAGGTCGTCAATACGACGCCGGACTCGGCGGAGCTGATCTACGACCTGCGCGACAGCCGGGCAAAAAAGAAACTGGACGGGCTGCTTGCGCTTTTATACGATAAAGAGGGCGTCAGTTACGTCAACCTCGTGCTGCAGAACAGCGAGATTCAGGAGTGACGGGATGAGAAAAACCGTATCTTTGCTGCTGGCGGCGATTCTGCTTCTGGCCGCCGCCGCGATGCCTCCCGCTTCCCCCGGAGGGAACACGGCCCGGGCCGGGCAGCATCTCACCTATCCGAAGGAGCCGGAGGAGACGGGGGGTATCCCGAATGCGGAGACGTTTTCGAGTTACCTGCCGCTCCTCCTGATCGACACGGAGGGTCAGGCCATCTCCGGCGGAGAGGGGGAGAGCGGAGGGAAGATTCCGTGCCGTTTCTTCCTCTATGATGGTGGCGGGAGAAACACGCTGCAGGATTCGCCCGCGGTGGAGAGTGTGGCGATCGTCGGCGCTCGTGGGCACAGCTCGCGCTTCTTCCCCAAGAAGCAATATGCCGTCAAACTCGTAAATTCGGACTGGAGCGGCAACGAGCAGTCCCTTTGCGGGATGGCGGAGGGGGATTCCTACACGGTCAACGGCAGCTATATTGACCGCACCCAGATCCGCAATTATATGCTCTACCAGATCTCGGACGCTATCATGGGCAACGCGCCGGACGCCCGCTTATGCGAGATGTTCCTAAGGGGTGAGGACGGCAAAACGGAATATCTGGGCCTCTATACCATCATCGAGCGGATCCGGGTGGACAAAAAGCACATCGATCTGACAGAGTTCGACCCGAACCGGACGGAGAATGCGGCGCTTGTGCAGATCAACAACACTTACGATCACTACCAGATCGAGCGGCCGATGTCCACCGAGACCAGCCTTTTCGACTATGATCTGTGCTATCCAAATTTTCTCGGGATGGACCCGGAGCAGATCCATTATATCGAATCCGTACTCACGGCATGTGAGAAGTCGCTGATGGACATCGACACGGATCCGGAGAGCATCGCTTGGATGGAGCGAATCGATGTCGAGTCGTTCGTGGATTATTTTCTGATCAACGAGTTTTTTCAGAATTATGACGCCGGTTCGCTTTCAACCTTCCTTTACTTCGATCTGGACGGCGTCGTGCATATTGGACCGGTCTGGGATTTTGATGGCGCGATGAACAATATCATCGGCCGGGAGATCCCCTGCGACACCATCGGGATACCGAAAAGCATGATCTACTATTGCCTGTGCAGATCTCACGTCTTCACGCGGCTTTGCCAGCTGCGCTACCGGGAGCTGCGCAAAACCTATTTTTCGGAGGAGTACCTGCTCTCCTATATCGCCGCCTGCCGGGACTATCTGGGCGGTAGCCTCGAGCGCAATTATACGCGCTGGTACTGTTCGGAGGAAAAGACTCTGTATGACCGCGGGCGCGGCACCTTGGAGGAGGAATACGAAAAGCTCATGGCGTATGTGGTGGAGCGCGGGCGATGGATGGACCAAAATATCGGTAAGCTGGATATGTTTAGCGGTTAGGAGGCTCCCCTTTGAAAACGCTTATTCTTCGTGTGACGGCCGTTTTTTTCGCAGCGCTGTTGCTGCTTGCCCTGCTGGCGGGATACGGTTTCCCGGCGGCCTTCGGCTATCCGGAGCTCTCCTATTTCACCCGTACCTCCGGTAAGAAGATCGAGATCTACCGGGATGGGAACTGGGAACCGTTTTACCTGATTGGCGTGGATATGGGTGCCGGGAAGCCCGGCAGTTTCCCAAACGAATTCGGCATTACGGAGGAGGAATACCTGCGGTGGTTCGGCTATATCGGGGCGCTGCACGTGAACTGTATCCGGGTCTATCTGTTGCAGTCGCCTGCCTTTTATCGGGCATTGAAGGAATATAACCGCACCGCCGCGGAGCCGCTCTATCTGCTGCAGGGCTATTACCTAATAGAAACCTATATGAGTACAACGACCGATATTTGGAGCGGAACCGTTCGGAATTCCATCTCCATGGAGCTGCGGGCCACAATAGACGCGCTGCACGGGGAGCGGATCCAGATCCTGCGCGAGGATGCCGCCTTTTCGCTCTACTCCGAGGATGTCTCCGACTATGTGCTGGGTTATATTCTCGGCGTGGAGTGGGAGCCGGACTTCATTTTTTTCAACGACGTCCTGAACGAGGGCGCTACCTACCGGGGAGAGTTTCTCTCGGCCTCCGCGGAGGCGACGGGCTTTGAATGCTTCCTCGCGTGGATGGGCGACACGGCGCTCTCTTATGAGTGGGAAAAATACGGCTGCCAAAAGCTGATCGCGTTTTGCAACGGGCCGCTCACCGACCCGCTGTTGCAAAACGACACGATGCTCAAGCGCGAGGTCACCGTCGATACGGAGCATATCGTCCCTACGGAGAAACTCAAAACCGGCCTCTTTGCCTCCTATCACGTCTATCCGACCTATCCGGAATTCCTGAAACTTGGCCGCTATGCGGAGGAGACCGACGCCTCCGGCCAAAAGAACCCTTACCGCACCTATCTTGAGGAACTCAACGCCTACCATACCGTGCCGGTCGTCATCTCGGAATACGGCACCTCCTCGGCGCGCGGGCGGGCCTATCAGGATCTGGTGAGGGGGTTTCATCAGGGCGGGCTCTCGGAGGAGGAACAGGGAGAGGCCTCCGCGGTGCTGTTTGCGGATATCCGCGCGGCCGGGTGTGCGGGGTGCGTGCTCTTTTCCTGGCAGGACGAGTGGTTTAAGCAGGCGTGGAACACAAAGCTCACCGTAGACAAGAACAACATTGTCAACTGGAGCGACGCGCAGACCAATGAGCAGTTTTACGGCCTTCTGGCCTTCGATCCCGGGGAGAAGGAGAGCGTCTGCTATCCGGACGGCGATCTCTCCGATTGGGCGGGCGTGGAACGGATCGCCGAGAAAGATGGCTTCTCGGTTGCGGTCCAACAGGACGAAAAATACCTCTATCTGCTGATCGAAAAGGAAAATTGGCGCCCGGGCAGAGAGGAACTCCTGACGGCCTTCGACGTCACGCCGAAATCCGGCGCTTTTTCCTACGAAAATATCTCCTTTTCTCACGGGGTCGATTTTGTGCTTTTTATCCGGAACGAGAGCAATGCGGAGCTTCTGGTGCAGGAATATTACGATACCAACATGTCAATCTACGCCTGGGATAACTCCGTCCCGATCCTCAAAACGCCTGAGCAAAAGAACAACCCGATTTTCGATGTCGCCATTATGGGCAGCGACGGCCGGCATACCTATCTGGATGCCGATGGAAAAACGGTCACGACGGACGCCCTCACGGTGGAGACGGGCAGGCTCGTCTATGGCAACGGAAACCCCGCGGCGGAGGACTTTAACTCCCTTGCGGATTACTGCTTTGCCGGGGATGCGGTCGAGGTGCGGCTCGCGTGGCAGCTGCTCAATTTCTACGATCCGCCGACGGCGCAGGTGCGGGACGATTATTACGAAACCTACGAGGTCGAGGGGCTTTCCATCCGGCAGATCTTTCTTGAGGGTTTCTGCCGTAACTCGGAGGGGGATCTCCTCTCGGCAACGGGCTGGGGCGCCTATACGCTTAAAACATGGAAAAAGCCGACCTATCACGAGCGGCTCAAACAGTCCTACTACATCCTGCAAAAGGTCTTCGCGGCGGCGCAGGCGGAATCCGGGTGAAAGACGGAAACCTCCGTCGGGATACCTCTGCGCGGGATCTTCCGGAAGGATAAAAGACAGCAGGAAAAAATGCCGCGGAGGGGCATTCATGCGGACCTCCGGAAAAGCCGCCGGGTGAAAATCCGGATAAAAGGCATTCCGGGCTCCTCCGCTTGAGCGGAGGCTCCTCCGC
>CAYMNV010000012.1:22304-33897 GCA_964391915.1 uncultured Oscillospiraceae bacterium
AAAATCCGGATAAAAGGCATTCCGGGCTCCTCCGCTTGAGCGGAGGCTCCTCCGCTTGAGCGGAGGCTCCTCCGCCTGAGCGGGTACGCTCGCGGGAAGATCGGCAAAAAGCGCCTCTCCCGAGGGAAACGGCACCTGTCATGAACGCTTCTCATATAAAGACCCTGCCCCGCGGCATGGCACGACCCATATAAAAATAGACGAAAGGGAGGCGCTGCGGCGTGCAGACGATCCTTCTGGTTCTGCTTTTTGCGTATTTCTTTCTGCTGCTGCTTTCCGCCTGCCTGTACCTGCTGCTTGCGGTGCCGGATGCGCATGCGAAACGCCGGACCGCGGCGGCGGAGAGATACCTCGCCGCACTCGCGGAAGGAGAGCCCATCCGTTTCCCGGAGATTAAACGGCTCGGGAACTGCGACGAGGCCATGGCTTCGCTGGTAAGGGGGTATGCGGCGCTTGGGGAACGACGCCCGGAGCAGGCCGCGGCGCTGCGGACGCGGCTCTGTGTGCTGCTGGCCGAAAAAGAGCGCCGTTGTGCGCCCTCGGATACGGTCGGCCGCCTTTTTTACCTGCGCCTTCTGGAGGAGCTCGAGCCGGACCCCGTGCGTTACGCAAAACGGCTGGAGGAACTCCCGGACTGCCTGCTGGTCTCCTGCGAGCGCAGAACCGCCGCGGCGAAACCGGCGCCGGCGATACGGATTTCTCGCGGCGCGAGGGCATTCCCTTCCGGAAGCCGCTGAATAATATTCCGCCGGATTTGCCGGCCTTATCTCCGGGGCCGTTTTCGGAAGGGCCCGAAAAACAACTGCAGAAAGAGAAAAAACGATCATGGAACTTCTCAATGTTTTCCTGAAATTTCTGTTCTGGCTGTTTTTCCTCTTCACGGGGCTTTATCTCGTCATCCTGATTATCTCGGACGCGGAGGCGCTGTGCCGGATGGAGCGCGACCGGAAGGAGCGCTTCCGGAGGCAGACGCTCGCCTCGGATGAGCTTTTCCGCGGGCTTCCGGTCAGCATCCTGATTCCGGCGCACAACGAAGAAACGTCCCTCTGCGCGGGCATCCACATGCTTCTGCGCCTGGATTATCCGGTCTATGAGATCGTCGTCGTCAACGACGGCTCGACGGACCGGACGCTGGAGACGCTTCTCGACGCCTTTCCGCTGCAGCGCATCAGGGCGGATCCCACGGAGCGCCTCCCCGCCCGGCCGTTTTCCGACGTCTATCGGTGCACGCTCGGCGGCATCCCGGTCACGGTCGTCGACAAGCAGTCCGGCGGCAAGGCGGATGCCCTGAACGCGGGGATCAACTTCTGCCGGTATCCGCATTTTGTCGCGGTGGATGCCGACACGATGCTGCCTTACGATTCCCTGAAGCGGATCGCCTTCCCTTTTGCGGCGAGGCCGGGTACCGTTGCCTGCGGCGGCGCGGTCTATACGGCGAAGGAGCTCTATGCGGGCGCGGGGGCGGATTCCCTGCTGCTCGCGTTTCAAAAACTGGAATACCTGCGGGCGTTTTACGGCATGAGGCTTTTTTTCGACCGCTTTCATGCGAATCTGATCGTCTCCGGCGCCTTCGGGATGTTCGACCGGGATGAGGTGGTCCGCGCCGGCGGATACGATATCCATACGGTGGGCGAGGATATGGAACTGATCCTGCGCCTGCACGCCTACTGTCGGCTCTGCGGAAAAGACTATGCGGTCTCTTACGCGCCGGATGCGGTCTGCCTCACGCAGTTTCCGCTGCGGATCCGGGATTTCTGCCGCCAGCGCCGGCGGTGGCAGACGGGGCTGATCCAGAGTCTCAAAAAACACCGGGATGCGGTCTCGTCGCGCTACTTCGGCGCACTGGGGCTTCTGACGGCTCCGGTCTACTGGCTCTATGAGCTGGCGGCGCCCGCGGTCGAGTGCGCCGGGCTCGTGACGCTGCTGCTCTCTCAAATCGTCGGCGTTCTGGATCTGCAGAAGGTTCTTCTTCTTACGGCCGGATACGCGGCCGTCTGCCTCCTCTCCTCATGGACGATCGCTTTCGGCGCGGCGAAGCTGGAGGGCGCGCCGGTCCGCCGCGGGGATATCCTGCCGCTCTTTGCCGCCGGTTTCGCCGAAATCCTTTTCTTCCACTTCCTGCACACGGCGGTGCGCCTCTATGCGGCCCTGACGGCGCAAAAATTCGCGCTGAGATGGGAGGATCAGACGCGGGCCGCTTACTCCGGGGCGGAAGACACCGTGGTGGAGTTCCCAAAGGTTCCGGAGACCTGCGGCCGGCAGGCGCCCGGGCAGGCGGCTTTCCAAAAATAAAAAATGAGCACGGAACAAAACATTCCGTGCTCATTTTTACGAAGGTGCGGTGCGGCCCTTCGGCCATATAGAAACCCGACGTCCGGGCGTGCTCGCCTTGGCGGGAATCCTGCCGGAAAAGGAGGCTGCCCGCTCGCTCCGTTTTGGGGTAGGCGGGCAGCCGTTTTCTTTTGCCGGGGGTAGCTTCCGCATACATGCGGACGCCGCAAAAATGAGGATGCCGCAAAAATGCGGAACCCGCATAAAGACGGGACCGGAGAGCCTCCGGTCCCGTCTTTGTTATTTGATTTCGATCTTTTTGGAAGAGACCTCCGGCTCGGCCCGTTTCGGCAGAGTCAGGCCGAGGATCCCGTTCTTGAATTCGGCGGTGATGTGTTCCGCGTCGATCCCGGTGATATCGAAGCTGCGGACGAAGGAGCCGAAGCGGCGTTCCCTGCGGATAAAGTTCTTTTCCTCTTCCTTGTTTTCCTCTTTGTGTTGAGCGGAGATGGTCAGGTATTCGCCGTTTACGTCGACAGCGATCTCTTCGCGGTCAAAGCCCGGAAGCTCGGCCTGAAGCAGATAGCTGCCGCCGCGGTCGATAATGTCGGTACGGAACATGGAGCTCGCGTTCACGGTGGGGAATCCACCGAAAAAGCTGCGCTCGAGGTCGTCAAAATAGTTGTTGAATTTTCTCATTTCCTTGCGGTCAAAAGGCATCAGATCAAACATGGTGCATCCTCCTTTTAGAATGAAACGCGCCGCTCTGCGAACGGTCGTGGTTTGACAAAATTCTGTGCGAAATCGTTTGGAAGGGCGGTTCCTTTCCCTTCGACGCCTATAGTATATCCGGGATTTGTGAACATAACGCGCAAAATTTATGACCAAACTGTAAAAATTGGCACTCTTAATGATAGACTGCCAGCAATTTTGAAAAAGTATGGGAGAAACTGGAAGACGCATTCTCTTCTCCGCACGGAGCATCCGCCGCCGGAGCCAGGCGAGCGTATCTGTGCGGGAGAGCGGCCGGGCGCCCGCCGGGGATCTCCCCAAAAGCCCTGTCATGGGAAGATACGGCAAAACCGGCGCTCTATTCGTCTCTCTCTTTTGCCGGAGGATGATGCCGAGAAGATCTGAGATGGGCATCCGCCGCCGGAGCCGGGCGGCAAACGGATTTGCGCCGGCGGGCGGAGACCTTTTTGCGCAAAAAAAGAGGCGCGGAACCGTGGCTCCGTGCCTGCATGAATTTGTTTTTTAACCGGTGCGGGAACCGCGGAGGAGAAATCCGTGGCCCGCCGTTTTTTTGCTTCGGCGCGGGATGCGGCTCAGCCCAGCAGGGTGTCTTCGACGGCCGAGGTCTCCGCGTCGCCGCCGTGGAAGTAATACTGGAAAATTTCCCTCGCGACCGGGGCGGCGGTGTATCCGTGCCAGCCCTTCTCGATGATGACGGCGACGGCGATTTCGGGGTCGTCGGCCGGCGCAAAGCAGATAAAGGTCGAGGTGCAGTGCTCGGTGTTGGTCTGCGGCGTGCCGGTTTTGGAGGCGACGGGGATGTCGAAGCCGGACCAGACGAAGCCGGAGGAGTCGATGGAGGACTGCTTCATGCCGGTGAGGACCGTGTCATATGTATAGTCGGTCATCTGCATGTCGGAGAGGACGACGGTCTGCGTCTCGGAGATGACGTCGCTGAAATCGTAGCTGTTGACACTCTTGACGAGGTGCGCGTTGACGCGGACACCGCGGTTCGCGATGGTCGCCACATAGTTGGCGAACTGCACGGGGTTAAACTGGTTGTAGCTCTGGCCGATGG
Organism: uncultured Oscillospiraceae bacterium; assembly: GCA_964391915.1. Taxonomy (GTDB): domain Bacteria; phylum Bacillota; class Clostridia; order Oscillospirales; family Ruminococcaceae; genus UMGS1668. The sequence continues at coordinate 26,386 of CAYMNV010000012.1, forward strand.
AAGTCTGCAGAACGTCGCCGGCCTGCCAGCTGTCGCCGATCGAGTTTGCGTATTCGGGGCTGGAGACCTGGCCGATGTTTTCGGAGATCTCGATACCGGTCGGCTCGCCGAGGCCGTAATAATAGGCGTACTGCCGGATGTTGTCGATGCCGAGCTGACGGCCGACCTCGTAGAAAAAGCAGTTGCAGGAATATCCGAGCGCCGAGATGACGTTGACGGCGCCGTGGGCGCGCAGGCAGGTCGGCTGGTAGTCGCTGTAATAGGTATAGCGGCCGGTGCAGACGAACTGCGTGGCCGAGGTGATGATTCCCTTCATCAGGCCGGCGGTCGCGATGACGGGCTTGAAGGTCGAGCCGGCCGCGTAAACGCCCTCGGTCGCCCGGTTGAAGAGCGGATGGTACGGGGTTTCGAGCAGCGTGTTGTAATCCTGGTTGTAGGTGGCGAGGTTGAAGGAGGGGTAGGTCGCGCAGGCGAGGATGTCGCCGGTGCCGACCTGAATGACCACGCAGGCCCCGCCCTCGGCCTCCTTGCCCTTGCCGGCCTCCGCGGTCGCACGCAGTTTAAGAATTTGCGTCTCGAGAGCCTGCTGGGCGACGCGCTGCAGATCCATGTCGAGCGTCAGCACAACGGTGCCGCCGGGCAGCGGCTCCTCGACGGTCTCCTCGCCCACGACGTTTCCGTCGGAATCATACGAGACCTTTACGGTGCCGTCCTTGCCGCGAAGCTCCTCCTCAAAGGCCGCCTCGATGCCGGATTTGCCGATCTCGTCGTTCATGCCGTAGACCGTGTGGTCGAGTTTATCATATTCTTCCTCGTAGATTGGGCCTACCAGCCCGATGAGGTGCGGCGCGACGTCCCCGGCGGGATACTCGCGCTTGTAGCCCTCCGCGATGCCGACGCCGGGGAACTGATAGTTGTGCTCGGAAATATAGGTCATGGTTGCCTCGGAGATATCCTCCGCAAAGGTGTAGGGCGTGTTGGCATTATAGCCCTGCCGCTCCATCTCATAGCGGACCCCCGCGACGATGCGGAAATCGGCGTCGGAATATTCCTGCAGATCGTAGCGCTCCCGGAGCCAGTAGACGGCGTCGTCGGCTGTGGCGAATTCCGGAAGCCGGTCGAGCATCTTTTTGAGCCGGGAGACGGAGGAATCGCTGCCGGTGAAGGAGAAGGGCGCCGTCTCGCTGAGCGGGAGGCTGTCGTTCCATGTTTCGCCGGCCTCGGAGAGAATGCCGCAGAGCTGCAGAATGATGGCGTTGGTCTCATCCTCCGGCATCGTATTTTTATCAAAGGTGATGTTGTGGCAGACGCGGTTGGCGGCGAGCGTGCGGCCGTAGCGGTCGACGATCTCCCCGCGCGCGGCGGTCACCGAATAGGTGGTGGAAAAGCCCTGGTCGATCAGTTCCTGATAGGCCTCGCCGTTGACGACCTGCATCGACATCAGCCGGATGAAGCACCCGGCCGCGGCGACGGCGATCAGAATCATGGCGGCGATCAAACGTCTTTTTTGAGAAGTCATAGCTTCGGCGAAGCCTCCTTTCGTTTTGTTCCGCGGAGCGGGCGCCGTCCGCTACAGCTGCTCGCGTTCGCTGCTCGGGCGGAATCTATGATGCACCAGTTTTGTGAGCAAAAAATAAAGGGGCGTGAAGACGGAGGTCAACACGATCTCCGGCCCCATCACGGTGTAGAAATACGCGGCGGAACCCTCGTAATGGTAGAGCGCGAAGGAGAAGACATACTCCAGTCCCGCGCGGAGGAAGACGGCCGCCAGAGAGAAAAGCATGACGTTGATGAGGCTCCGGCGCACGGCGTACTCGGCGGCAAGCCCGGCCCCCACGCAGAAGAGCAGAAAGAGCAGCGCGTTGAAGCCGAAGACCGTGTCCGAGGAAAAATCGCAGAAGATCCCGGCGAAGACCCCGAGCAGGCCGGCGGAGAACTCATCCTCCAGAAAGGCGATGCAGATACAGGCCGGCAGCACGAGCATGGGCTTGATGCCGAAGAGCTCGATGCCGGGCGTGGCCTGCAAAATGTAGGAGAAAAACAGGAGCAGCACATAGCTGCCGTATTTCATCAGGTTGCGCAGGTCGTCCCGGGTCATGGCGCGGCACCGCTTTCCGCCCCGGATGCCTCCGCTCCGGAGGATATCTCCGCCCCGGAGGATGTCTCTGTTCCGGAGGATGCCTCCATACCGGAGGATGCTTCCGCCCCGGAGGATGCCTCCGCTCCGGAGGATGCTTCCGCCCCGGAGGATGTCTCCGGCAGGGATGAGAAATTCTCCTCCCCCTGCCCGCGGAAGGATTTGATCACCAGCACATCGGTGACGCTGGCAATATCGGCGGCGGGCGTGACGGAGGCGGTCAGGGAAAGACCGCTTCCGCTCAGGCTGATCTCCGAGAGCGTGCCGACGACGAGATTCTTGGGGAAGACGCCGCCGATGCCGGAGGTGACGATCAGGTCGCCGGCGGAGGCTCCGCTGTCGCGCGGCAGGGAAACCATCTGGCACATGCCCTTCTCCGAGAGCAGGATGTCGCCGGAGACGATGCCGCTGTCCCGCGTACGGATGTCGTAGGCGCCGACCTCGACGGAGCTGTCGAGGATTGTGCGCACGCGCGCCCAAGTGGGGCCGACCTCCCAGACGAGGCCGACGAGGCCGTCCGCCGTGATGACCGGGTCCGCGATTGCGATGCCGTTGGAGCTGCCCCTGTCAATGGTGAAGCTCGCGAAGCGGCCGGTGGAATCCCGCCCGATCACCGAGGCGGTCTCGAAGTCGTAATCCGGGTTCTCCTCCCGGAGGCCGAGGTAATCCTTATATTGTTCGTTCTCGCGCTTGACGCTCTCGTAATCGACGAGCTGTTCCTGAAGATCGCGGATCTGTTCCTGAAGGGCCTCATTCTCCTCGTAGACCTCGGCGGTTTTGAAGTATTTGGAGAAGAATCCGCTGAGCGCGTCGGTGAAGTTGGCGCTCGCCTCAAGGAAGGGGCGGGAAATGCCCCCCGCGAGCCGGGAGATCAGCAGGGCGGAGTTCCCCTCGATGGCGGAGCGGATCATGAAGGCGCAGAGCAGCACCGCGATGCCGCAGAGCACATAAAATTTTTTGGTCTTAAAAAATTTCTGCAAGCCGGCGCCCCCTTTCCCAGAAGTTCGCTCCACAGAAAAACGAACCGGAAATCCGCTCCGGGACTCCCGGTTCCGCCTTTAGGAAAAGTGTTTTATAGAAATAGGAATTTCTCTTGCCGCGTATCCAAAAAGGGTTTTGGATACGCAGGGAGTTCCGCTTGCCGGTCCAAAAGTAGGGCCGGCATTTTGCTTCGCAAAACCGCAGAACTCCTCCGGTAACAGAAGCAGGGACGGCATTTTGCTTCGCAAAACCGTGAAATTCCTCCGGATATTAAATCGGAAATCAGTATTTGCGGTCGCTGTCGGTGACGACCTCGCGGAGCAGGTCGATGTTGTCGAGCACCTGCCCGGCTCCGGTGGCGACGCAGTCCAGCGGGTTGTCCGCGATGTGCACGGGCATGCCGGTCTCCTGGCAGATCAGGCGGTCGAGGTTGTGCAGCAGGGCGCCGCCGCCGGTCAGCGTGATGCCGTGGTCGATGATGTCGGCGGAGAGCTCCGGCGGGGTGCGCTCGAGGGTGGATTTGATGGCGTCCATGATGCTCGCGAGCGGGTCGGCCAGCGCGGAGCGGATCTCCTCGCTCGTGATGAAGATGTTCTTCGGCAGGCCGTCCATCAGGTTGCGGCCCTTGATCTCCATCTCCATCTCCTCCTCGAAGGGGAAGGCGGAGCCGATTGTGATCTTAATATTTTCGGCTGTGCGCTCGCCGATCAGCAGGTTGTATTTGCGCTTGATGTAGGAAATGATGGCGGAGTCGAATTCGTCGCCGCCCACGCGGACGGATCTCGAGGCGACGATGCCGCCGAGGGAGATCACGGCGACCTCGCTCGTGCCGCCGCCGATGTCGACAACCATGCTGCCGCAGGCCTCGGCGACCGGAAGCCCGGCCCCGATCGCGGCGGCCATCGGCTCCTCGATGACGGAGACGTGGCGCGCGCCGGCCTTGATGGCGGCCTCTTTGACGGCCCTGCGCTCGACCTCGGTGACGCCCGAGGGGATGCAGATGACGATGCGCGGCCGCGCAAAGACGGAGTTATTGAATACCTTTTTGAGGAAGATCTGGATCATGCTCGCGGTGATGTCGAAATCCGCGATGACGCCGCCCTTGAGCGGGCGAACCGCGACGATGGAGCCCGGCGTACGGCCGATGACCTCTTTCGCCTCCTTGCCGACGTAGCGGACGGTATCGGTTCTGGTGTCGACCGCCACGACGGACGGCTCACGCATGATGATGCCTTTCCCCTTCGCAAAGATGAGCGTATTGGCGGTACCGAGGTCGATACCGATATCCTGGTTAAACATATAAAAGCTCTCCCTTCCATCCGAGCGACCATTTTGATAATAAACTTATTATGGGACAAGTTATATTTTATTATAACCCCGCGAATGCCGCCGCACAATATCGAAATTATGTTTTTTCTGTGAATATCAGCGGCACGGATGGCCCGCGTCGGAGAGGAGATCCGCGATCGTCGTGGAATCCACGACCGCGTCTACCGCCTCCTTGATGCGTTTCCAGAGGCCGTAGGTCATGCAGCCGTCCGAGTGGTCGCAGCCGATCTCGGCGCACTCTACCGGCGCGATCGAGCCCTCCGCGGCGCGCAGCACCTCGCCGGCGGTGATCCGGTCGGCCGGGCGCGAGAGGGTATAGCCGCCTTGTGCGCCCCGGAGCCCCGTCACGAGCCCCGCGCGGGAGAGCTGGAGGATGATCTGCTCCGAGTATTTTTCGCTGATATCCTGCCGCTTTGCGATTTCGTGGATCGAGAGCGGCTTCCCGCCCGCTTCCTGCGCGAGCGCCAGGATCAGCCGTAGGCCGTATCGTCCCTTTGTCGAGATCATCATGTCCGTTTTCCCCGCTTTCCCCATAATAGGTGATAAAAGCATTATACCATCCACGGAAAATCATAGCAAGAACATATGAATTCGGAATGCCGTATTTTTTTGGAAAAAACAAAAAAGCCGCCCGGAATTTCTTTCCGTTTCGCATGAAACGGGCGCGGCGGCGTCCGGCCTGCGCGAAGGATTCCGGCAGACGGCTTCGGGCCTGTTTGGCAGGCGAAAAGCCTCCGGCGCCTCTGATTTTAAAAAAAGCATAAAAAAACCGCCCCGCCTTTTGGATACCGGCGGGAGCGGCTTAGGCATTCTGTACAAATCGGAAAGCGCTTTTTTGTTCCGGGCGGCAATCAGGGTTCCCTGCGGAGCAGCGCGACGCAGTGGGCGCCGATCCCCGCTCCGGCGAGGCCCAGCCCCTCCTCGGTCGTGGCTTTCACGTTGACCCGCTCCGGCTCCGTGCCGAGGGCGGCGGCCAGATTCTCCCGCATCTGCGGCAGATAGGCCTGCAGCTTCGGACGCTCGGCGATCACGGTGCAGTCGATGTTCTCCACCCGGAAGCCGAGCGCGGCGATCTCCGCAAAGGCGGTTTTCAGCAAGAGCATGCTGTTTGCGCCTTCATAGGCGGGGTCCGTATCCGGAAAATGCGCGCCGATATCGGCAAGGCCCGCGGCGCCGAAGAGCGCGTCGGTCACCGCATGCGCGAGCACGTCCGCATCGGAGTGGCCGAGCAGCCCCAGCTCGAAAGGGATCTCCGCGCCGCCCAAAATCAGCTTCCGCCCGGGAGCGAGCCGGTGGACGTCGTAGCCGTGGCCGATTCTCATAATTTTTTGCCTCCCCGCAGCTTCAGCAGGGCCTCGGCCGCGGCGATATCTTCGGGGCTCGTGATCTTGATGTTGTCGCGGGAGCCCTGCGTCAGAAAAACCTTGCGGGCGTCGTTTTCAAAGATGCGGCTGTCGTCCGTCCAATCGGGCAGCTCGCGGAAGGCGCGATCCATCGCGGTGAGGTAGGCGGATTTTTCAAAAATCTGCGGCGTCTGCACGGCGAAGAGGCGTTCCCGCGCGGGCGTATATTCGACGAAACCGTTCTTCTTGCCGTATTTGATCGTATCGACGACCGGCACGGCGAGCACGGCCGCCCCGCAGCGGAAGGCGTCCTGCGCGCATTTTTCGATATCCTCGGGCAGCACCAGCGGGCGCGCGCCGTCGTGGATCGCGACGAATTCCACCTGATCCGAGACGGCCAGCACGCCGCTGCGCACGGATTCCGCGCGCTTGGAGCCGCCGGGCACCGCGCCGCGGTATTTGGTGATACCAAATTCGAGCGCGAGGGAATCGACCTTGCGGACGGACTCCTGCTTCGTCACGACGATGATCTCGCTGATCACCGGGCAGACCTCAAACGCGCGCATCGAACGAACCAGAACGGGCACGCCGCTGATCTCCAGAAACTGCTTGTCGCTGCCGCCCATGCGGATGGAATCGCCGGCAGCGACGATAACCGCGCTGACGAACGGTCTGCTGAACAGGCTCGTTTCGTAATATTCCTCCATGTCCGTCCCTCCAGTATACTAAAATTTGTAAATTTTATTATATCATGAAATCCCGTGTTTGACAAGGTTTCCCGATAGGATTACAATGGTTTTGTAATATGCGAAAAGGGGCGCCGTTATGACGGATCAGAGGGGATTTTTCATTGTTTTGGAAGGACTTGACGGTTCCGGAAAGAGCACGCAGGCGAAGCTGCTGGCGGAGTATCTGCGCGCAAAGGGCCGGCAGGTGCTGCTGACCGCGGAGCCGACCGATTCCTGCGTCGGCAGGATCATCCGGGAGACGCTCGGCGGCGGCGTTCCCCGCGCGCCGGAGGAGCTGGCCGCGCTCTTTCTCGCCGACCGTATCCGCCACAATACCGATCCGGAGAACGGAATCCGCCGGGTTTTGGCAAGCGGCTCCGACGTCGTCTGCGACCGGTACTATTATTCCTCCTTCGCCTATCAGGGCATGGAGACCGACCCGGAATGGGTGGCCCGTATGAATTTGGATTGCCCGGTCGTTCGGAAGCCGGATCTCTGCATCTTTTACGATCTCGACCCGGAGACCTGCTTCGGCCACCTCCGCGGCAGCCGGGAGCATTTTGAGATTTTCGAGCGGGACGCCGCGCTGATTGAAAAGACGCGGGAACAGTTCGAGAAAGCATTCGCGCTGCTCAAGGGGCGGGAAAACATCGTCCGCATCGACGCCGGGCGCTCCATCGGGGAAGTGGCGGCCGACACGCAAAAAACCGTGGACGGCCTGCTCGGGCAAAACGGATAACTTCCGCCGCGGCCCATAAAAAGAAACGGAAAGCCCGAAGTCTCCGCGGGGAGGCTCCGGGCGTTTTTGCTTTTTGCGAATCCGGAGAGCCGCACGGTCTTCTGCGGAAAGAAGGGGTGCCGTATCGGGAGAAACCGTTCTCCTTTTGTCTGTCGCATGAGCTTATCTTCATAATCCCAAAGCCACGCGCGGTCTTCTGCAAAAAATGGGACGCCGCATCCGGGAACGCCGGAAGCTTCCCGTACTTTTGCCGGC
>CAYMNV010000012.1:33997-45723 GCA_964391915.1 uncultured Oscillospiraceae bacterium
AAAAAATGGGACGCCGCATCCGGGAACGCCGGAAGCTTCCCGTACTTTTGCCGGCGGCCGACGGATTTCAAAGCGCAAAGCCGGTTTCCGGCGGATTCTTTATTTTTGCAGGCAGAGCAAAGCGGAGGATTTTTTCGCCGGTGCCGGATCCGCCCGCGATTTTTTTCTTTCACAAAGCGCACTTCGTGATATAATAAATAAAAATTTCGGACCCGAGGGGGTATGACCCATAGAGCAGGGCAAAATCGCCGCGCTGCAGGCGCTGATCGACGGCGCGGAAAGGATCGTCTTTTTCGGCGGGGCGGGCGCTTCGACGGAGAGCGGCATCCCGGATTTCCGCGGCGAGGACGGCATCTACCGCCAGCCGTATCCGGTGCCGCCGGAGACGATGCTGCACATCCGCACGCTGAAAAGGCGCCCGAAGCGGTTTTTTGAATTTTACCGGCAGAATATGATCTATCCGGATGCAAGGCCGAATGCCGCGCACCGGAAGCTCGCGGAGCTCGAGCGGGCCGGAAAGCTCGCCGGCATCGTCACGCAGAATATCGACGGCCTGCACCGGCTCGCGGGAAGCCAAAAGGTCCTCGAACTGCACGGCTCCGTATTGAGGAACCATTGTATAAAATGCGGGAAAGAATACCCGACGGAATTTCTGATGGAGACGGAGGGTGTCCCGCGCTGCACGGAATGCGGCGGCATGGTGCGTCCGGAGGTGGTGCTGTACGGCGAAGAACTCGATCCGGCCGCGCTCGATGCGGCGGTCGGGCTGATCCAAGAGGCGGACCTGCTGATCGTCGGCGGCACGTCGCTGACCGTCCAGCCGGCGGCTTCGCTGGTGACCTGTTTCGGCGGTGCGCACCTCGTGCTCATCAACCTGCAGGAGACGCCGATGGACCCGTATGCCGAGCTTGTCTTTCACGAAAAGCTCGGCGAGGTATTCTCCCAAATCGTCGTAAGGGAATTTGCGGAAGGGTAAACGCGCCCGTCCGGTTCGGCCTTCCGGAGCGCTTTTTCGGCGGGGCGGGCGGCGGAGAAATAAATAAAGGGATTTCCGGCGGGATGCCCGGGGTATGTTTTCCGGAAATGGCGTGCCGGGCGGGGATTCCCCCGGATTTTTGGAAAGGAGGCCGCAGAGGGTATGGAGGTGCTCGTGTTCGGCGAAATCCTTTGGGATGCCTTCCCGGAGGGAAAGCGGATCGGCGGGGCGCCGTTCAATCTGGCGGCCCACCTTGCGAAGCTCGGCTCGGAGGTCACACTCTGCACGGCGGTCGGGGAGGACGGCCCCGGCCGGGAGGCGCTGGCGGAGATGGAGCGCCGCGGCATCCGGAGGGACGGAGCCGCCGTGGTCGGAGCGCCGACGGGCTTTTGCACGGTCTCGCGGGATGACCGAGGAAACCCCGCCTACGATCTGGCAAAGGGCGTTGCCTACGATGAGATCCCGTTCCCGGAGCTCCCGAAGCGGCATTACGACGCGCTTTGTTTCGGCACGCTCGCGCAGAGGGCCGCCGTTTCGCGGGGTACGCTCCGTAAATTAGTAAAGGAATATTCCTTTAAGGAAATTTTCTGCGACGTCAACATCCGCGCGGATTTTTGCGACAGGAAGGTCATGGAATTCTGCCTGGAACATGCCTCCGTGCTCAAGGCGAGCCGTGAGGAGGCGGGCATCTTCCGGGAACTGGGCTTTGCGGCCGGGGATCCGCCGCGGGAACTGTTCGGGAAATACCCGAACCTGCGGCAGCTCGTGCTCACGCTCGACCGGGACGGCGCAAAGGAGCTGCTGCCGGACGGGACGGAAACGGTCTCGCGGAAGCCGGAGAGCCGGCTGGTCTCCGCGGTCGGCGCGGGAGACAGCTTCTCCGCCGCGTATCTGTGGAGCCTGCTGGCCGGGAAGAGTGGCGAACAGGCATTGGAGGCCGGCGTGCTGCTGAGCGAGTACGTCGTAACGCAGCTCGGCGCGGTGCCGGAGACGGAGGAAGATCTGCTTCGCCGGATCCGGGAGCTTTGAGCCCCGGCGCCGCGCGGCATCGCTTTTGAAAAAAGTTTTCCAAGGCCGGAGCGGCCGCCGGGGATAAACGTGTCTGCTTTTTCTTGAGATCGGAACATTCGCCGCCGGCAATTTTGCGTGGGAGCGCGGTTTCCGCGGGCGCTTCGGGCTCGCCTGCCGCGGCTGCCGCGCACAGGAGCCGCATTCCGAAGGATTCGGCGCGCCGGTACGGGGAACTTGCCGCCTCAAACGGCGGGAATTTATAAAAAAGACCGGGATGCGGCATTTTCGCATCCCGGTCTTTTTTATTAAGAAAAATAAAATCCGGAGAAAGGGCTTCCGATTCCTGTTTTTAGGCCTCGGGCGCCTGCTTTGCCTGCTTGATGCTCAGGGAGATGCGCTTTTTTTGCGGGTCGACGCCGAGGACCACCGTATCCACCACGTCGCCGACCTTGACGGCCTCCGACGGATGTTTGACAAAGTGATCGCAGAGCTCGGAGACGTGCACGAGGCCGTCCTGATGCACGCCGATATCGACGAATGCGCCGAAATCCACCACGTTCCGCACCGTACCGCGCATGAGCATGCCGGGTTTAAGATCCTCCATGCTCATTACGTCGGTGCGCAGCATCGTCGGCGGCAGCTCGTCACGCGGGTCCCGGCCGGGCTTCGCCAGATCGTCCGCGATATCCCGCAGCGTCGGTACGCCCACGCCGGCATAGGCCGCGGCCTTCTCCTCCCCGGCGAGCGCCACCCGGCCGCGGAGGCTGTCCGCCTTTCCGGCGGAGACATCCGCCAGCGAGCAGCCGCAGAAGTCGAGCAGCTTCTCCGCCGCGGGGTAGGATTCGGGATGGACGCCGGTGTTGTCGAGAATGTTTTTCCCGCCGGGCACGCGCAGGAAGCCGGCGCACTGCTCAAAGGCCTTCGGGCCGATCTTCGGCACCTTCAAGAGCGTTTTGCGGTCCGGGAAGGGGCCGTTTTCTTCGCGGTAGGCGACGATATTCTTCGCGGCCGCGGCGGAGAGCCCGGCGACCTTCGCCAGCAGAGAGGGCGAGGCCGTGTTGAGATCGGCGCCCACCGCGTTGACGCAGTCCTCGACCACGCCGTCGAGCGCCTCGCTGAGCCGCGCGGGGGGCATGTCGTGCTGGTACTGCCCGACGCCGATGGCCTGCGGATCGATCTTCACGAGCTCCGCGAGCGGATCCTGAAGCCTGCGCGCAATCGAGACGGCGGAGCGCAGCGAGACGTCGTATTCCGGGAATTCTTCGGCGCCGAGCTTCGAGGCCGAATAGACCGACGCGCCGGCCTCGTTCACCATCATGTAGGCGACGCCCGGCAGCTCGCGGATCAGCTCGGCGAGGAAGATCTCCGATTCCTTGGAGGCGGTGCCGTTTCCGACCGCGATGGCCGTGACGCCGTGTTTCTTTATCATATTGGTAAGAATCAGTTTTGCCTTTTCTTTCTCATTGTGCGGCGGGGTGGGATAGACGACGCCGGTCTCCAGCACCTTGCCGGTGCCGTCCACAACCGCGATCTTACAGCCGGTGCGGTAGGCGGGGTCGAAGCCCATTGTCACCCGGTTCCGGACCGGCGGCTGCATCAGCAGGGGCCGCAGGTTGAGGGCGAACATCCGGATCGCCTGTTCGGAGGCCATATCCGTCAGCGCGGCGCGGATCTCGCGCTCGACCGACGGGAAGATCAGCCGGCGGTAGGCGTCCTCCGCGGCGGCCGCGACGAATTCGCTCGAGATGCTGCCCGGCCGGACGCAGCGGTTCCGGACGAGGGCCATGGCGAGCGCCGGGTCGGCCTCGATGCCGGCCTTCAGGAAGTTTTCCTTCTCGCCGCGGTTGATCGCAAGCACGCGGTGGCTCTGCGCTTTGCCGACCGGCTCGGAAAAATCGTAGTAGAGCCGGTAGACCGAATCCTCCTCCGTCGCGGCTTTCGAGACCAAAGAACCTTTTTTGAGAATCAGATCCTTGAGCACGCGCCGGATCTCCGCGTCGTCCGAGATATCCTCCGCGAGGATGTCCGCCGCGCCGGCGAGGGCCTCCTCCGCGGAGGCAACGCCTTTTTCCTCATCCACATAGTCCGCGGCGAGGGCGGCGAGATCCCCGGATTTGATCTCCTGCGCGAAGAGCAGTTTCGCCAGCGGCTCGAGGCCCTTTTCGCGGGCAATGGTCGCGCGGGTGCGGCGCTTCTGTTTGTAGGGGCGGTAGATGTCCTCGAGCGCGGTGAGCGTCGCGGCGGCGCCGACGGCCTCGCGGAGTTCGTCGGTCAGCTTGCCCTGTCCGTCGATCGACGCAAGGACCTCCTCCCTGCGCTTGTCGAGATTCCGCAGGTACTCGAGGCGGTCGGCGATTGCGCGGATCAGCTGATCGTCCATCGTGCCGTGCATCTCTTTGCGGTAGCGCGCGATGAAGGGCACGGTGTTGCCGTCGTCGAGCAGCTTCACAATGTTTTCCACATAGACGGGGTTCTGGCCGAATTCCCTCGCCAGAAGGGCGGTGTTTTTCTCCATATCGTTCTCCTCAGAAAATGAGCATGGGATGATTATACCCCTTTTTCGCCCGGATTGCCAGCCTCGCGCGCCGTTCCGCGCCCGTGCCGCGGAGGCGGACTTCCGCCGACAGACCACGCTCCTCCTGCCGGAAAAATTCGAGGAAACCGCGTGCCCCACGCCGCCAACGACGGGAACGCCCTTCCCCCATCCGAAGCATCCGCACGCCATGCCCCCGCTTCCCGCGCGCGAGAGAATCTGGGACGTAAAATACAGCATACCTTACAAACAAATACTAAAAATATCGAGCTGGAATATGCATATTTTAAAATCGGACATAAAAATCGGATATTATTCAGCATTGGCACAAAAACGTAGATATTTTATTTGTTTTATCTATAAAAATTATAGAAAATGCCGGAAGCCCCTTGCAATTCCGGCGCGGGGCGGCTACAATACTTTTGGAACGGAAAAACCGTTTTTGTCATTTTCCTCTCTCTGAAATCGGAATACCGCGGTCCCGCTTCCCGGAGCGAGCCGCGGTATTTGCATATGGAACCCCGCTTTTTTCCGGGAAGCATGTGCCGTTATCGAAAGGAGCGCTGACTTTGATCAATCATTTCTGCAAACAGAATCTCTGGGAATGCACCCGTACCCTGGCCGACGTGGCGCTGGGCCGCAAGCCTGCCGACACCGTTGTCACGGATGCGAAACTCGTCAACGTCTGCACCGGCGAGCTGCAGGAGCATATGGATATCGCCGTCAGCTGCGGCCGGATCGCCCTGGTCGGCGACGCCAAGCACTGCATCGGCGAGGGCACGAAGGTAATCGACGCCGCGGGGGAATATGTCGCACCGGGTTTCCTCGACGGCCACATCCATGTCGAGAGCTCGATGCTCTCCGTCGGCGAATACGCCCGCTCGGTCATCCCGCACGGCACGGTCGGCATCTTCTGGGATAACCACGAGGTCGCAAACGTTCTCGGCATCGAGGGCGTCCGCCTGATGATCGAAGATTCCAAACGCACCCCGCTCAAGGCCATGGTCACCGCGCCGAGCTGCGTGCCGGCGGTCGGCTCCTATTTTGAAGACAACGGCGCCCATATCGGGCCCGAAGAGATCCGCGAGATGATGACGTGGGATCACGTCGTCGCTCTCGGCGAGATGATGAATTTCCCCGGCGTGCTCAGCGGCGACCCGGATGTCCATGCGGAGCTCGCCGAGACGCTCAAGGCCGACAAGACCATCACCGGCCACTATTCTATCCCGGAGACCGGCGCCGGCCTCAACGCCTTCATCGCCTCCGGTATCCGCTGCTGCCACGAGAGCACCCGCAAAGAGGATGCTCTTGAGAAAATGCGCCGCGGCTGCTACGCCCAGCTTCGTGAAGGCAGCGCGTGGCGCGACCTGCATGAAGTAATTAAGGCCATCACCGAGACGAAGGTCGACACCCGCTTCGCGATGCTGATCTCCGACGACACCCATCCGAACACGCTCGCCTCGGTCGGCCATATCGACCACCTTGTCCGCCGCGGCATCGAGGAGGGCCTCGACCCGATCACGGCCATCCAGATGGTCACGATCAACCCGGCCCAGTGCTACATGATGGATAACGAACTCGGCTCCGTCACGCCGGGCAAATGCGCGGATCTCGTCTTCCTCTCCGATCTTGCCCATGTCACCGTCACCCGCACGATGATCGACGGCGACGTCGTCGCGGAAAACGGCAAAATGCTCGGGGAGCTTGCCCCCTTCACCTACCCGGAATGGGCCACTCATACCGTCAACGTCGGCAAAACGCTCACCGCCGCCGATTTCGTCGTCAAAGCGCCGGAGGGCTGCGGCGGTACCGCAAAGGTCCGCGCGATCGAGATTATCCCGGCCAAGGTCGGCGATAAAGAGCTGGTTGTTGAGATGAAAGTGGAGAACGGGGCCGTCGCCTCCGATTTGGAGAACGACCTGCTCAAGACCTTCGTCTTTGAGCGCCACCACGCCACCGGGAAGTTCAGCTTCGGCTTTGTCAAGGGCCTCGGCATCACCAGAGGAGCTATCGCCCAAACCGTCGCGCATGACGCGCACAACCTGCTGGTCACCGGTACCAACGACGCCGACATGGCCCTTGCCGCCAACACGCTGATGGAATGCGGCGGCGGCATGTGCGCGGTCGCGGACGGCAAGGTGCTCGGGCTTGTGCCGCTGCCGATCGCCGGCCTGATGAACGACAAGCCGGCCGAGGAGGTCGCCGCCATGGTCGCCCACCAGGAGAAGGTCTGGGAGGAGATGGGCTGCCGGATCGTCTCACCGTTTATGACGCTCGCGCTGATCCCGCTCGCCTGCCTGCCGGATCTCCGCCTGACCGACAAAGGCCTCGTTGACTGCCGCACCTTCCAGTTCGTCGATCTTTTTGTAAAATAAATTCCTTATTTATAAAAAACACCGCGCGACGGAGACTGCCGGGCCGCCTTGCCCGGAGAGAGCCGCCCCCAAAAAAGATATACCCCTCCTCTTTTTATCTCCTTATGATGCCGAAAGAGCCTCGCCTGCCGCGGGGCTCTTTCGGCATCTGTGGATGGAGAGGAGCGGCCCGCCCGGTGCGGAAGGGACGGCCGCTTCCGTGCGGAGGAGAACACCTGCTTCTCCGGAAAAGGCCTCTCCGCGCCCGGAAATCACGTTGATTTACGTCGGCGGACCGCCCGCCCCCGCGTGCCGGAAACGATCTTTTCCCGGCGTGCCGAAAAAGCCTCCCCGCCGAAGAAGGCTCCGCTTTTGTGAAAGGCTTTTTTGCGTTCGGCAAAGAAGAGCTTATCCCCGTGCCGGAGGGAACCCCTCTTTCCGTCTCCGATGAGAAAAAATCCCCGCCCGTCTTCCTTCGGGAGGGGCAAAAGCGGCGTCAGGCATAATTTTCGGCAGGATTTCATAAAGTTTACACTCGCCTGTTTAGGGAGGGGTGTATCTGATGAAAGGATTGCCGGAGGATCGGGCCGTGCTGTTGGCGGAGTATATTGTCGAGAAAGGCGCGACCGTACGCGCCGCGGCGCGGGAATTCCGCGTCTCCAAAAGCACGGTACATAAGGATGTCAGCGAACGGCTGAGAAAACTCAACCCGGTGCTTTTCGCGGAAGTGCGTGCGGTGTTGGACCGGAACCGGGCCGAACGCCACCTTCGCGGCGGCATGGCGACAAAGCTCAAATACGAGGCGCTGCGCGGCGGGGAACCATTGCCCGGAGAATAAATTCCGGAAAAAATAAAAAAAGGGAAAGCCCGCCGGATCTTCTTTTCCGGCGGGCTTTTGCTGAGGCTTAAATTTTTTTTCGGGGACGAAAAGGCAAAACCGGGGTGCCCGCTGCGCAGGATTCTTCCAAAGCCGCCGCGCCGCGGATTCCGCCCGGAGATCTCCCCGCCGGCCCGGCGCGCGGGGCGCGAAACCATCGTCAGGCTTCCTGCTCCCTGCCGATCTCCTTAGCAAAATTCACGATGTTTTCCGGGAGGATGTGGCCGCAGAGCTGGAGCGACGGATCCGATTTCAGGGCAAGCTCCATGATCTTCGTGAAAAACTTGGAGATGCCGTGCTGACTCTTCGGATCGAATTCGCCGCCGAAGGTATCCATGCACAGCGCATGCTCCATGAAATCCTCCGAAAAATTTTTAACGAAGGCTTCGGAGACCTTCGCCAGCAGGCAGTTACAGGTAAAGACGGCGTAGCGCCGCGGCCTGAGATCGGCGGCATGTTTCTCGATCATCCGCTTGATGCGGTCGTCGATCACGCCCGCCCGCACCGGCGTGCCGAAGACGATCGTGTCATAGCCGGAATAATCCGGCTCGCCGTCGGCGATGTCGAACAGATCCGTGTTTTCGACGCCGAGATTCGCGGCGAGCAGGGATGCGCAGCGCTTGACGGTGCCGGTCTTTGTGGCATAAATGATAATCGTTTTCATGACCATCGCCTCCAGAATGTAAGATCATTTTATCATATACGGAAATGGAATGCAAAAAAGATTTCCGACTGCGGCGCTCACCTGTGGCGCTCGTTTGCGGGAGCCTCTGCCCTCCGGAGGAAAAATGTGGTATAATAGCGGCAGGACGGCCGTGATGCCGTGCCGCATTGCCCCGCTTTTTTCGCGGGATGCCATGATTTTCCGGAAGGATGTAGCAAAACGCACGATTTTCGGCACTTAATTAATGAAACCATTTTTTCACAACGATTGAAAAATCCGGAGGAAGATTTTATGAAAAAAATTTTTGCCATTTTGCTTTCCCTGCTGATGGTGTTCTCGCTGGGCGCCTGCGCGGCGGAAAACGGCCAGACGCTCCCGAATCCGGCCGAGGATTCCACGGCCGAGGTGATCCTTGAGACGCTCGGCATCACCTTCAATCTGCCGGAGGGCGTTTCGGATGCCTCCTATTCGATCATCACCGTAGACGACGATCAGGAGCACCGGATGGCGCAGGTGGAATTTACGCTCGACGGGCAGGAGATCTGTTACCGCATCCAGCCGGCGGAGGCGCTCTCCGACAACACCGGCATGTATTTTGATTGGGAAAATACCGAGGAGAATGCCGCGGTCGGCACCTGCCCCGCCATCCTCAGCTGGAACGAGGACGCCGAGGGCATCTGCTGCTGGTACGACGAAGCCGCGGGCCTGCTCTATTCCGTCAGCGTGACGAGCGGCGCCTCCGCGGGATCCCTGACCAAGCTAGCGGAAATGCTTTATCTCCCGATTCAGGAGGCCGTCTCCGAGCCGGACTTCACGGTCTCCGGCCTTCAGGCGGAACTGATCCCGTGGACGGATGTCGTCGGCTCCTGCATGGAGGAGACATTCGGCGCGGAGGCCGATTTCACTCAGGGCTATGTCCGTCTCTATGCGACGGAAGAGGATGCCAATGCCGGAACGGACTGCGCCGCGCTGGTGCCGGAGGGTGAGATTGCCGGAACGGAAGCGACCTATAACGGTCAATATATCGACCCGGCCTACGCCGTTCTCTACCCGGTTTCCAACTATACGACGGCTGCCGAAGTGGAGGCCCACCTGAAGCAGTACCTCTCCGACGCGGCCTATGAGGCGCTGGTCGGCGAGAACCTCGGCTGGGATTTCTTTGAGTTTGAGGGGACGCTCTATCTGGTTCGCGGCGGCAGGGGCTACGGCGCCGAATACTACGACTGGACCACGGTCTCCTTCCTCGGCGAACAGGATGGCCTCGCGGCCGTCACCGCCGAAAAGAGAATGTTCGACGAACTCTCCGGCACGGATACGTTTTTCTTCGGTTTCGATACGGACGGGCTCTATAAAGTTATGAAGGTGGAGACCGCCTCCGGCACCGACGAAATCTCCGGGGAGACCTCCGGTGCCAAAGAAACGGTTAAGACGATCACGGACCGGACCCTGACGGAGGAACTGCTCTGCGCGCAGGCGCTGGAAAAAATTTATGAGGACGACACCTATACCTATTATCTGCCGTGCATCAAGAGCCAGTATATCGTCGTCGCCTACGAGAGCGGAAACGAGGAGACTGCGGCGGAGGCGCTGGCAAACGGCAACATCACGGTAGACGACCTGATCTCCGCCGGGATCACGGTGATCAAAGAAGCGAAGTGACGGTTCTCTGACTCCCCTCGCCTTCCGGCCCGCTTTGAGCCGGAATGAAAAGCCGCTCGGATATTCGTCCGGGCGGGGGCGCACGGTTCCGCCCGGTACGGAAGACCCCTTTTCCGCTGAACGGCACCGCAGCCTCCACAAAAGAATCCGCCCGCCGGAAGCCGTTTTTATGGCCGCCGGCGGGCTTTTGTTGTAATTTTCCTCCCGCTGCGGTAAAATATAACCGTAAAATATTCAAAAGGAAGGTGCATGCAATGTCCATTGTTGCTGCGGTCATGGTGCCCCATCCCCCGGTCATTCTGCCGGAAGTCGGCAGAGGCGAGGAGCAGAAAATCGGCGCGACCACGGCGGCTTACCGGCAGGCGATGAAATTCCTGGCGGAGCAGAAGCCGGATACAATCGTCGTCACCTCCCCGCACAGCGTGATGTACTCCGATCTGTTTCACATCTATCCGGGAGCCGGCGCGAGAGGGAGCTTCGCACAGTTCGGCGCGGCGGAAGTCCGCTTCAACATCGGCTACGACGTGGATCTGGTGGACGAGCTCTGCGGCCTCGCGGCGGAGGAAAAGGTTTTCGCCGGGACCATCGGCGACGATCCGCCGGAGCTCGATCACGGCGTCATGGTGCCGCTCTACTTTCTGCGGGAGGAAAGCGGCGGCGGACTGCCGTATCAGTTTGTGCGGATCGGGCTTTCCGGGCTGCCGCTGATCGAGCACTACCGCCTCGGCATGCTGATCCGGGATGCGGCGGAGAACCTCGGCAAACGGGTGGCCGTCATTGCAAGCGGCGATCTCTCCCACAAGCTGCTGCCGGAGGGCCCCTACGGCTTCGCCGAGGAAGGCCCGGTCTACGACGAGAAGATCATGGAGACCATGGGCGCGGCCGCTTTCGGCGAGCTCGTGGACTACGACGCAAAATTCTGCAGCCGGGCCGCCGAGTGCGGGCATCGCTCGTTCACGGCCATGGCCGGCTGCTTCGACGGCGTCTCCGTCAAGGCGGAGCGTCTCTCTCACGAGGGGCCGTTCGGCGTCGGCTACGGCGTCTGCACCTATTTGCCGGAAGGCCCCGACGAGAGCCGCCGCTTCCTGCAGGCCTACCGGGACCGGCAGACGGCGGAGCTTGAGAAAAAACACGAGCAGGAGGACGACTATATCCGTCTGGCGCGGCGCTCCTTCACGAGCTGGGTACAGAAGCGCCAGGTTACCGCGATTCCGGACGACCTGCCTCCGGAGATGAAGGAGAAGGCGGCGGGCGTCTTCGTCTCGCTGCACAAGGAGGGCCAGCTGCGCGGCTGCATCGGCACGATCGCGCCGACCAGAAGCTGTATCGCCGAGGAGATCGTCTATAACGCGATCAGCGCCTGCAGCAGGGACCCGCGCTTCATGCCGGTCATCCCGGAGGAGCTGCCGTACCTCACGTGCACGGTCGACGTGCTCAGCGAGCCGGAAAAGATTGACTCCACGGCGGAACTCGACCCGAAGCGCTATGGCGTGATCGTCTCCGCCTTCGGCAAGCGCGGCCTGCTGCTGCCGAATCTCGACGGCATCGACACAGTGGAGCAGCAGGTGAAAATCGCGCTGAAGAAGGCCGGCCTGCCGGAGAGCACGGTGCCGGAGCTTGAGCGCTTCGAGGTGGTCCGCCATGAATGAAGG
>CAYMNV010000012.1:45823-53189 GCA_964391915.1 uncultured Oscillospiraceae bacterium
TGCGGGGCCCGGAAGAACGAAAACGGCGAAAGTATCTGTCTTAACTACGGCGAGCTGACCTCGCTCTCGATCGACCCGATCGAGAAGAAACCCTTCGCCCGCTTTTATCCGGGCAGCCGGATCCTCTCGGTCGGCAGCTACGGGTGCAACCTTTTTTGCCCATTTTGCCAGAATTACGAGATCTCCACGGCCCGCCAAGGGGAGATTCCCACCCGCAAGGTGAAGCCGGAAACCATCGCCAACCTCGCGAAGGACAGCGAAGCCTCCGGCAACATCGGCGTCGCCTTCACCTATAACGAGCCGATGGTCGGCTGGGAATTCGTGCGCGACACCGCAAAGCTCGTCCGGGAGAAGGATATGGTCAATGCGGTGGTCACCAACGGCTCCGCAACGCCGGAGATTCTGCGGGAGGTGCTGCCGTACATCGACGCCTTCAACATTGATCTCAAGGGTTTTACGGAGGAGTATTACAAAAAGCTCGGCGGCGACCTTGAAACGGTCAAGACCTTTATTCAGCTTGCGGCGGAGAGCGCCCATGTGGAGCTGACGACGCTGATCGTCCCCGGCGAGAACGATTCGCCGGAGGAGATGGCGCGGGAGGCCGCATGGATCGCCTCGATTGACGAGGAGATTCCGCTCCACATCACGCGCTTCTTCCCGCGCTATAAGTATGAGGGCCGGAAACCGACCGACGTGGACCGGATGCGCGAGCTCGCCGCCGTCGCGCGAAAAGAGTTAACCACCGTCATGCTCGGCAACGTATAGGCCGTGCTCAAAACGGAATATCCGTGCTCATAAAAAAGCGCCCTCTTGCGGGGGCGCTTTTTTGATTTAAAATCCGCACGGTGACGCCGTGAAAAACGCCCGGCACGGGATACTCTTTCCGGTTTTGCCCGATGCGGCCCGTCTTCCCGTTTCGCGAAAAAAACAGCCGGAGAGGGTGTCTCCGGCTGCGGAAAGATTATTGGTAGAAAAGCTGGGCGATGGGGCTGTCGGCGTCGAGGACCAGCGTCTTTTCCTCACCGGTCATGGATTCCCTGAGCGCGTCGAGGGAAATCATGAAGGTGTAGAAGTCGGCCTCCTCCTGAGTGTCGTAGATCTCGCTCAGGATGCGCATGTATTCGGCATCGCCGGCGGCCTTCGTCATCTCACCCTGGGCTTTCGCCTCGGCGAGCGTGATCTGCACCTGCTTGTCGGCGGTGTTGCGGATCTGTTTGGCCTGTGCCGCGCCCTCCGCTTCATACGAGGCGGCGATGTTGTTGCGTTCGCTGATCATGCGGGCGTAGACGGCGCTCTTGTTGTCGTCCGGCAGGTCGATCTTTTTCGTCTCGACCGCAATCATCTGAATGCCGTACTTTTCAAAAGAATCGCCGATATTCGTCATAATGGCCTCGGCGACCGCCCCGTTGCGTCCGCTGATGATCTGCTCGAGCGTCAGGGAGCTCATGACGGTCTTGAGGGAGTTGTAGACGTTGGCGTCGATGCGGCTCTCGGCGTTTGCGATGCTGCCGGAGAGCGTCTCGATGAAGAGGCGCGGGTCGTCGATCGACCAGATGGCGAAGCAGTCCGCGATCAGCGAGGATTTATCCGCCGAGATCAGGTCGCTGACCGGCAGATCGTAGAGCAGCACCGTCTTGGGCAGCGTGCTGGTTTTCTGGATGAACGGCGTCTTGAAATAGAGGCCCGGTTCATCCCGGACGTCGACCACCGCGCCGAACTGGCGGATCACGCCGTATTCGTTGGCCCGGACGATGTAGACGCTCTCAAAGAGCGCGATGACGGCGGCAAGGATCAGCACCACCATCAAAATTTTTCCGGTAAGCCGGCCGTGCTTGTTCACGGCGGCGGGACGAGTGGTTTCTTCCATATCAGTTTTCCTCCCCTGCAGCGGATTCGGTTTCAAACGACGCGAAGTCGTCGAGCGGCAGCACCGTGTCGACGGCGCCGTCCTTGCCCAGAATGACGATCTTCATCTCCGGGAAGATGTCGGAGATCGTCTCATAGAAGAGACGCTGTTTCGTAATGGCCGGGAATTTGGAGTACTCGGCATAGAGCTCGGAGAAACGGGAGGCCTGGCCCTCCGCCTCGGCGATACGGGATTCCTTGTAGGCCTCGGCCTGCTGCAGGATCTCGTCCGCGTCGGCCTCCGCGGCGGGAAGCACCTCGTTCGCGTACTTGTTTGCGTTGTTGATCGCGGTCTCGGCGTCCTGTTTGGCGGTCTCGACCTGCTTGAAGGCCTGCTGGACCTCCACGGTCGGCGGCACGGCGTCCTGCATGGCGATGTTCACGAGCGCGATGCCCAGATCCTCCTGCTCAAGCCGTTTGGTGATCTTCTCCTTGATCGCGGCCTGAATCTCGGTTTTTCCGGTCGTGATGACGTCGTCGACTTCATAAAGGCCGATGGTGTCGCGGATGTAGCTCTGGCAGAGCATCCGGAGAATCTCCTCCGGCTCCCGGCTGTTGTATAAGTACTTGATCGGGTCGGTGACGCGGTACTCGACGTAGAAATCCACGTCCACGAAGTTGAAATCGACCGAGATCATCACCGATTCGTCCTCAAGCGTCTCGTCCGTGCCGAGGTCGTAGCCGATCGAAAATCCCGTCGTGGCCTTGCTGACGATCGTCTTCTGCTGGATGAACGGCAGCTTGAATTTTAAGCCCGGTGTGCTGACCACGCTCGGCTTGCCGAAGGTGGTGATGACGGCGTATTCGTCCTCCTGCAGCTGGTAAAAGGAGCCGAACGCGATGCTCAGGGCCAGAAGCGCGCCGAGCAGCAAAAGAAAGATCCGCAGGATCAGCTTTTTGCGCGCGTGAAGGCCGTCGAAAAAGTTTTCAAACGTGTCTTCAAACATAAGATAAAATTCCCTCTTTCCTTATTTCGATTATTGATGAATATGGGCCGGTCAGTCCCCGAGACCGGCGATCAGATCCTCCGCTTCCCGGCGAAGTTCCGAGGAGCGATAGGCCTTTTCCATGATACGCAGCACCTTTTCCAGCCGATTTGCCGCTCCGGGAAAAGGTTCCGCGTAGTCGGCGATCAGGGCGGCGGCATCCTGCTCCGGGTCGGCGCACAGCCGGACGAAGTAGAGATAGAGACGGCTGTCGTCGATGGCGTCGTCACTCTCGTCGTCCAGATGGCCGTTGATGGAGCGCAGCAGCCGGCAGATTTCCGGCAGAGGCAGGGTGCTCCTCAGCGCGCTGATGATCAGGATGCGCGAAAGCTGGCGCCTCGTATAGCGCTTTCCCGCCGGCGGCGCAAGAAACCCCCGCGCGACCCAGTTCTGGATCAGGTACGGTTCCAGCCCCGTGATGTTGGCCACCTGTGACAGCACGAGCCCTCCACCCGCGAATAACGACGAAAGCAGCTCGTCGGCCGCCTCCGTGCGGGCGCCGTCGATTTTCAGTACGGAACCCGGCATGGTGATCTGCATAACAATTCCTCCTTTCTATGCATGCGATTCTATCACATAATCAAATGATTGTCAATATAAATCGAGAGATTATTTATAAAAATCAACAGATTTTAATTTTCGTAAAAAAGAAAAGCCCCGGCAGGAGGCTTTTCCGATGGTTCCGTCTGTGAGTTTAAGACACGGCGCGCCGGCGGATGGGGCGCCGCCCTTTTTTCCGCAAAGGTTACTCCCGCTTTCTGTCGGCATAGCGGCAGATTGCGGCGAAGGTTTTTTCACTGATATCGTGCTCGATCCTGCAGGCGTCCTCGAGGGCCGTCTGCGCATCCACGCCGATGCCGACCAGCACTTCGGTCAGCAGCTTGTGGCGCTTGTAGATTCGCTGCGCAATCTCCATGCCGGTATCCGTCAGCGTGATCAGCCCGTCCGCGTCCATCGTTATGTACCCGTTTTCGCGCAGGCGCTTGGTGGAGTAGCTGACGCTGGGCTTGGTGACGCCGAGGTGCTCCGCCACATCAATCGAGCGGATGAAACCGTGTTTTTCCTTCATCATCAGCATGGCTTCGAGGTAGTCTTCTGACGCTTTTTGTATTTTCATGGCATTTTGCACCAACTTTCCAAACCGTCTGAATCAAGATTAACACACCCTGCTGAAAAATTCAAGAATTCCTGAAATGGTATTGACAAACTTGCCGGAAGAAGGTAAACTGAATCTTAGTTAGAGCAATCTAACTGATTATTTTGGACTGTGGTTAGGCTGCTCTAACCGATAAAATGTGGAGGAGGAACCTGTGATGCCGCTGACCCTTGCGAACGTAGGCGAAGAAAACATGATCCGGAAGGTCGGAGGGAGCCTGGAGCTCAAAAAGCACCTGGAAGACATGGGCTTTGTGGCCGGAGGGAATGTGACGGTGATCTCCACGATCGGGGGCAACCTCATTGTAAACGTCAAGGATTCCCGCGTCGCAATCAGCCGGGAAATGGCCGGAAAGATTCTGATTTGAGGAGGAGACGGGGATGAAGACTCTGAAAGAAGCGGCGGTCGGCGAGACCGTAAAAGTGGCGAAGCTTCACGGCGAAGGCGCGGTCAAGCGCCGCATCATGGATATGGGCATCACCAGAGGCGTGGAGGTCTGCATCCGCAAGGTGGCTCCGCTGGGGGATCCGGTGGAAGTGACGGTCCGCGGCTACGAGCTTTCGCTGCGCAAGGCGGATGCCGAAATGATTGAGATTGAATAGCAACGAGGGAAACCTCATTTTTTATAGATCATTAGTTAGAGTCATCTAACTTGAGGGAGAGGAACGATGGAGAAAGAAATCAAAATCGCCCTTGCGGGCAACCCCAACAGCGGAAAGACGACTCTCTTCAACGCACTGACCGGGTCGAACCAATTCGTCGGCAACTGGCCGGGCGTCACTGTCGAGAAGAAGGAAGGCAAACTCAAAAAGCACGACGACGTGATCCTCATGGATCTGCCGGGCATCTATTCCCTTTCGCCCTATACGTTGGAGGAGGTCGTCGCAAGGAGCTACCTGATCGGCGAGCGGCCCGACGCCATCCTGAATATCGTCGACGGCACCAATCTGGAGCGCAACCTCTATCTGACCACGCAGCTGACCGAACTGGGGATTCCGGTGGTCATCGCCGTCAACATGATGGACGTCGTGGAGAAAAACGGGGATAAGATCAACATCCCGGAGCTTTCCCGCGAGCTGGGGTGCCGGGTCGTCGAGATTTCGGCGCTCAAAAACACCGGCATCATGGAGGCGGCCGAAGCGGCCATCGAGGCGGCAAAGAATACAAAAACCGTGCCCATGCACACGTTTTCCGGCGCGGTGGAACACGCGGTCGCCCATATCGAGGAGGCGGCCCTGAACGATGTTCCCGCCGAGCGGCAGCGCTGGTACGCCATCAAGATCTTCGAACGGGACGAAAAGGTGCTCGGGCAGCTCAAGCTGGATCCCGCGGTGCTCGGCCACATCGAAAAGGATATTCAGGCGGCGGAGGCGGAGCTCGACGATGACGCCGAGAGCATCATCACCAACGAGCGGTATATCTATATTTCCACGATTTTAAAGGGCTGTTATAAGAAAAAGAACGCGGGCGGGATGTCCGACTCGGATAAGATCGACCGCGTCGTGACGAACCGGTGGCTCGCGCTGCCGATCTTCGCGGCGGTCATGTTCCTCGTCTATTTCGTATCCGTCTCCACGGTGGGCGCCTGGGCGACCGACTGGGCCAACGACGGCGTCTTCGGCGAGGGGTGGCACCTCTTCGGCATCGGCTCCTCCGCCTATGAGGAGGCCGCCGAAGCCTACGCGGAGCCGGGCGCGGTCGTTGAAGCGTTTGAAGCTGCGGCAGAGGAGGCCGGCGTGGATCCGTCCGCGGCAGCCAATCTCACCGCGACCGCCTACCTCTACGACGACAGCGGCCATGTGGAAGAGGAGATCCCCGTTACATATGATAGGTATATGGAGGCGGTTCAGGTCAAAGAGCCCGCCCCCGCGGAGTATGGCGTCTGGATCCCCGGCATCCCGGTGCTGATCGGGAACGGGCTCGCGCATATCCACACGGCCGAATGGCTGAAAGGGCTGGTGCTCAACGGCATCGTCGCCGGCGTCGGCGCGGTGCTGGGCTTCGTGCCGCAGATGTTCGTGCTATTTTTCTTCCTTGCGTTTCTGGAGGCCTGCGGCTACATGGCCCGCATTGCCTTCGTCATGGACCGGATCTTCCGCAAATTCGGGCTTTCCGGCAAATCCTTCATCCCGATGCTGATCGGCACCGGCTGCGGCGTGCCGGGCATCATGGCCTCGCGCACGATCGAGAACGAACGCGACCGCAGGATGACCATCATGACCACCACCTTCATCCCCTGCGGCGCGAAGCTGCCGGTCATCGCCCTGATTGCGGGCGCCATGTTCGGCGGGGCCTCGTGGGTGGCGCCGAGCGCCTACTTCGTCGGCATCGCCGCAATCATTATCTCGGGCGTCATGCTCAAAAAGACGAGGATGTTCGCCGGGGATCCCGCCCCCTTTGTGATGGAGCTTCCGGCCTACCACTGGCCGACCGCGGCGAACGTGCTGCGTTCGATGTGGGAGCGCGGCTGGTCCTTCATTAAAAAGGCCGGCACGATCATCCTGCTGGCGACCGTTTTCGTCTGGTTTGCCTCCAACTTCGGCTGGAAGGACGGCTCCTTCGGCATGGCGGCCATGAACGACAGCATCCTCGCCGTTTTGGGCGGCGCGATCGCCTGGATCTTCACGCCCCTCGGCTGGGGCAACTGGCAGGGGGCCGTCGCCACCATTACCGGCCTCGCAGCCAAGGAGAACGTAGTCGGCACCTTCGGCGTGCTGTTCGGCGGTTTCGACGAGGTGGCCGAAAACGGCTGGCAGGTCTGGGCCAACATGCGCGAGATTTTCTCGCCGCTCGCCGCCTATTCCTTCTTAGTATTCAACCTTCTGTGCGCCCCGTGCTTCGCCGCAATCGGCGCCATCCGGCGCGAGATGAACAGCCCCAAATGGACCTGGTTTGCGATCGGCTATCAGACCGTGTTTGCCTACGCCGTCTCGCTGGTCATCTATCAGCTGGGCATGCTGTTCACCGGGAACGGAAACGTTCCTGGTTCCACCGCGGCCGCGGCCGTTGTGGCTTTTCTCATTTACATGCTGGCCCGCCCTTATAAAAAAGCGGCGGCGCTCAGGGCTACGAACAAATCATAACCGGAGACCTCAAAAGGAGGGGCTTGTATGTACTTTTGGATCATGGAGAATTTGGGAACCGTCGTCGTCAGCGCCCTGCTTCTTGCGGCGATCGCCGCAATTCTGGTGGGTATGCTGAGAGACAGAAAGAACGGAAAGACTTCCTGCGGCTCCGGGTGCGCAGGCTGTCCCATGAGCGGAAGCTGTCGTCAAAAAAAATAGCCGAAAGGAAAAACGCGGGAGGGGGATGTCCCTGT
>CAYMNV010000013.1:0-49666 GCA_964391915.1 uncultured Oscillospiraceae bacterium
TGATCACCACGAGCGAAAGCAGCTACTCCATGACCGTGCTCCAGACGGATGCCGCTATCAACCCGGGCAACTCCGGTGGCGCGCTCGTCAATGAATACGGTCAGGTCATCGGCATCACCAACTCCAAGCTGATTTCCACCTCCTATGAGGGCATCGGCTTCGCGATCCCGACGGCCGAGGCGCTGCCGGTCATGCAGGATCTGATGACCTACGGCTATGTCTCCGGACGCCCGATCATCGGCGTCACGGTCCAGACCATTGATTCCGTTGCCGCCGAATATTACAATGTTCCGCAGGGCGCGCAGATCATCACGATCACCGACGACAGCCCGCTGATCGGCACGGAGGCCGCGGTCGGCGACATCATCACCAAATTCGACGATACGGAGATCACCTCCGTTGAGGATCTGCAGAACGCGCTCTCCAACTTCGCCCCGGGCGACAAGGTTACTCTTACGCTTTACCGCTATTCCGCCACGGGCAAGAACGACAAATCCTTCACCGTGGAGGTCGCGCTCCAAGAGAGCCACGGCTGATTCCAATTTCATAACAAAAGATGCCGGAGAGCGAAAAATGCTCCCCGGCATTTTTATTGGGAAGAAAGAAGAACCCCCCCTCCCTCCGCAAGCGGCGTCTCCGGTGCGGGCGCGCAGCTTCCCAAAAGCGCGCGGAAGGGGAATCCATCCGGCCGGGCTGCGGGAAAGCCGGGAATTTCGTTCCGGATTTTGCGGCGCATTCCTGCAAATGCAGCCCGCCGCTGCAAAAGATGCGTTTTCTGCATGGACGGAAAAGGCGTATCCTCAAAATGGGGCGGCCTTGTAAAAGCGTTCCTGTTTTGATATAATAAAAATCGTGCCGGAATTCCGGGAAAATCTGCCTGTACTTTTTGGGCGGAGAAGGCATAACATATAGGATGGTGACCATATGAAGATCCTCTCTTTGGAGTCTTCCTGCGACGAAACCGCGGCTGCGGTGATCGAGGACGGGCGGAAAATCTGCTCCAACGTCGTCAACACGCAGGTAGCGGAGCACGGCCTCTACGGCGGCGTTGTGCCGGAAATTGCCTCCCGCCGCCACACGGAGAATATCGTCGGCGTGACGGAAAAGGCGCTTGCCGATGCAGGCGTCACGCTCGGCGACATCGATGCCGTCGCGGTGACGGCGGCACCGGGCCTGATCGGGGCCCTGCTCGTCGGCGTCAGTTTCGCCAAGGGCCTCTCCTTTGCCGCAGGCAAGCCGCTCATTCCGGTCCACCATCTCCGCAGCCATATCGCGGCAAATTATCTCGCGCACCCGGAGCTGGAACCGCCGTTTCTCTGCCTTGTTGTCTCCGGCGGCCACAGCCATATCGTCTCGGTCGACGGCTATACGCAGTTTCGCATCCTCGGCAGGACGCGGGACGACGCCGCCGGCGAGGCCTTCGACAAGGCCGCGCGGGCCATGGGTCTGCCGTATCCGGGCGGCGTCTCCCTCGATCAGGAGGCCGCGAAGGGCGATCCGAAAGCCTTCCGCCTGCCGAAGCCGCATGTGGAGGGCTGCCCGCTCGATATGAGCTTTTCCGGTCTCAAGACCGCGGTAGTCAATCTCCTCCACAATGCGGAACAGCGCGGCGAGACGGTCAGCATCCCGGATCTCTGCGCCTCCTACCAGAACGCCGTCTGCCATGCGCTGGTCGACCGGCTCATGATGGCCGCGGAGGAGGGCGGATACCGCACCATCGTGGCGGCGGGCGGCGTCTCGGCCAATTCCGGGCTGCGCGCGCTGCTCGACCGGGAATGCAAACGCCGTCACCTGCGGCTGTTTGTGCCGCCGCTCTCCCTCTGCGGGGACAACGGCGCCATGGTCGGTTCGCAGGCGTATTACGAGGCACTGGCCGGCCATTTTGCGGGCCTTGACCTCAACGCCGCGCCGAGCATGGCCATCGACGATGAATTTTAAAAATTTATTTGCAGGAATTCATCTAAAAAATTGCAAATTTTATGGGCCGGCACTTGAAATATTCGAGCGCCGGCGTTATAATATGAATATCGGAAAGCTCCATGTGGCATTTCTGAAGATTCTGAAAGGAGAATTTCCCCCTATGACCGAAAACCCCCATGTACTGAATTGGATGGATGAGATGGTTGCCCTCTGCAAGCCCGACCGGGTTGTCTGGATGGACGGCAGCGAGGAGCAGCTCCAGGCCCTGCGTGACGAAGCGATCTCCACCGGCGAGATGGAGACCTTGAATGAAGAAAAACTTCCGGGCTGTCTGCTTCACCGGACCGCGGTCAACGACGTCGCGAGAGTCGAAGCCCGTACTTTTATCTGCACCGAGAAGGAAGAAAACGCCGGCCCGACAAATAACTGGGTGGCAAAGGATGAGATGTATGCCCGGCTTCGCCCGCTCTACGACGGCGCGATGACCGGCCGCACCATGTATGTCATTCCGTACTGCATGGGGCAGATCGGCAGCCCCTTTGCCAAGATCGGCATCGAGCTCACCGACTCCATCTATGTCGTGCTCAACATGAGCATCATGACGAGAATGGGTCAACAGGCGCTCGATCAGCTCGGCGATTCCGCGGATTTTGTCAAGGGTCTCCACGCCAAAAAAGAGATTGACGAAAACAACCGCTATATCTGCCAGTTCCCGGAAGACAATACGATCTGGTCCGTCAACTCGGGCTACGGCGGCAACGTGCTGCTCGGCAAGAAGTGTTTTGCCCTGCGCATCGCCTCGTGGCAGGGCTGGAAAGAGGGCTGGATGGCCGAGCACATGCTGATCCTCGGCATCGAGAACCCGCAGGGCGAAGTCAAGTATATCACCGCCGCGTTCCCGTCCTCCTGCGGCAAGACGAACCTTGCCATGCTGATTCCGCCGAAGTTCTATGCGGATAAGGGCTATAAAGTCTGGTGCGTCGGCGACGATATCGCCTGGCTCCGCATCGGGCCGGACGGCAGGCTCTGGGCCGTCAACCCGGAGAACGGCTTCTTCGGCGTCGCGCCGGGCACCAACGAGAAATCCAACCCCAACGCCCTCGCCGCCACCAAGAAGGGCACCATTTTTACAAACGTCGTTCACGACCTCGACCAGAACACCGTCTGGTGGGAGGGCCTCGATAAAAATCCACCGGAGCACGCGATCGACTGGAAGGGCAACCCCTGGAACGGTAAGACCGCCACGGAAAAGGGTGCTCATCCGAACAGCCGCTTTACCGCGCCCGCAAAGAACTGCCCGTGCGTCAGCCCGAAGTTCGACGATCCGGCCGGCGTGCCGATCTCCGCGATGATCTTCGGCGGCCGCCGCGCAAAAACGGCCCCGCTGGTCTATCAATCCAGAGACTGGCAGCACGGCGTATTTGTCGGCTCCGTCATGGCCTCCGAGACGACGGCCGCGGCCGCCGGTGCAGTCGGTGTGGTCCGCCGCGACCCGATGGCGATGCTGCCGTTCTGCGGCTACCACAT
Source organism: uncultured Oscillospiraceae bacterium (assembly GCA_964391915.1). Classification (GTDB taxonomy): domain Bacteria; phylum Bacillota; class Clostridia; order Oscillospirales; family Ruminococcaceae; genus UMGS1668. The sequence continues at coordinate 3,448 of CAYMNV010000013.1, forward strand.
GGGCGACTATTTCGCGCACTGGCTCGAAATGGGCGAAAAACTCGGCGATAAAGCGCCAAAAATCTTTAACGTCAACTGGTTCCGCACTGACGAAAACGGCAGCTTCATCTGGCCGGGTTACGGCGAGAATATGCGCGTGCTGATGTGGATCCTCGGGCGCTGCGACGGCTCCGCCGACGCGGTCGAGACGCCGATCGGTTACGAGCCGAAGCCGGAGGACATCGAGACCGAGGGCCTCGAGGGCATCACGGCGGAGACGATTGCCGGGCTGCTGGACGTCGACCCCGAACTCTGGAAGGAGGAGGCCGCCGGCATCCGCGAATTCTATAAGAAGTTCGGCGACAAGCTCCCAAAGGCGCTCGGCGACGAGCTTGACATCCTTGAGAAAAATCTCGGCATGAAATAAAAGCATCCGGAATCGCGGAGCCTTTTTTCGCCGGGAGGCAACATGAAAATGACTTTAAAACACCGGTACGGCATATGCCGCGCCGGTGTTTTTATGCACGGAGGTCGGACTCTGCGCACGGAAATCCCGTCCGTAAGCCATAAAATTCCGATTTTTCGGGTTGGGAGTGACCAAATATGCCGCATCACGCCCAGCTTGGGCGCATACGCGGGAGTCGGCGGATATGCCGCCCGATAAAGGCGCCGGATCGGGCATGCGCTTTTTTTGCCGGCACCTCAGGATTGAGATCCGCATGGCCCGCTTCTCCGTTTTTCCTGCTCGGATTTCTCTCCGCCGGGGCACAGAGAAAAAACGGCAGCCCCTTTGCCCTAAAAGCAGCACGCGGATGACCTTTTTTGCTGCAAACGCGGATGAAAGGAGAATCTGCTTGCCAATGCGGGGAAAAGCGGCTATAATAAATTTCGAAAAAATCAAATATGCACGATGCTCCATCCGCCGTCAAACGCGGAACATGGAAAGGGATAAGAACCCACGAGTCGGTCACTGTGCGGCAGCCGTTGCAGACTGCCCAGTCAGATACATGGGGGCATCGCCGCGATTCCGCCAAGACCGGAACGCGCCTCAAAAGGGTTACCCGGTCTTGCGGCCGGGTTTTTTTATGCCCGGAGACAGGAGGAACCATGAAGGGAACGCTTTATGGCATCGGCGTCGGCCCGGGCGACCCGGAACTGATGACGCTCAAAGCGGTGCGTCGCATCCGGGAGGCGGAGGTCATCGTCGTGCCCGCAAAACCCAAAACCGAATCGGCGGCCTACCGGATCGCCGAAAAAGCCGTCCCGGAGCTTTCCGGCAAGCCCGTTTTAGAGCTGGACTGGCCCATGACGAAGGACCGGAGGGCGCTGGAGACGTATTACCGCTCGGCTGCAAAGGAGATCGAGGCTCTTCTCGACCAGGGGAAGGATGCGGCGTTTCTGACGCTCGGGGATCCGACCGTCTACGCGACGTATCTCTATCTCCACCGCCTCGCGGCGGCGGACGGCTACCCCGCGGAGATCGTGAGCGGCGTGCCCTCCTTCTGCGCGGCGGCGGCGCGGTTCGGAATCGGGCTCGCGGAAAACAGCGAAGAATTACATATCTTCCCGGCGTCTTATCCCGACGAATCCCTGCTCCGGCTGCCGGGCACCAAGGTGCTGATGAAGCCGGCCTCGGCCCTGACGGAACTCCGGCGGCAGCTCGCGGAGGATAAGGAACATGAGGTTTTTGCGGCGGTCAACTGCGGCATGGAGGGCGAGAAGCTCTGCCGGGGCGCGGAGACGATCCCGGACGACGCGGGCTATTTCACGCTGATCCTTGTAAAGGAAAAACACGGGAAGGCGGGGCAGGAGTAGGCGTGCTGGAACAATATATGGACGTCGGCAGGCGCAGGATGCGCTGCGGCTACACGACGGGCACCTGCGCGGCAGCCGCCGCCGGAGCCGCCGCCGAATTCTTATTTACAAAAGAATGGCCGGAGGCGGTCGTAGTAAACACCCCGGCCGGAATCGCCGTGCGCATAGAGATCGAGGAGACCGGCACCTCGGCGGATGCCGCGTGGTGCGGGGTTCGCAAGGACGGCGGGGACGACATCGACGCCACCGACGGGATGTGGATCTTCTGCGAAGTCGCTTTGCAGGAAGAGTTGGGTGTGCGGATTCTCGGAGGAGAAGGCATCGGCCGCGTGACGAAACCGGGCCTCGATCAGCCCGTGGGCGAGGCGGCGATCAACCGCACGCCGCGGCAGATGATCGGAGAACAGCTCCGGGCCGCCGCCGCCGGCTATGGATATCAAGGCGGCTTTCGCGTGACGGTATTTGCGCCGGAGGGAGCAAAGCGGGCCCTGCATACTTATAACCCGGTGCTGGGTGTGACGGGCGGCATCTCCATCCTGGGCACCAGCGGCATCGTGCGCCCGATGAGCGAAGAGGCCATCGTGGATACGATCCGCGCGGAGATCCGGGTGAAGGCGGCCGGGGGCCTGCGCGACCTGATCCTTACGCCCGGAAATATCGGTGCGGAGTATATGCAAAGTATTTCATTGGATAGAACCCACGCGGCGGAATGCTCCAACCACATCGGCGAGGCGATCGACTTCGCGGCGCTCGAGGGCTTCCGGTCCGTTTTGCTGATCGGCCACGCCGGGAAGCTTGTCAAGGTGGCCTCCGGCGTCATGAATACGCATTCGCGATATGCGGACTGCCGGATGGAGACGCTCTGTGCCCACGCGGCCCTCTGCGGCGCGCCGAAAGAGACCGTCTCCGGCATCATGGCCTGCGTCGCCGTGGACGAGGCGATCTCGATTCTGGAAGAGGCCGGCCTGCGGGAGCCTGTCATGGCCTCCGTGATGGAAAAAATGGAGGAGCATCTCCGGCGCCGGGCGGGTCCGGATCTTGCGATCGGGGCGGTCATGTTCACGGAGAAACACGGCTTTCTCGGAAAAACAAAAGAAGCGGATGCCCTTCTGCGGCGGCATCCGGCGATAGAGGAGGAGACGGAATGATTCATTTTGTAGGAGCGGGCCCGGGTGCGGCCGATCTGATTACGGTGCGGGGCGAGCGGCTTCTGCGGGAGGCGGACGCCGTCATCTACGCGGGTTCGCTCGTTAACCCGGCGCTGTTGGAAATCTGCAAAACCGGCTGCCGGATCTTTGATTCCGCCTCCATGACCTTGGAGGAGGTTATCGCCGAGATGCAAAGGGCCGAGGCGGTGGGCGGGAGCACCGTGCGGCTGCACACGGGCGATCCGTGCATCTACGGCGCAATCCGCGAGCAGATGGATCGGCTCGACGAGCTCGGCATCGCCTACGATGTTTGCCCCGGCGTCTCCTCTTTTTGTGGGGCGGCGGCGGCGCTCCGGGCGGAATACACGCTGCCCGGAGTCTCTCAGTCGGTGATCCTGACCCGCATGGAGGGCCGGACGCCGATGCCGGAGGGCGAAAAGCTCCGGATGCTCGCCTCTCACGGGGCCACGATGGTGATCTTTCTCTCCGCCGGCATGCTCGAAACGGTTGCGGCGGATCTGATTGCCGGCGGATATTCCACAGATACGCCCGCCGCGATCGTTTATAAAGCGACTTGGCCGGAGGAGCGCGTTTTCCGCTGCACGGTAGGCACGCTCGCCGAGACGGCAAAGGAAAACGGTGTCACCCACACGGCGCTCATCACGGTGGGCGGCTTCCTGCACGGGGCTTACGACCGCTCGAAGCTCTACGACCCGGCGTTTTCGCACGGCTTCCGGAAGGCGGAAGCCGAATGATGCTTTCGCTGGCCGCATTTACCGCGCGGGGCTGCGAACTTGCAGCGAAAATCGCCGCGGTCTTCCCCGGCTCGTCCGTCTGGGCGCCGGAAAAGCTCGGCTCGGATGCTCTGCCCCTTCCCGACCTGCACGCATGGACGGGGGAACGGTTTGCCGGCGGCGGCGCGCTTGTGTTCGTCGGCGCGGCCGGAATTGCGGTGCGGGCCGTCGCGCCCTTCGTCAAAGACAAATTTACCGATCCGGCCGTCCTCTCGGTGGATGAGGCGGGCCGGTATGTGATCCCGCTGCTCTCCGGGCACGTGGGCGGCGCGAACGCGCTTGCCCGCAGAATTGCCGAAGTGACCGGCGGCGAGGCGGCAATTTCCACGGCGACGGACGTAAGCGGCCTCTTTGCCGTGGATGTTTGGGCGGCGGAGCAGGAGCTTGCCATCTGCGGGCGGGAGGCGGCAAAACATATTTCCGCGGCGCTGCTCCGGGGAGAAAAAGTCGGCTTTTGCTCCGATTTCCCGGCCGAAGGGCCTCTGCCGGAAGGCGTTTTAGAGGTTTCTGCCGCGCAAAGCGTGTCGGACCCGAGTGTGACGGAAGCTTCCGCCGCGCACGGGGAAGGCGGAGAACATCTCCGCCCGGAGCTCGGCGTCCGCGTCACGCTGGATGAGGAGGCCTCCGCGTTTGCCGAAACGCTCCGCCTGATCCCAAAAGTCGTCACCGTCGGGGTGGGCTGCCGCCGCGGCATTTCGGAGGAGGAGATCCGGGCGGTGGTGCTCAACGTGCTGCATGAGCATCATATTTCGCCGAAGGCGGTCTGCCGGCTGGCGACGATCGACGTCAAAAAGGATGAAGCGGGGCTGCTCGCGTTTGCGGAGCGGATGGGCTGGCCGATTTGCTTTTTCACGGCGGAGGAGCTCTCCGCGGTGCCGGGCGAATTTGCCGCTTCCGCTTTTGTAAAGGATACGGTCGGCGTGGACAACGTCTGCGAGCGGGCGGCAGTGTTCTCCGGCGGGAAATTATTGATAAAAAAACAGGCCGGCGGCGGCGTGACCGTTGCCGCATCGGCATCACCCTATGCGGTGTATTTTAAGGAGGAAACGGCATGGCGGGAAAATTGACCGTCGTCGGGCTCGGCGGCGGAGGCGGAGAGGATATGACTCTCCGGGCGGCGGATGTGCTCCGGTCCTGCGAGGTGATCGCCGGATACAGCGGGTATATCTCCCTCATCCGGGATGATTACCCGGAGAAGGAGGTTCTCTCCACGGGCATGTGCGGCGAGGAGGAGCGGTGCCGGGCGGCGCTCGAAAAGGCGGCGGAAGGAAAAACCGTCGCGATGGTCTGCTCGGGCGACCCGGGCGTCTACGGGATGGCGGGGCTCTGCCTCGAGCTGAACGCCGCGCTGCCGGAGCCGGTGGAGATTGAGGTCGTGCCGGGCGTGACGGCGGCTTGCAGCGGAGCCGCGCTTCTGGGCGCGCCCCTCGGGCACGATTTCGCCGTGATCTCGCTCTCCGACCTGCTGACGCCGTGGGAAGTGATCGAAAAACGGCTCCGTGCCGCGGCGGAAGGGGATTTCATCCTCTGCCTCTACAATCCGGCGAGCTTCCACCGGGCGGATTATCTCGCCCGCGCCTGCGATATCCTGCTGGAACAGAAATCCCCCGAGACGGTCTGCGGTATGGCACGGCAGATCGGTCGGGAGGAGGAATCCATGCGGATTCTGCCGCTCCGGGAACTGCGGGATACGCCGGCCGATATGTTCACAACGGTCTTTGTCGGAAACTCCCGCACGAAGGAGCTCGGCGGCCGTATGGTCACGCCGCGCGGGTATCCGCTCCATGAATAAACGGGTTCTGCTCTTCGGCGGCACGGCCGATGCCCGGGAACTCGCGGCGGAACTTCTCGCATGTGGCTGGGAGGTGACCGCCGCCGCCGCCACGGAATACGGCGGCGAGCTGCTGGAAGAGATCCCGGGCATCCGGATCCACACGGGCCGGATGGACGAAGCCGGGATGGCCGCCTACATAAAAGAAAACGTCTTCGCGGCCGTCGTGGACGCGACGCATCCTTACGCCTGCGAGGCGACAAAAAATATCCGCGCCGCCGCAGAGGAGACGGGCCTGCCGTATCTGCGCCTGCTGCGGCCGCAGGTTCCGGCCTGCGGCTGCGAAATCCGCTTTGCGGAAGATACTGTGGATGCCGCCCGGATTTTGGGCGACCTTCCGGGCAATGCGCTGCTGACGACGGGCAGCAAGGAGCTGGAGGCGTTCACCGCCGTTCCGAATTACCGGGAGCGGCTCTACATCCGCATCCTGCCGCAGGAGGAGTCGCTTGCGCATGCGCTGCGGCTGGGCTTTTTGCCAACCCATATCCTCTGTATGCAGGGGCCGTTCAGCGAGAGAATGAATCTCGCAGTGCTGCTCGAATACGGCATCCGCACGCTGGTGACCAAGGATACCGGCGCGCCCGGCGGCTTTGCCGAGAAGGCGCAGGCCGCGAAAGAAGCCGGCGCCCTGCTGCTTGTGATCCGCAGGCAGGAGGAGACCGGCTTGACGCGGGAGGAACTGATTCACGCTTTGGAAAAAAACTATAGCCGTGAGCACGGTTCCTGCCCCGAAACCTGCCGGGACTGACACCTGTGTGCGGAAACGAAAAACCGGATGCTCGCGGGGAAAAATGATTTCAGCGCCGGAAAGGCCGCCACGGGCGCGGGCGATATTTGATTTTGAAATCGTCACCCGGGGGTTTCGGAGCGGGATGAAAGAGCCCGACGCGGGAGAAACGGATTCTTACGCCGGAAAGGCTGCCGCTAACGGGGGCGGGCATCCGTTTTCGGGTTTGACGGCTGTCCGGGAATTTAAACAAACGAATAATTGCCTGCGGGAAGCGCGGGTTTCCATACGGAAAGGAGCGTCCGGCCATGAGCGGAAAATTGACCCTGATCGGGATCGGCATGGGAAATCCCAATACGCTGACGATAGCGGCAAAGCGCGCCGTCGAAGAAGCGGAGGTGCTGATCGGCGCGGCGCGGCTGCTGGAGACATTCTCCGGCCTTTCGGCCGAGCGCTTCCCGGCGGTCCGCGCGGAGGAGGTGGCCGAGGCGGTCCGCCTCCATGAGGAAAAGAACGTGGCCGTGCTCTATTCCGGCGACACAGGATTTTACAGCGGCGCCGAGAGCCTGTTTCCGCTGCTGCAAGACAGGGAATATGACGTCCTGCCGGGTCTGTCCTCGCTTCAGTACCTCTGCGCGAAGGCGCATACGGCGTGGCAGGATGTGTGCTGCGTCTCGGTGCACGGGCGCGAGGCGGATTGCGCCGGTGAGGTGCAGAGCCACGATAAGGTCTTTTTTCTGACCGGTGGAAACCGGCGCGTACAGGATATCTGCCGGGAGCTCGCGGACCGCGGCATGGGGGAACTCACCGCCTTTGCCGGGGAGCGGCTCTCCTATCCGGACGAGCGCATCGTGCGCGGCGCGGCCGGGGAGCTTGCCGGAATGGCGTTTTCCGATCTCTCCGTGCTGCTGGTCTGCAACGACCGGCCCGTCCGCTCGGAAACGGCGCTCCCCGGCATTCCGGACGAGTCGTTTCTCCGCGGCGGCACGCCGATGACAAAGGCGGAGGTCCGGGCGGTCTGCCTCTCGAAGCTGCGGCTCACCCCCTCCTGCACCGTATGGGACGTGGGCGCGGGTACGGGGTCGGTCTCCGTGGAATGCGCGCTCACCGCGGCAAAAGGACGGGTATTCGCCGTGGAGCGGGATGGGGAGGCGCTCTCCCTGCTGGAACAAAACCGGGAAAAATTCGGCGCGTGGAATCTGGAGATCGTTGCCGGGGAGGCGCCGCGGATTCTGGAAGAGCTGCCGAAGCCCGACCGGGTCTTTGTGGGCGGCTCCGGTGGGAATCTGGAGGAGATCCTGCGGCTGGCGCTGCAAAAAAATCCGGCCGTGCGGATCGCCGTGACCGCGGTCACGCTCGAGACGCTCGCGGAGGCGGTGCGCTGCTTCGGGCTTCTGGAACTCAAAGACATGGAAATTACGGAGCTTGCGGTGGCGAAGGCGCGTCTTGCCGGGAGTTACCACCTGATGCAGGCCCACAATCCGGTCTATCTTCTTTCCGGGGAGGGCGGCGCATGAGAGCGATTCCGAGAATTTTAATCACGGCACCGGTGAGCGGCGGCGGCAAGACCACTGTGACCTGTGCGGTGCTAGGGGCGCTCTGCCGCCGGGGGCTCGATCCGGTCTCCTGCAAATGCGGACCGGATTACATAGACCCCATGTTTCACCGCAAGGTCACCGGCATCCCGGCGGCCAACCTCGACCTCTTCTTCACCGGCCCGGATACGCTTCGGTACCTGCTCGCGGAGAGCGCAGAAGGCTGCGGTTTGGCTGTTTTGGAAGGTGCAATGGGCTTTTACGACGGCATCGGCCCCTCGGGAACGGCGTCCGCCTACGAGGTGGCGAGGGCGACCGAAACGCCCGTTGTGCTGGTGCTCGGCGGCGAGGGCTGCTCTCTCTCCGCGGCGGCGGTCTGTAAGGGAATGGCCGAATTCCGGCCGGATTCCGGCATCCGGGGCGTGATCCTCAACCATGTGGGCGAGGCGCAGTACCGGCGCCTGCGGGAGATGATCGAGAAGGAAACCGGGCTCGCGGTTTACGGATATCTGCCGGAGATGCCGGAGGCCGCGCTCGAAAGCCGGCATCTGGGCCTCGTGACCGCCGGAGAAATCAAAAATATCAAAGAGAAGCTGGCCTCTCTCGCGGAGCAGGCGGAGCGGACGATCCGGATGGATGCGCTTATAGAGCTTGCGGATTCCGCGCCGGAACTGGAAATCCGGGAGCCGCGTCTGCCCGACCCCGTGCCGGGAAAGCCGCGCATCGCGGTCGCGAGGGATAACGCTTTTTGTTTTTATTATGCGGAGAATCTGCGCCTGCTCGAAAAGCTCGGCGCGGAGCTTGTGGCGTTCTCGCCGCTTGCCGACGAGCGCCTGCCGGAGGGGATCTCCGGGCTCTGGCTCGGCGGCGGCTATCCGGAGCTCCATGCCGAAGCGCTCTCAGGGAATACCGCCATGCTCGCCTCCATCCGGGAGGCCGTACGGTCCGGAATGCCCCTCCTTGCGGAGTGCGGCGGGTTTCTCTACCTGCACGACATACTTGAGGATGCGGAGGGAAGGCCTTTCCCGATGGCGGGTATCTTTCCGGGCAGGGCGTACCCGACGGGCAAGCTCACGCGCTTCGGCTATGTGACGCTGACGGCACAGCGGGATGGCCTTCTGGGTCCCCGCGGAACCGCCTGCCCGGCCCACGAGTTCCATTACTGGGAGAGCGAATCTCCCGGAGAGGATTTTACGGCGCAGCGGCCGCAGTCGGCCGGGCACTGGCCCTGCGGCTGCACGGATGTGCACAGTTATGCCGGATTCCCGCATCTTTATCTCTATGGAAATCCGGAAGCGGCGGCGGCCTTCGTAAAGGCCTGTGCGGAATGGAGGCAACAAAAATGACGATGCATCTGTACGCCCTTGCGGCGGGCTTTATGCTGGATCTGCTGATCGGGGATCCAAGCTGGATTCCACACCCCGTGCAGGGGATCGGGAAGCTGATCGCGGCGATGGAGCGCTTTTTGCGCAAAAGATTCCCGAAAACGGCACAGGGCGAGCTCCGGGCCGGAGCCGTGATGGCGGTGTTTGTGCCGCTGTTTTCCGGCGGCCTTACGTGGGCGGTGCTGGCGGGCGCGTATCTGCTCCATCCGTATGCGGGCCTCGTGCTCGAAACGCTGCTCTGCGCCCAGCTTCTGGCGGCGCGGTCCCTGCGCGACGCCGGCATGGCCGTCTACCATGCGCTGACGAAAGGGACGCTCGAGGAGGCGCGCCGTGCGGTCTCAATGGTCGTCGGCCGGGATACGGAGCGGCTGGATGCGGCGGGCGTGACCCGGGCGGCGGTGGAGACCGTGGCGGAGAACGCCTCCGACGGCGAGATCGCGCCCCTGTTCTTTATGGCGCTCGGGGGCGCGCCGCTCGGAATGTTCTATAAAGCGGTCAACACCATGGATTCGATGGTGGGGTATAAAAATGAGAGGTATCTCTATTTCGGGCGCGCCGCGGCAAAGCTTGACGACGCCTGCAACTGCCTGCCCGCCCGCATCAGCGGCGTGCTGATGTGCCTTGTTGCCCCGCTTGCCGGACTCTCCGCGGGCGGCGCGTGGCGCATTTTTCTACGGGACAGGAACAAGCATGCCTCGCCGAACTCGGCGCAGACCGAGGCGGCCTGCGCGGGCGCGCTCGGGCTGCGGCTTAACGGGCCGAACTATTACGGCGGCGTGCTGGTCGAAAAGCCCTATGTCGGGGATGACACGCGGCCGGTTGAGGCGGAGGATATCCGCCGGGCGAACCGGCTGATGCTCATGACGTCGGCGGCAAGCTGGGCGCTGTTTGTGCTGCTCCCGCTGATTTTTATCTGAAAAGCCGCATGAGCACGGGCTCGTGAAAATGCAAATTTCCATGAGCACGGGGCATGCTTCTTGCATCCATTAAATAGGGAGGGATTCCATGGCCAAGACCATTATGGTACAGGGCACCACCTCAAGCGCGGGCAAGAGCTTCCTCTGCGCCGCGCTGTGCAGGATTTTTCGACAGGACGGGTACTCCGTCGCGCCGTTCAAGTCCCAGAATATGGCCCTCAACTCTTTTATCACCAACGAGGGGCTCGAGATGGGCCGGGCACAGGTCATGCAGGCCGAGGCCGCCGGCATCGAGCCCTCCGTGCGGATGAACCCGATCCTCCTCAAACCAACCGGAGATTCCCGTTCGCAGGTGATCGTCAACGGCCGCGTGTACGGGGACTTCACCGCGCGGGAATATTTCGCGATGAAGCAGTCTCTGGTCCCGGATATTAAGAATGCGTTCTTTTCGCTTGCCGCCGAAAACGACATCGTCGTCATCGAGGGAGCGGGTAGCCCGGCGGAGATCAACCTCAAGCATGAGGATCTCGTCAACATGGGGATGGCGGCAATGGCCGGCGCCCCGGTACTGCTCTGCGGCAACATCGATCCGGGCGGCGTGTTCGCGTCGCTCTACGGCACGGTCAAGCTGCTGGATGAGGCCGACCAGCAGCGCATCCGCGGGCTCATCGTCAACAAATTCCGGGGCGACGTGACAATCCTCGAGCCCGGGCTCCGGATGCTGGAGGAGCTCACCGGCCGCCCGGTGGTGGGCGTGGTGCCGTACATGAGGCTCGACCTCGACGACGAGGATTCCCTTTCGGAGCGGTTCTCCCAAAAGGCCGGTTCCGGGGCTGTCGACATCGCGGTGATTCGCCTGCCGCACATCAGCAATTTTACGGATTTTAACCCCCTGCAGCGGATGGACGAGGTCTCCCTGCGCTATGTGGAGACGCCCGGGCAATTCGGGCATCCCGACCTTGTGATCCTGCCGGGAACCAAAAACACGATGGGCGACCTTGCGTGGCTGCGTTCCGTCGGGCTCGAGGAGCCGATCCGGCGCCACGCGGAATCCGGCGGCGCGGTGGTGGGCGTCTGCGGCGGCTACCAGATGCTGGGGAGGCATCTCTCCGATCCGCAGGGCGTCGAGACCGGCGGCGAGGCGGAAGGCGTGGGTCTGCTGCCCTGCGGGACGGTCTTCGCTTCCGGCAAGACCCGCACCCGCACGGAGGGAACGGTCACGCACGCGGAGGGCATTTTCGCGGCTTTAAAAGGAGCATCCTTCACCGGCTACGAGATCCATATGGGCAAAACGTCCTTTGAGCATCCCGCTTTCTCCCTGCTGGACGGGGAACGCCCGGACGGGCTCTCCTGCGGCAATGTCTTCGGCACCTACGTCCACGGCCTGTTTGAAAAGGCGGAGTTTGTTTCGCGGTTCGTCGGCTGTCTGCTGGCGGCCAAAGGGCTTGCGCCGGCCGCTTTGGCGGAGGACTGGAACGAATACAAGGAAAAGCAGTATGATGCGCTCGCTTCCGGCGTCCGGGAGGCGCTCGATATGGAGAAAATCTATCAAATATTGGAGAAGACCGATGAATTACCAGTTTGAACCCATGACCCCTATGGAGATTGAGCGCCGGAGCATGGCGACGATCAAAAAGGAGCTCGGCGGGCGCGTGTTTCCGCCGGAGGTTGAGCCGGTCGTGCTGCGTGTCATCCATACGACGGCCGATTTCGACTATGCGGACAGCCTCGTTTTCTCGGAGGGCGCCGTGGAGGCGGGCATTTCGGCGCTGCGGGGCGGCTCTTCGATCGTCACGGATACGCATATGGCACAATCCGGCATCAACGGCCGTGTGCTCGGATCTTTCGGCGGGAAGGTGTATAATTTCGTCTCCGATCCCGACGTCTCGGCCGAGGCAAAGCGCCGCGGCTGCACGCGCTCCGTCGCGGCGGCGGAGAAAGCGGCCTCTTTGGGAATTCCGCTGATCTGGGCCGTCGGGAACGCGCCGACCTCCCTGATCCGCCTGTGCGAGCTGCTCGAGGAGGATGCCGTACCCGCGCCGCTGCTCGTGATCGGTGTGCCGGTCGGTTTCGTCCATGTGGTGGAGGCAAAGGAGCAGCTGATCGCCACGCTCTCAGAGCGTTCCATCCCCTATATTGTGGCACGCGGGCGCAAGGGCGGCAGCAACGTAGCCGCGGCCGTCTGCAACGCGCTGCTGTATCAGGCCTCGATGGATCGCCGTGAATAAGCCGTTTCCGTTTTTGCGGGAAACGCCTCCGGGGGGGCCGGAAAGGTTGACAGGAGAAAGGGAAAAGGCTACAATAGCGTCGACAATTGAATACCAACCGTTACACGCATATGAGTCTCCGCCGCCGCGGAGCCAAGAAGGAAGTTGGGTGAAATTCCCACACAATGCCGTTGCTGTAATCGGATGGTGCGGTCTCATATCCACTGAAGGAAACTTTGGGAAGGGAAACCGCACGGGAATCCGGAGTCAGAAGACTTGCCCATATGTTTGCGTTATGATTCCGCGGGATTTCGGATAATATCGTGCGTAAACGACGGTTTCGGTGCCTCCTTGCGGATACGGCGCGGAACCATAGATAAAAGCAGGATTCCCCCGGCATGACGCCAGGGGATTTTTTTGCGGATAAAATTCTAAATGGGTGAAGTGACCGGTGCGGTTGGCGGATGTTTGCCAGTACAACAACAGGAGGAACCAGAGAAAATGAAAAAAATTCTTGCCATGCTGACGGCGCTCCTTATGGTGCTGTCTCTCGGCGCCTGCGCAGGTACGGAGACACCGTCCGAGCCGGAGCAGCCGTCGGGGACGGAAGTTCCGGCGGAGGAGCCCGCGGCGGAAAAAGTAATCCTGATGGTCAGCTTCGGCACGAGCTACAACGACAGCCGCGCCCTGACGATCGACGCGATCGAGGCCGCAGCCGCACAGGCCTACCCGGATTGGGAGGTCCGCCGTGCGTTCACGGCACAGACCATCATCGACAAGCTCGCCGCCCGCGACGGCACGGAAATCGACAATGTCGCCGAGGCGATGGAGAAGCTGGTTGCCGACGGCGTGAAGGAAGTCGTCGTGCAGCCGACCCACATCATGAACGGCTTCGAGTACGACGACGTCGTGGCCGAGGTCACCCCTTATGCGGATCAATTCGATTTCTTTGCGGTCGGCGATCCGCTGCTCACGAGCGAAGAGGACTATGAGTATGTCATCGACGCGGTGATGTCCGCGATTCCGGAGGCCGGCTCCGCCGACACGGCGGTGGTCTTCATGGGCCACGGCACCGAGCACTACGCCAACGCCACCTACAGCGAGCTCGAGCACATGATGCACGACGAGGGCTATGAAAACGCCTTTATCGGCACCGTCGAGGGTTTCCCGGCGATCGACAACGTGATCGCCGAGGTCACCGCCTACGGTGCAGCCAAGGTCATCCTGTATCCGTTTATGGTCGTCGCCGGCGACCACGCCAACAACGACATGGCGGGCGATGAGTCCGATTCGTGGAAGACCGCGTTTGAGGCCGCCGGTTTTGAAGTGGAATGCCGGATCGAGGGCCTCGGCCAGAACGAAGCGGTTCAGCAGCGCTACCTCACCCACATTCAGGAAGCGATCGACGGCGGCAGCTACGTGATTCCGCAGCCCGCGGTCGTGACGCCGGGCGAATGCGATCCCGCAAAGAAAGCGATTCTGGTCGTCAGCTTCGGCACCAGCTACAACGACAGCCGCGCCCTGACCATCGAGGCCATCGAGGCGGATGTCGCCGCGGCTTTCCCGGATTGGAAGGTTCGCCGCGCCTTCACATCCCAGATCATCATCGACAAGCTTGCCTCCCGCGACAACCTGCAGATCGACAACGTCCAGCAGGCTCTGGAACGCCTGATTGCGGACGGTTACGGCACCGTGGTCGTGCAGCCCACGCACGTCATGCCCGGCTTTGAGTACGACGATGTCGCCGCGGATGTGAGCGCCTACTCCGGCTATTTCAGCAAGCTGATCGTCGGCAAGCCGCTGCTCACAACCGAAGAGGACTACGAAAACGTCATCAACGCCGTGATGTCCAAGGTTCCGGAGGCCGGCGCTGCCGACACGGCGGTCGTCTTCATGGGCCACGGCACCGAGCACTTTGCCAACGCCACCTACAGCGAGCTCGAATATATGCTGCACGCCGAAGGCTACGAAAACGCATTCGTCGGCACCGTCGAGGGCTATCCCGCGATCGACAGCGTGATCGCCGCGGTTACCGCCTACGGCGCAAATAAAGTCGTGCTCTATCCGTTCATGATCGTCGCCGGCGACCACGCCAACAACGACATGGCGGGCGATGAGGCCGATTCGTGGAAATCCGCGTTTGAGGCCGCCGGCTTCGAGGTGGAGTGCCGGATCCAGGGCCTCGGCCAAAACGAGGGAGTCCGCGCCGTCGAGGTCGAGCATCTGCAGACCGCGATCACGGATGCCGGGCTCTGAGCCGCATCCGGTTTAAAATATGGAAGGATCCGCGGCAGGCTCCGGTTCTCAAAAAAACCACGCCCGCCGCGGACGTTAAAGGAGAAGGAATATGAAGAAAAAACTTTCCCGCATTGCCGGGCTGCTCTGCTGCCTGCTGCTGATTCTGGCGCTCGCGGCCTGTGCCGGTTCCCCGGCGGAGGAATCCTCCGAACTTCCTTCGGAGCCGGAAACATCCGCCGAAGAGAGCGGCCCGGAGGCGGAGGGCATGGTTCCGGACGGACTTTATTCGATCGGGGTCAATTCCAACGCCGAAATGTTCCGCGTCGTCAAGTGCGTCCTGCATGTCCGGGATGGTAAGATGACGGCGGTGCTGACCATGAGCGGCACGGGATACGGCTATCTCTATCCCGGCACCGGCGCCGAGGCGGATGCCGTGCCGCAGAGCGAATGGATCCCCTGCGTGCTCGACGAGGACGGCGCGCACACCTTCGCGCTGCCCCTCGAGGCATTGGATACCGATACGGCGGTCGCTTCGTGGTCGATCAAATATGCCAAGTGGTACGACCGCACGCTGCAGTTCCTCTCCGGGAGCCTTCAGCCGTACGATCTCGTGCCGAAGGACGGCTCCTATACGGTCGATGTCGAATCGGACGGCCCGGCCATCTCCGCCTGTGCGCTTTCGGTAAAGGACGGCGTGATGACGGCGGAGCTGACGGTTGCGGATGCCGACTGCGACGCCGTCTTTGCCGGTGCGGCCGCGGAGGCGGTTCTGCCCGGCGAGGGGCTCCGCTTCACCGTGGAGATCCCGTCGCTCGATAAGGACTTCGCCGTCGCCTTCCATTCGGCCGGCAGCGACACCTGGGAGGATCACAAGCTTTATTTCGACTCCGCAACGCTCGCCGCCGCGTCCGGAACGGTTCCGAAGGACGGCACCTATACTGCGGAAGTGACGTCCGACTCCGCGCTCTTCACGGTCACGGCCTGCACGCTGACGGTGAAGGACGGCGTGATGACGGCCCGCCTGACCGCGGCCAACAACAATTACAGCGCCCTGTATGCTGGCCTTGCGAAGGATGCCCTTCAGGCCGCGGAAACGGACCGTATCCCGGCCGCTGCGGACGGCTCCGGCGCATATACTTATACATTTGCCGTCCCGGCGCTCGACAGCGAGATGCCGGTCGCCGTCTATTCGGAGAGCACCGCCAAGTGGTACGACCGCACGCTGACCTTCCGCTCCGACACGCTTGTCTCCACAGGAGAAGAGCCTGCCGCGGAGGGAGAAGGCGCTTATACGTTCTCCTTCACGGGCGGCTCGGGGCGCGTCACGATCTCCTGCAGCGGCGTCGAAATGCGGGACGGGACGGCCTTTGCCACCATCGTCTTCAGCAGCTCGAATTACACCTACGCGGAAGTAAACGGCGAGAAATATTTCAATACGAACGAGGGCGGGGATTCCACATTTGTGATTCCGGTCGTCCTGAACGGCGAGACGCCGGTCAGCGCCGAGACCGTCGCCATGGGCAGCCCGCATGTGGTCGATTATGTACTTACAATCTATGAGAATTAAGTTTGCCGCACTGATCCTTGCGTTTCTGACCGTGCTTCTGGCGGGGTGCAGCGCGGCCGAAGCAGGAACGGTCGAAGCCGGGACGGCGGAATCGGAGTCATCCGGCGCCGCCGTCCCCGTACCGGTGGAATCCGGAGAGACCGCCGCCGATCCGGAGGCTCCCGCCGTCGACGGGCTCGTCTATGTTTCGACGATGAAGCTTGATTACGCGGAGTGTTTTGATGTATATTTTTACGAGGGCGGCTATGCGGTCGTCGAGATCAGCGATATGCGCAGCTACCTGATTGTGCCCGAGGGAGCCGAAGTCCCCGCCGGCGCCGAGGGCCGCTTTATCGTGCTGCAGCGGCCGCTTAAAAATATCTATCTTGCGGCGACCGCCGCCATGTGCCAGTTCGACGCGCTGGATACCCTTTCAAGCATCCGCTTCTCCGGGCTGGAGGCCGACGGCTGGTATCTCGAGAACGCGGCCCGGGCGATGGAGGAGGGAGATATCCTCTATGCCGGCAAGTACAGCGCGCCGGATTACGAGCTGATTCTCTCGGAAGGATGCGGCCTCGCGGTCGAATCCACGATGATCCTGCATTCCCCGAAGGTACAGGAGAAGCTCGAGGAACTCGGCATCCCGGTCTGGATCGATCTGTCGAGCTACGAGCCGGAACCGCTGGGCCGCACCGAATGGATCAAAGCCTACGCCGTTCTCTTTGGCAAGGAGGAGACGGCCGAGGAAATTTTCAGCGTACAAAAACAGTACGCGGCCGAGCTTGAGGGTTTCGTCAACACCGAAAAAACGGTCGCCTTCTTTTATATCAATTCCAACGGAGCGGTCGTGACCAAAAAATCCGGCGACTATATCCCAAAAATGATCGAGATGGCCGGCGGCCGCTACATCTTTTCCGACCTCGGGGATTCCGAGACGGCCTCCTCCTCGGTCACGATGGATATGGAGACGTTCTATGCCTCCGCGCGGGACGCCGATTTCCTGATCTACAACGCCTCCATCGACGAGCCGCTGGAATCTGTGGACGGCCTGCTCGCCAAAAACGAGCTGTTTGCCGATTTTAAGGCCGTCCGGGAGGGGCATGTCTGGTGCACGACCAAATATCTATATCAGGCCTCCGACGTCAACGGCGAAATTGTGCATGACATTCATCTGATGCTGACATCCGACGACGGAACGGAGGTTCAGCCGACGTTCCTGTATAAATTATATTAAAAACCGTCTGAGAGGAATTATGAACGCTGAAAGCAAGACTTCCGC
Source organism: uncultured Oscillospiraceae bacterium (assembly GCA_964391915.1). Taxonomy (GTDB): domain Bacteria; phylum Bacillota; class Clostridia; order Oscillospirales; family Ruminococcaceae; genus UMGS1668. Next base: position 20,849 of record CAYMNV010000013.1, read on the forward strand.
ATGGATGACGGACCGCCTGAAGGCAAGGTCCCGGTACCTGCTTATTCTTCTGCTTCTGGCCGCCGCATTTTTTGCCCTTGCGGTCGTCAATATCTACTCCGGCAGCGTCACGATCACCCCGGAGGAGGTCTTTGGGGTCCTTTTTCGGCGCATGGGAGAGGAGACGGCGCAGTACCGGATCATCTGGCAGATTCGCCTGCCGCGGATTTTTCTGTCGGCACTGCTCGGCGGCGCGCTCGCGCTGTCGGGATTTCTGCTCCAGACCTTTTTTCGCAACCCCATCGCCGGGCCGTACGTGCTCGGCATCTCCTCCGGCGCCAAGATGGTCGTCGCGCTGGTGATGATCAATTTTCTGGAGCGTTACCGCGAGGTTTCCTCCTCCGTGCTCATACTGGCGGCGCTGTTTGGCTCTCTGTTGGTCACCGGCTTCATCCTGCTGCTCTCGCGGAGGCTCCGGCAGATGCCCATCCTGCTGATAGCCGGCATCATGGTCGGCTACATCTGCACCGCCGTCACCGATTTCATCGTGACCTTCGCCGACGACTCGGATATTGTGAATCTGCACAACTGGTCGCTCGGCAGCTTTTCAAGCGTCGGCTGGAGCAACGTGCACACCGCCTTCTGGATCGTCTCGGCCGCATTCCTGCTGACGTTTCTGCTCTCAAAGCCCATCGGCGCGTTCCAGATGGGGGAGGCCTACGCCCAGAGCGTGGGCGTCAACATCCGGCTGCTGCGGATTGCCGTCATTCTGCTTTCGAGCATCCTGACCGCCTGCGTGACGGCCTTTGCCGGGCCGATCTCCTTCGTGGGCATTGCGGTGCCGTTTTTAATCAAAAAGATCCTGCGCACGGCGAAACCGATCATCGTGATCCCCACGCTGTTTCTCGGCGGCGCGGTCTTCTGCATGCTCTGCGATCTGATCGCGCGGACGGCCTTTGCCCCGACGGAGCTCAACGTCAGCACGGTGACCGCGGTTTTCGGCGCGCCCATCGTGATTCTGATCATGCTGAAAAAACATCAGGAGTATTGAAGATATGAGCGAATGGCAGCTGGAGACAAAAAACCTGAGCGTCGGATATCATGGAAAGGCGATGATCCACGACATCGCGCTCGGCATTGGCAAGGGTGAGATCGTCACGCTGATCGGGCCGAACGGCGCCGGGAAATCCACGATCCTCAAAAGCCTTTTTAAGCAGCTCCGACTCGTCGCCGGGACGGTGTGGATCGGCGGGGCCGACGTCGCGCAGATGTCTTATAAAGAGCTCTCGACCCGGATGGCCGTCATGCTCACGGAGCGCGTGCGCACCGAGCTCATGACCTGCCGGGAGATCGTGGCCACGGGCCGGTATCCTTACACCGGCCGGATGGGCCTCCTGACGGCCGAGGACGAGGAGATCGTGCAGAACGCCATGGAGATCATGCGCGTAGAAGACCTCGCCGATAAGGATTTCAACCGGATCAGCGACGGGCAGAGGCAGCGAATCCTGCTCTCCCGGGCCTTCTGCCAGCAGCCGGGGATCATCGTGCTGGATGAGCCGACCGCCTATCTCGATATCAGGTATAAGCTCGAGCTGCTCGATATTCTGCGGCACATGGCCCGCGAAAAGCAGATCACCGTCGTGATGTCGCTGCATGAGATCGACCTCGCGCAGAAGATTTCCGACAAGGTGATCTGCGTCAGGGGCGATACGATCTTCCGCTGTGGCCCGCCGGAGGAGATCTTCCGGGATGAAGAGGTCCGCTGGCTGTACGATCTGGGGGAGGATGCCTACGATGTCTCCTTCGGCAGCGTGGAGCTCCCGAGGCCGGAAGGGGAGCCCGAGGTCTTTGTGATCGCGGGCGGCGGCAGCGGAATCCCGGTCTACCGGAAACTGCAGCGCGAGGGCGTGCCCTTCTGCACCGGCATCCTCGATCCGGGAGACGTCGACTGCCGCCTTGCCCGGCATCTGGCCGCACGGGTGATCACCGAAAAGCCGTTCTGCGCCATCCGCGACGCGACTTTGCGGGAGGCGCTGGAGGCCATGCGGCGCTGCCGCAGGGTGATCGACGCCGGCGCGCCGGTCGGCGAATGCAACCGGCGGATCACGGAGCTGATCGAGGCGGCAAAAAAAGACGGGCTTCTGGAGACGGCCGGAGAGGAGTATAGGTGAAAACGGAAAAATACAAGTATTTTCAGCACAGGGACTGCGAGTTCTTTCCCTGCCACGAAACCGACGACCCTGATAATTTCAACTGCATGTTCTGTTACTGCCCGCTGTACACGCTGGGCGACCGCTGCGGCGGCAATTTCACGTTCACAAAGGACGGCATCAAGAACTGCAAAGACTGCCTGTTCCCACATCTCCGGGAGAATTACGACAAGCTGATGGCGCGGTATCCGGAGATCGCCGCGGTGGTCGCCGCCAATACGGGAGAGAAGCACGGTCCGCCGGATAGCCGTCCGGACGACCCGCAGAAATCGCAGGATGACTGACGGGGTCGAAGATAACGTTGCCCTTCCGGGCAGGTACGGGGGATTTTCAAGCCGGTCGGCGGAAATGTCGCCGGCTGCCTGCTGCCCCGTGCCAAGATCCCCGGGTTTCAAAAAAGCGGGCGGCATTTTTTTCAGGACCGGCAGATGAAAATGTGTTGCCCAAAAGACTTGCCCGCCGCGATGGCATCGTCCGCAGCCTGCCCGAATGCACAAAATTCGAGATATCCGGCTGCGGCTCTGTGCACGGCGGAAACCACGATTTTATATGATAAAAAATCCCTTCCGCCGAAAGGTGAAAGGGATTTTTTGATTCTATGTGGGGCGCTTACGGATTTTTTTCGTTATTCAGGTGGCAGATGCCCGTGACCGCGCTGACGGGCAGCGAGAAGGAGAGGCCGCGGCCCTCGCTGTTGAGGCCGGCCCTCCGCACGATGGCCTGCATGATCGGGGCGCGGATCTCCTCCTTTGCGAGGATCAGCACGAGCTCCTTCTCCGGCTGGATGGAGATGCCGAAGAAGGTCTCCGTCTCGTGGATGCCCGCGCCGCGGGAATAGAGGATGGTGCCGCCCTGTGCGCCGGCTTCTTTTGCGGCGTCCATCACCTCGTCGGAGTAGCCGCGGTTCACGATCGTGACAATCAGGGAATATTCGGTTTTGTGCTCATCCATGTTTATTCCTCCTCCTCAAGGGATGCGGTGGTGAAATAGTGGAGGACGTTCGCGCCGGCGATGCTGTTGATCGGGATCGAAAAAGCAATGCCTTTTCCGGGCTTTTTGAATTCCATCTTCTCGCTGAGATTCGCGAGCGCCTCCTGCACCCGGCTGACGGGCACAAAGCTCAGCACAACGTCTTTTTCGGTGGAGCCGAGGCCGAGCAGGTCGAGGATGTGCGAGCTGGCGGTGCCGCGCCCAAGGCAGATCATGTTGACCTTGACGTCCTGCGCCTGATGGAAGCCCACCACCTTTTCGCCGAGCCCGCGGTCCACAATGGCAACCAGCATTTCGACGGGGTCGTATTTTCTGCGGGAAGGATTTTCAGAAGTCAATGATCTCTTCCTCCTTCTCTTCCAGTTCGGCGGTGGTTTCCGCGGTGGGAATCTCCGCGCGTTCCGATTGCTTTTCCTTAATGGCATAGATGGCGCCGAGGATCTGGATGGTGACGAGCGGCGTCATGGCGACCATCGCGACAACGCCGAACGCGTCCATCAGGATGTTGCCGCCGACGGCCTCACACGCGCCCACCGCGAACGGAAGCAGGAAGGTCGCGGTCATCGGCCCGGAGGCGACGCCGCCGCTGTCGAAGGCGATGGCGGTAAAAATCTTGGGAACAAAGAACGTGAGCCCGATGGCAAGCGCATAGCCGGGAATGATCAAATACCAGATGGAGATGCCGGTCAGCACCCGCGTCATCGCAAGGCCGACGGAGACCGACATGCCGATCATCATCGCAATCATCATCGCTTTCCGGGAGATCGCCCCGCCGGTGACGTCCTCCACCTGCTCATTGAGCACATGGACGGCGGGCTCCGCGGCGACGATGAAGAAGCCGACCACCATGCCGATCGGGATCAGCACCCAGTTGGAATCCAGCGAAGAAATCATGCCGCCGATGTAGCTTCCAACCGGCATAAACCCGACGTTGACGGCGGTCAAAAAGACCACGAGACCCAAAAAGGTGATCGCCCCGCCGATCAGCGTCCGCTGCATGACATGTTTCGGAAGCTTCAGAAAGAAAATCTGAAAAATCAGATAAAACACAAAGATCGGAGAAAGGGCGAGCGCGACTTCCCATGCGAAATGCGGCAGGGCGTCGAGATAGGCCCCCATCAGCCCCGAAAAGCTGCCGATGTCCGGTATCGGCTCGGAGGTATAGGTGGCTCCGCCGGGAGTCAGCATGCCCATGATCGTGACGACGAGGATCGGGCCGATGGAGCAAAGCCCCACAAGGCCGAAGCTGTCGTCGCGGGCGCTGTCCCCGCCGCGCACCGAAGCGATGCCGACGCCGAGCGCCAGAATGAACGGAACGGTGATCGGGCCGGTCGTGACGCCGCCGCTGTCGAAGGCGACCGCGAGGAATTCGTCGCCGGTGAAGGCGGCAAGCAAAAAGGTAATCAGATAAAAAAAGATCAGCAGCAGGGAAAGGCTGACTTTAAACAGAATCCGGAGCACGGAAATGACGAGAAATATCCCGACGCCCAGCGCCACGGCGTAAATCAACGCGGAGCCGACGGAGACCTCCGTTTCTCCGAGCATAAACAGCGTCGCCTTCGGCATCTGGTTGCCCAGCACCTGCAGATCCGGCTCCGCAATGGTGATCATGATGCCGAGGAGCAGGGCCGTGATGATAAAGAGAGGCAGATTCCGGAGCTTGACCAGCGCTGCGCCCATCTGATTTCCCATCGGCGTCATACCGGAATCCGCGCCGAGGGTAAACAGTGTCATACCGAGGATCAGAAATACAACGGATGAAAGAAACAGCGCCAAAATGCCGGAGGGCATCGGCGCTATGGTAAAGTGAAGAATCAAAATGATTCCGGAAACCGGCAAAACTGCGGTCAATGTCTCGTTTAATTTGCCTTTGAGCTCTTTTTTCACGGTGGCATTCCGCCTTTCAGAGTAGATTCGGCATATAAGGGACATACAAAAACGCATTTTCCATATAAATATGTATAATTATACTCCCTCTTTTATTATACGGGAAAGCGGCGCGCTTTGTCAAAACGGAGTATTGACCAAAATTCCGGATAGTATCTTGTCTATCATTTACGAATCTCTTTTTGCGTGGGGCCCCGAAAAGCCGGAGCCAACAAAAAAGCGGCGCCGGAGTTCCCGCTTCGGGATCGCTCCTGTGCCGCCGTTTCACAGCCGCTGCGATACGTTTTCTTCACGCGCCGCAGCCGGAAAGGTCTTATTTATGATCCCAGAGCGGGGTGGGGTAGACGCCGCGGCCGGTCAGGTCCTTCAGGGCGTTTATGACCGTGGGGGTGTCCTCCCGGTAAGTGACGCCGAACCAGCGGTCCGGAGATTCCACGCAGCGGACCTTGGCCTGTCCTGCGCGGAGCAGCGAGCCGACCACGTTGGGCAGGTAGCACTCCTTTTTCGCCGCGTCCTCCTGCAGCTCGCCGGCCTCGAAACAGGCCATCGCCTCCGCGAGGTCGTCGAAGATATCCGGCGTGAAGCCCCAGAAATTCATCGAAACGGGCGTTCCGGCCGGGACCGGCGTCCAGGAATTTCCTTCATCCTCCGTGAATTCCGCGCAGGCGCCGCGCTTCTCGATATGGGTGCGCTCGGTGATCTCCTGCAGGAACCCATCCTCGACGCGGCAGATCCCGCGGGCGACCTTGCCGTGCTCCGTCAGCGTATTCTCAATGCGGTAGCCGAGCATCGCGTATTCTCCGGAAGCGTGTTCCATAGCTTCCAGCGCGGGCAGAATGGTGCGAAACGCGCCGGCGCCGTAATAATCGTCGGAGTTGACCACGGCGAAAGGCCCGTCGATCAGGTCCCTGCAGAGCAGCACGGCCTCGGCGGTTCCAAGCGGCTTTTTGCGGCCGAGCGCGGCGTATTTCTCCGGAATCTCCTGAAAGGCGTAATCCACATCCATATAGCGGGAGACCGGTTCGCCCACGACCTCGACAAAATCCTTTTCCAGCGCATGGCTGATCAGAAAGACCACTTTCCCAAATCCGGCCCGATAGGCGTCATATATGGTGTAATCAATGATTCTCTCTCCGGAGGGGCCGACCGGCACGATCTGTTTCGCGCCGCCGTATCTGCTGCCGATCCCGGCCGCCATAATCAGTAACGTAGGTTTCATGTTATTCCATCCTTAAAAATGATAGGGTGCGCGTCATGCGCTTTTTTATTCTATGGCAAAAATATGAATTTTTATATATTATATTATAAATAGAAAACCCCTTTTCGTCAACGAAATCCGCGCAAGAGAGACACTCCCGGGCAAAAGAACAGACCGCCCTTTTTCGACAGAGCGGTCCTCGGATCTGTTTTACCCGACGGTTCAGCGCATGCGGAATCCGGTGATGTTGGCGACGACCACCTGCGTTCCGACGCCGTCCGTGATGTCCACGGTGTAGCAGCAGGTGCTGCGGCCATCCTTGATCCGGCGCCCTTCGGCGATCAGGCGGCCGTCCTTCGCCATGCCCAGATAGGTGATGCTGCTGTTGAGGGTGACGATGCGGTTGGCATCCGCGTCGGAGGCGACCGCAAAGCAAAAATCCGCCAAAACGGCAGGCACGCCGCCCATCACGTTCCCGGCGGAATTTCTGTGGATATCCCGGAGTTCCACCGAGCATTTCGCGTAGCCGTCCCCGACCTCTTCGATCACGGCGCCGAGCGCCTTCGTCGCGAACGGATCCTTTCCGTACCGCGCAGCCGCTTCTTCCAGAGTCATTTCGACACCTCTTTTTCCGATTTCACCGATTTTTCGCATCCGACCGCTTTTTTTGGCAAAAGCTTCGGCCAAAAACCGTTTTACGCAGCCCGGAGCCGCCACAGACCCGGCAGCCGTCTTGCGATCGTCCGCGGAGCCTTCGCTCCGGGAAACATCCGCGTTTTTCCGCGCAGGATGTACCGCAGTCCGGGTGCTTTTCTTCCGGACGGATACTTTCCGCCGGCGCAGGCCTTTAGCCGGGCTCCGCGGCGTTCCAGCCTCTTCCTGTGAGCACGGGTATCACGGCACCGTTTGTAAGCTCCGCAACGTCGTGCTCAAACGGGGAAGCTTCTTCGGAAGGGATGCGCAGCCTGAGCACGACCGACGCGCCGAATTCCGCGCCGAGCACCCGGATGCCCTCCTCCGCCGCGTAATGTTCCAGCCTGCCGTAGCCGGCGTAATCCGTCTCCAGCGCGTAGTCGATCGTCTCGGCCATCGTGAGGATGCCCGCGGCCTCGCACGCGAGGACGGCCGCCTGCGTATAAGCTCTCGCGAGCCCGCCGGTGCCGAGCAGCGTGCCGCCGAAGTATCGCGTCACGACACAGCAGCAGTCGACGAGTTCCTTTCCCTGGAGCACCTTCAGCACCGGGACGCCCGCCGTGCCCTGCGGCTCGCCGTCGTCGGAGGCGCGTTCAAGGTTTTGCTCCCGGAGGCGATAGGCGAAGACGTTGTGGCTCGCGGTGCGGTTCTCCGCGCGGATGCGCTCCAAAAAGGCGAGCGCCTCCTCCTCGGAAGAGACCGGCGCCAGATGCCCGATGAAGCGGGATTTTTTCTCGGTGAATTCCGCCTCGCCGTTCTTTGCGGCGGTTTTGTATGCGGGCATGCGGCAGCCCCCTCTCCGGAATCCTGTTTCTAAGAAAAAAAGCCCGGAAAACCGGGCTTTCGTTTTGGATTATTCCATGCCGAAACGCTTTTTGAAACGGTCGACACGGCCGCCGGTATCAACAAGCTTCTGACGCCCTGTGTAGAACGGATGGCATTTGGAGCAGACTTCTACGTGGATGTCTTTCTTAGTGGAGCAGATCTGCCAGACCTCGCCGCATGCGCAGGTGATGGTGGTCGGACCGTAATCCGGATGAATACCCTTCTTCATGTATGTCACCTCTTTCTTCCAGAGCTTATATCTTAAATAAACCCGTTTTTTTACACCAGTAAGCGTATTTTAACACAAACATGTTTGAAATGCAATCCCTTTTTTTCGGAAAATTGAAGGAAGCAAGGACCGTTCTTCTTGCCGGAAAAGGCCGTAAACCAAGCGGCTTCGCGGAGTCTCTCACAGGCCGGGCGGTTCCGTCGGAACTTCACAGATTAAGCAGTTCCGTCACGGCGGCTGCGTCGGAACTTCACAGATTAAGCAATTCCGTCACGGCGGCTGCGGTTTCGGCCTCTGCCTGATTCTTCTTTTTTGGGGAAGCGAAGAGAATGCGGCGCTTTTTGCCGGGATCTCACAGCCCGAGCAGCTCCGTGACAGCCTCTTTGAGGGCGGCGGTTTCGGCCTCGGCGGCGCTTTGATCCTCGCCGCGGACGGAATAATAGGCCTTGACCTTCGGCTCGGTGCCGGAGGGGCGAATGATCACGGAGGCGTCCTCCCCGAGCGTCAGCTCGAGCATGTCGGCTTCCGGCAGATAATCCCGGAGCGCGGTCACCGGGCGCCCGGCGAGCGTCCGCGGCGCCTGTTTGCGCAGAGCGCCCAAGGCGTTTTGGATTTTCTCCGCCCCGGCGATCCCCTCGCAATAGAAGTTGGACTGGCTGTCGAGATAATATCCGTACTGTGCGCGCAGGGCATCCACCGCGCCGGCAAGGGTGAGGCCGTTTCGCTTCCAGTAGGCGGCGGCCTCGCAGATCAGCAGCGAGGCGTTGACGGCATCCTTGTCGCGGACATAGGTGCCGCTCAGGTAGCCGCAGCTCTCCTCAAAGCCGAAGATGTAGCGGTCGGCCTCTCCGGCGGCCTCGAGCTCGGCGATGACCTGTCCGACATAGCGGAAGCCGGTAAAGACTTTCCGCATCTCGATGCCGTAGTGTGCGGCGACGGCGTCGGCAAGCTTTGTGGAGACCATGGAGCGCACCGCGACCGGGCGCTCGGGCATGATCCCGTTTTCGATTCTCGCCCGGGCGATGAAATCGAGCAGCAGGGCGCCGATCTCGTTGCCGGTCAGGATGCGGTATCCGTCCCCGTCCTTCGACGCGACGCCCGCGCGGTCGCAGTCCGGATCGGTCGCCAAAAGGAAGTCACAGTTTTCCTTCTTCGCCAGCCGGATGCCGAGTTCAAGCGCCTCGGGCAGCTCCGGATTCGGGAAGGGGCAGGTGGGGAAGTCGCCGTCCGGGCGGAACTGCTCCTCCACCGGGAAGATGTTGCCGAAGCCCGCGAGCGAGAGGCAGCGGACGACGGGTTCCCGCCCGGTGCCGTTGAGCGGCGTGTAGGCGATCGAGAGGTCGTTCCCGGCGTGGTGCGCCCGGTCGACGCCCTCCTGAATCACGCGCGCGATATAGCGCCGCCAGAAGCTGTCCGGCAGCAGCAGGATCTTTTTCTCCGCCACGGCGGTGTCGAAGTCGCAGGTCTTTGCGCCGGTCAGGACGTCGGTCTCTGCAATCAAGCGGGAGACGGCTTCCGCGGTTTCGGGGCCGATCTGGCAGCCGTCCGGGCCGTAAACCTTGTAGCCGTTGTAGTTTGCGGGGTTGTGGCTTGCGGTGATGTTGATGCCGGCGCTGCAGAGGCGCTCGCGCACGGCGTAGGAGAGCATCGGCGTCGGCGCGGGCTCGGCGTAGAGCCAGACCTTGATGCCGTTCGCGGCGAGCACGGCGGCGGCTTCCTTTGCAAAGAGCCAGGAGCCGTGCCGTGTGTCATAGGCGACCGCTGCCGACGGATTTTCCGCGGTCTGTTTGAGGTATTCGGCGAGGCCCTGCGTCGCCTGCCGCACGGTATAGACGTTCATCCGGTTTGCCCCGGCCGCGAGGAGGCCGCGGAGCCCGGCGGTGCCGAATTCCAGCCTCCGGTAAAAGCGCTCCCGGATCTCCTCTTCGTCGTTTTCGATGGCGGCAAGCTCGGCGGAAGTCCTTTCGTCGGTGCCGTTCCGCCAGCGCAGATATTCGTTTCTTTCGTCCACAGATAACCCCTCCGGTCGTCGTTCAATGCTTTTATTATATCCTTCCCGCACCGGAAACGCAAGGTTCCCGGATTCCGGGGAACACCGCGCTTTGAAAGAGTGCCCGGTGTGTCCTGCCTTTCCACGGTAAACCGATCGCCCGCGCAAAAGTCGGATTTCCCACATCTGGTTGGCTTTGGAGCTCGTCCGGCCGCCGGGGAAATCACCGTTTTGCGGAAAGACAGGAAGCCCCGTAATTCGGGCCGGTTTCCCATTCTTTCCTTTGACCCTTGTAATTCCTATCAATTTTGATATATAATAAAATCGGTTAAATGTGGAATCATGGGAAAGGCGGCGGTTGGAGATGTTCTGCGCCTGCGCGAGCATGGGGCTTTTGGGGATCAGCGCATATAAAGTCTCCGTCGAAGTGGATATCGACGGGCAGTTTCCGTCTTTCGAAATCGTCGGCCTGCCGGATGTCGCGGTCAAGGAATCCCGCGACCGGGTACGTTCCGCCATCAAAAACAGCGGCTACGAGTTTCCTTTGGGGAAAATCGTCGTCAACCTCGCACCCGGCGACGTCAAAAAGACCGGCCCGCTCTATGATCTCCCCATTTTTATCGGCATCCTGATTGCGAGCGGCCAGACGGGCATCGACAGCTCCGCCTGCGCGTTTCTCGGCGAGCTTTCGCTCGAGGGCGAGATCCGCCCGGTATCCGGCGTGCTGCCGATGGTGCTTGAGGCGAGAAAGCTCGGCATCCGAAATATCTTTATTCCGGAAAAGAACGCGGCGGAGGGCGCGATCGTGGGCGGCATCCGGGTCTATCCGGCAAAGACCGCCGCGCAGGTGATCGCCCATCTCTCGGGCGGCAAAAAGATCACCCCGGCGAAGGCCTCCGATTTTGTGATCCCCGAGCATCCCGGCGACGGCCCGGATTTTGCCGACGTCAAAGGGCAATATGAGGCGAAGCGCGCGCTGGAAATCGCGGCCGCCGGCTTTCACAACGTGCTGATGATCGGGCCGCCCGGCTCCGGAAAGAGCATGCTCGCCAAGCGCCTGCCCTCCATCCTGCCGGAGATGACCTTCGACGAGGCCATCGAGACAACCAAGATTCATTCGATCTGCGGCACTCTGCCGGAGGGGGTCCCCCTGATGACGCAGAGGCCGTTCCGTGCGCCGCACCATACGGTTTCCCCGGCGGGACTCTCCGGCGGGGGCAGCGTGCCAAGGCCGGGGGAGATCTCCCTCGCGCACAACGGTGTGCTGTTTTTGGACGAGCTCCCGGAGTACAGCCGCTCCGCGCTGGAGGTGCTCCGCCAGCCGCTGGAGGAGGGCAGCGTCACGATCTCCCGGGCGGCCGGGAGCCTGACCTATCCTTGCTCGATCATGCTGGTGGCGGCGATGAACCCCTGCCCCTGCGGATTTTACGGCCATCCGGCCAGGAAGTGCACCTGCAGCGAGGGGGCCATCTCCCGCTATATGGCCAAGGTCTCCGGCCCGCTGCTCGACCGCATCGATCTCCACGTCGAGGTCATGCCGGTAGAGTTTTCCGATCTCACCGATTCCGCCCGGAGCGAGTCCTCGGCGGAGATCCGTAAACGGGTGGAGCGGGCAAGGGTGATCCAGCTCAAACGATACAAGGGCACCGGCATCACCTGCAACGCAATGCTGACGCCGGCCATGCTGCCCAAATACTGCGGGATGACCGAGGACGCAAAGGGCGTGCTGATGCGCGCGTTTGAGCGCATGGGGCTTTCGGCCCGCGGTTACGACCGGATTCTGAAGGTCGCCCGCACCATCGCCGATCTCGACGGCAGCGAGACGATCGATACAAAACATATCGCCGAAGCCCTGCAGTACAGAAGCCTCGACCGCAAATACTGGAGGAATTGAGATGGCTGCGATAATTGCCGGCCAGCTCGGGGAGATCATGAAGGCCGCCGGCTTCGACTGCTGCGGCGTCGCGGAGTATGCGGAGACGCTTCCGGGCACCGGATACCGGCAAAACGAGCTGTTCGACGGCATCCGATCCGTCATCGTCTGTCTGATCCCGTGGGATACCGGGAAGAATGAGGGCAGGAACGTGGCGCGTTACTGCGTCGGCATGGATTATCACCTTGTCGGCCAAAAATATCTCGGCATGGCTGCGGAGATCCTGCGGCGGGCCTATCCGGAGGACCGGTTCGCCTGTTTTGTGGATTCCTCCCCGATTGCGGAGGTGAGGGCGGCCGTGCTGGCGGGGCTCGGAATCCGGGGGCTCGACAACCTGCTGATCAGCGACCAATACGGCACCCGCTGCGCGATCGGCGAGATCGTCACGACCCATGCGTTTCCAAAGTCGCTTCCGCATCCGGGCACCTGCCGCCTCTGCAAAAAGTGCATCGGGGCCTGCCCCGGCGAAGCTCTTTCCCCCGCGGGTTTTGATAAAACAAAGTGCGTCTCCGCGCTCACGCAAAAAAAAGGCGCGCTCACCGCGGAGGAGGAGGCCCTGATCCGCAGGGTCGGCTTCGTCTCCGGGTGCGACTGCTGCACCGATATCTGCCCGCTGAACCGCCATGCCGACGGCACCGGCTGGCAGGAATTCAAGGATACCGCAAAACCGGTTTATACCCCCGGAACGGACCTCTCCGACCGCGCCTACGGATGGAGAGGGCCGGAAATCCCGGAGCGCAACTATAAGATTCTGGAGGGCTGAATTTGGAGATCCTCAAAAAAGAGCAATGGCCGGAGTACGAGGAATTCTGCTCACACTCCCCGCAGAGCTGCTTCACCCAGTCCACCATGTGGCCGGACGTCAAAGCCAACTGGGAAAGCAAAATCGTTGTCTCCCGGAATGCGTCCGGAAAGATCGTCGGCGGCATGCTGGTGCTGATCCAGAAGATTCCGCTGATCGGCACGAGTTTTCTCTATGCGCCGCGCGGCCCGGTCTGCGACCTAAACGACAAAAAGGTCCTTGCCGACCTCTTTGCCGGCGCGGACATCCTCGCAAAAAAATATAAGGCCCACGTGTTCAAATGCGACCCGGATGTCCTCGTCTCCAACACGGAATTCCTCAGCACGATGAGGAAGATGGGCTTCGTCCGCCGATACGGCCCCACCGGCTTCGAGGGGATTCAGGTGCGGTTCAACTACCGCCTGTATCTCCACGGCCGCACGGAGGATCAGGTGCTGATGGATCTGACGCAGAAGACCCGCTATAATATCCGTGTCGCGATGAAGCACGGCGTGGAGATCAAAGTCGTCGGCAAGGAGTATCTCGACGAATTCACGCGCCTGATGAGCGTGACCGGCGAACGGGACAGCTTCAACATCCGCCCCAAGGAGTACTTCGCCCGCATGCTGGATGCCCTCGGCGAACATATCCGCCTGTATATGGGCTTCTATGACGGGCAGGCCGTCTGCGGCACCATCACCACCAACTACGGCGGCAAATGCTGCTACGTCTACGGCGCCTCCGACAACGCCTTCCGCAACGTGATGCCCAACTACCTCATCCAGTGGGAGATGATCCGCTGGGCCGTCGAGACCGGCTGCACGGTCTATGATTTCATGGGCATCTCCGGTGACACCGAGAACGAGGACGACCACCTCTACGGGCTCTACCGCTTCAAACGCGGCTTCAACGGCTGCGTCGACGAGCTGCCCGGCGAATTCGACCGGGTCTACCGCCCGCTTGCGGCAAAGCTCGTGAAGCATGCCGTCCGCCTCAACGCGGTGCTCCGGAAACTGAAGAAAAAGGTGCAAAAATGACGCCGCTCACCCAAGCCGTCGGCGATTATCTGGAAAAAGGCCTCGCCCGCTTCCATATGCCCGGGCATAAAGGCAGGGCGGAAGGGCTTTTTGCCCAAATCTCCGAATATGATGTCACCGAAGTGAAGGGGACGGATTCCCTCTACGAGTGCGGGGAGGCCATCCGGGAGACCGAGCGGCAATACGCCTCCATTTACGGAAGCGGGGATTGCCTCCTTTCGGCCGGCGGCTCCACGCTCTGCATCCAGGCGATGCTGGCGGCGGTGCTTCGGCCCGGGGAGGAGTTTCTGATCGGCCGCAACTGCCACAGCTCGGCGGTCCATGCGGCGGCGCTGTGCGGCTTCGAGCCGGTCTGGCTGATGGAACAGACCCCGGAGGCCCTTGAGCATGCTTTTTTACGGCATCCGGGCATCCGGGCGGCCTATCTCACCTCGCCGGATTACTTCGGTAGGCTCGCCGACCTCGCGGCGTGCTCAAAGATCTGCCACGCCCACGGCGCGCTCCTCCTCGTCGATAACGCCCACGGTGCGCACCTGCCTTTCTTCGAAGACAACCTCCATCCGATGCACCTCGGCGCGGATCTCTGCGCCGATTCCCTGCATAAAACCCTGCCGGTGCTGACCGGCGGCGCCCTGCTGCACCTCGCCGACCCGTCGCTCTACGAGACGGCCAAACGCCGGATGCGGCTCTTCGGCAGCACCAGTCCCAGTTATCTCATCATGCTCTCGGCGGACGGCTGCCTCGCTTACCTCGAAACGAAGGCCCGCTCCGATTTCCCGGCGCTCGCGGCGCGGATGAAAACCCTGCGCGCCCTTGCGGAGGAAGCCGGCCTCGCCCCACTTACGGGAGACGTCGAGCCGGCACGGCTCACCCTTTCGGTCTCAGCCTCGGGGCTGACGGCGGAGCAGTTCGGCGCCCGCCTGCGGCAGTCCGGCATCGAGCCGGAATACGTCAATCCCGCGTGGGCGGTGCTGATGGCCTCTCCTCTCAATACGGAGGAGGATTTCAGCCGGCTGGAGGCCTTTCTCCGGTCAACGCCCGGTAGCGGGATTCCCGCGGAGGAAGCTCTCCCGGATTTCGTGCCGGAGCAGAAGGTTCCCATGCGGGAGGCGCTCTTTGCACAGAGCGAGGAGATCCCGACCGAGGAGGCGGAGGGCAGGGTGGCCGCCTCGCTCAACATTCCGTGCCCGCCCTGCATTGCCCTCTCCGTGCCCGGCGAAACGATCGGCGCGGAAACCGTGCGCCTGCTGCTTCGTTACGGCGTCGGGCGCATCCATGTGATTCGGTGATTCCAAACCCCGAAAAAAAGGAGCTGATCCGATATGAAAATGATTCTGGCCGTCGTATCCGGAGACGACAGCAACGCGGTCTCCACCGCTCTGACCAAAGCCGGATTTCAGGTGACGAAGCTCGCCACCACCGGCGGATTTCTGATGAGCGGCAACACGACCTTCCTGATCGGCGTCGACGACGACAAGGTGGACGACGCCATCTCGGTCATCGCTCACCACAGCAGAAAGCGCAAACAGATCGTGCCGGACAACTCGTTCAGTGAAGTCGGCATGTATTCCGCCCTGCCGATCGAGGTCACGGTCGGCGGCGCGACGGTGTTCGTCATGAACGTCGAGCGCTTCGAAAAAGTCTGATGCCGGAGGCAAGGGAACTGCGGGAGATTTTCGCTTCCGCGGTAAAGGAAAAACGCCTGCCCCATGCCGTCCTGATCGAGGGCGAAAAGGGAACAGGCCGGACGGAGCTTGCCTTGTGGCTTTGTCAGGCGCTGTTCTGCGAAAAAAAAGACGGTTTCCCCTGCGGGAACTGCGTGCCCTGCAAAAAGATCGCCTCCGGCAACCACCCGGATGTGGAGGTTGTGCGGGGCGGGGGCGGGGCCCGGAGCTTTCACATCGAGGAGGTGCGGGATATCCGGGAGTCGGTCTGGCTCTCCCCGAGCGAGGCCGAGGAGCGCATCTTCGTCCTGCTGGAGATCGGCGAGATGGGCGTGGAGGCGCAGAACGCGCTTTTAAAGACGCTTGAGGAGCCGCCGCGCCACGCCCGGTTTGTCATGACCTGCGAGAACCGGTTCGCGCTCTGCGAGACGATCGTCTCCCGCTCTTCCGTGTACACGCTGGATGCGCCCGCGCCCGCGGAATGCGAAGCCCTGCTGCGGGAGCGTTTCCCGGCGGAAAAGCCGGAGGATCTTGCGCTCGCGGCGGCGGTATTCGGCGGCAATTTCGGCGCGGCGTCGGAGGCACTCTCCACGCCGGACGGCATGCTGCTGCCGCGCCTTGCGGCGGATACCCCGTCCATGCTGAGCGCAGGCGGCGCCTACGACCTGCTGGCGGAGCTCTCCGCCTCGGCAAAAACGAGGGAGACGTTCGACCTCTACCTGAGACGGCTTTCCGAGTGGGTAGGCAGGGCGGCAATCTCCGGCGCAAAGGACGGGCGGCCGCCTGTTGGACAAAAAGTAACTCCCGCCGAGGCGCTGCGGGCGGAGGAACTGATCTCCCGGGCCCGGGAGGATCTCTGGCAGAACTGCGGCGTCGATCTGCTGCAAAGTTGGTTTTGCGCCGGAATGGCGCAGATATTCGGAGGGAATTTATGAGCGATAAAATCGAAATCATCGGCGTCCGGTTCAAGGAAGTGGGAAAAGTCTACTACTTTGACCCGGAGGGCAAAAAATATGCACTGGGGGATAAAGTCATCGTCGAGACGGCGCGGGGCGTGGAATGCGGCGAAGTGGCCGCAGCGAACCGCCTGATCGACGAGGAGAAGGCGGTCCAGCCGCTCAAGCCGGTCATGCGCACCGCGACGGCCGAGGACCTCGCCCACATCGAGGAGAACCATCGGCAGGAGAAACAGGCGTTCGACATCTGCCAAAGCAAGATTGCCGCCCACGGCCTCGAGATGAAGCTGACCGACGTGGAGTACACGTTCGACAACAGCAAGATCATCTTTTATTTCACCGCGGACGGGCGGGTGGATTTCCGCGATCTCGTCAAGGATCTTGCCTCGGTCTTCCATACGAGGATCGAGCTTCGCCAGATCGGCGTGCGGGATGAGGCCAAGATGCTGGGTGGACTCGGCATCTGCGGAAAACCGTTCTGCTGCTCGAGTTTTCTCGGCGAGTTTGTGCCGGTCTCCATCAAGATGGCCAAGGAGCAGGGGCTTTCCCTCAATCCGGCCAAGATCTCCGGCACCTGCGGCAGACTGATGTGCTGCCTCAAATACGAGCAGGAGGGCTACGAGGAACTGATCCGCACGATGCCGCGCATGGGTTCTCCGGTCAAGACGCCGGAGGGCGCCGGCACGGTCATTGATCTCAACCTGATGACCGGCAAGGTCACGGTCCGCATGGACGACACGCCGGACGGGGCGCCGAAGGTCTTTGACAAGACGGAGGTCCGCTCGCTGCGCAAGGACCGGAAACCGGAAGAAACCGACGCGGAGAGCGATGCTTCGGAGGAATAACGATTGCATTTTACCGCCGATGTGATAGAATAGATGTACAATTTTTTGGAGGTGCGGAAATATGGCTTATAAGATTAAAGATAACTGCATTGAGTGCGGTTCCTGCCAGGATGAGTGCCCGACCAACGCGATTTCCCACGGCGACGGCAAATATGTCATCGACCCGGAAAAGTGCATCGAGTGCGGTTCCTGCGCCAGCGTCTGCCCGGTCGGCGCGCCGGAACTGGAATGATTCGCAGCTGAAAACTTCGGCGGGGAGGGCAACCTTTCCGCCGGTTTTTCGTTTTATCACGGATGGGGGAGGCGGTTTCCGCGGACGGCGGTTTTGAAAATATTTTCGGGATCCGCCTGGCCGTCTCCAAGGCCCACGGCTTCGGTGAGGATGCCCTGTATCTCGCGGATTTTGCGGCGCCAAAAGCCGGGGAACTGCCCTGCGACCTCTGTACCGGCTGTGGAATCATTCCGGTGCGCTGGATCGCAAAGGGCTTTCCGGGCGGCGTCTCGGCGGCGGAGATCAGCCCCGCAGCCCCGCCGCTCTGGGAGAAGACGATTGCGGAAAACGCGCTCGGCGACCGGTTTCTGCCGGTCTGCGGCGATCTGCGGGAAAAACTGTTCCCCGCGGAGAGCTTCACGCTCGTCACCGCGAATCCGCCCTATTTCGACACTTCCGCCGGGGAGGGCTGCGCCGCCCCGGAGAGGGACGCCGCGCGGCACGAGTCCTCCTGTACCCTTGCGGAGCTTGCCGCGGAGGCGGCGAGGCTTCTGCGGTTCGGCGGCAGATTCTGTGTCTGCCAGCGGCCGGAGCGCATGGCGGAACTCTTCTCTCTGATGCGGGAAAACCGCCTTGAACCGAAGCGCCTGCGCCTGCTGTGCCATCCCGGCGAGGAAAAGCCGTGGCTACTTCTCGCGGAGGGGAAAAAGGGCGCGAAACCCGGCCTTGCGGTGGAAATTCAAACGGATTACGACCTGATGGGGTAAAAAAATGGGAAAATTATACGTAGTCGGTACGCCGATCGGCAACCTCGGCGATTTTTCCCCGCGCGCGGCAGAGACGCTGGCGGCGGTGGATTTCATCGCGGCGGAGGATACCCGCGTCACCGTGAAGCTGCTCAACCACTTCGGCATCAAAAAGCCGATGGTCATTTATCAGAAATTCAACGAACGGGAACAGGGCGAGGCCATCGTCGCAAGGCTCTGCGCGGGCGAGAACTGCGCCATCGTGACGGATGCCGGCATGCCCTGCATCTCCGATCCCGGCGAGACGCTGGTGAGGCTGTGCGTCACAGCGGGGATCCCGGTGGAGGCCGTACCCGGACCGTCCGCGCTGGTTACGGCGCTCGCGGTGTCGGGGCTCTCCGTCTCCCGCTTCACGTTCGAGGGCTTCCTGAGCGTCAAGCACAGCTCCCGGATGGAGCACCTGCGCAGCCTGATTCGTGAGCACCGCACGATGATCTTTTACGAGGCGCCCCACAAGCTCCTGAGCACGCTCAGGGACATGTACGCGGTGCTTGGCGATAAAAACGTGGTGCTCGTGCGGGAACTGACGAAAATTCACGAGTCCGCATGGCGCGGCACGCTCTCGGAGGCGGTGGCCTATCACGAGGCGAATCCGCCGAAGGGAGAGTATGTGCTGATTCTCGAAGGCATGCCGGAGGAGGAGACCTCCGATCCGCTTGGGGACGCGGTCGCGCTGGCAAGAAAGCTTGCCGACGAGGAAAACATGCCGTTATCGGCCGCGGCGAGAGAGGCCGCGAAGCTTTCCGGCTGTGCGAAAGGCGAGATCTATCAGGCGCTTCTGGCAGAGCGGGAGGAATAATCCCGCAGGGAGGAAAAGGCATTGTCGGACTCGGCTGTCCGCCGTTTTGGTGGGACGGTTCAAAAAAGAGAACTTTTCTTCTTTCCGGGCGCTCATCGGTCTTCGGACTACTCTTCCCGGCAGCGCGGCCGGCAGCTTTTCAGAAGCCTTGGCGGATGGAAAACGCTTTTTCCCGGCCGTGGGTGCTGCAAGCAAAGAGGATAGGCCCTTTCGCCCCGTCCGTTATTAAAAATTTGACCGCAAGGAGGGATCGGATGAGCCCAAAATGGAAGACGGCCGCCCGGATCCTGTTTTTTCTGTATCTGGCCGTGCTTTTTCAGATCACGGTCTTCCGGATCGGCTTTTGGAGACACGGGCTCTTTTCCGGGAGCTTCCTGCTGGAGCCGATGGGCATCGTCGGCGAACTTCTGCGGACCGGGGACTGGCTTCGGTTCGTGTATCTCTTCTTCGGGAACATCGTCTTTTTCCTGCCGCTCGGCGCCGCACTCGCCGCGCGCAGGGTGCCGTTCTGGAAGGGCGTGCTCGCCGGGTTCGGCGTCTCATTCCTGATCGAGTCCCTTCAGTTCTTCTTCGGCAGCGGCGTCTCGGACGTGGACGATCTGATCCTGAATACCGCGGGCTGCGCGGCGGGGTATCCGGCGTATTTTCTGTGGCAAAGGTTCTTTTCCCGTAAACACAAAAGGGCGGATAAGGAGGAAGGCGGACCCATGAAACTGGACGGCTTCGGCATCATGGTGAAGGATATGGCGGCGATGGTGGCCTTTTACCGCGACGTGCTCGGTTTTGAAATCGAGTGGGATGGGAAGGACCCCAGCGTCTACCTCAAAAAGGACGGCACGGTTTTCCTGTTTTACGGCCGCGGCGACATGGAGAAACTGGTGCGCCGCCCGCTCCGGTATGCGGAGGAGGGTGTCTGCGGCCACTTTGAGACGGCGCTCAGCGTGGAGAACTTCGCCGCAGTGGACGAGGCCTACGCAAAGGCGGCGGCAAGCGGAGGGACGCCCATTCTGCCGCCGGAGACGGAGTCGTGGGGCCAGCGCACCTCCTATATTGCCGATCCCGAGGGAAATCTCGTCGAGATCGGTTCGTTCAACCCATAAACGCCGAAGCGCCGGAAGACCTTTTAAAGGATCTCCGGCGCTTTTCTGTCGGGGAAAAACGAAACCGGGAGACGCCCCGGCGCATAGAAAAAACGGCGCCGCGCCGGAATCCCGGGATGCGGAACCCCGCAAACGGCACTCGAAGCCTGTTTTGTCCCACATGGAGCATCAAAAACGAAGGCCCCGACGGCACGGCCCCGTATTCCTCCCGGCATCAAAACCGCCCGTTGAAGCGACGGGTTTTGCGTGAAAGCTCTCGTCAAAAAGAAGCCCTCTCCGGGTTCCGGAAAGGGCTTCTTTTGATATTTTTTAATCCGTGCTTTCGAGCTGCGGGAGAACCCCTTTGATGACGGTCGGGATTCCGCAGACCAGTCGCACCACGCACGCTGCCTGTTGTGCGAGCAGGATGCAGAGCTTTCCGACGGCCCTGCGCGCGGCGGCGTCGTTCCCGATGACCGGGATGACCCCGCTGCCGACCTCGTCGCAGAGGACGGCCTCCTTTTCCAGAAGGAGGGGGAGCAGTTCGTCGGCATGGCCGGGGTCGCGCCAGACCATCTCCTGCAGATTAAAGAGCACGGGCCTGTCGTCGAGGCAGGCGTCTGCCATATCGGCGGGCGCATAGCCCAGCGTTTCGGCGAAGGCGCGCTTCCCTGAGGCGGCGGCCCCAATAATCAGGATCATGGTCGGATCCCCCTTTTTTCTGTATTTTTGCACCGGCACGGCAAAATGCCGGGCACGGAAAAACGGTGCGCCCGGAGCGGCTTACGGAAGATTTCCTTTCAGCATGACCGGGATGCCGCATACAATCTCGCAAACCGCATCCGCCTTATCGGCGAGAGCGGCGTTGATAGTTCCCAGCACCCGGATATATGCCCTTGTGTCTTCGTCATAGCCCTCCGACTTGTCGCCGCCGATCTCGTTCGTCACAACGACCAGCGTGCCGCACTGCTTTTTCAGCGCCTCCACGCCGGAGAGTACCCGGCCGACCGGGTCGCGGATGTTTCTCTCTTCGTCAAACATCTCGTTGGAGGTCAGGTTGCAGACGCATTCGAGCAGCGCCGTCCCGCGCTCCGGCAGGATGAGGCCCGCAAGATCGGTGTAACGCTCAAAGGTCCGGATGCCGGCCGCGGCGCGCTCCTTTTGATGCCGTTCGGCCTTTTTGAGAATCTCTTCACTATACGGCTGCATCGCCGCGACATAGTAGCGCGGCGCGGGCAGGCGCTGGAGCAGGTTTTCCGCAAAGGAGCTTTTTCCGCAGCCGGAGCCGCCGGTCAAAAGGATCATCATCGGTCTTCGCCTCCCCGTAAGGATCTTTGTACGGGTATTTTTTCGCCGGAGCGGGAAAGTTTTTTCTATAAGGCTGACGCCGGTCGCCGCAAAAATTTTCCGGCGCGGCGGCCGCATCGGCTTTCGGCCGGATTTTTCTCAGGCCTGTTTCAGCCGCACCGGCAGCACTTCCTCCTGATCGTCCCACTGCGCAAGCATCTTCTGCATCCAGGCGTAGACGTCCATGCCGTAGACGTTTTTCAGGTTTTCCGGGGAGAGTACCTCGTCGATGTTTCCGTAGGCGTCGATCCGCCCCTGGTCGAGCAGCAGCGCTTCCGTTCCGTAGGCGCGCGCCAGCGAGAGATCGTGCACGACGGACATCACGGCGCGCGGCCCCTCGTGAATCCAGTTCCGGATCAGGTCGAACACCTGCTGCTGGTAGATGAGGTCGAGGTGGTTCGTGGGCTCGTCAAGGATCAGCAGGCTTGGGTTCTGCGCGAAGATCTGGGCGAGAAAGGTCCGCTGCAGCTCGCCGCCGGAGAGCGTGAGCACGGACTGCTTTCTGAGCGGGGCGATCCCCGTGAGTTCCAGCGCCCGCTCAACGAGCTCCTTATCGTCTCCGTTTTCCTTCGAAAAAATGCCGGGCGTATAGGCGTACCGTCCCATGCGGACGATCTCCTCCACCGTGAAGGGATACCCGACGAAATGGTTTTGCGTGAGCACGCCGACCCTGCGCGCAAAATCCTGCTGGCGGATTTTGCGGATGTCGGTGCCGTTAAGGCGTACCGTACCGGTAAAGCAGGTATTCTGCGAAACGGCGTTGATGACCGTCGATTTTCCGGCGCCGTTGGGGCCGACGATCATCAGCCATTGGCCCGGTCTGACGGAAAAGCTCACGCCGTCCACCACGTTCCGGTCCCCGTAACTTACGGTCAGGTTTTCGATTTCCAGCATCGTTACGCCGCCTTTCTGGATCGATAGAAAATGTAGACAAATACGATGGAGCCGATAAACGACGTGACCACGCCGATCGGAAGCTCCAGCGGGTTGAGCAGGATTCGTGCCACGAGATCCGCAACCATCAGAAAAATGGCACCCGCAAAAAGAGACGCGGGCAGGAGTCTGCGGTGGTTCGGCCCCACGATCAGCCGGATGATATGCGGCGTGACGAGACCGACGAAGCCGATCGTTCCGCCGATGGAGACGCATACGCCGATCAGCGCCGAGACGCAGATCAGAATCAGGAATTTTACCCTTCTGACGTCCACGCCGATGTTTCTCGCGACATCCTCGCCGACCGCGAAGGCGTTGAGCTCCTTTGCTTTGCTTAGAATCACGCTGCCGAATACCGCGAGGGAGACGAGAAGCACGAGGGCGTTCTCGTAGCTTGTCCCCTGCAGGCTGCCCATCGTCCAGAAGGTGATATGTTTGACTTTGTCGGAGGCAAAGGTGATGATTAAACTCAGGATGCTCGACACAAACATCGAATAGATCACGCCGATCAGGATGATCGTGTTGGTGGAGAGGGAAAAGTCGAGCTTATATGCAAGCGAGAGAATGATGATCAGCGAAAGGAAGGCAAAGAGCATCGCCATGACCATCGTTCCCGCAAACGGCAGAGACGGGACGGTGATCCCGAAGGCGATCGCAATCACCGCGCCGAGGGAGGCTCCCGAGGAGACCCCCAGCGTAGAGCCGTCGGCGAGCGGGTTTTTGAGCAGGCCCTGCATCGCGCCGCCGCACAGCGAGAGCGAGGCTCCGACCAGCGCGACGCAGATGACGCGCGGCAGCCGGACGGAGAGGACGATCGAATCCGAGACCCCCTCCGGCATCGGCAGCTTCCAGACCGCGTCCCAGATGATCGTGGCCGTCTCTTTGAGCGGAATGTTCACGCTGCCCACACAGACGCAGACGATCAGCATTCCCAGCACGGCGAGCGCAAACAGGACGTATTCCCATGGATGAAAACTCTCCGTATCGCGTTTCAAGGCGAATCCTCCTGACAAGAAAGGGACAGCATGGCGCCGCCCCCTCCGGTTTTGCAGTTTGGTTACTCGGCGTCTTTGTAGACGAAATCAAAGAGCATCTGCGCGCCGTCCGCAAGGCGCGGGCCGGGGCGGGAGAGCTCGTTGTTCTGCAGATTCAGGATTTCGCCGTTCTTGATCGCGCTGATAGTTTCCCAGCCGGTGCGGGAGGAGATCTCGTCCTCCGGGGTGGGGCCCTCGCCGTAATACATGGTGATCGTCACGATGTAATCGGGGTTGCGCTCGATGACCTGTTCCTCGGAAACTTCGCCCCAGCCGTCCACATCCGCGAAGCAGTTGGTGAGGCCCAGCATCCCGGCGACTTCGTTCATAAAAGTATTGCTGCCGGCGGTCCAGAGGCCGTACTGCAGCGGGGAGACTTCAAAATAGACGGTCTTCGGGGTGCCGTCGGCGTTTTTCTCGGCAGCCTCCGAGGAGAGCGTGCTGAAAGTGTCCCTCATGCTGTTCATGAGCGCCGCGGCCTCGTCGATTTTGCCGGTCAGCACGCCGATCATGCCGATCGCCGTGTAGACGCCGTCGATATCCTGCGCGTCGCTGACGACGACCTTGATGCCGGCCGCCTCGAGCTGCGCGATCTGCTCCTCGGTCTGCGCCATGGTGCTCATGATGAGGACCTGCGGCTGCAGCGCGATGATCTGCTCAATGTTGGTGCTGTCGCCGGACTGCAGGGCGGGAACTTCCGCCACTTCGGCCGGATAATCGCAGTATTCGCCGCGGCCGACCAGCAGATCGCCCGCGCCGATCGCATAGAGGATCTCGCAGTCCGCGGCGGTCAGGGCGACGATCCGGGTGGCGGGCCCGTCGAGCGTGATCTCCTTGCCCGTCATGTCGGTGACGGTGATCAGGGGAGACGATTCGGAGGACTGCCCGGACGGGAGGCTCTGCTCTTCGCTTGTCTCCGGGGCGGAGGATTCGGTGGGTTCGGTATTGCAGCCGGACAGGGCCGTCAGCGTCATCAGGACGGCCAGAATCAGCGCAAAAATTTTGATGCGTTTCATGTTTTTGGCTCCTTCCGTTTTTTTATTCCGATAGGAAAAGCAACAAAAAAAGGCTGCTCCTCCAGATTGAGAAGCAACCCTTTTGCATAAGTCGACAATAAGCTTATAGCAAATTCACTCAATCCCAGGAGTTCTATGCACTGACAGGTCTCCCGGCTTAGCATCACTTTACTCGAGCGCCTTCCCATCCGAAGATAGTGGCATCTGCTCTTTCATCCGCATCACGGTTGCTGGTACAGCCCGGAATTTTCATCCGATTCCCACGGCGGGTTTTCCGCCGGCGTTTCTCACGCATCAACACACGCTTTATAGCTTCCTTATCATAACAAACAAAACGTCCGGTGTCAATTCGCTTTTTGCATAATTCCCGGGAATTCCTCAAAAACCACGCGGCTTCAGGCGGAAAACATCCTCATAAATGGGGACTTCACCGCGCCGCCGTCCGGAGGGCAGACTGAAAAAGTCCCCCGGCGTTTTTTCGGCTCCGGCTCATTGGCTGCTGGAATTGCTGCCGGTATCCTCAAAGGCAACGAGAACAACGCTCTTGCCGCAGGTCTTTTTGATCTCGTCCTGCAGGCTGTTGATTTTTTCGACCTCTTCGGAACTGAGGTTGGCGACATTTTCAAAGCTCATGGAATCCACCTCCTTTCGCGTTATTGTTTGCTTTCCGGAAGGAAAACATGCAAGAACGTTTGTTCGCATTTTTTCAAAAAACGGTTGCTTTTAAAAAGCAGTTCATTTATAATAGGTTGTGTAAACGAAGAATCGTGTCCGTTCGGGAGAGGGATTCCTGCGGGCATATATGGAGGATGTGGGAGATATGGCGGATAAACAAAAGGCATTGGAAACGGCCATCGCGCAGCTCGAAAAGCAGTACGGAAAAGGTACGGTCATGAAACTCGGCCAGTCGCCGGAGCTCAACGTCGAGGCCATATCGACCGGCTCCATCACGCTGGACTGCGCGCTCGGCATCGGCGGCGTACCGCGCGGCAGGATCGTAGAAATCTTTGGGCCGGAGAGTTCCGGCAAGACCACCGTCGCGCTCCAGATTGTCGCCTCCGCGCAGAGAGCCGGCGGTGAGGCCGCGTTTATCGACGTGGAGCATGCGCTCGACCCCGTCTATGCCAAGGCGATCGGCGTCGACATCGACAGCCTTCTCGTCTCCCAGCCGGATACCGGCGAGCAGGCGCTCGAAATCACCGAGGCGCTGGTCCGCTCCGGCGCAATCGACGTGATCGTGCTGGACTCCGTCGCCGCCATGGTGCCGAAGGCCGAAATCGAGGGCCTGATGGGCGACACCCATGTGGGTCTGCAGGCAAGGCTGATGTCCCAAGCGCTCCGGAAACTGACCGGCGTCATCAGCAAGACCAACAGCGTCGCGATCTTTATCAATCAGCTGCGCGATAAAGTCGGCGTCATCTACGGCAGCCCAGAGGTGACTCCGGGCGGCCGCGCGCTGAAGTTCTACTCCTCCGTCCGCCTCGACGTAAGGAAGCTGGAGCAGCTCAAAAACGGCAATGAAGTCGTCGGCAACCATACCAAGGTAAAAGTCGTCAAAAACAAGGTCGCGCCGCCGTTCCGCGAGGCCGAATTCGATATTCTCTACGGAAAGGGCATCTCCCGCGAGGCAGAGATCCTCGATCTGGCGGTCAAGCTTGATATCGTCGAGAAGTCCGGCGCATGGTTCTCCTATAACGGCCAGCGCATCGGGCAGGGCCGCGACAACGTCCGCCAGTATCTCTGCGACAACCCGGAGCTTTGCGCCGAGCTCGATCAGAAGCTGCGCGGGAATATGGATAAGATCGACGAGCTCTCGAGACCGGGCGGCAAGAAGTCGAAGGTGTTGTCCGTGGAGCCGGTGTCGGTGGATGTCGAGAACGATGAAGACGAATAAGTCTTCCGGCGGTCCCTTTACAAAAGAAGAGACGAGGGAAAAAGCCCTGAACTTGTTGGAGTACAGGGCTCATTCGCGTTACGAGCTTCTGCAGAAGCTGCGCCGCTTTACGGATGCGGAGACGGCCTCGACGGTTTTGGACGAATTGCAGGAAGTCGGCCTGATCGACGACGGGGCCTTTGCCGTGCAGTTTGCGCACGACCTGATGGAGGCAAAGCTCCTCGGCCCGATCCGGCTCCGGCAGGAACTCGGCCGCAGGGGCATCGACGACGAGACGGCCGAAGATGCCGTCTGGCAGGCGGAGACGGAGCTCGGCGGTGCCGAATCCCGGCTCGAGCGGCTTATTTCCATGAAATACAAAGATGATCTCGCGGACGAAAAAAATCGCCGGCGGGTAGTCAATGCCCTCTTTCGTCTGGGCTACGGATATGATATGATTAAAACGGCAATGAAAAAAGCCGGACAAGAAATACAAATGGAGTGGTAAAAAAATGCCGGAAGAGACCAGCGCCGTAAAGGTGGGCTTTGTGGCCCTCGGCTGTTCCAAAAACCAGGTGGACGCCGAGCTGATGATGGGCGCACTAAAACAGGCGGGGTTTGAGATTTCTTCGGACCCGGACGAGTGCGAAGTCGTCGTGATCAATACCTGCGCGTTCATCGAGAGCGCCAAGGCGGAGTCCATCCAGAACGTACTGGAGTTCTGCCGCAAAAAGGAGAGCGGAAACCCGAAGGTCGTCGTGGTGACCGGCTGCCTTGCGGAGCGTTACCGCGAGCAGGTCGCGGAGCTGATTCCTGAGGCGGACGTCGTGCTCGGCATCGGCGCCAACGACGAGATCGTCTCCTCGGTCAAAAAGGCCCTGAAGGGCGAAAAAGTCAGCAAATTCTATGCGCCGGAGAACGTGCCCCTCAAGGGCTACCGCATCCTGGCCAACGCGCCGTTCATGGCGTATATCCGCATCGCGGAAGGCTGCGACAACCGCTGCACCTACTGCGCCATCCCGATGATCCGCGGGCGCTTCCACAGCCGCCCGATGGAGGATATTGTGGAAGAGGTACAGGCTTTCGCCGCCAAGGGCGTGCGGGAGTTCAACATCATCGCCCAGGATACCACCCGCTACGGCGAGGATCTTTACGGCGAGCGGAAGCTGCCGGAGCTGCTCGAAAAGCTCTGCGCGGTCGACGGGGTCAAATGGATCCGCATCCTTTACGCCTATCCGGAGCGCATCACGGACGAGCTGCTGGATGTGATTGCAAAAGAGAATAAAATTGTCAAATATCTGGATATCCCGTATCAACATTGTAAAGAGGAGATCCTGCGGAACATGAACCGCACCGGCAGCATGATGGAGATCCTCGCCCAACTGAAGCACATCCGCGAAAAAGTGCCGGGCATCACGCTGCGCACGACGCTGCTCGTCGGGTTCCCCGGCGAGACCGAGCAGGATTTTGACAGCCTCGGCGTCTTCGTCAAGGCCGCGAGGTTCGACCGGCTCGGCTGCTTTGCCTACTCCCGCGAGGAAGGCACGCCGGCGGCCGATTTCCCGGATCAGGTGGAGGATGAGGTCAAGGAGCGGCGGGCCGAGACCATCATGGCTTTCCAGGCCGATATATCGAGGACGCTGCTGAAAAAGCAGGTCGGCGGGATCCGGGAGGTCGTGGTCGAGAATTACGATCCGCTGCACAAGATGTTCATCGGCCGCAGCGCGGAGAACGCCCCGGAGATCGACGGCAGAATCTATTTCACAAGCCCGTTCCGCCACAAGCTCGGAGATTTCGTCTCCGTAAAAATCGATCAATCCTCCGACTATGACCTCTGCGGCTCTCTGGTCGCAGATATTCCGGAAAGCGAGGCGTAAGATTGAACCTTCCGAACAAGCTCACTATGCTGCGGATGGTGATGGTCCCGCTCTTCGTGGCGGCCTTCCTCCTCGGCTTCGATAAGCATTTTCTGATCGCGCTGATCCTGTATGCGGCGGCCAGCGTTACGGATATTCTGGACGGCAACATCGCCCGGTATCAGAATCTGGTCACGGATTTCGGCAAGCTGATGGATCCTCTGGCGGATAAGATCCTCGTCACCTCCGCGCTGGTCTGCTTCACGGCGGAGGGGCTGATCTCGCCCGTGGTCACCATCATCATCATGAGCCGCGACCTGCTGGTAACGTCTTTCCGGCTGATCGGCGCAAATAAGGGAAAAGTCATCGCCGCCGACGTTTGGGGCAAGCTCAAGACCGCCACGCAGGACATAGGCGTCTGCTGCATCCTGTTCTGGCAGGCCATCGCCGAATGGAACAGCGCCTCGCCCGTGACGGAGGCATTCCGGTGGGCTTCGGAGGTGCTGGTGGTCGCCATGACGGTTCTGACCGTGATCTCCGGCTACAATTACATCCGCAAGAACTGGGATCTGCTGATGAATAAAAAATAAGGTACAGTTATGACAAATGCCCGGCGGAGAGACTCTGCCGGGCATTTTCTGCGTTTT
>CAYMNV010000013.1:49766-50948 GCA_964391915.1 uncultured Oscillospiraceae bacterium
CAATCCATGCTCAAAGCTTTTGCAGGTCGTAGGGGGTCTCCTGATAGACGAAATAGTTGAGCCAGTTGGAGTAGAGCAGATGCGCATGTCCTCTCCAGCAGTGCGGTGCCGCCTTCGCGGGGTCGGCCCCCGGAAAGTAATGGGCCGGAGGCTCGATCGGCAGACCGGCGTCCCGATCGCGGAAATACTCGTTTGCGAGCGTGCCGCGGTCGTATTCCGAGTGCCCGGTCACGAAAAAACGCCGTCCGTCGCGGGAGGCCGCGAGATAGACGCCGGCTTCCTCCGAGACGGAGAGCAGTTCAAGCTCCGGCACCGCTTCGATCTCCTCCGCGCGGACCTCCGTGTGGCGGGAATGCGGCGCAAGGAAGGTCTCGTCGAAGCCGCGCACCAGCTTGTGGTTCGGATTGAGCAGCCGGTGCTCAAAAATGCCGAAGCATTTCTCCTCCAGCGGATACTTCTTTATTCCATAATGATAATATAGGCCGGCCTGCGCGCCCCAGCAGATATGAAAGACCGACTGCACGTTGGTTTTCGACCACTCCATCACGGCGCAGAGCTCGTCCCAGTAGTCCACTTCCTCGAACGGCATCTGTTCGACCGGCGCGCCGGTGATGATGAGGCCGTCGAAGCGCACGTCCCGGACATCGTCGAACGTCTTGTAGAATTTCAGCAGATGCTCGCCGGGCGTGTTTCTGGAAGTATGGGTCTTGGTCTGGAGCAGCTCGACCTCGACCTGCAGCGGCGTGTTTCCGAGCAGGCGCAGGAGCTGCGTCTCGGTCTCGATCTTTTTCGGCATCAGATTGAGGATGGCAATCTTCAGCGGGCGGATGTCCTGATGCATGGCGCGGCTCTCCGGCATCACGAAGATGTTTTCTCCTTCCAGCACTTTAAAAGCCGGCAGTTCGTTTGGAATACAGATCGGCATGAGGACACCTCCTAAAAAATATATGGTATTATAATATCGCCGGGCACCCGGAATTGCAAGTCTGTGGAAAACTTTACGGAGGAATCGCCTGTTTTCCACACGATGTGAAAGGTTTTTCACCGAACACCCGGAGACGTTGCAACTTTGAAAATTTGCGCCGAAAAACTGTTGACAGGAGAAAATCATGATGATATAATTACGAAGCTGTCTCAGAAAAGAGACAACGCCCAGGACCTTGAAAATTGAACAGCATAGGA